>JAZNLU010000093.1:0-3781 GCA_045579245.1 Akkermansia sp.
CGGTGGCAATTTCTGGGGTGGGGATTTCACGCTGACGTTCACCCTTAATGAAGGTGCGCTTTCCGCTGATGATACCACAGACGTGCTGGCTCTCTACTGGGGCACCTACAGCTCTGCTAATTATAACTCGAATGGCATTACACTCACATGGGCCAGCGATGATGCAGTGACGCTGTATATCGGCGATGGTGCTATGTCTAATGTGGGAGAAAGTGTTGATGTTGCTGCTACGACGATGGGTTCTGTGGTGAACGCTCAGTACGCTGTTGCTTCCGCTGTACCGGAGCCGACCACGGCTACGCTGAGCCTGCTGGCTCTGGCCGGTCTGGCTGCCCGTCGCCGCCGCCGCTAAAGCTATGGCGTGACAAGCCGTCGCCGCAAGTAATTTATTGCTTTTCGTTTACCTATCAATCAAGACCGCTGCCTTTATTCGGCAGCGGTCTTTTTCTGCACGGCCGACGCGGTATGCGTACTGCGGAGGAAGTCCGCCAAGGCCGTTTCCAAATGATCAAATACGAGATTTATTCCTCGTCAAACTCCGTCTCGGATTCAGCAAGGCCGGGAAGCTTTTCCAGAGCGGACTTGATTTCATTAAACTCCTCACAATCCTCAATCTCCAGCTCGTTGAAAGCCTCTACCTGCTTGCGGAGCTTGGCGTAAGAGGTCTTCAGCTCGCGGGCGCGCTTCTTGCGCTCCTCATCCATAGCGGGGCCGGTGGGACGCTTTGCCGAGCCGACATCGCCCAGCGCCGTCTTTTTCGTCTTGCCGGAACCGGTCAGCTCAAGAATCTTCTCTGCCTGCTTTTTGGCGCTCTTGGCATCTTTCACTTTCTTGAGCAGGCTTGCCAGCTTCTTATTGCGCTTCAGCTCATCCTTCACGTAGGCAGATGCCTCCTTGCGGGCCTCACGCATCTCCGCGAGTTCTTCTTTGGTCGGTGCGGCCTCCTTTGCCGGAGCCTCATCGGCAGGTTCAGCCAAATCCTGAGCCATTACCGGGCATATCACCAGCCCCAGCACCATCATCATGAAAATCAGAAATCGTTTCATGCGCCGCATCGTGGCACCATGTTCCTCTTTTGTCAAGCACTTACTCACCATTTTTCCTGAAATTCTCTCTGTTGATGCAGGAAAGCGAGCTTGACCCGCAAGGGGGGCGTATGATAAACTGAAGAACGGGGCAGAAAATTCAACGTCATCATGTATATCAACCGGGAAATATCGTGGCTGGAGTTTAACCAACGGGTGCTGAATCAGGCCCGGCGGCAGGATTTGCCGCTGCTGGAGCGGCTCAAGTTCCTATCCATCACCGCCAGCAATCTGGATGAGTTCTTTCAGGTGCGCGTGGGCGGGCTGACCCTGCTGCGGCAGAGCGGCAAGGCCAAGCGGGATTTGACGGGGCTCACCCCCACGGAACAGCTGGAACTCATCCGCACCCGCGCCGGACGCATGGTGGAGGAACAGTATGATTTGCTGCGCCGGGAGCTCATGCCGCAGCTGGAGGAAGCCGGGCTGAGCCCGCTGACACGTAGTGCGCTCACGGAAATGCAGCGCGCGGCACTGGAGGAACAGTTTATCTCCTCCATCGCCCCCCTGCTTACCCCGCTGGCCATGGAGGTGGAGATACCCCCCGCCCTGCCCAATCTGAATCTTATTCTCGGCATTGAGCTGAAGTGTGCACAACACGAAAGCGGCTCCCGATTCGTGGCGGTCACTCTGCCGGATTCGCTGCCCCGGCGGGTAGAATCTGCCGTGCTGGGGCGCGGGCGCTACGTGATGCTGGAATCTCTGTGTGCCGCCTACATCGGGCATCTGTTCCCCGGGGAGCAGGTGCTGCGCTGCCACCCCTTCCGCGTGACCCGCAACGGCGATATCGCGGTGACAGAGGAAGAGGGCGGCGACTTCGCCCACGAGATGCGCGAGGTGCTGGTGGCCCGCAAGTTCTCCGACTGCGTGCGTCTGGAAATCCCTGCCGACACCCCGGAGAGCTTCATCTCCCGCGTGGCCGGCATTGTCGGGGCGGCGGAGGATGCCATTTACCGCGTTCCGGGGCTGCTGCGACTGGTGGACTTCGGACAGATGGCTTTCGAACCCGGCAACGACCAATACAAAATTGAGACCTGGACGCCCAGCTGGCCCGCCGGAGTTGACCCGGAGCTGACCATGTTCGAGAACATAGCGGAGGGGGATATCCTCATCCACAATCCCTACGAAAGTTATGAACCCGTGGTGAAGCTCATTGAGGAGGCGGCAGCCGACCCGGATGTGGTGGCCATCAAGCAGGTGCTCTACCGCACGGCGAAAAACTCCCGTTTCATCCGCGCCCTGTGTCGCGCTGCCGAATCCGGCAAGCAGGTCACCGTGCTGGTGGAGCTCAAGGCTCGCTTCGATGAAAGCCACAATCTGGCACAGGCAGAGCAGCTGCAGCGCTCCGGCGTGCAGGTGGTCTACGGCGTGAAGGGCTTCAAGACCCACGCGAAAATCATGCTTATTGTCCGGCGAGAAAACGGCTCTCTGCGCCGCTACTGCCACATCGGCACCGGCAATTACAACGAGAACACCGCCCGCATCTACAGCGACCTCTCCCTGCTCACCTGCGATGAGAATCTGGGGGCTGATGCCTCCCAATTCTTCAACTCCGTCATGGGGCTCACCCGTCTCATGCAGTTCCGGCGCGCCTTCCCCTCCCCCACCATGATGAAGTCCCGCCTGCTTGACCTCATCAATGCCGAAACCCAGCGCGCCCTCCAGGGGGAAAAGGCCAAAATCCGCGCGAAGATGAACTCTCTCAACGATGTGGATATCATGTCCGCACTGGAGCGGGCGGCAGAGGCCGGAGTCAACATCCGGCTGAACATCCGCGGTATCTGCTGCTGGGCACCGGGCACCCCGCAGGCACAGGCCAATACCCGCATCATCAGCATTGTGGACCGCTATCTGGAGCACGCCCGCATCCTCACCTTCCACAACGGCGGCAGCCCACTGGTCTATATTGCCAGCGCAGACTGGATGAGCCGCAATCTCGACCGCCGCGTGGAGATGATGATACCCATCGAAAACCCGGCGCTGGCGCGGCGGGTTCAGGATATTCTGGATGCCTGCTTCAAGGACAACACGCAGGCTTCTATCATCGAGCCGGACGGAACCTCCCACCCGGTAGATTCCCACGGCAAAAAGCCCTTTGCCATGCAGCGCCACCTCCACAACCAAGCCCGCAAACAGGCACGGACCCGGGCACGCGCCGCCCGCCGAATGCTGGAACCCCACCGCCCGAAAAAAGAGCTGCGGGGAGAAGGAGATATTGAATGACGATTGACGACTTACGAATGACGAATTCAAGGTTCGCTGCACTACGCGCAGATGTTTTCGACTAATGCTGAGCGTCATTCATCGTTCATCATGCGAGCAGAGCGAGCGTTCCTTTCACCCGGAGGGCGCCGGAATCATCGCCGGAGGTAAACGCACCTAGTATAGCGTTCGATAAATAGCTAAACAGCAGAAATAGACACATCGGTAGATCAATGGGAAGTTGTCGGAGGGAAGATGTGCGGGCAAGCCCACACGCGAAATTGCCCTGACGGGCAGCGAAATTCATGGCTGTTGCCATGAGCGAAATTATCCACTGCGTGGATAGCGAAATTACCGCCGGAACGGCGGTAGTGAAAAAGAATGGCAGCCCGCAGGGCTGCGGAACTCTATCACTGCTGCCGGAGGCAGCAATTTCGCTGACAGCGTAAGCTGTTAATTTCGCTCGGCGAAAGCCGAATTTCGCTCGAGCCGCAGGC
>JAZNLU010000094.1:0-132701 GCA_045579245.1 Akkermansia sp.
CAACGCTTTAGCATAAGGGCCACCTATTAAATCGCGGTTGCTGCGGCGCAAGGTCGTCTGCACCCCCTGCACATAGTAGAGCCCACCCGGTACACGGCATCGTGAAGCACGACAATGCCATCGTATTCCTTTGCGGTATCCAGTACTCGCTGATGCGTCTCCAACACACACGAGCTCAGCCCCATCGCCGCGAGACACAGGGCCGTGGTGGTCAGGATTCTGTGGAATAATCTCTTGTGGAAACGCTGATTCATAGCTCTTGTAAATGAGTTATGGACGGTGATTAACCATATCACCTTCTTGTTTGTAAATAACGCCTTCATCTGAAACAGATGCGGAATAAGGAGCTAAATAGCCAGACAATCCGGCACGGAATGTAAAGGAGCCATCCGCCTCCCAGTGTCCGCCTTCAAGTATGAAGTGAGTTTGTCGGCTCTCGCTTATGATCGATCCGTCTTCTCTCTCGCCGAAAGTGTGCATAAATGGTTGTGTCACACAGAGCATTCTGAAATTCTTACTGCTGAAGCAATTATCGTGCAACGCTGCTACCGGGTAGAAGCAATAGGAGAAGCGGCCGGAGGGGAATACCAGCCATTTGCCGTCAGGTGACCACGGCTGACGGATGATATTGGCTTTGTATATCGGCATGGCACAGAAAAGCGCGCCGAGGGGGATTTCCCTCCCGTTTTTCAGAATTATCACCATGTCGTTGACCACACTTATGTCTTCCCGCTCTGCATGGCGGGAGCCTCGATACACCAGCTCGGACTGTCCATCCGGTGAGGGGCAACGTAGTTCTGTGTCCACGAAACAGTCGGCCTCATAAATCAAATGCTCCCGCTCCGCGTCTGCCAGGCACAGCGGAGCAAATAACAGGCTGGCTGTAAATAAAATTGTTTTCATAAAAAGCTCTCAAAAATGTGATTTATTTCCATACTCCTATATTAACACATTTCGCTGCCGAATCCGAAACAAAAAAAGTCGGAAAGTCGGGATTTTCTAATAAATAGAAGCTCGCGGCGGGCATTTTGTTGCGCGTTTCCTGCATTTTTATTGCCGATGGCGCAGAAATAGGGCTGCAAGGGGAGGATTTGCTAGAAGTGGAGCCCTTGGTCTGCCGGGTGCTGGTCAATTTCTTGCCGGATGGAGACAACGGCTCCTATAAATGGCATAAGCACGATTGGCAGTTCGAGGCAGACTATTACCGGAAGCACGAGGTGCCTATCAGGGTGCTGTTTTAGTCAGGAATTCAAAAAGCCGCTGCCCGGTCAGGGACAACGGCTTGAATTTACATTTACCGAAAATTATCTTACTTGCGGCCTGTCTGGGCGTATCAACGAGAAGCCCGACGGCGACGTGCTGCCAAGCCGGCCAGAGCCAGCAGGGAAAGTGTGGCCGTGGTGGGCTCGGGGATGGTACCTGTTACCACAGAACCATTGCTGAAAGAAACAGCCGCTTCCTTTTCTGCACCGGTAGCATCTACAAACGTTACGGTGAGTTCATCCAATCCGCTCACATTACTCGTGTTTTTGAAGAGAGTTATACCTTCAATGTTGTCGAGTGAATCCACATTCAGGGTGATTGCAACGTTGTCCCCCAGTATCAAATCTTCATTGCCAAGGTCGATGACATAATCACCGGAAAAATTAAGAGTACCGTCGTTAAGGGTCAGCGCTCCGACTTCTACATTATTAAGAATATTGAGAGATCCTCCGTTCATGGTGATTGAAGTCTCAGTTAGTGCTGCCTCCGCAAGGGACAACGTACCCGATTCCAGCACGATGGAGTCTGCCGAAACTTTATTGCCATTATCCCCCCCTATCTGTAATGAAGAACCGCTGATGCTAATTGTGTCTGCCGTGAATTCTGTATTCCTTATCGAGCCCGTGCCCTCCAACAAAATAACATTGGCTTGGATTGATGCACTACTCGTGTTTGCTGTTTCTTGTACCGTTACTTGATTCGTTGCAATTACTTGTGCTCCACTCCATACACCCGTACTTCCCGCCAGAGTTACATTCGTGGCTTCCAACGTGGAGCTCGATTGTAATCTTACAGCTTTACCGTTAAAAATAACATTGTTACCCTTAACTGTAGAATTCATAAATTGTATGGCATAACTGCCATTAGCTGTTACAGTAAAAGTGTCGTAAGCGGTCGTATCAACTATTGAATCCCTTATTTGCAAGGGTCCCACATCCGGTAGGTTGCTGTAACTGAGCGTTGACTTATCTGCTGCAGCATTACGTTTAAGAGGATTATTGCCGCTGTATGTATAGGAAGCACCTTCCAGGGTTGTAGCGGCAAAGGATTGGTATGCTGCACAGCACAATGCAGCAAACAAAAAAGTGTGAGAGATTTTCATAATGTACCTTTTTGAGTTAACGCCCAAAGCGTACAGCATTTTGAATGCTGTAGTTGTGAGAAAAATTGAAACATGAATATGTTAGAATAACGCAACGCTCTCAGAACTGGCTTTTTTTAACATCATTCATCTCCTTAAGTGAATAATTTTTAATGATTTTTCAACTTTTCGCTTGCATCAGCATTCAAAATGCTGATGCACTACCCTCATTTTGACAAACTCTCTCAGGTATGGACATCTTTATCAATACAGACAAGAGCCCGGCTCAGTTGCAGGCCAAATCTACAGGCTCACCGCTTAGCTCTTTTAAGGCGAAACGCGGAGCCGTAGTTCCTCTGAGTGTCACGATTCTGGGCAGTTCCTCCGCTTCCGGTCTTCGCATGGGCATCAAGGAAAAGGGCAACTACGAGGGAGATTTGCTCATCCTTGCTGAAGCAGATTCCGGCACGCAGACAGAACTGGGTACCCGCTTTGATTTGAGTCTGGTGGCATCCTCGCTTGCGCTCAATGACGCGCTCGATGTGGGCGAGGGCAAGGAAAGCTCCCCGGCCACGCTTGCGGCCATGACCGAGTTCGCTTGGATGGAGAACGGCGACCCCCGTCTTTCTGATACGCTCCAGACGACTATCATCAACTATATTATCCAACTGGCCACGGATTCTCCGGAGGCCGCTACCGGGGAATACCCGGCTCCGGACCTCGTGGCCACTAAGTCCTGGGTGAATAGCAAGCAAGCCACGGCTGATGCCGCTGGCTTCGTCATGCTGGGGACGGATGAGCCGGTCTCCGGGAAGAATGTCCGCCCGGTAGGCAAGTCTTCTTCCGGTGGCCTTACTGTGGATGTTTCGGGCCTGTCTGCCTACGATATCGCCGTGGCCAATGGTTTTGTAGGTACGGAAGCTGCATGGCTGGCTTCCCTGAAGGGCGAGCGTGGCTCCAAGGGAGAATCGGACGAGACAGGCGAGCGCGGGGCCTCTGCCGCTTGTGCTGCAATCACACCTCGTACAATCAAACAGTTATCCTGGGTAGGCGGTCCCCAGCTATCCGCGAATTTGCGCTGCACAAACCAATGGGCACGCAGAATTCCCCCTTCAAGAGCCAGACGATTTTGAAGAGGTTCCACATCGTAGCGCATGGGGCCTTTCTCCGGTTCAGATGGTTGCCGCAGGCACATCACCACTACCGCCGACACCAGCAATCCGACCAGAGAGCAGCCCGAATATCGACAGATTTTGCGCCACTTGTCCATCATTCTCTAAACCTCCTCTACCAAAGATAATACCTCCCGGCACCGAATCCGCAATAAAAAAAGCAGAAAGTGCAGATTTTCTAATAAATAGACGCTTGCAACGGGCATTTTGTTGCGCGTTTCCTGCATTTTTGTGGCCGATGGCGCAAAAAGGCACCAGCTATGCTATTCAACAACAGGCTTTTCGCCAAAATCAGTCACGATTTGTTGCTGCTGATGAGATACCGGAACCAGCACAATACCCTGGATTACCATTCCCGTGCCGTAGGCTGTCCACATGACGACGCTTCCGGCGATGTCTGGGATGAAACAGAGCGCTGCTCCCGGGAGCCCATAGAAAGCTCGCGAAGTTAAGTGGCGTTTGTTTTTATCAACAAATAAAGAAGGTACCGGATATTCCTGTTTCTTGGTGCGGAAATTTCTCAAGTCAAGACTTACCCATGCACTATCTTTCTTAAAATCTCCCCAGTCATCCACCTCTTTGTAAACAAGCTCCCCCTCTGACCCGCTAACTTTCTTCCATTTCCATTCGGATGGACCTGTAATCCCTTCTTTCAATCCGATATACGAATGATTGCGTTCATACACAAACTGAGCTCTTACTCCTCGTACATAATTTTTACCATTTGTTTGGTAAATAGTATCGGGCTGTTCTATCCAGACACCGTCACAAGAAAAAGATTGTTCGTAAAGTTGCTGATGAGTTATCAGGCATGAGCTCAGCCCCACCGCCGCAAGGCACAGGGAGCAAATGGCAAGGATTCTGGAGAATTGGAACTTGGTCATAACTAAGCGTGTATCTGTTACGTGTATTATATCAATTTCCGCCCCTCTGTTCAAGCGTGGATGAATGGAGCTTTTCTTCAATGCGACTATCAATATACTTTTTCACCTCAGCTTCCATGTGTTGATTTTCCTGATGCCAACGCTCATTTTTTCGCTCCAGAACAACACATTCAGAAATCAGAAGAGCGAGCCCCACTCCGGCAATAGTGAAAAAAGTAATTTGAATCTGTTTGGTAGAGATTTTCATCAGTCATCTATCTCCTTTATATATCATAATACTTCCCGGCACCGAATCCGCAACAAAAAATGACAGAAAGTGAGGGTTTTCTAATAAATGAATGCCATAGGCTGGCATTTTGTTGCGCGTTTCCTGCATTTTTGGTGCGGATGGTGCAGAAATATGCTTTTTGACAATCCCCTCCATAAATGAAGCCCCCGTGGTTCGATGAACCACGGGGGCTTTTCTGCAAAGCGAGCAGAAAGTATTACTTGCGGCGGCGGCGAGCAGCCAGAGCGGCCAGAGCAAGCAGAGAAAGCGTTGCCGTGGCGGGCTCAGGAACCACCTGCTGCAGATAAACCACTCCCTCCCCGGAGTCGTACACCAGCACGGTGTTATCGTCGATGAACTCACTGCCGGTAAGGTAACGGCTCGCCATGGTGTAGTAGATACTGCCGGAATCGCTGCTCGCATCCACCATATCATGGACGAAATAAACGCGGTTCACACCGCTGAAGAGCACCAGCTGAGCTTTTCCGGTGGAGGCATCGTATTGCACATCCGGAGTTGTGTGGAAGGTCAGCAAGCTGTTTTCCATGGTATCGAGCGTCAGCGAGCCGCCCATCAGGCTGGTATGGCCCTTCGATGTTTCATAGGTGGAACCGCCGTCAAGCGTCAGCCCGCCCTTTGCCTGCACAGCACCGACAGCCTGAAGGTTTACTGCGTTCGCGGCATCAAACCGGCCATCATAGGCTACAGCTGCGGAGCCAACCGTTTGATAAGATCTCACCTCAAGCAGATTGTCGCTCTGAATGCTGCTCTGTACAGCTTCTTCCAGCGTGAAGGTTACGCTATTCTGCAGCCCGCTGAGGTCGTAAGCGTAAGACGTCTCCTTATTCTGCACGGAGAAAACAGCGCCGGCCTCAATGTTCACGGCACCATCCGTTTTCACCACAGCGGCGGTATTCTGAGTAGCATCACCCAAAGAGCTCAGGGACAGCGAATTTGCGTCGGTAATGTAAATATGACTGCCGGTATTGACCGAGGCATGTTTACCTGCCACATGAATGCTGCCGTCGATATACGTACCGGTTTTCACCGAGATGGAGGCATTGTCACCCTCCACACGGAAGTCGCCGCTGTAGTCAATCATCGAGTCAAACGTGGCAGAAGCACCGGAGCCCGAGGCATCGGACACCACGACTTTGCCGCTGCCGGTGAGCAGAGCAGACTCAGCCTTTACCGCCTTACCGTCGATGGCCGCACCGTTGAGCAGCAGCGTACCATTGTCATTCAATGTGGTGGAAAGGGCATTGTAGCCGTTGCCGTCCATGTGCAGAATACGCTCGGTATCTGCCGTGCCACGGATGGAAACATCACCCTGAATATCATTCACATCCGCCGCGAGGCTTGTTACCAGGCTCTTGCCCGTGTAGCCCTCCTCCACAGTGACGCGAAGGTCGGCATCGCTCTCTATGGTCACAGTACCCACCCCGCGTGCCGTGGCACCCAGACCATCCGCACTCTGCACCTCCACCGTACCACGGGAGGCATACGTGCCGCCGGTGTATTTATTATCGCCGTTGAGCACCAGCACACCCTCACCGGAGTGGCGCACATTACCGCTGCCGTCAATATCGCCGCTGAGCGTGAAGGTCACCGCAGGGCCCACAGCCGAGATGAGGGCGGCCGTATCTCCGTCCGTGGCTGCATGCCCCAGCCAGCGGGCATCGCCACTGCCGGCAATGGTGATATTGTTTGCAGCACTTGTGGGCTCATTGCCGTAGCCACTGTTGTGCGTGAACATGAGGGTAGCACCTTCCTGCACGTTGACCGCGTTCTCCTTCGCATTCTTACCGAGAGAACCCCAGCCACGCACACGAAGTGTACCGGCCTCGATTTCCGTGCCGCCGGTGTAGGAGTTGCTCTGATCCAGCACCAAAGTACCCACTCCCACTTTGTGCAGTCTGGCTGCCACATCGTTGGAATCAAAGAGAACACCGGAGTAGATAGCCTCATTGTAACCGGCATCGGAGAAGCCGGTTACCTCCGTATTCCTTGCTGTCTCCCACTCGCTCATCTTCACCAGCAGCATCTTGTTGTGGTCAATGTCCGTACCGGCCACATACTCCGTTCCGTCAGCATACGTTGCATCCACGGCAATGGACTTCAGGTTATGTGTTTCGATCTCCACATATTCCACGCCGTTCATCTCCACAGGGTTATTGCCCTTGCTGTGAATACCGACAAAGTCTGCCAGCACACCATTGGGAGCACCTTCCACGCCGATGGTCATCACACCACCGGCCACGTTAACTGTTCCTTCGTTATAAATGCGGGTATCATGCCCCAAATACAGTTCTGCATTCTCACCGGCCCAGATGATGGCACCGGTACCTGCCACACCGAAAGCCACGTCAGCGCCCCCCTTGACAAACCCACTCTGAGTAGAGGTTCCCAACAGGTAGAGCCTACCGTCTTCAATGCGTGTTCCGCCGGAGTAGGTATTGGCACTGCCGGACAAATAGTGTACACCATCGCCGGCCTTTACGAGACTGCTTGCGTCGGAGCCCTCACTTATCGTCCCGCTGAATACGGCATAACCAAAGCCCGTCGTATCCAAGAACTGATTATAGGACTGCGTATTATCCATGTAATTGTCTCTGTAGGCAGAATCGCGGGTCGTATGCAGCGTAAGCACCGCGTCATTCAGGATGACACTGCCCGAACCACTCAGCGAACGAATAGCCGGAGTGGAGGACCCCTCCTCCGCGTTCTCAGAATTCACGGAATTCATGTGCAAAGAAGTTCCGGCAGCCATCACGATATCGGTTTCTCTGCTCAGACTTCCCTTATCGATGTAGAAATCCCCCTGATGTACCAATATCGTACCCTCAGACATCGTCACGTTTCGGGCAACAAATGAACCCAGACCTTGCTTGGTGAAGGTATACCCCTTTAAATCAAGAGTAATTTCTCTCTGTTCATAGTTGCTCATGTGGAGAACCTCATGGTTCATCACACCGACAGAGGTATTGCCTGTGAGCGTGACCTTGGGAAGCGAAACCATGCTGGCAGAGAGCAACTTGTCGTCATCCGCTTCGTGTACCGTCCCCTTGAAGATAGCGCCCCTACCATCCACGCCATCGCCGCAGACTTCTGTTACGAAGCTCAATCCGGCGTAGGGATTAGACGCCACATACCCAGACTCCACAGGATAACCGGTGAGATCCAGAGTGGTACCTTTCGTCACATAGATGGTGCGATCGTCGCTGTCGTCATCCGGCAACCCGATTACACTGGTGGACACCTTCAGCGTCGCTCCGTCCGTAAGCTCGATATTGCGCCCGAAGTTCGCGCCGTGACCAATCACCTCGACCACACCCTTACCACTGACAATAAGGGTTCTGGTCGGATCCATATCAATATCAAAATACCCGAGAGAGAGCACGGCATGAGCATCTTCTTCCAGTTCAAACCGGTCGAAACCTGTCACAACGATAGAGTCCTCAGAAGCCGTGTAACCATCCTCACCAATGAAGCCAAGTTTGTATGTTGTAGAGGACTCCGCAAAATGAAGTATGCTTGTACAATCCTCACTGACGTAGTTCGTCAGCTCCCTACCGCCATAAATACCGGCTTGGAGGCCAAGGTCTTCACCTTTTCCGAGTTGGAAAGCACTGTACAGATTTACCTGAACCTCACCCTTGATATAGGCTTCTTCTATTACTTCTTTTTGAGCAACGTAGTCATAGTATTTCCATCCCAGACCTGCGGCATCAACTCTGAAAGCCGAGCCACTGATGAGATCCATCGTGATATTGCCGTACACCTTACCGACATTTGAGCCACCCACCAATCGAGACTTAATCTCGGCATTGCCTTCCATACGTACATAAATATCGCCATGGACTTCACCACGCTCACCACCGCCGAAGACACGCAGGTGATATCCGCCGAGCGTTCCTCCGGTAATCACCAATTCCGAGGCACGGGTGCGCCCATCCACCTCCTGTGTACCAGTAAGGGTGGAGTACATGCCGGCGGCAAAGATTTCACCGATTCTACCGCCATCTACAAAAACATGCGAAGTACCGGTCTGAGACGATGGACACATGGAATACCACGAAGCATCAGGGTCAACAAGGTAGTAACCGCCGCACGAGCCACCGAAAATGGTGTAAATCTCGCCTTGCAGCACCGTCACATAGCTCTCAGCAGTCTGATTCCCCCAGCGAGTACCGCCAATGATGAACTGCTTCGCCCAGTTTTCCCTGTTTCTGATATAGTCGATATCGTTGAGGGCACCGCTATCCGGGTCTCTTTTGGCGGTAGAGTTGACCAATATATGAGTTGCAGCAGTCTGAGTAAACCCTGTCCAACTGGCCATATAGTCGTCCATACCACCGATAACGTGTTTGAAAGCAGAGCAATCCTCTATCCACACCTCATGATCCAGAGCAAAAACATTATTATTTCCCCCATTGCGACTGCCGGCGATAAACTCACCCGAGGCATCGGAAGACAACGTCACCACGATAGACTTCCCGTTATTAACCTTGGAGGCGGTATCCGTATTTACGATAGAGCCATACTTGTAATACCCCGTGCTATCTCCATTACCATCGGCCAATCCAACGTTGTCAACCTCTGTTCCGACATATCGGCGGGAAATACCGGGCGCATTTTCCGTCTTACCCCAGCGCTCATCCCACTGCGGCATACCGACCGAGCCATCTACCTGAGTAATATTCCCCTCATCATCATAGGCAAGTATTTTACCTACACTCAGAGTGAAAGAACCGTTCTTGTTATCAGTGAACACGGCACCGATGCCTGAAGCTAAATCATTAGCCAAGTTTACACCATTGATGGAAACCCGGTCGGCTGTAAATATTTGCGCCGTTAAATTGCCATTTCCAACCGAGTTGACCAATTGATAAACATACTCGGCCGAACCGAACGTTTTATCAACAATAGGTGTATATGCAATCTTACCTATTTCAACGTGGGTTATATCTTTCAACGTAACCTTACCTTCATTGTTGAGCGTTCCATCAAACACAACATCTCCGGAAATAGTGTAGTCACCGGACGCATCCACCGCAACTCCCGTGCCAATGGTCACATCCTTCAAAAGATGAGAAGTAGCCCCCGCAGAAGAAGCCAAGGTAACGTCGGACAACGTTACGTTACCTTCTGCTTCAAAATCAGTAAGAGTAAGATATGCCAGATTGGCGCTACCCAGAACCAGCAACCGGCCTGCGCTGCCATATGACTCCGCAGAGGCACCTCTGATACCGGAGGCATCCATCGTTACACCGCTGAGCGTAGCAGATGTACCCGACACAATAGCAGATAGTGTATAGTTAAACTCACCATCAGCATTGGGAGCCATCTTCAGCTCATCATCTACAGCAAGACAGCCTTCCGAAGCAACCGTTACCGTGCCACCCACTGCAGCGGACGCTACGAACTCAAGAGTACCGTCTTGCACATCAATATCCCCCAATGCAGTATCGGCCGTTGCGTTATTTGTCAAACTCAACTGCACCGTAGCGTCGCCCTTCTTGTGGATAACCGTCCCCTCAGTCAGCAGGCCATCGGTGTCGGCAAGCAGCGTATAATTCGTTTTACCCGCGACGAAATAAACATCTCCGGGATTGACCGTACCCTGTACATAAACGGTTTCAGAGTCGCCATTCAAATCATCGAAAATAGCCGCCTTGTGGTCGGTGTTTTCATTATAATTGCTGTGATCACACCAGTTCCCGTCAGTGTTGGCCGTGGACCAAATTTTACTCTGCCCTTGCCCCTCCCACACATTACCCATAAGGATCTGCATGTACAGCAGGCCACTTTCGGCATCAAGGTAAACCTTGTACTGAGAATCATGCAGCACGCTCCCATTGTGCTGCACGTTAAGCGTAATGCCATCCAGAGAAGAAAGACCGGTCAGGAGGTTATAGGTACGCAGACTCCCCAGCTCCTCAGCAAAAGAGATGTTCAGCGTACCGGAACCGACGGCAGCGCCCTTAGTGACATGCAAAGCAGCATGGTCAGCGGAGAATCCATCTGTATCGGAGATAGTGGAGAAAGAAAGAGTTGCACCGTTGTTGAAAGTGAACGCGTTGAGATATACAGCAGTATCCGTATCCAGCGACAGAGTGCCACCGTTGAGAGTGACTCCGGCATCCGCCAGAGCTCCGGCGTTCTGCAGCGACAGCGTGGAATCCTGCCCCACCGTCACCATACCGGTGAAAAGGTTGACACCGGTGAGAGCCACCGTGCCTGCACCCGAAAGCTGCACTGTACCGTCTCCGGAGAGCTTGCCGGAAATATCCAAAGAGCTACCGGCCTGTTCGGAACGAATTTGCAGCGTATGGTCTACCACCATGTTGGCTGCAACCATGTTAGCTATGATAGAGTTATCTCCCTTATCATAGGTAATGGCAGCACCATCGGCAAACACCAAAGCGGAGGAATCGGCAGCCCCCGTAATGGATGATGCAGAAGAAAGAGAAATAATATTGCCGGCAGATATGTGCTGCGTGGTCGAGCCGATATTCAGGACGGAGGCTTTCGTCAGCACAATGTTTTTCGAATCCTCCGCCATGAAATCATCGGACCCTTCACCCAGATTCAGCTTGCTGTTATTGAGAGAAAGCTCACCGTGAACCGCATGGGTAGAGTTCTTTACCGTTACAGAGCCAGAACTGAAGGAAAGGTTACGCAGATTCTCCATGTGCTCCACTGTAGCTGAATGGGAGCGCGATGCAATGGACAAGTTTTTGTAGCCGGATTCATCTACCTTGCCGTATATCGACAGGTTGGCAATCGTGCAATCGGTACCGAAAGAAAGAGCAGCGGCGTCATCCAGCACATTCACCTCGTAGCCGCGGTCATAGGTCACGCCATGGGCATCCAGCGCCAGAGTGCCGGACAGGTTGATGACTGGGAATTCGGAGGAAGAAATACCCACTGCGGCAGTAGAGGTCTGCACATGCACAGCGGCTCCCGCACCTACCGTCAGGCTGCCCACATGCAGGTGGTCGAAGTAGACATCGTGTTCTTGAGTATTGACCGTCAAATCTCCGGCTCGCACGACACCGAGATAATGCTGCTCAGCTGTGCCGCCGATGGTAATTTTGCCGGATTTGCCGACGGAGAGGTCACCTGAAACATTTACCAAAGGTTCATTATAGGAGTTACCGACCTTTTCACCGGCGCTCACGGCAATGTTCATCTCCTGCGCCGTCACGTTACCGGAGAGAGTCAGACTACCGGCATCAATCGCAGAACCGGCATTCACGCTGAACATACCCAGAACCGTCAAATCTGCACCCACGTTGATATGGTCGGTGCCCAGGGTCAAATCCTTCACCACGGTGGTCGCACCGAGCAATTCCAGAGTTCCCTGCCCGGAAGTCGTCATATTCCCCTGAACCACCAGCAGGTCGTGGAAGGTAACTGTGTCCTCCGTACCGGTGTTGACAGTAGCATCTCCCAGCGTGGCAATACGACCGCCGCTGAAGCTGTAGTCGCCGCCTGAGAGGTTGAAATCCATGACAACCAGGTCCTGCACGACGGTGATATCACGGTTGGCAGCATCGGCTCCGAAGTAAACATTGGAAAGAGAAGTAAAGGCCTCACTGCCGGAGCCATCGGGTTGCGTGCTCCAGTTAGCGTCACCGGAGCCCCACTTGGCGTCCTCCGTACCGTTCCAATACAGGTCGCCGCTATGCTCGCGGTTAATGGTTACCACGCCGGCTACGGAGGTATCCACCGCAGCTCTGTTCACTGTAATACCGCCGTATACGAATTTTGCCGTATTCCAACCGGTCAGGGTACCGGAGGTGCTGTCCACGGCATTGTTGACAATAAGAACCTTCTCCCCGCTCGAAAGGCCATGCAGGTCAAAACATACGTTATCCACCGTCAGGCTTCCGCCGGCGGCCACGCTCATATCGTGCTGTCGCTGGGTCTTCTCAAAGGTGATATACCCGCGCAGGGTGCTCGCCCCGGCAAAGGAAACATTCTGCAGGGTGGCATATTCGGTGGTTGTACCGGCATGAAGCGTCACATTCGTCAGCACGGCGGGATTCACACCATCTGCAGATGTGATGACATTATGCGCTGTCGCCACCTCACCGGAAACAGCACGGTTAATTTCACCCGAAATCAGCATTTCCACGTTCTCCAGCGTACCACCTTTGATTTCGTTGGCACCCACGTCCAGCGAAACCGCGGAGCCGAGCTCAAGCTTGCCACCTGTAACCGTCGCGCCGGTAATGGCACCATGCACAGCCTCTGTGATACTCAGAGTTCCTTCTCCGCTTTTCACGAAGGAGCCCTGTGCATAGATATGGTGTTCATGGGAGCCGGTGAAAGCGGTCTCGAGGACGCGTGCCGTCAGCTGTTCGTCCCCGGCCACCTGAATCTCCAGAGGTGTGGAGGAAGAGCCGATGACCAGCACATTGTCCATCGTTGCAGATTTCTCCGCACTCACGCGCTCTGTCACCACCATGTCACCGCCGCTGAACTGATAACCACTGCCGGAAATCTCAACCGTGGAAGCCGACATACCCTCGGGGGCAATCTCCACACTCTTGTTCAGGTCCGCACCCTCGCCAAACACGGCCTGAGAGCCGGCGGCATAAGGCGTTTTCACCGAATTCTCATCCACCCAGGCCAAGGTATTGACCGTATCCCACACGGCAGACTCATCGGCAACAGAGTCCCAGTAAAGAGGATTCGTATTCACCGCAAGTGCCAAACCGGAGCCGGTATAGAAGATCGGCTGTGTATATGCATTCGGAACAGCATCAGCGGCTATGGTCGTAGCGGGCAGACATAACACGGCCAGCAGTACTTTCAATAAACCGAGAGGCAGGTGAAATTTCATGTTTTTGTAAGTAAATGGTTGATATGGAGAGCGGTCAGCGGCATAACGAGAGTCCGACCGAAAACAGAGTCAGAAAAAGTTTATCACACCCGGATACCCCTGCAAGCATCTTTTGAGTCATTTTGTGTTATTATTTTCAAAAAATAACAATTTCTGCGGGTCTTTGTCTCGACAGAAAAATTCAGTGGCAAGGCCCGTGGTCATTTTCTCATCCTCTTACGCTGATTGTTCCAATATCTCAGGCAGCATTTCATGATGCGTTGTGCACGGGCATCGATGGCTTTGCTTATCCCGCATCTCTCCACTTTCAACAGTTGGCCGGTAAGCAAGAGCTTTTGGCGGGGAGACCACACCTCGGCAAAAAGCCCGCAGTCGGAGCACTCTGCGCGTCTTAATCCGGCACATCGAAACGCCACACATCGCCCTGCATCATGGGCTCCGGTGTTGGGGGATGCGGATGCCGGTTCCATTCGGCGGAGAGCATAGGCGCACTCCTCCAGAATCTCGGAAACGGGCATCACCATTTGCTTGGTGTCAGAAGTACCGCCGCCATCATTCCATGACATGATGGTTTTGCCCTCCAGAAGAAGAGCCTTAGCCTTGGCCTGAATAGCCTTGACCTCATCGGCGGTAAATCCGCGCACGAATAGTCCTTTGGCTGCCATGGGAATCAGGATTCAAAGGCCGTGCGGGCAGCGGCGGTATTGGAGTACTTGTTGAGCTGCAGGTGGGGCTGGTCGACAAAGCTCTTCCAAGTGCCGCCCCATTCTACTGAGGGAACCAGCTTGTAGAGCTTGCCGAGCACGGCATACATAGGGCTGTCGCCAAAGTAGGTCTTGCCCTGAAATACGCCGAAGTCCCACGCTAAGCCGAAGTTGTGCATACTCTGACCTCCGCGAGCCTTAGTAACGCGGGGGCGTTTGGCATAGAGCGCGTCCTGCTCCTTGTAGGTGCGGGTGCCACAGATGATGCGGACATCAAATCCGCTCTCCTTGGCTACGCGAACAGCCTCCGCGCACCAGACGCGGGCGGCTCGCTGAGCCTGAGGAATCAGCGTGGAGATGTTGCGCTCGGTGCGCTCGTCAAAGGTGCCGTAGACTTCCTTGATGCGCTGCGTATCCTCATCCCATGCCGCTGCAGCCGCTTTGCTCTTTGTACCCAGAATGCCATCAATGGCTCCATCGTAGTACCCGGCAAAGCGCAACATGCGCTGCCAGAACTTGCGGTCTTTCTTGATATCGGCAAGGGAATCAGCCATTGTCTTTCTCCTTGTCCTTGGTTACTACGCCAACCAGACCTGCCAGAGCCACGCCAACCGTGATGATAGACTCGGTCAGCTCCGTGGCAATACTAGCCCCGCAGGAGGTTGCAAAAGCGGTGAGCCCCAGCCACGTGGAGCGCTCCTTCAAACGATTGAGAATGTACCTAAGGAAACGCTGATTTATTCAACAATGTCGCTCATATTGCTTTAATTCGGATTAAAATATGATATAATATCCTTGTTGTTAAGAAACAAGGGTGAAATATGAAGCAGCTGACATTAACCGATGCAGAACATTCAGGTCGCAAAAAGACAACTCGTCGGGAGGAGTTTTTGAAGAGCATGGATGCTATTATTCCATGGGAGGCTTGGATTGGCACGGGGGCTCAATAGTTGATGCCACTATTATTCATGCTCCTAGTTCTACAAAGAATGCAAAAGGTGAGTGAGATGCCGAAATGCACCAGGTTAAAAAAGGGAATCAGTGGTATTTTGGTATGAAAGTTCACGCAGGAGTGGACGCAGGAACAGGCTTTGTACATACCATTAGCGGGACTGCTGCTAATGGCATGACTCGCAGCAAATAAGCGAATTAATTCGCAAAGATGATGAAGTGGTTTACGGGGACTCCGGTTACTTGGGCGCACCTGAGCAGGATGCTATAAAGTCAAATGAAAGTTTTTCAAAAATAAAGTTTCGCATTAACAAACGCCCTTCTAGCTTAAAGATTAATGATTGCTATAAGGGAGAGAATTGGGATAGAAGTATCGAGCGAAGTAAATCTTCCGTACGTAGCAAAGTGGAACATCCCTTCCTCATCTTCAAACGCTATTTCGGATATTGTAAAGTCGTGTACCAGGGTATTGCGAAAAACATGAACAGATTCAACCTGTTGTTTGCGTGCGCAAACTTGTTGATGTGCGTTCGAGCCAACCGAAATCTTGCACCGATTGTAGGGTAACGATGCCCTTATGACTCCAAAGACCTGAAAAAATGCCCTTTGCAGGCGAGTTATAGCTATAAATAAGACTTTTTCTCGATGCTCATTTCATAAGGGATACTATAGGGACGCAACAAAGTGTTCCGCTTCGCTTTTATTCAGCGCTTCCCTAATTTTTTTTGAACTTAACGGTGAAGAAATATGTCGTAACTCACACTATGAAACAAACAGCTAACTCTTCGGCCTCAGTTTGCTCGGACTTGCCTAAAGTACCTAGTCCTTCATCTCCGGAATACCCCGTGTGGTGGCGGCGCAGCTGGATACCTTTTGCCGTGTTGCTGCTGGCTGCTGCTGCCGGTGATTTGCTGGCTCCGCGTGCATCCCTCCTTTTCGGGGGTGAGGTGGTGTTTGGGCTGGGACCGGCGGTTGGAGGAGTGCTGCTGACGCTGGCTATTCTGCTGCTGCGCCGGGATATCGGGCGGGGTGAGAGGATTTTTCTTGGCTTGCTGGGGTTGAGCTGCGGATTGGCGCTGGCAGTGAGCGGTTCTTTTTTGTGTTGGCTGATGGTATTGCTGATACCTCTTTTCTTTATGGCACTCATTCATACCCCGCTTGCGGCATGTGACAGCAAGCATCGTTATTACAATTGGTGGAGCTTCTGGTTTTCCGCTCAGCGCACCAATCGACTTTCCCGCCTGACGCGTCTGCTGCCCTGGTTTATCAGCATACTGGTAGGGGTTGTGCTTTTTATCTTTTTCCTCTGCATTTTTGCCGGGGGAAACCCGGTGGTGGAGTTGATTTGGAACTATATCACCGAGACATGGAATCGTCTGGTGGCATTTCTGCGTATTGACTGGGATTTTGGTCTGCATGTATTGCTTTGGGTATCGGGTGTGATGCTGTTCGGGTTTTACACTTTCAGGCGTCCGGTTAGTGCAGCCCCGGCAGCAGCTGCAACGATAACGGCACCGGGGAGAAGTTTACTGCCGCAGTTACCGCTCATGGTGCTGTTGGGCATCAATATGGCATTTATGATTGTGAATGCCTCAGATATGGCCTACCTGTGGTTCCGTCGGGTTCCGGAGGGAATCTCGCAGACTCAGTATCTGCATGAGGGAGCCGACAGTATCATCTGGGCTTCGATTCTGGCATCTGCTATTCTGGTTTTCCTGTTCCGGGCATCCGGCAGTGCGCGGCGCGGGGTGTTCACCCGGGGCATGGGTTATCTGTTGGTCGGGCAGACAAGTTTGCTGGCTATCAGCGTGTTTTTGCGTCTCTATTATCAGATAGATGATTTCGGGTTTACCGTCCGCCGCGTGGTTGCAGGCGAAATGATGCTCTTCGGAGTGCTGGGACTGGCGGTGCTTCTGGGGTACATGGTGAGCGGTAAATTCGTGCGCTGCCTGGGGTGGGGCACGGCTGCCGGTTTGGTGCTGCTGGCACTCACTCAGGTGAATCCTCCTTCATCTCTTGCCGGCGACCTCAATATGCGCTACGGCACATCATTGGTCGGAGCTCTGGCGGATTCGGATGCTAAATATTCCCGTGGCTGGAGATTTTCTCCCTCCGATTTCCGCAGTCGCGTCCCCATGTCGAACAATCTTACCTTTGCGCTCTACGTGTATGACCGCAGTAAAGATTCTCTGACTCCGAAAGAACGAGTTTCATTCCGCGAGCAACTGATATCCGTGGCACTCAACGTGGAGGATCGCGCCACCCAGGAGGGGTGGTTTTGTTGGAATTGGATTACTCAGCGTGATATTCCTGCTGCTGAGAGAATTTTGGGACGCCCCATAGTAGCAAAGCAAGCCCAGAAAACGCATTGATAGGTGTAAATTTATCCCGTACCAAGCCCTTTCGTTGAGATTGGGCTTGATTTTATTTTTTAATTATGCTAGTCTTCGTGTCAAGATGAAAAAAAGTCATTATGTCATCGTTGGTGCCGGCGCTTTGGCGTTGGCTTCCTGTGTGCAGCCCTATCCTGCACCCACGGTCAATAATACGCAGCAAACCAACGCTGTGCCTGCTGTGCCGACTCGTTCCGGTCAGTACATCGCGCTTCCCGGGCAGGCTGTTCAGTCTGTGACTACTGATACAGATGCAGCATTCGAGCAACAGGTGGCAGCCTACACTCAGGGAACGGCAGCACCCGTGGGTGTGCCTGCCGTGGTGACTCCGACCATGCCTCAGATTCCGGCGGAGCCTGCAATACCCGCTCCCGCTGCTGATTCCATGCAGACATCGGTTTCTTCTGTGCCGGTAATTCCTGCTCCTGCGGCAGCTCC
Source organism: Akkermansia sp. (assembly GCA_045579245.1). GTDB lineage: Bacteria > Verrucomicrobiota > Verrucomicrobiia > Verrucomicrobiales > Akkermansiaceae > Akkermansia. Next base: position 18,009 of record JAZNLU010000094.1, read on the forward strand.
CCCCACGGTGACTGCCCCTGTGGCGGCCACCCCCGGTATGAGTGTAGGGACCGCAGCTCCCGCGGTTGGAGGCAATATTGACTACACGGTGAAGTTCACAAACAATACGCCCGGTCGCCTCTTTATTGAGGCTCAGGATGCTAAGGGGGAGATTTATCCTTGCGGCTTCATTTCTCCCATGCAGAGTATCAATTCTCCCATGCAGAATGTTCCTCCCATTAAGGGACCGATTACTGTGGTGGTGCGTGATCCGGACAAGCCTGATACCCCGGAGATTCGCCGCTATAAGGTGGATCCTCCTGCTCAGTATGCCGGCCGAACAGTCGGTATAGCCATCATTCCCGGTGGTATTTACCAGACCAGTCTGGATGGCGTGGTGTGTTTTACCTCTGCGCCTCAGCCGCGTGTGGAAGTTCCTGCGCCTGCCGCGCCGGCTACCGCTCCTTCATCGGCAGCTTCTCCGGCTGCAGCATCGGCTCCCGTTGCTGAACCGGCTCCGGCTGCGACAACTCCGGCTCCCTGAGCTGGTGTGCATGTAAATCAGGATTTTCCTTTCATTTCGCTTCCTTTGCTTTAATGCAAAGGAAGCGAATGATTTTGCTGCAGACTTGCTTTTGTTGCAAAACGGTAGTAAAGGAATGGTCATGTGTAAACCATTCAAAGAATACCTTAGTTTGTTGCGGGAGTATACCCGCGAGATTATTACATTCGGCGGCATGTGTCTGGTCTGCTTTGTGTACAATGATTTCAAGCAGCTTGTGCAGGATCAGGCCTCTACATCCGCTCATACGGTGGATGTGCTGCGCTCCATGGATATGCGCCTCTCCCACATTGAACAGAATACGACAAAGTAGGCATGATTATGAAACCAACTATCCGACGCATTCAACAGAAAGTGGGAGTTGCTGCAGATGGCATCATCGGACCCTGTACGCTGAGCGCCATCAGCAGAGCGCTTGGAGTGGAGGAAAGTAAAGCGCCTCTCTGGCCGACTCAGGCAGAGGTGCGACGTGGAATCAGTAGGTTCGGCACTCCCGGAAATGAAGCGCAGCTTACCTCTTTCTCTCCGCCGTATACCTTGCTTTATGAGGGGACGCCCGTACGCAGTATTCGTGTGCACGGTGCCATTGCTTCCCATGTGCAGCAGGCCCTGCGCGAGGTGTTGGAGCACTACGGTTTAGAGGAAATTCACCGATTGGGTTTGGATTTGTACGGTGGCTGCTATAATTACCGGCCTACAAGTGGGGGAGGGGCTCTTTCCATGCACGCCTGGGGGATTGCTCTGGATTTCTCCCCGGATGCCAACGCATACAGTTTCAAGTCGCCGAGAGCCTCTCTTTCTCATCCGGATTGTGAGGCATGGTGGCAGATTTGGGAGGCGCACGGGGCTGTTTCTCTGGGGCGTGAACGTAATTATGATTGGATGCATTTACAATTTGCGCGCCTCTGCTGACGGTAAGTCAGTAAAAAACATTAAATCTGTAAAAAAAGACTTGCCAAGGGGGGGGGGAGCAGGTATCATTGTGCACCGTTTTCCGCACGGTGGCGCCGGGCGCCCTCTTCACCACCGTTGTAAGGGCCTTTGAGGAAACGGTAACATATTAACCTAAACATAATCAAAATGACTAATTCCGAATTGGAGGCTTTGATTGATTCCAAGCTTCCGTCTTTCCGCAAGGGTGATATCGTTAACGGTACTATCCTTGAAATCCGCCCGCAGGTTGTTCTCGTCGACATCGGCTACAAGTCCGAGGGTGTTATCTCCATCTCCGAGTTTGAGGACGAGGAAATTGAAGTGGGTGATCAGATCGAGGTGCTCCTGGAGAGCCTCGAAAACGACGAGGGTCTCGTCGTCCTTTCCAAAGAAAAGGCTGCTCACAAGCAGAACTGGGACAAGATTGTTGCCGTGTACAAGGACGGCGGTCTTGTCAAGGGTAAGGTCAAGAGCGTGGTCAAGGGTGGCCTCATGGTCAACGTTGGCGTGGAAGCTTTCCTTCCCGGCTCCCAGGTGGACATCATTCCCCCGAAGGATCTCAACGAGTTCGTGGGCAATGTCTATGAGTTCAAGATTGTCAAGGTCAACGACGAGCGCAAGAACATCGTGCTCTCCCGCCGTGAGGTCATCGAGGCCGAGCGCAGCGAGCAGCGTCAGCGCTTCTTGGAGACAGTCAAGGTGGGCGACCGCGTGACCGGTATAGTCAAGAACATCACTGACTTCGGTGCTTTCGTAGATCTTTCCGGCATGGACGGTCTGCTGCACATCACCGACATGAGCTGGGGGCGCGTCAATCACCCCTCCGAGGTGCTGCACATCGGTCAGGAGCTCAACGTCCTTATCCTGGACGTGGATCGCGACAAGGAGCGCGTCTCCCTGGGCCTCAAGCAGCTTTCCGACAACCCCTGGGCCGACATCGAGCAGAAGTACCCCATCGGTTCCCGTGTCAGCGGCCGCGTGACCAAGCTTCTCGCCTACGGTGCCTTTGTGGAGCTGGAGAAGGGCGTGGAAGGCCTTGTGCACGTTTCCGAGCTGTCCTGGACCAAGCGCATCACCCGTCCCAGCGATGTCCTGTCTCTCGACCAGGAAATCGAGGCCGTGGTGCTCAACATCTCCGTCGAGGAGCAGAAGATTTCCCTCGGTATCCGTCAGCTCGACGAGAACCCCTGGGCTGCTATCGAGACCCGTTTCCCGGTTGGCACTATCATCTCCGGCGCTGTGCGTAACCTTACCCCCTACGGTGCCTTCGTGGCTCTGGAGGAAGGCATCGACGGCATGATTCACGTGTCCGACATGAGCTGGACCCGCAAGATCAACCACCCCTCCGAAGTCCTCAAGAAGGGCGACGTGGTGGAGGCTCGCGTGCTCAACATCGACAAGGAGAACCAGCGAGTTTCCCTTGGTATCAAGCAGCTTGAGTCCGATCCGTGGGAATCCATCGACTCCCGCTTCAAGGTGGGCGACCTCGTCTCCGGCTCCGTGGCCAAGATTGCTTCCTTCGGTGCTTTCGTCAACCTGGACGGCGACATCGACGGTCTTATCCACATATCCCAGCTTTCCGAGGAGCACGTGGAGCGCGTCAAGGACGTTATCAAGGTGGGCGATGCCATCAAGGCCCGCGTCATCAAGGTCGACAAGGTGGAGCGCCGTATCGGTCTTTCCATCAAGGCTGTCAACTACGATCCCGAGCAGCTGCGTCGCGAGACGGCCGCCTTCGAGACCGTGCGTGCCGGCGACATGGTGGGTCTGGAGCAGGCCTTCAACCTCGCTGCCCTGCAGTCCGAGGAGTGGAGCCCCTCCGACAAGTAAAGCCCCCGCGCTTACATGACATTTCAGCCCCGCTGCAGTTTGCTGCAGCGGGGTTTTGCTCTTTGTGGGGAAACATGGCGCGCGGAAAGCTTGACAGTTCAGCTGTTTTCCGCTAGGGTGCGGATATGTTCTCGCTTCTTTCTGATAAGCTCGATGATGCGTTGCGCAAAGTGCGCGGGCTGAGCAAGATTTCTGAGTCCAATATTAAGGATGCTCTGCGTGATGTGCGCATGGCTTTGTTGGATGCTGATGTAGAGTATGGCGTGGCACGCGAATTCATCGCGCATGTGAAAGAGCAGGCCATGGGGGAGAAGGTCCTCAAATCCGTTAAACCCGGGGAGCAGATTGTCAAGATTTTCCGCGATGAACTCGCAGCTCTGCTGGGCGGCGATGCTGCCGAACTGAACCTGACTCCACCTGCGCATATTCTGGTGGTGGGGCTTAACGGTGCCGGTAAGACTACCACCAGCGCCAAGCTGGCCCGACGTCTGAAGATGGATGGGCACAAACCGGTGCTGGTGGCGTGTGACCTCATTCGCCCGGCGGCTATTGACCAGCTGTCCACGTTGGCGGCTCAGGTGGAGGTGCCGGTCTATACCCCTTCTGCGAGCGAGAAAGATGTCATTCGCGTGGCAAAGGATGCCCTGCGTTGGGCCGAGGGGCAGGAGCACGACTGCATTATCTTTGATACCGCCGGTCGGCAGGAGGTGGACGATGCCCTTGTGGCAGAGCTGCGTAAGCTCGCCAAATTCCTCAAGCCTCAGGAGGCTCTGCTGGTGGCGGATGCTGCAACCGGTCAGCAGGCCGTGCGTGTGGCGCAGACTTTCGATGAGGCGGTGGGACTCACCGGTATTGTACTGACTAAGTTGGACGGTGATGCCCGAGGCGGTGCCGCGCTCTCCATGCGCGCTGTGACCGGGAAGCCCATCAAATACATGGGCGAAGGTGAGAAACTCGACATGTTCGGTGCATTTGTGCCGCAGCGCATGGCTGACCGCATCCTCGGCATGGGCGATATCGTCGGCCTGGTGGAAAAAGCTGCCGAGAAGATTGACCAGGAATCGGCCATGAGCTCCATGAATCGCCTGATGAGCGGTGAATTCAATTTCAATGATTTCCTGAACCAGATGAAAATGATGCAGAGCCTCGGCCCGCTGGAGGGCTTGCTGGGGCTATTGCCCGGGTTCAGCAAGATTCGCAAAAACCTGCCGGAGGGGGCCCTTGATCCCAAGCGCATGAAACACATGGAAGCCATTGTCCTGTCCATGACACCTGCCGAGCGTATGAATTATAAGCTGCTCATCCCCTCCCGCCGACGCCGCATTGCCAAGGGCTCCGGCTGTTCCGAGATTGAGGTAAACCGCTTCATCAAGAACTTTAAGGAAATGAAGGAAATGATGAGCGGCAAGGGCAAGATGGGTGGTCTGATGAAGAGCATGATGCGCGGTGGTGCTGCCGGCAAGATGCCTGCCGGGATGCCGGATATGTCCTCCCTGATGAAGGGTGCAGAGGGCGGAATGCCCGATATGTCGCAGATGCCGGATTTGTCTGCTCTGGCAGAGATGGCGGGTAAGCGCGGTATGCCGAAAGGCGGTTTGGGTGGCATGAATGCCTTCCGTGGACTCTTCAAGCGTCGCTGAATGTCTCCATTGCCATGTGGAAATGGTGCATAGGACTGTTGTTGGCGGCTGTGGCGTCCGCATTGACGCCGCAGCAGGTGGTGGTGGTGTATAATGAAAAATCACCGCTGAGCAAAAAAGCGGCTCTCCGCTATGCAGAAGTTCGCCACATCCCGCAGGAGAACATGGTGGGATTGAAGCTTAGCGCGAACAATCTTTCGAGAGAAAATTACGGGCGACTTGTAGAGAAGCCTTTGCTCAAGATAGCAGGTGAACGAGGGTGGCGTTTGGCTTCTGCCGTTTCTCTGGGGGGGAAAAAGGATATCTATGCGCTGTTGCTGATGCCGGATTGTCCTCTGTTGGTCGGCAGAATTCCGGGGAATCAGAAAGAGATTCCCCAGTTAAAAAGCTCTGCCACGCTGGATGCTGAGTTGGCTCTGCTTGGTGCTCGGTATCAGCTTTCCGGCACCCTTACGAACCCCTCTTTCGAAGGCAGCAGGCGGTTTTGTGAAACTCCCCCGGCTGCGCTGAGCGTCTGCCGCATTGATGCTCCGGATGAGGAAACCATCATGCGCATGATAGAAGAACCGGCGCAGGTGGAGAGGCTGGGGCTTTGGGGATGGGTTGTTGTGGATAGCGGAGGCCCTTATCCCATGGGGGATAATTGGATTCGAGAAGTTGCTTCTCTGGCACAACGTGCCTGGCAGCCTCTCTTCCACGAAAGCTCCCGGAAAACGCTTGCCAAGAATTTTCCCATGATGCAGGGCGTAGCTGCTTATTTTGGCTGGTATGCCTATCCGGCCAATGGCCCCTTTTCCCCGACGTCTCCGGCCTCTTTCCGTTTCCTGCCCGGCTCCATTGCATTTCATCTGCATTCATACAGCTGCAGTTCTCTCAAGGATGCCAAAATATGGGTTGGAGCTTTGTTGAAACGCGGAGCCTCCGTTAGTGCCGGGAATGCGTCGGAGCCTTATCTCCATGCTACGATTCATCCTGATATCTTCTATAATCGTCTGCTGAGAGGCTATACCGTGGCAGAAGCTGCTCTGCAGGCCACCCCCTATCTTTCCTGGCAGAATCTCGTACTAGGAGACCCACTCTATCGGCCTTTTGCCGCTCGTACGGTAAATCGGGTGCCGCGGAATAATCCTTTTGTGGAGTGGTCACTAATGACTGCCGGATGCCGTGGTAATTATGAACAGATGCTTGCCAAATTACCGCGATACCTATCCGGAAAATATGGTGCATTCTTTGCGGAGGCTTTTGCCTGGTATTGTCTGGAACATAAAGCCCCGGGCAAGGCTGCGGAATATTTCCGTATGGCCATGAATGCTTCTCAGCGTCATGAAGATAAGTTGCGAAACAGACTGCTGCTAATTACCTCTCTTTTTAATAAGGGCGAACAGGAGCTTGCAAAAGACATGATGCGGCGTTGTCTGGTGGAAACGATACGTTCCCCTCACTATGCAGCAGTGGAGGACACGGCGGATGTGGTTATCAAAGAAGAACGCGACCGCGAGCGAGCCGAAAAGAAAAAGCGAGAGGCCGAAGCAAAGAAAGCTGCAGAATCTGCCGATAAGAAATAAACGCAGGGTCGCGGTAGAGGTGATTCAGAACAGTAATAAGAGATACAGGGCTGTCAGAATCACGGACAGAGGAATATACAAAAACAGGAGCACCCACCGTAGCCATTTTCTTTCTCGTTTAATTTCCATTGATGCGAGTTCACCGGAAATAAACTCATCTGAACACGGCAGACAGTCATTGTTTTTTAGTAGGATATATTTCCCGCAATTCAGATGGTAAACGTCTCGAATATAATTTTTCCTGATGGAATAGTATATTCCGCTGTCAGTTTGCAGATGCAGCCATTTACTATTGAAATGAAAATAGTGGATAGTCTCTTGTTTTTTTGTTTTTGAAAACGCAGACGCGATAAGATAGTATAAGGCAAAATTAATCAAGAGAAATATCAATGAAGAAGAGAGGCCCAGGCAGCGCTCCGGATCAGCGTGAAAATGGTTGACAACGGAGGGGATAAAAAAGGCAAGTATAAACAGCCCCCCGGACAGAATGAACCGCTCGGCTCGAATGTATATTACTTTTTTGCTTGTAACGCATTCGCAATAGGCGGTTTTAAATAATTTTGCTACATTGCTGTTACCATTCGTCTCTGTATCGATTGAAATCCTGTCGATAGCTGCCGATGTTGAGACATAGCATTTGAAAACAGTCCCGTTTTTTAATGAAACATGGATGTATTCCCCTTTCTTAACGACAGTATTGATAAGTCCTGTGGGAATGATGAAATATCCGAAATCCTTTTCCTTTATGGAGAGATAGTTTTTATTGGCAGATACATATACCATGCCCTTTTTGTTTTTGGTCAAACTTTCGGAGCCCTGCTGTGGTCGAGGGGTAGTTTTCATTTGTTGGGATATGATACTCCACTCATGGGGCAGTCGTCAAGTCTGACGACAATAAAATATCCCCTGCCGGTAGACCGGCAGGGGGGCCATTATCGATGGCAGTCACGACTTACGGAGATTCGAAGAGTTCACGCTGTTCCTGAATGAGATTGAAACTCTTGCGTATCATGGTGCGGGTTTCGTTCAGCAGGTTCAGGTACAGGATAGCCGTGCGGAAACAGCCCTCGTCCTCATTCTCTCTGATGAGGTGGCGGGTGATGCAGTCCGCGAAGTCGCTGCTCAGGTCGCCGGCCTGCTGCATCATGGCTTCCATGTTGCTGAAGTCGGAGGATTTGAGCATTTGGCACATGCCGGGGTAGAAGGCGGTCACCTTGTCACTCATGGCGAGCAGGTCGCGAGCCTGTTCTTCATTGAGACCTGTGTGGTTGTTGTCGATGTGCTTGTACCCGGCTTTCACGATGATGAGCAGGCTTTCTGCCACAGCCATGCTGCTCTCGTGGATGCGTAACAGCAGCTGGCCTCGGTGTGCCAGGCGGGGATTGAGCCCGTGCAGACTGGGCAGAATCTCGTCTTCTTTCATGGCCTTGAGGGTGCGGAAAATCTCGCGTGCCTTGCGGCGGAGACGCTTCAAGTCGTCGCGGTTTTCATTGAGCAGAGCCTTGACCGTGGCTCGGTAGATACCCAGGATTCGTCCCGTGCGGTCGGCCGATGCTTCGCCGATGCTGAGCAGGGTGTTGCGGTCATCCAGATTGAGGATGACAGTTTTATCTTTCCCCTTGCGATGGTGGAATACCGCAGCCTTAATCAGCACGAACGCCGCAACTGCGAGCATGATACCTACGCCCCACATGCCCAGATTAAGCATGACCGTGGCGGTGATGAAAGCAGCCGTGCAGGCCAGTAAGCCTGTCATCAGCCAGCCGCCGATGACTGTCAGCACGCCGGTGATGCGGTATACCGCGCTGTCGCGCCCCCATGCTCTGTCTGCCAGAGAGGTGCCCATGGCCACCATGAAGGTGACGTAGGTTGTGGAGAGCGGGAGCTTGAGCGAGGTGGCCAGCGAGATGAGCAGGGCAGATACTGTCAGGTTAACGGAGGCTCGGATGAGGTCAAATGCCTGTGTTTCATCTTCTGCCATTTCCAGCGGTTTGAAGCGGTTGCTGACAAAGCGTGCGATGGGAGCCGGGGTGATTGCGTGGACGACGCGCACTGCATTGAGCGTGTAGCGCACCAGTGCGCGTGCCGGAGCGCAGGAGCCGAATCGTTCTTTGCCGCCGGCCTTGGAGCGTGCCAATTTCACCTCCGTATCTGACACTGTGCGTGCTTTTTTGGAGAACACCAGAGCCATCACCATGATGAGTCCCGCTCCAATCAGATAGAATACATTGGCTTTTACCGGCTTGGCGAGCGCACCCATCTTCAGCGTGCTCAGGTCGCCTCCGGCCTCCACATAGTCGGTGGCAATATGCAGTGATTCCTCTGCTGCCATGAACACGCCGATGAAGTTCACCATGTCGTTACCGGCAAAGGCAAATGCCAGAGAGCAGGTGCCGGCAAGTACCGTGATTTTGAGCGTGTTGATACGCAGTACGTATTGCAGGAGCGCCGATATCACATACCAACCCGCCAGCGCACAGAGGGTGGCAATCAGGATGTTTTCATTGAGCCATACCAGCGTGGACTTGTCCACCAATGTGCTGCTCTTAAGCCCCTTGAACACCGCAAAGTAAGTGATGGCCGTGAGCGAGAGCGCACACCACACCGCGCCGGCGTATCGGTACATCTTCCTGTATTGGAAGCTGAAAAGCAGGCGGGCAATCCACATGATGCAGCAGCCGCAGACAAAGGAGATACCTACGGAGATGAAGATGCCGGAGATGATGGTCAGCGCCTTAGAGCTGTTGATGTATGCCCCCAGCTCCTGTGCGACATCAGCTCCGCCGTGGTACATAGTGAAGATTGCACCCGCCAGAGCCGCCCCCAGTAACTCGAATACCAGCGACACCGTTGTAGATGTCGGCAGACCGAAGGTGTTGAACAAATCCAGCAGGATGACATCCGTGAGCATCACCGCCAGAAACAGAAGCATCAAATCGTGGAAACTGAACGCCGCCGGAACAAACACACCGCTGCGTGCAATCTCCATCATCCCCCCGGAGAAGGATGCACCAAGAACTACACCCACCGCTGCCACACCCACAATAAAACTGTGGCGTGCCACATTGCAGCCGCGGGCGGAATTCAGGAAGTTGGCCGCGTCGTTTGTAATACCTACTACCAAGTCATACACGGCCAGCAGCAGCAGGATTCCTAATATCACCATATACATAGTGCTCATAACGTTTTAATTTTTATCACAGTTCTCCGGGGATTGCACTCTCTCTATTGTGAGCATATCGCCATTCGCTGTGTGGCGTTTTCGACACATTGGCTGAATATAATTTGAAAGATAAAAAGATAAAACCACTGCTTAAAATTTATAAATCAATTGTTTTCGTTATTTGTTGGCATGTATACCATGGAGGTTGAAAGAGGTGTTCCTGCAAGCTTTTTATGGCAGTTCGGTAAAATAGACTTGCAGCATGTCCGAAGTCAGGATAAACTCATCTCCGTGATGCTGAGATTCTTGATATCTGCGGTATTGTTGTTTACTTTGATGAGGGGTGGGGTTGTGTGTGGTGCTCCGATGCTGAAAACGAAGCGGTCGTTGGCCGGAGCGCGCATAAAGATGGAAAAGACCAGTCCTTGGTGGAGGTCTGTTCAGGGAGCTATCATGGAAATTCAGCGAGGCGGAGCAGGGGGCTACAGCACGAGTGATGAGGCAAAGGAGGCATTGGTGGCTGCTTTTACTTGGTGTGATACTCCGAAACGTCCCGTGTTTAATCCCCGTGCCGCGCGTCCTTCATTCTGTTCCGGCGCGGTTTATGTAGCATTGCTTTCCGGGCTTCTTCACTGGGAGACGCAGAATCGACGTCGGGTTATATCAGAAGACGCTTGGCGGGCATTGCTGCCGCAGATGGTGGCAGATGGGGTGGGTCCGTGGGGCTATGCCAATGCCAACGGCCCCGGTTTTGCTCTGCTGGTACACCGTTTGGGGGCGGGAATCAATTTTACGGATTGGAAACTTGCGCGCCCGGCAGATGTGATGAAAATCTGGTGGACGGATGAAATCGGCGGGCGTGAGCGTGGGCACCTGGTCGTGTTGGTGAAAGATGAGGGAGATTCCGCTCTGGTGTGGTCATCCCACATGGCGCGGGATGGAAAACCGGGCGGCTACGGCGTACGCAGCATTCCGAAAAGCGCCATGAAGCGGGTTCTTTTTTCACGCATCATTAATCCCGCTGCATTTGGCAGGGCGCACAAACTACCGGATGAACCGTGGCTGACGGAGCAGCTTACCCGCCCTGTCAGCTGGGAGGACTGCTGCCGCCGCTGCGGTATCAGGACTTCTGCTCGATAATGCAAATCTCAGGCGGGCAGAAGTAGCGTTTGTTTAAAATCGCACCAATACCGCGGGTAACAAATACGCGACGATTCCCCTCGAACTCAAAAAGTCCGGCCGGCATGGAACTGCGGAAAGAAATGGCTTTTCCGGTGAACGGATTACCGATTTGTCCCCCGTGGGTATGCCCTGAGAGCATGAAATCCCAATCATAACTGCGCACCAGCCAGCGGCTTTCCGGGTCGTGAGAAAGAAGCAGCACCGGCAGAGCTTCCTCTCCGGATCTTTTCATGCAAGCTTGCGGTGCTTCATCGCCCTCATTGTAATCACCCAGTCCGATGATTCGGAGCACGGTTCCGGAGGGTGTTGTCCAATCCAGTGCTTCATTGCGCAGGATGCGGACACCTGCCGTATTCATCACCCGCTCTACCTGTTCCTGCTTTTCGTAGTCGTGGTTACCGAATATGGCATAACAAGGCGCGGTTTTTGCCAGTTTTCGGAAGCCATCTACTGCCCATTTGCTGCGACGAAACCGCTCCGTTGCCGTTACTAAATCTCCGCCGAATATAATCAAATCCGGTTTGGCCTTGATGATGCTTTCCAAGGAACGCTCAAAAAGGACGGTGTTACCATGAATATCTGAGATGAACGCAATTCTGAGTGCTCCTGCCCCCGGCAAGGTATCAGGGGGCAGGAGATAGGTGTTACACTGCAGCTGTTGTGCGGAATATTCTCCGTACCACAGTATTCCACATCCGCAGAGTACGGCGAGTGTAAGGAGCGCGTATTTAACTTTCCGGCTCTGCCGCCGAAACCACTTAATCGGATGGGGAAGCTTCATGGTTATTCTTCGCAGATGGGATTAAAAATGGAGAGCTCCGGGTCGGTGAAGATGCCGTCCTTGCGGATAAGCTTACCATCGAAATAAATCTCACCGCCGCCGAATTCAGCCCGCTGAATGCAGACCAAATCCCAGTGGATGGAGGATTCATTGCCGTTGGGTGCTTCATCATAGCATTGTCCGGGTGTCAGGTGGAAAGACCCTGCAATCTTTTCATCAAAGAGGATGTCGCGCATCGGTTTGAGAATATAGGGATTAACTCCCAGGGCAAACTCACCGATAAAGCGTGCGCCTTCGTCCGAATCCAGTAAGGCCTGTAATTTTTCCTCATTGCCGTTGCAGTGGGCTTCTACAATCTTGCCGTTTTCAAAGCGGAAACGCACACCGTCAAAGGGTATGCCGTTGTAGATAGACGGGGCATTGTAGGTAATGGTGCCGTTGATGGAATCCCGCACGGGGGCTGTGTATACCTCACCGTCCGGCACATTGCAGTCCCCGGAGCAGACAATAGCCGGAATCCCTTTGATGGAGAAACGTAAATCCGTACCAGGTCCGACAATGCGGACCTCATCCGTACTTTCCATCATGCTCTTGATTTTCTCCATGCCGGCTTTCATCTGAGCATAATCCGCCAGACAGCAGCGGAAGTAGAAATCCTCAAAATCCTCCGTAGCCATGCCTGCCGCCTGAGCCATGGCGGGGGTAGGCCATGCCAGCACACACCACTTGCGCTTGTTGCAGGTGAAGTTGCTGGCCTCGCGCATGTATTTGCTCACAATCTTCATCCGCTCGGAGGGCACGTCTGCACTTTCAAAGCTGTTGGAATCTCCGTAGAAGCAGATATGCACATCCATATCCTGAGCACGCTGCAGGCGATAACGCCCCTCCAGCTCATACTGCGCCTCCGTGGCTTCCATGCTCAGTTCGCGGGAAATGACGGCGTGGTACAAATCCACATGCGGAATACCGCCTGCGGCGCGGGTGGCACGGATGAGTGCCACGACCATCGCGTCCGGGATATCAATCATGCGCAGATTCACGTGTTCTCCGGGCTGCACGCGGCAGGAGTACCCGATAATCTGGTCAGCCAATTGTTTGTAGCGAGGATCGGTCATGGCTGTCAGTCCTGAGCGGGGTTGAGGATGGAGAGCTCCGGGTCGGTGAAGATGCCATCCTTGCGGATGAGTTCATCGTCAAAGTAGATTTCACCGCCGCCGAAATCACTGCGCTGGATGCAGACCATATCCCAGTGCACCTGAGAGCGGTTGCCGTTGTCGCAGTTTTCATACGCCTGACCGGGGGTAAAGTGGAAGGAACCGGCAATCTTCTCATCGAAGAGAATATCACGCATGGGTTGCAGAATGAACGGGTTGACCCCCAGCGCAAATTCGCCGATGAAGCGGGCACCCTCATCGGAATCCAGAATCTTGTTGAGTGCCTCATCATTGCCGTTGCAGTGCGCCTCCACAATTTTGCCGTCCTTGAAGGTGAGTTTGATGCCGTCAAACGGAATCCCCTGGAATACCGTGGGGGCGGTGTAAGTGACCGTACCATTCACGGAATCGCGAATCGGGGCAGTAAACACCTCTCCGTCCGGGATATTGAAATCTCCTGCACAGGGGATTGCCGGCATCCCTTTGATGGAGAAGGTCAAATCCGTGCCCGGACCGACAATGCGCACGCGGTCGGTACGCATCATCCTCTCGGCGAGTTTGTCCATGGCAACGCGGAGTTTGGCGTAATCCGCCAGACAGCAGCGGAAGTAGAAATCCTCAAATGCCTCCGTGCTCATGCCGGCACCCTGCGCCATGGAGGGAGTGGGCCAGCGCAGCACGCACCATTTGGTCTGATTCACGCGCTGATTGTGCACGGGACGCATGTGCTTCATGGCCAGCGTCATGCGGTCAGCAGGTACGCCGGAGTTCTCAAAGCTGTTGAAACCGCCGCGGATGGCGATGTAGGCATCCATCTTTTTCATTTCCTCCAGCTCTACTTCTGCGATAGCGGAGTATTGTTCCTCCGTTGCACCATAGAGCATTTCACGGCTCACGCGGCTGTGGCGCAGGTTGATGTGGGGGTGTCCGCCTGCAGCGCGCACGGCGCGAATAAGCTCGATGGCGATTTCATCTGGTGCATCGATAATTTCCAGCAGAACGTGTTCGCCGGGCTGCACGCGGCAGGAGTGGCGGATGAGGTTCTGTGCCAGTTGTGTGGTTCGGGAATCAGTCATGGTCAGTATAGTGTGTGTTAAAAAGGTCTCTCAGTGCAGGGGAGTGGTCAGCAGTTGCATGGCTTCCTCCAGGTCCTGTTGGGTAACGGCAGAGGAAAGGACGGGCTTGCCCAAATCTTCCAGCAGAACAAAGCGGATGGCTCCCCCCTGAAACTTCTTGTCGCGCCGCGTCCGTTCCAGCGCTTTTTCCACGCAGACACTATCCGGCAGCTGCAGAGGCAGCTCCAGCGCCTCCAGTGCCTCCAGGATTTCCCGTTCCGCACGGGTACTCAGGCCGCAGTGCTTGCGGGAGAGGTAGAGCGCCCCGCGCAGCCCGAGACTGACAACCTCACCGTGCAGCAGACTGCCGTAGGGAACGCTGGCCTCAATGCCGTGTCCGAGCGTGTGTCCCAGATTCAGGAAGGCGCGCACGCCCAGCGTTTCTTTTTCATCTTCCTCCACAATGCGGGCTTTGATGCTGATATTCTCAGCGATAATCTGGGGAAGGCGTTCAATGGTAGAGAGGGAGAAGCCCAAATCAATCTCATCCGCCAGCTGTCTGAGTGTCAGCAGCATGCCGGGCTTGCGGATAGCGGCGTGTTTGACCATCTCTGCCATACCTTCACGCAACACTCGCGGCGGCAGTGTGGTGAGCGTGGTGGGGTCAGCAATCACCAGCCGGGGCTGGTGGAACGCACCGATGAGATTTTTGCCGGCGGCGATATCCACGGCGGTTTTCCCGCCCACGGAGCTGTCTACCTGGGCCATCACCGTGGTGGGTATCTGCACAAAGGGAATGCCTCGGTAGTAGATGGAGGCAATGAAGCCCGCCATATCTCCCACCACACCGCCGCCGAGGGCAACAACAAACCCGGAGCGGTCATGCCCGGCGTCTGCCATCTCACCTACAATACGTTCAACCGTGGAGAGGTTTTTGCTCTGCTCTCCGGCAGGGAACACGTGGGTACTGACTTCATAGCCGGCATCCTCCAGACTGTTTATCACACGCTCTGCATAGAGCGGGTAGACGTTGGTGTCCGTGATGAGCGCAATTTTCCCTTCCAGCCGCGCACGATTGACCAGAAATCCGGCGGAATCCAATGCTCCGTTGCCTACTTTCACCTGGTAGGAATAGCGGCCGAGAGAGAGGGATACGTTCTCCATACCCGGCATTGTACGCTCCTCACGGCGGGAATCAAGACCCTATTGCGGCAGTAGGTGCCTGACGCCCAATTTTCTTGAGTTTTTTCGACAAAATGATAGAATGCCGGAGAGTTTATGATAGACATCATTTTCCATTCGTTTCTTTCAACCATACCTGTATTTGTATTCTTTGCCATCGGCTGCTGGTTGCGGTACAAGCGGGCGATTGAGCCACAGCATGACAACGTCATCATGCAGCTGGCCATGGATGTGGGCTATCCCTGCCTGATTTTTCACAGCATCATGAAATACATGGTGGTAGAGGCTCACCCCGGTATCTCTACGGTTGGCTTTTCCCTGCAGGCGATAGGTTGCGGTTTTCTGGAGATGTCTATGGGCGTGCTGGTGGCCTGGATGGTGGCTCGGGTGATGAGGCTGCGCATCGGTACAGGCTTGCGGACGTTCACGCTGACGGCGGGGGTTCAGAATTACGCGTTCTTCGTGATACCCATTGTGCAGATGCTGTTCAGTAGTACGGGTGACCCCACCATGGGGGTTCTGTTCATTCACAATATGGGGTGTGAGATTTTTGTGTGGAGCGTGGGCGTCATCCTCATGTGCGGTGGTGCAGCAGATTTGCGGCTGGGCTTGTTGCTGCGCGGTCCGTTGCTGGCGGTCTGTGTTTCTCTCCTTCTGGCATGGAGCGGACTGGGGCAGTATGTAGCGCAGCCGCCGGTGATGAAGGCTGCGGAGATGATTGGTGCTGTAGCCACTCCCATCTGTCTGATTCTCTTCGGCTGCTCCATGTTTGATTTGTCGCGTAACTTTGTCTGGCGGCCGAGGATGCTGGCGGCGGGGATTATCGCACGTCTGGTGCTGGCGCCTGTCTGCATCCTGCTGCTGGCGTGGCTGTTGCCGGTCGACCCCATCATCAAGCGTATCATGGTGATTCAGAGCGCCATTCCCAGTGCTGTCATTCCGGTGATTCTGGCTAAGCGCTTCGGCGGCATTCCGGAGGTGGGGACCCAGATTCTGCTGACCACCACGGTGTGTTCTTTCATTACGCTGCCCATCTGGCTGACTATCGGCAGCACCTATGTGGTTCCCCTCCTGGGAAACTGAATTTTGTTTTTAATATGAACTACCCCTATTCATGCAATTAAAAAAGAGTTTCTCCGGGAGTTTGGTGCTATAGGGGGAAAAGAACCGCCATCGGGAATTAAAGACCCCTCCTTGAAAGAGTAGATAAAAAAGCATCTCGGATTCCATGAAAAATTATGTTGCAATTGAGTTTATCGCGTTAAACCGGAAAATCGCGCCGCAGGCGGCGAATGATATCCGGACGCTATTTGACTCGATTCATTGTATCCTTCCGTCTTTATATTGCGGCACGGAGACGGATTCTCTCATACTTGTCTGGCGATATACGAAACACAAAAATCATCAGGCATGGGATGTTTGCCATCATATCCCGCACATGTTATTTCAGGAACACCATAGTGCCTTCGTCAACTTTTGTGACAAATACCAAACAGTTCCTGTAGTGTTCAGCTCGGAAGAATGCTGCCGCATGCTCAGATTCGGCAATCCTCAGGCGTTTACCTATTCAGGTGATATACCTTGGGAGCCCTCCGGTTGTGCGGTGCTGAGCGAATGTGATTTTGATTCGGAGGCGTTTATCGCATCCGTTGAATCGTTGCTGGCAAAAAACATCGAAATGATAAGGTCTTTTCAAGAAAGGGAAATAGGTAAATTGGATTTCAGTATGTTATATCTGCTGTGCAAAAAAGTCGAAGCCATGGCCATCACAACCGATAGGTATGAACATGTACAGCCCTATCTGAATGTTCTGTATGAACTTTTAAGACGATAGTTCAGGGAAGTATATCTTCCACCTTAAAAGACTTGAAAGGTTTTTTTAGCAAAATGCCTGCCACGGTTATTCCTATCAGGATGAAGAAGGTGCATGTATAAAAAACAGAACGCCCGGAACCTGTTTCCGCTAAGGAGAACATCTCCAATGCCACGGCATAGCAGAGAAATAACAAAACGAATACAAGCCACCCACCCTCGGCGATAAAGCAAACTAAATAGTCAGCCGGGTGAACAGCTGGCTTAGCCTGAATGACACTTGTTCCGAAAGATGGAATGCTGCAAATTTTTCCTCCCTGTGAGTCGTCAGTATCGGTAAACGCATCGCAGCCGGGCGCGCAGCTGTTCCACATGTAGCACATGAGGAGTATGGCTATTTGCTGCCTAATGTCCAGCTGTGCTACAATGTTTAAATCCTCGGATGTTAAAAAAGGCGCTTTCCCGGTGTCTCCGCAAAAAGATGCCAACGCAAAACCCGATGATTTTAAGATGTAACGTCTGCGAGTCGCGTATGCAAGAGCCGCCGGAAGGCTTTGTTTCAGCGCCCTAGCCCATAAATAGCGTCTGGAAAAACTATCTTTAATGGTATGAATCGGTGGCAACTCCTCAGAATCAAAAACAACGTCGCCATTTCTGTATTGAGCTATCGGTGTCCCGTTGTAATAGAATATGCCGTTTCCCCGCGGCAAGCGATTCCACCCGGAATGGATTGCTGATTTCCATTTCACGGTATTGATAACTGCTTTTATCTCAAAACTATCTGAACGAATTTGTATAGAAATGACTTTTTCCTGAGAAATGTTCAGGATGAAGCTGTGATGGTTCGTATTACCCTCGATATGTTTGCTTATTACCCCGGCAAACAGTTTTTCTATATGTATCCGGGTTGTGAAAAGTTCCAAAATTTTATCGTCGGGAAAACAGTTCATAGTCAACGTTGCATGTGCAGAATATGCGAAAATTTTCGGGTGATAAAAAAGACCGTTTTGGCATGTTCAGAGAAAAGAAATGGGTTATGACGAGTTTGGCAAAACTGTTTGTTTGAGCCCTTTTGATGGCCTGAAATAGAGATGGGAATGGGCATTTATGTTGATTCTTTCACCAGTAAAGGGGGAGAAGCCCCTGCGAGCAGGGCGATGAATCATTTCGAATGAACCGAATCGGGCTATGTGGATTTTATTTTGCTGGGCGCCTTTCAGTATCGCCATAAGTACCGCATCCACGGCGGCGGATGCGGTACTTCGGGTTGCTCCCGGTCCCATGTAACGCTGAACCCGGGTAATAAGTTGTCTTTTATTCACTTTTTAAGGGCATCACGAATTTCTCGCAACAGCAGAATGTCTTCCGGGGTGGGTGGAGGCTCAGGTGCAGGGGTAGCGGTTTCCGGTGTTTTTGCTTTGGCTCTGAGTTTGCAGATAATTCGAACCGCCCAGAAGATGCAGAGTGCGATGATGATGAAGTCCAGCACGGTCTGACAAAAGACACCGTATTTGACAACAGGTGCACCCTTTTCATTGCTGAGTTTGAATACCAGTTCAGACATGCCCTTGGTTCCGCCTGTTGCCATGGCTATGAGCGGCATGATTATATCGTTCACCAAAGAAGTAACGATTTTGCCGAATGCTCCGCCAATAATGACACCTATTGCCATATCGACGACATTTCCTTTGAGGGCGAATGCTTTGAATTCATCCACCCATGCTGGTTTGAGTTTATTAATCATGGTGTTGTTCGTTTTTGATGGGAAAAGTGTTGCTTAGACAAGTTTGAATGCTTTGACGCCCCATTCACGGCATTCCCAATGTGTGCCGTCTTTACTGATGAATATACAGACACCGCCGGTGGCTACCTTGATGTCGTTTTCAGCGCAGAAACCTGCATAGTCTCCGGTTATGATTGGAGCGAATCGGATTGTTCCATTGGATGAAACGCAGAGTAGGGTTTCACCATCTTTCACTTCGTCCGCAAGACTTAGCCAGTTTTTACATATTTGCTCTACGTCTACTTGCCAGCCATCAGGTACAATGGCGGCTGAGTTCCAGCGATCAATGACCGCAGCTCCTCGGGCATCCAGTTCCTCCGGGGACAGATTGGCAGGATTAAGACCGTCTGCCTTTGCATCTGCCGTCCCGAGACGGGCTTTCACCTCTTCTTCCGTTTTGTTTTCATCAGGACCGTAGTCTACCTCAATGAATCGGTGATCCGATTCCACGGGGCAATTACATCCTGCTGCTTTAGCTGCCAGCGCTGCTGTTGCCATGGTGCGTTTGAGCGGTGCTGCAAGAATTCGAGAGGGAATCATGCCCAGCTTTTTTAGGTACAAACCTATGCCTTGTCCTCGTTCTTCTTCGACTAACTCCAAATCGGTGCGAGCCCCGACGCGAGTGGGTGTTTCGCCTTTGCGAAATGTGTTTCCATGACGTGCAATAATAAGTGTTTTCATGCCTAAATTAATGATAACCTCTGTATACTACAATGCCAAATGTCAAATGTCAAAGAAAAACGGACAGTAAAACCTCTAAGAGTTCAACAATCACAATCGGAATCAAATAATATTCACATGCTCTGTACATCTACTTCCGGAAAATTGAATACAGAGGTCACTTTCGAATGAATGTCACGGCAATTTCATACCTGCAAAAGTGACACCGTAGCAACATCTATCAAAAAATCAAGAGAAACATGCAAACCAACGGGATTAATTAGCAAGAACCCAAAAGTGCTGCCATTCAGGCAACGCGGCAGGAGAAACCGGATGTCAACTTATGGTAAAAGACTTCTGCGACTACATACTCAATTTCAACGATTAAAGATTCAGGATTTCAATAAGACAAATCGGGTAAAGCTACACTTCGTATGTAATATTGCCGTTTAAATATGGAAAAAAGTAAACATGAATATTTCCGTTCAATGTATTTTCCCCAATCTAAGCTTGTCGTTGCTTTTAACTAAAAAGGCACGGAGAGATTAGCTGAAGGGATGAAACGTTTACCATACGAAACGAATATCCTAAAAGGCATACTTGCGAAAATATCATCATCTCAACCGCTCCGTATAGATGAAGATAACAGACCCTGGCCTCATTTGCTCTCACAATTCAGACAGGATAATTCGGGAAGACAGATTTTTTCTAACAATGATTCTAATCCTTTCGCTTCAAGCCTGCTATAGATAGCGCCAACGCAAGAACCGCGCACACGGCAACTGCCCAGTCTCCCAATAGTGCGTAAAGGGTATATCCTGCATGTCGGTCTACGGGCAGCACAGCATAGGTGAAACCTGCCAGGTGGGGAGAGCCATCCGCTTTGGTCAGGGAATCAAGTATAGCACCATTGGGTGCAATGGCGCAGGTGAGCCCCTTGTTTGCAGCTCGAATCATGGACCGACGCAATTCAATACAACGGAAAGCTGCACTGCGGGCCTGTTGCTGTCCGCAGACAGAATCCCGGAACCAGCCATCGTTGGAAACATTGACAATGACTTGAGGACCCTTGCGCACATATTTGGTCAGCAGCACACCCACAGTGTCCTCGTAGCAGATGGCGGGAATGACCTCAATAGTCTCCTTCGTTCCGGGTACGGGAATGCTGAGTGTTGCGTTGCCGGAGCCCGGCAGGATGCCTTCTCCCGCACGCATCCCGGTGATGGCCGCGTAGGCATCTCCAATCCACTTTATCTCCCTAGCCAACGGCACATACTCCCCGAAAGGCATGAGATGTTGTTTTGGATGCGTGGTGATGGAGGCGAAATCACCGGGAATGACAGCCATGGAGTTGTACAACCCTGCCGGTTCATTGTCCCAAAGTATTTCATCCGTTCCGGTAATTACGACAAAATCCTGTCCGCCCATCTCTCTAACCAGTTTTCTGACAGCCGGCAGTCCGTTGGGATGCAGCAGGTGGTTGGCGGTATAGATGTCCTGCAGCAGTTTTCCGTTTTGCTTGTTGCGATACAGGGGCGTTCCCATGCCGCTTTCCGGCCATACTACCCATACCGGCAACTGTTGGATGATACCAACCTCCGTGTTCTGCATGGCTCTGGATACGGTGTCGCGCTGAATTTGTCTGAATCCCTGAGCTGTTTGGCGCAGCAGCATCCCGTAATATTCCGGGTGTAGACTGCCGCTTTCCATGCGCTCAGCTTGATCCAGATTCAGCTGCACGCCCATGACCGGTAGCTGCAGCGTGCTGTCACGGCGCATCATGATACTGGGCGAATATGATTTGGACAAATATAAACCACCGAGGAAAAGACCGAAGAGGATGACTGCTGTGCCGTAAAAATCCCATGGGATGCAGCCTTTTCCCATCCCTCGGAATTGTTTCCAGCTGCGGCGTGTGGCTCCCCAAAGAATAATTGATGTGAATACAGGTATGAATGAAAGAGCCATAGTTCCGACAAACTCAGCCCATTGAGCCAGTGAGAGTCCGCTGTAGAGAGCCATGCCCATGCTGTTCCAGCCGCAACTATATGCACCGGTGCCTCTCACCCACTCTATGCAAACCCACAGAGCTGCACAACCCACGGCACTGCGAAAGGTTGACAGTAAATCCCGCCTTGACCAAGCTGCCCACAATTCTCTCTTTTTCTCTGGTGTCATATCGGTGGGTGGAGACGGAACTTTTTCCAGCCTTGGGCGCAGCAGCGTATTGGCAAGCCCTCCCCACAGCCCGGGGAGACAGGCGAACAAGGCCATCAGGGGCACAAATGCCACCAAAAGGAAAATGACCGGGGGAATATGAAATGTGTTTCCTACCTCATTTACCCACCAGAAACAGCTCCCGTACCAGCCGATACCGTAGAGCCAACTGTATATGAATCCCCGCCAAAAGCCACGGTTGCCAACCCAGAGGACGCAGAGTAGGGGCACAAGACCTACCCACACCCAGTTTCCGAAATCATACGGAGGAAAGGCCGTACTCATCAGTACGCCGCTTCCCAGAGAGATGAGAACTTGAATCAGTCGGGTTTTCAAAGTGTGTTTACTGTTGTTCATTCTCGGTGGTAGTGGGGGCTATTTCTGCTTTGATGCTTTGTTGCCCAATCCGGATACCTTTTGGGTTGGATTCCGTGCGGTGAACAAGCACAACTCTCCACAGGTTTTCTTCTGTATTCACACGGTGAAGTGCGAAATGATCACCGGACTGATATCCTGTTTCCAACCAAACTCTTGCAGTATTGCCGTCTGCTTGAGAAGTTCTATCCTTCTTCTTCTCAAACTGTCCGTTTTCGTAGCGGAGGTAGTGCGTGTCACCCACTTGCGTGCCTTCCGGGTTCAGGAAAATAACATCAATACGCCCTTTCCCCGAAGCTTGTCCAAGAACAATTCGCGCTTCGGGGTATAGGTGAATACGCTGAGACAGCATTTCTATTCCTTCTGAGCTTTTCCAATGCGTTTCTACTTCTTCCACAGTCAACTCATCCATCACCCACGGCAATTTATCACTCAAGTCTCTGTCGATGTTCATGGGCATCCATAAATAAAAACAAATTATGCCCACGAAGGCGAGCAAGATGAGAAAGCTTCCCAGAATTCCCCAGATAGTGAACCGATTTTTACCGTATTTCGCCCTTTGCGGCTTTTGTTGGTTTTTTTTCTCCTGCATGCACCTATTTTGGCGCGAAAAATGATATGTTGCAATAAAAAAGGATTGCATTCTGAAAAAAAAACGCCAAAATGGGTCATGGGTTAACCCCCCACATACACAAAATGGCCGAAATCGACGAAAAAAATGAAAAGAATGTACCCGGCAAGTTCTATGTCGACAGCAATTGCATTGACTGCGACCTGTGCCGTGAAACCGCTCCTGACTTCTTCTCCCGTGATGATGACGAGGGCCTTTCCTTCGTCTGCAAGCAGCCTGTGACGGATGATGAGGTTGCTCTCTGCAACGAGGCTCTTGAGGGATGCCCTGTGCAGGCCATCGGTGATGATGGTGAATAAAGCCCGGAGTCTGAACCACTAAATATATTTGTTGGCAATCCGGGAGCGTTCCGCTTCCGGATTGCTTGCTTACGGGGAAATGCGGACTAAAAGAAAAAAGAAGATGGATGTTTCTCCTCCGTTCAAGGAGGTGAGCACTTCGGCGCTGAGGAATGTCCCTCCTCGTTTTTACATGCAGAGACTCTCCGATGGCGGTGAGCGGGCGGTTCGTTTCCGTTCCAGAGCAGCCGGTTGGAGAGATCAGGCTCTGGCAGATTTTTTTGGCGCAGGGCCGGAATTGGATGCCTGCGACAACATTCGCACCATGGATTCTCTGTTGGCTGAGGTATTGAAGTCTCTGGGACCGGAGGAAGCTCTGGCACCGGAAATCCTGAAGGAGACTTGGCTGCAGGCGGCAGGAAATGCTCTTTCTTCCCTTTCGGAGCTGGTTTCCGTAGCAGAAGGTATTGCCTGCATCAGGGTTGGGCATCCTGCCGTGAGATATGAGCTCACCCGCCTCAAATCGCGTATCATCAGTGCACTTAATGAGCAGCTGGGAAGCGGTAGTGTTCGTTTTGTTCGTTTCCTTTCGCGCTGAGTGTATTTTGCGTCAGTCGGCTTTTTTTCCTTTTGTTTGGTATATCTGTCGGTTAGAATGCCTGCATGAAAACGGATGAGTTGAAGTACCCTGGCTCGCAGCGTATCTATGTCCCCGGTAGACTTTTTCCGGACATTCGCGTCTCCATGCGTGAAGTTGTGCAGGAGGATACTCTGTTTCCGGATGGAACAACGGAGCCCAATACTCCTGTCAGAGTCTATGATTGTTCCGGTCCGTGGGGGGATGACTCTTTCTCTGGCAGGGAGGAGGAGGGCCTTCCGAAATTGAGAGAAAGTTGGATTGCCGCCCGCGGCGATGTGCGCCGTGATTCGGACGGAACACTCACAGCGGCTGATGCGAACACTCCGCCGACGCAGCGAGCCTATGCGCTGCGCGGTATCATTACTCCTGAGATGGAGTATGTTGCCATCCGTGAAAATTTGGGGCGTGAGGAGGTGTTCAAAGCAGTGTATGATAAGTTTCCCAGCTCCAAAAGCCGCCCTGAATCTGCTCAGTGCTTGTTGGATGAACTGGGGACGGGGATGCCGAGCCCCGCTGAATTGGAGATGGTGGAAGGCTTCTCCCCGTCATCCATGATAAACCGCGCAGACCTTTCTTATCAGCATCCGGCTGAACCTCGTCCCGGTAATCGTATGCCGACTTTTTTTACCCCGGAGTTTGTGCGAGATGAAATAGCTGCCGGTCGGGCTCTTATCCCCGCCAATATAAATCACCCGGAGGCTGAGCCGATGATTATCGGACGCAATTTCCTTTGCAAAATTAATGCTAATATTGGGAATTCTGCCATTTCCTCCGGAATTGTAGAGGAGGTGGAAAAACTCCGTTGGGCAATTCACTGGGGAGCGGATACGGTGATGGATCTTTCCACCGGAGCCGATATCCATAAAACGCGTGAGTGGATTTTGCGCAACAGCCCGGTGCCTATCGGAACTGTCCCCATGTATCAAGCGTTGGAAAAGTGCGACGGACGAGTGGAGCTCCTCTCTTGGCCGATTTTTCGAGACACTCTTATCGAGCAGGCGCGGCAGGGGGTTGATTATGTGACCGTACATGCTGCGCTGCTGCATCGCTTTGTTGCGCATGCTGCCCGCCGCGCTACCGGGATTGTGTCCCGTGGCGGCAGTATCATAGCCAAGTGGATGATGCTGCATCGACAGGAAAATTTTCTCTATGAATACTGGGATGAAATTTGTGCTATTCTTGCTGCTTATGATGTTGCCGTTTCCATCGGCGATGGGCTGCGCCCTGGGTCGATAGCTGATGCCAATGATTTTGCTCAGCTCGCGGAGTTGGAGGTGCAGGGAGATTTGACACGCCGTGCATGGAATGCGGGAGTGCAGGTCATGAATGAGGGTCCGGGGCATGTTCCCCTGCATCTTGTGCCGGAAAATATGCGCAAACAACTGGAGTGGTGTCACGAGGCTCCGTTTTACACACTTGGACCGCTGGCTACGGATATTGCTCCGGGATATGATCACATTACCGGGGCATTGGGCGGAGCCATCATTGCTCAACGTGGTTGTGCTATGCTCTGTTATGTTACGCGCAAGGAACATCTCGGATTGCCGGATCGTGAGGATGTTCGGGAGGGAGTGGTGACTTATAAATTGGCTGCTCATGCTGCCGATTTGGCCAAGGGGCATCCCGGCGCTCAGTTGCGTGACAATGCACTTGCCAAGGCGCGGTTTGAGTTCCGCTGGGATGACCAGTTTAATCTTTCGCTCGATCCTCATAGGGCAAGGGCGTATCATGATATCACTCTTCCGCACTCCGGTGCTAAAAAGGCACATTTCTGTTCCATGTGCGGTCCAAACTTCTGCGCTATGAAGCTTACTCAGGAAATACGCAAACATGAAATGCTGCGAAATGTACACAAATCTTAACTAAAATGGCATTCCGAGCTTGCGCGCAAGGTGCGTGTGTGGTATAAGAGATGTACCATTATGCCGCGCATAGCCGTTATCAGTGATATTCATGCAAATCTGCATGCCCTCTGTTCTGTGATGGAGGATGTGCAGCTCATGCAGTGTTCTCAAGTGGTGTGCCTGGGAGATGTGGTGGGCTATGGGGCTTATCCTCGCGAGTGTTTGGATTACATTCGGGGACTCAACTGCCATGTGGTGAAAGGTAATCACGATGAGGAAGTCGCACGTGAAAATTTTTACCGCATGAACGCAGTGGCACGCGCGGCTCTGAAATGGACAAGGGAACAGTTGGATCAGGATCAGATTGACTGGTTGGCACGATTGCAGTACCAGCGTGTTGTCTCCTCTGCTTTTACCATCGTTCACTCCAGCTTGGATTTTCCTAAGGCGTGGAATTACATATTTAATGCCCATGATGCAAAAGCTCATTTTATGCGGCAGTTTTCTTCATTGTGCTTCCATGGACATACACACGATCCGAAGGTGTTTGCTTGCAGCTCTGATTATCAGGTAAGTGAAGTTCCCGATTTCCTGGAGGATTTATACGGTATGGGAACTTCTGACCTTGTGTTGGAGGAAGGCTGTAAGTATTTTATTAATGTTGGTTCAGTCGGTCAACCGCGTGACCATGATAGTCGAGCCGGCTATGCTGTGTACGATACGGATACCCGGAGGGTTACTTTCCGTAAGGTTCCGTATGACGTGGAGGCTGCTCAGCAGGCGATTCTTGCGGTGGGGTTGCCGGAATATCTTGCGGAGCGTTTGAGCAAGGGTTGTTAACAAAATTATCTTCTTTATTAATATGTCAATCATTCGTCGAATCCTGCCTGCACTCATTTGGTTGGTGGTGGGTACTTTGTTGTCCATGTATTTAGTGCCGGGTGAATTGGAGCAGATGAAATGGGAAGTACCCGGCATGCCTTCATCCTATCCCATCGAACAGAAGTGTCGTCCAATCTTTTTGGCGTTACTATGTTATCTGCCGTTTGTTGCTGCTGTATTTTACGCATTCATGGATACTATGAATCGCTATATGGCACGCAACTTCATCAGTTATTTCCTGATGTGTACACTCATTCTTCTGCTCATTTACATACTGGCGGACTTTACGGACAATATGGAGCGTTTTCGTTCCCGTTTTGACAATCCCTTTTTGGAATCGCTCAAGTTCTATGGCACTCAGCTGCCTATGTTCCTGTACCAAATACTTCCGTATACACTTCTGATGGGGTCTCTTTGGTGTCTCAGTAAACTTTCCGGTACCAGTGAAATTACCGGGATGATGCAGTCCGGACGTTCATTGCTCAGGCTGTGCTATCCCATTTTTGTCATGTCCTCTATTGTTGCCGTGGCATATGGTATTTTTGGCTTTCACTGGGCACCCAGCGGTTCTTCTTATCGCCAGATTTTGCTGAAGCACAGGGATTCGGATGGTTCAGGACCTAAACCCATTATATACCGAAGCGATGCAACTGCTCGTATCTGGCGCGTGAAGTATCCGGCTTCCATAGATAATCCCGGTGAGCCTCTCCGAGAGGTCATTATCGAACAGTTTGATAAGCGTACACGCGGGAAACTCTTGGAACAGTACACGATAGGTACGGCAACATGGAACAAGGCCGATTCGACTTGGACGTTTCAAAAGGTGTACAAACGCATAGTTCATACCGCTGATTCTGAGCTGGTTGTTCCCTCAAATGATGAGTATACGGAAACGCTGACTGTGGCGTTCGCGGAAAAACCTTACCAGATTATCAGTCCCTCCATGGGAAATAGAATAGATGCCATGGGAACAGCTGCCTTGTATGAGTTCATTTCTTCCGGGGCTGGCTCTCGGGAAGATCGCTGCAAGAAACGTACAGAATGGCACGTGCGTATAGCTCGTGTGTTTTCCTGCCTTGTGTTGGTACTGTTGGCTATTCCCAGTGCTGTGACATTCCAGCGCCGCGGCACCATGAAAGGAATAGGCATAGCTGTGCTGTTAGCCGCGTTGATGTTGTTCTTGTACCGTGTGTTTCCCGCGTTGGGTGAAGCCGGGCTGATTCAGGCATGGATAAGCGCGTGGCTTCCCAATGCAATTTACCTTTGCATTTCCATCTATCTCTTCCGAACAAATCTGGCTCATCGTTCGTTCAAAGAATGGTTGAAGGCCAAAATCAGCGGACAGCCATGAGCTTGTTAATAAGACCACGAGGTATCATCTTTGATTTTGACGGTGTCATAGTTGATACTGAGTGGGCCATATACCAATCTTGGGTTCATTTGTATGCTCGTGAGGGGCAGGAGATATCCATCGAAACCTATTCTCCTTGCTTGGGAGCCGGGTATTCTCATTGGAACCCCGCTGATTATCTGGAAAAATTGACCGGAAGAAATTACGATTGGGAAGTGGAAACGTCTGCACGTCAGGCCATGTTGGAAGCTGATTTAGAGCGCAGCGGGCTCATGCTCGGAGTGAGAGAGTTAATGGATTTTTGCCATGCTCATGATATCGGCATGACTGTAGCCTCCTCCTCCTCACGCCGCTGGGTGTCAGGCTGGCTGACCAAGTTGGGGATAGAGAATGAGTTTATGGGAGTCTTTTGCAGGACTGATGGATATCCGGTTAAACCTGATCCCTCTCTGTTTTTGGCTGCACAGAAGTGCCTTGGCCTTCCGGCTCGCAGCTGTCTTATTATAGAGGATTCCGAAAACGGGGTTCTCTCGGCTCATCGTGCGGGAATCCCATGTGCTGCCGTACCCAATCGCATGACGATGAACGCCGATTTCTCATTGGCTGCCGCCCGATTTGTGAACCTCCGTGAATTGCTGCAGCATCTTTGTTAAATTTATTCCGTATCTTTTCGATTGATAAGGACGATTATAATCAATAAAGGTCGCTGATATGTGCCCCTTTGTCTACGGAAAAGTGTGCTGTATCGGAGGCCGTTGTTGTGTCTTGATATTGCTTTCGATAAAAATATGAGGTAGAGCGTATCTACGCCCTAGTGTCTCGTTTAGCTCGTCCTACACAATACTCTCAACACGTAAGCATTTGTATTATAAAGAATAAACAAGCTTGCTTATTGTAAAGAATTAACTCGACAAGACACTAGGAAGCTTAACCTTTTTACTTGGTATGTGCAGCTTGAGTTCGTTGTTTGTGTAATGGAGATATGTTTCCGTCCCTGCCGAAAATAAGTTGATAGATATACCATTTTTTGAATTGTTCTTTTATCGTTGTTCTGCAATCCTGTTATCTTCACGAATGAGTATTGACCCAGCTTCGGGTTGTGTATTCGTAAAGTCTCTGCTCGTTGGGAATCCATTCCATGCGTTCTGCAGAAGTTAGTTGACACGACACATTTTGCGACTTGCCAAAAGGGAAAATTCGGGTATAATGTGCGGGCGAATATGAGGAAACTGGTGTACATGGCTGGTGTTGCGTCTTTGGCGCTCGGGACTTATTCTCCGGCGACTGAGGGGGCTTTGCTGGTGGATGGCGCTGCCGTGGCAAGCCCTGCCGATACGGAGCGAGTAGGGCAGGAGTTCCTTAAGGCAACATCGGATATGTGGTTCCTGTTGTCCGGTATCAGTAACAAGGAGGAAGCCGATTTGGCGGCTCCCCGTTTTCTGGAGCTGGTTCAGCGTATTATGGAGCTGGATGAGCTGCTCAGCCGCCTGCCCATGGTACCGGTGGCGGATTCCCCCGTGGATGAGGAATCGGATGAGGTTCATGTAGTGGGCATGATGGATGGAATTCACCTCCGTATTCTGGAATCATTTGAGGATTTGAATGCTGAGTTTCTGGGGCTGTGCCGCCAGCGCTGCTACCGCTCGGAGCGGCTTCGTGTGGCTTTCCGTCAGGCGGTGGCTGCCGGCATGTTCAGTGAGGAGGATGCGGAGCTGTTGCAGGCTCCCCCGGCTCCGTTGGATGCTGAGGAAGCACGGCATGAAATTGTGCGTCTCAAGCGATTGGAAAATCCTGACCGTGATTTGCTTGAAACGCTGGAGCTGGTGCAGGATGTGGCATCTGCGGACAAAGCTGCTGACCGTCTCCGGGAGCTGACAAACCGGCTGCAGAAGCTCATGCCTGAGGGCTATCAGTTGAATCGACCCTTTGCAGACATGTCTGAGCCGGAGGTTCAGGAGGCGGTGGAGCCGCTGGTGCCGCTGCTGTGGGGAATCCGCAGTGAGATTGTGCGTATTGCCGCGCTTCCCGGCTATAATACTGAGCCCTTTGATTCTTTCTCCGATGCTCTGGACTCTGCTTTTGAAAGTCTGGGTGAAACGCATAGTTTTTGTTTTGAGAATGTTTTCGATGCGTCATTCCGTTCGGATTTGGATGATGCGGTTCGGGAAAATGCAACCACTTCCAATTAAATATCATATCCAGCATACATCATCATGCCTGTTTCAGATTATCTCGTCACTATCGGACTGGAGGTTCACTGCCAGATTAAGACGGAAACCAAAATGTTCTGTTCCTGCAAGGCAGGGTTCGGCTATGAGCCGAATACCAATGTGTGCCCCACCTGTCTCGGCATGCCCGGGGCTCTGCCTGTTCTGAATGAGTATGCCATCGAGCGCACGGTGCTGACGGGAATGATGCTGGGCTGCAGCACGCCGCCTGTTTCCAAGTGGGATCGTAAGAATTATTTCTATGCGGACATGCCCAAGAACTACCAGACAAGCCAGTTGGATTTGCCGCTCTGTATCGGTGGTGAGGTGCCTCTGTACGCATGGGCATACCCTGCCAATTCCAAAGAAGCTGCGGGGGCTCAGGGCGCGGTTGTCCGCCGGGTGAAGCTTGACCACATCCACCTGGAGGAAGACGCCGCCAAGCTGACTCACTACGGCAGCTATTCTCTGGTGGATTATAACCGAGGCGGCACACCGCTCATGGAGATTGTCTCCGCCCCTGATTTGACAAGCCCGGATGAAACCTATGCCTACCTCAAGAGCCTGCAGCAGATTCTTATCTGCGGCGGTATCTCAGACGCTGACATGGAGAAGGGGCAGATGCGCTGTGATGTGAATGTCTCCCTGCGCCCCAAGGGACAGAAAGAACTGGGTGCCAAGATTGAGATGAAGAACATCAACTCCATGTCCGCTGCACGCCGTGCGCTTATCTATGAGATTGCTCGCCAGGCGGATGAGCTTGACCGCGGTATCGCGCAGGTGCAGTCCACCCGCCGCTGGGATGACGATATGGGGGAGAGTATCGTGATGCGTACCAAGGAGAATGCTCACGACTACCGCTACCACACCTGCCCGGATTTGATTCCC
Organism: Akkermansia sp.; assembly: GCA_045579245.1. Taxonomy (GTDB): domain Bacteria; phylum Verrucomicrobiota; class Verrucomicrobiia; order Verrucomicrobiales; family Akkermansiaceae; genus Akkermansia. The sequence goes on from JAZNLU010000094.1 coordinate 48,603, forward strand.
GTGCATACTGCCCCCATTGCGGAAAAGGTGAAGAACGAGCTGCCTGAGCTGCCGGATGCCCTGCATGCGCGTCTGTCGGCGGAATATGGACTGCCTGTGGCAGATGCCAACACGCTGGTGGGAGATGTGGCTCTCTGCCGCTACTTTGAGACGGCTGCCGCTGCTTCCAAGGCGCCCCGTAAGGTGGCTAACTGGATTATCAACAATCTCTCGGCCACGCTTTCCGCCCGCGAGATTTCCATTGAAGCCTGCCCGCTTTCCCCGCAGACGCTCGCGGCGCTGGTGGGTATCATTGAGGACGGCATTGTTTCCACCAACCAGGCCAAGGAGGTGCAGGACGTGCTGTGGGAGAATCCCGGCATGGATGCCGCCGCTGCTGCCGCCTCTCTCGGTTACAAGAAAACTGATACCGGGGCGCTGGACGGCTTGGTGGACAAGGTCATTGCGGAGAATCAGGATGTGGTGGAGCGCGTGAAAGCCGGCAATATGAAGCTGCTCAACGCACTCACGGGTATGGTGATGAAAGCCAGCAATCCCAAGCCGAATCCGAAGATGGTGACGGAGATTCTGACCGCTAAGCTGGGGCTGTAACGGGCTTCTTTGCATCCCGGGGCAGGGGGAGGCTGTCCGCATTGGCTCTCATGTATATACTGTTCGACTGCAATAATTTCTTTGCCAGCTGTGAGCAGGTATTCCGTCCTGACTGGCGGCGGCGGCCTCTGGTCGTACTCTCCAACAATGACGGCTGTGTTATTTCCCGCAGCGCAGAGGCCAAGGCTCTGGGGATTGCCATGTGTGAGCCCTATTTCAAGTGTCGGCAGCGGCTGGAAGCCGCAGGCGGCATTGTCTGCTCTGCCAATTTCCCGCTCTACAGCGATTTGTCCGACCGGATGATTCGTATCCTGGAGGATTCTCTCCCCGTGGTGCAGCAGTACAGCATTGATGAAGCCTTTGCCGTGGTGCAGCCCGGTCCGGATTGGGAGACGGAAGCGCGCCGCATCCGCAGAAACATCCTCCGCTGGACGGGAATCACGGTGAGCGTGGGCATTGCCGCCACCCGCACCCTGGCCAAGCTCGCCAACGAAACCGCCAAGAAGCTTCCCCAGTACCGTGGGGTCCTGGCTCTGACAGAGCCGGATACCATTCAGACGCTCCTGGAGCAGACCCCTGTAGGTGATGTCTGGGGGGTGGGTAGAAGACTGAGCGAGCGCATGCGCGGGGCAGGGATTCGCTCAGCGGCTCAGCTGGCGGCTTCCCCGGCGGGGCGGTTGCGGCGCTTGTTCGGGGTGCACGGGGAGCGCCTCTCTCTGGAGCTGCAGGGCGTCTCCTGCCTGGATGAATTGGAATCTCCCCAACGCTCACAGATTATGGTTTCCCGTACACTGGCAGAAGGTATAGATGACCCGTCAACGCTTCGGGATGCCCTGTGTCGCTTTGTGGAAAAGGCCGGGCGCATCCTCCGCTCAGAGGGACTCATGGCGGCAACTGTCTTTGTGGTACTGAGGACCTCCCGCTATGAGGATGCTGACAGACTCTATGCGGAAAGCAACGGCTGCTCGCTTCCCGGGCATACGGACGATACACGTTGCCTGACCGCTGCCGCCACGTCGCTGCTGGAGAGTATTTATCGCCCCGGCTACCGCTACCGGAAGGTGGGCGTGCTGCTGGCGGATTTAATCCCGGCAGCTGAGGTGCAGCCCACCTTTGCGCAGCCGGATGCTGCCCCCAGCCCGCTCATGGGGGTATTGGACAAACTTCAGAAAGCAGGGTATGACATTCATTTTGCCAATACCGGCTCCGCACCGTTGGCTCACCGTGCTCACGTATCACCCTGTTTTACGACCTGTTGGAATGATTTGCCGGAAGCTCGCTGAGCGAGGAGGTGACGCTTGGCCGACGACTGCCGACTCATTGGGCAGCGCATGGCAAAAAGGCTTCAGACCTGAATGAGCGCCATGCTGCGCTTTGGGGCTGAAAACATACTGGCCGAACACAAACTCGGCACACAGCAAACGAAAAAGCGAGCAATTATGGTCAAAGAAGCAGGCAGACGCGCCGGGCACTTGACGCCGCCCCCCTATATTACCGTGCCATTGGCAGTGCCGCCTGACACGGGAACGGGGCAAGGTTAAGTTAGCTCGTTGCAAGGGTATAGTCAACCACAAAAACCAGGGAACAGCATGAAACGCGTTAAAATGATTTTTAAGGAGCTTTTCAGTACTTCGGTGGGGCATGCCACGCGTCGAGGAGTTTTGGAGTTTACGCAGCATCTGATTCCGGAGGTGCCGGCTGATGAGCTGGTGCCGCAGGAACGCGTATGCAAGAAAACTCTTGCCCGGACTCCGGACGGGGTGTAGACTACAGGGCATGAAGATTCATGTGCTGATGGAAAATACGGCCTGTTCCCCGGAGTTTGCGGCAGAACATGGTCTGAGTCTTCTGATAGAGAGTGAGGGGCGACGGATTCTTTTTGATATGGGGGCGAGTCCTGCCTTTGCCGAGAATGCACGCAGAATGGGGCTTGATTTGAGCAAGGCGGATGCTGCAGTGCTGTCCCACGGGCATTATGACCACGGCGGTGGTATCAGCCGTTTTCTGGAGCTTAATTCTCATGCTCCCGTGTGGGTCAGCCCTTATGCTTTTGAACCGCATTTCAATGCCGCCGGAAAAGATATTGGGCTTGATTCTGCATGGCAGTCACATGCTCGGATTCGCTCTGCGCCTGCTGAGGTTTGGACTTTGTTTCCGGGGGGGACTCTGTATGCCGCCTCTGCGGTTAGTTCTCCGTACGGCACGGATACTTCCGTCATGACGGTGCAGCGCGGCGGCGGTAAGGTGGCAGAAGATTTCCGGCATGAGCAATATCTGCTGTTGGAGGAGCAGGGGAAACGAGTGTTATTCAGCGGTTGTTCTCACCGCGGCATCCTGAATATAGCGAGTTTTTTTCGCCCGGATGTGCTGGTAGGAGGCTTTCATTTCATGAAGCTGAGCCCTGATACCCATGCAGAGCGTCTGAATCGAGCGGCTGATATTCTGTTGCAACTGCCGACTCGCTATCTGACCGGGCATTGTACGGGGGAGGCTTCTTTCCGGTTTCTCAAAGAGCATCTGGGTGAGCGGCTTTCTGCCTTTTCTACGGGGATGATTATTACTCTTTGACTTGCTTTAATTTTTTTGGGGTGCTTCTTCCTGAGCCCGGATGTAGGCAACTTCTTTTTTTAGAACGCTGCCTACGCGGTGTTTGGCAAGATAGACCTGAGCGATACTGACACCGAGCTTTTTTTTCACTTCCCCGGCATTCATGCCTCGCAGCACGTTGTAATCAAAAATCTGGAACTGTTGGGGAGAGACTCTCATTTTGACTCGGTCAATAGCGGCTTTCATGACGTTGTTTTGCCACTCTCTGTCCCAGATTTTTGTAAATGTATCACCGGAAGTGTCAGGAATATCCGCTAAGGGTTCCCGCTCTGTTCCTTCTGTAGAAACTATCGTATTGGCTGTGTCTTTCCGGCGCTGACGGAATTGATCGTTGATGCGCCAGCGGGTGATGTGCCAGAGCCACATTTTGAATGAGCCTCTTTCCGGATTATACATCCCTTTGATACTCTGTTTGGCAATAGTAAGAACAGTTTCCTGCACTACATCCCATGCCTCATCTTCCCGCAACCCTGCTTTAAGTGCAACGGAATAGATGAGTCTCCAATAGGTGCGGTAAAACTCATCCCAACTTTTCTGATCCCTCCAGTCTCCCAGCTTCATGATGAGACTGCGGCGCGTGCGGGCGGCATACTTTTCCAGTTCGTCGTCCGTGGGGGAGCTCAGATTCTGGAAATCACGCTGCGCCACGGCGCGATGCTACCACAAAACACCTGCCGTGGCAAGGAATAAGTTATATGACTCTGACAAATATTTATTTGTTGTTTATTTGTCTGGGTTCATAACCTCACGTTTGTGAGTTTGTTCCCACATCGGCAGAACATGCTCTTCCGTATAGCGAATGTTGGTTTCGAGTTTTCTACCAATTCTGGAATCCGGGTCGACAGCGTGAGCTTCTTTCATATATTTGAGCATGTTAGGGACATCTCTCAGAAATGCGTAGCTGTCGGATTTACTGCGCAGGGCACTCTGGCGAACGTCCTTATCCAGATTTGGCTGGGAAAGGAACTTATCAAGAATTAACAGTTGCTGCTTGATGTCTTCCGGAGAACTTTTCCCTCTAAAATTGGCAAAAAGTTCGTTTAGTTCATTCATTTGCTTGATTCGGAGCTCGCTTCCAAAAGCATATTTTCTGCAGCCCAATACATCTTCTTTGTCAATGGTGATGATTTCTTGGATAACATGGTGATACTTATCGCGACAGGACTCGGGAAGAAGATTCAGGGCTTCGGCCAGTGCCCGAGCCTTATCCATGCCGGTGAGTGCGGCAGCTTTTTGCATGGCGCTATTGCGAGCCGAGAGGGTAGCAAAGGCATTTTCCACCAATGAGAGATAATCTTCCGGCGTTCGGGTCGTTCCGGAAAGAATGCCGAAAGGCAGGCCATGCGGATCCAGCAATACGGCATAGGGCAGACCGTCCGCTCCGTAACTTACCAGCAGAGCTTCGCGTTTTTTCCTTTCAACATCAGAAATCTTTTTCACTAATTCCGGAGAACGAGGAAAGTCCACTTCTACCAGTGACAGTTTGGCATCCATGGCCGAGTTGAATGCTTTTGAATTCAAAATCTTGGTTTTTAAGTGGATACAGGCGGTACACCAATCCGTCCCGGTAAAGTTGAGCATGACACACCTACCATCTTTTTGGGATGCGTCAAGCGCAGTATCTACCGTGGGATATTCTGTTAAAGCGAATATCGGTGCACTAAGAAATGAGAGGAGAAATACTGTAAGCTTCATGCTTGGTATTTTAGCTGTTCAGCACAGATGTTCAAGATAAAAATTGCACATTTTTTTATGATTACGACTATTTGTCATTCTTATGATGATAGAGAAATTGGTGTAATACCTATAAATGTAGTAGGTTATAATATTTAGATGCATTGCGATAAAATTTCAAGAATCAACCTCTGTCACAAAGCTGTCATACCGTTTGTGGGGTTAGCTCTTGGTTTTCAAGTGTCGGCTCGAATTGTTCGTCAAGCACAGGCGGTAGAGTTTAGGAGCAGACTTACAATGCGACACGCGTCTTCCGTAGATTGGAGGAAGCCTCACGTAGTGCTCAAAAGCGTTAGTAGTAGGGGAACGCAGAGAAAGCGCCGAATTATGGGGCGGAAAGCATGGAGAGCAATTCGGTTTCACTGATAATGGGAATTCCCAGTTTTAACGCCTTGTCGCGTTTGGAACCACCGCCCTCACCTGCTACCAAATAATTTGTTTTTTTTGTCACAGATCCGGTTGTTTTTCCTCCGGCTGTTGTAATCATCTTTTCAAACTCCGGGCGGGGGCGGCTCAGAGAACCTGTCAGCACAAAGTTTATGCCGGCAAGAGGTCCTTCCAATGCGTGTTTCAGATTCTCCTTGAATTCGGCAGATTTGGGGTTGATGCCCAGCTCGATAAGGGTTTGCATGACAAGCTTTCCTGCTGAGGATTGGAAGTATCTGATGAGTTTCTGAGTGGCAACGCTGCCGATGGGATTGGTGAACTTGAGTTTATTTTCTCCGTCTTTCTCTAATAGGATATATCCGCAATCGATGTAGCCGGACAAGCTTTTCTGCAGATTATTGAGTAATTCGTTGCGGCGGGTAATTAACAGATTTTTGTCTGTTTCCTTATTGTTTCTGGATTTGGGATTTAGGGAATTGAACTCACTTACGCTGATTTCAGCTATGTGGAGAGCCTGAAGAAAATCACCTTTTGCCAATTCCTGTAAATCTCTATGGTATTTAGCTACGCTGCGTGCAGTTACAGCGCCGATAGCGGGAATCCCGAATGCGGTGAGCCAGCGCTCCAGCGGAAGGCCCCGGGCGATTTCCAGCGCAGCGACTGCTTTAGCTGCATTTTTTTCTCCGAAACGGCGCGGCTCTTCATCTGTGCCGAGATTGAGGGAGCCCAGCTCCTCTACTGTCAGGCGGAACAAATCCAACGGGCTGGAAATCATGCCCCGGTTGACGAGAGCCTCTGCAACGGTTCCCCCTAGATTTTCGATATCCAGTGCCTCTCGTTTGCAGAAATAGGTGGTGCGCATGACTGCCTGTGCGGAGCAGGTGAAATTGGTGCAACGCCAAGCTACCTGTCCTTCTTCCTGCGAGATAGGGGCTCCGCAGCCGGGACATACACCGCCTACGGCATCATACAGGTTGTAGGGTTTAGCATCAGCCGGGCGTTTGGACGTGATGACGTGAACTACGGCGGGAATAATCTCGCCGGATTTTTCCATCAACACTGTATCACCGATGCGGATGTCCTTGCGCTCAATTTCATCTTGATTGTGGAGGGTGGCGCGTGAAACGGTGGTGCCGGAGAGGCGGACGGGTTCAAGCTCTGCCACCGGTGTCAGCACCCCGGTGCGTCCCACCTGAATGGTGATGCCTCTTAGCACGGTTTCTTTCTGCTCAGGCAGATATTTGAAAGCGGCCGCCCAGCGAGGGGCCCGGGAGGTACAGCCCAGAGATTCTCTGTGGGCGAAGTCCGCTAGTTTAATGACGGCTCCATCCGTACCATAGCTTAGGGTGCGGCGGAGTTCATCAATCTGTCGCACTGCCAGACGGACATTCTCCGAGCCTTCAGCCCTGAGAATGGGTTGATTATAGGGAATTCCCAAGCGGGAAAGCAGAGCTTCATAGTCATCAGCATTGCGGAGAGGGGGACCTTCATATGCACCGATACCATGTGCCAGAAAGCGTAGCGGGCGCGCGGCAACCTCTGTCGGGTCTAGAAGCTTGATGGTGCCGGCCGTGGCATTGCGAGGGTTGGCAAAAGTGGGCAGACCGTCGTTATCCCTCTGCTCATTCAGTTTTTCAAAATCAGCTGAAGGCATATAGATCTCTCCGCGAACCTCCAGCAGCTCCGGAGCTTCCGCATGCAGAGTTAAGGGTAAACTGCTTATGGTGAGTACATTGGCGGTGATATCATCTCCCGTGTGTCCGTCACCGCGCGTGGCGGCATAGACAAGCTTTCCTTTACGGTACATGAGAGAGACGGCACAGCCGTCAATCTTGGGCTCTACCACTACGGCAGGAGCTTCCTGACCGAGATAGCGCTGCAGTCGCTCGTAGAATTCCGTCAGCTCCACGTCTCTTTCACCCTCTTTGTGCTCAAAGATATCATCAATACTAAGCATTGGGGCAGGGTGCGTTACCTTGCGGAATCCCACGCTCAAATCGTTCCCTACACGTTGCGTGGGAGACTCAGGAGTTATCCAATCCGGATGGGCTGCCTCCAGCTCCTCAAGTTCACGGTAGAGTTTATCATATTCAGCATCTGATATCTCCGGTTGTGCTTGAGCGTAGTATTGCTCATTATTGCGGCGGATGACGGAGCAGAGTTCATCGTATCGTTCCCGCGGAGTTGGCTTCTGTCGGGTTGCGGCATATTCAAACAAATCCATCATATTTGCCGGGGTGAGAGGCTTATATTGCAGCAATGTCTACCACAGACGGGACTCGAACCCGTACGCCTGTTGAAGGGCGGGAGATTTTAAGTCTCCTGCGTCTACCATTCCGCCACTGTGGCATGTGTGCTTCATGCGTATTCAAACACGAAGTCCGCGTTTTGACAAGGAAAAAGAATGGCTTGTTATGTCATGCGAAAAAATTATGAAGATTGTGTATAAAATAATATTTAGCTTATTGAAAGTATAAGTTATGAGCTGATAAGAAGGAGAATATATTCTCGGGAAATAAGCAAGTTTGTCAGATTTTTTCTCTTTTTAGGAACAACAATCAAAACGGAGGCGAATCGTTTTCGGATTCGCCTCCGTTGATATCAAATAACTTAGTATAGGAAATTATTCATCAGCAGGCATTTCCCATTCCTCTGCCGTAGGGGCACCATCATCTACTGTGATAGTACTGGTGGGAGCAGAATTCGTATCCACCGTGGGGATGCCGGGCGCGGGGTCGTAGTCCTTCACGACCCGCGGTTTGACCTGGTTTTTGGGTGAGATGAGCTTACCTTTTCGCTTGCGTGGAGCGGGTTGTCCTTTCACTGCGGTAAAATCCGAAGTGTCCACTAAATCATCTAATCCGAACGCATAGCGGGCTAAGTCGGGCAGATTGTCCTTGACCAGCTCCCGCACCGGGAAACTGGCCTGTCCCTCCGGGTAACGCAGGGTGATACGGTTGCCTGCCAGTCTGTGGATGACTGCGTTGCGGTAGACTTTACCTCGGGAGTTGGTGACATCGCCTATAGGCATGCCTGGGAGAAGCCCGCGCGCTACCGCGCGCAGGGTAACATCTTCATTCAGAATTTCGCCTTGCAGAGAGAATACTCGTTCTTGTTCCACCGCAACTGCTTGTTTCTTTTCGTCAATCCTACGACGAAGGTCTGACAATTGCTCGTCAAGACCGGCCAAACGCTGGCGCATGTGCAGCTGCTCATCAGCATGGAATGCGGCATCCCGCAGACCATCCCGTTCCCGGCAGAGTTCCAGATTTTCTTCCATGGCAAGCTCCATCTGACCGGGAACTCTGTAGCGTTCCATTTCCGTATAGATGTACCAGCCACCGCCGCCTAATGCGCCGGTCAGCAGTGTGACCAGAAACAAATCAAGCAGGCATCCCCAGAAACCGCCACCTTTCTGTTTCACTTTTTCTTTCGGTTTATCTGCCGGGGCGGACTCTGCCGGAGTTTCGTCCGGAGCGGGAGTCTCCCGAGATTCCGGATTCGGCGTGGTGATGCTTTCTTTCTCTTCGGGCGAAAGATTCTTATTCTGTTCAGTCATAATCATGAGCGTTGATTAGCAATTTCATTCTGCATCATACGGAAAGCGGCGCGGAAAGCATCGAGTCTGTCCTGCAGTTCAATAACCCGCAGTTTTGTTTCCGTTTCCGTGTTGCTGAGCCTGTCCAATTCCTTGATGGCTGCGGCAATTTCAGATTCTCTGGCTGCGATTGTTTCTGCCAGTCCGGGGGTGTCTTCACCCGCATGTTTGATGAGGGCGTTCATGCGGTTGATTTCTCGGCGGATTTCAGCATTTTTTTCATGGACGACCCGCAGTTGTTCCGGATCGGTCGGCTTAGGCCAGCAGGAGGTCAGCATCGGTATGGTGACCAGTGCGAGAGTCAGACAAACAGGAGTAAAGCATTTCACGCTCTCTATTTTCGGGTATTTACGCGTAAGCGTCAAGCTGCTTTTGTGTCACATCCGCAAATGGAAATAAAAAAGGTTCCTCTGAAGAGGAACCTTGAAAAAGAAATCTGAAGAATCAACTCAGAAGCTGTCGGATTCGGATATGTTCTGATTCCCGGCGGGCTGAGTGGGCTGCGGTACAGCAGGTGTCACCGAAGCAGGTTGCGTGAGCTCCGGCCCTTTGTCTACGATGGTGTCATCATTGCTGTCTTCAGCAGCGGCTTTCTGTTCAGCCGCAGCATTCTGCGGAGCGGGAGCGGGAATGGGCTGAAGCGGCTGTGTGACGGGAGCAGTCTGAAGCGGCTGGCGGGTCTGCGGGTCAACTTCCACGCCGTTGATATACATGCGGGTGGTAGTCTGTCCGGCTGCGTCTGTCTGCTGACTGACGCGGATGCTCTGCACATTGCCGTTTGCGTCTATCTGCATCATCGTGCGGCTGCTCTGCGCAGTGTACTGCCCCTGCTGTTGCGGTGCAGCGCCACTGCCCAACGGTGCCACCGTGGTGGGCAGGGCAGGTGTTGCTGGCGTGCTGCCGTCTGCTGCGGGGGCTTGCGGAGTCCCTGTGGTCACCTGAGGCTGGGCATTGCGGCGGGCCATGCGGCTGCAGGCGCGGATGGGTGTACCCTCACGCCCTCCGAGCAGGTAGAGGTGGTCAATCTTGAGCACGGCTTCCTCACCGGGCTGCATCTGAGAAATAGTGTCTACGATAGAGGCCGGCTGACCGGGCAGCTCCTTGTTCATGGCCACGGTGAAACGTGTGCCGGCAGTCAGCTGTCCGTCACCATAGCGCACATACTTGCGGTAGCCAAGGCTGTCAATTACCTCGAACACTGCTACCTGAACCATGGAGGGGGCATCCTGTTCCACTGTTTGCACCGGCATGTCACGCAGCCCCATGAAAGAGGCACGTACTGTGTTGGAGGCAAGCAAATCACAGTTGCCGCGCATGCCTGCCGCATTGGGCATGGGAGCGGGATTCACAATATCCGCGCTCAGCGGAGCTGTCAGCGCGAGGGCAAGAATGGCTGTATAGGAAATGATGTTCTTCATGGTCGTATACCTCTTCAGTTTTTAGTACGCACTCAGCGTAGCAAACCTTTCACTTTTGGTGGAAAATATCGTCATTTTGTAAAAAAATATAATTCATCGGCGTGGGTGACGCAGATAGGTCTTGCGGTATGCTTCACATTAGGGCACACACGTGCATGTATGATACGGAGTCTGATGTTTACTGCTGTAGCATCCGTTGCCATATCGGCGGAGGCTTCTGCACTTGAGTGGATGCGTGATTTGGATGCAGCCGGGAAAAAGGCGGCTGCGGAGGACAAGCTGCTGCTGGTGGAATTTACCGGATCAGACTGGTGTAAGTTCTGCACCGCTCAGAAAAAGAATGTGTTGGATAAACCGGAGTTTGTGGCGTGGGCTGAGAAGTACTGCGTACCTGTGGAGATAGATGTACCCAATAATGCCGCGCGTGTGGGCGGGGAAAAGCAGAAGCAGCTCAATAAATTCATCTGCGACGAATATGGCGTGCAGCGTTTTCCTACACTGAAAGTGATGACCCCTGAAAAGGTGGTGGTGGGCGGATACAGCGGTGCGCAGTCCTCACCCCGAAGCGCTATCGACAGTTTGGAGAAAAGTTTTGCTGCGGCAAAACGTCTCAAGGCAGCTCTGAAAAAAGAAGGGACGGAACGCACGAAGGCGCTTGCCTTTCTCTATCAGAAACTTTCGCCAACGGAGCGCCCGCATCAGTTCGCCCTGCTAAGGCTATTGGCGGAATCTGATGCGGACAATACTACCGGATTGGTGCCGGAGTATCGCCGCCTTGCACAGATGAATCGTTTGCAGCGCGGTCTGGCGGAATCTCTCACTGTAGAGGAACGTCTTGCCTGTTTGGAGCGGGAGTGGGGGTGTATAGAGCCCGGAAATGAGAGTGATATGCGCCGCCTGAAAGGGCAGCTGCTGCGAAACCTCGCCATGCAACAGGGGAAAAACGCCCGGTCTGTGGATGATATTATTGCCGCCAGAGATGCCATGATACAGTCGCTTGAATACGCGGAAACTCCGCAGGAACGCGCCCAGATTCGGCATTTTATTGATACGTTCTACGCTGACCCGGAGGCTCTTTTCCTTAAGCAGCAAAAGAAACGCTGATTCAGATGCTGAATCGGAGAAGTCATCAGCGCTCGCAGATGCTCTTGCCCGGCGGTTGTTATTTCGCTTTTTTTTGATTTTTTTCAAAAAAACTTGCGGATTATACCGCGAGCCGGATTATATAGGGTAAAAACACTCCGAAAAGTATGATTCCCTTTTGGTTGCTTATCCTCGTCTCCTGTATACCTGTGCTGTTGATGTTGATGGTAAGGGTAATTTCCGACTACCGCACAAACGGCGGCAATGTTTGGATTTTTCTTCTTACGCTCATTCCGCTGCCTTTTCCTCTGGTGCCGCAAGTGGTGCGTTTTGCGGAAAAAGAGTTTGGTCTTGAGCTGCTTCCGTTGACGGTATTGTCGGTCTGTCCTTTGGGTATCCTGCTGATTGTGAGACTGATTCGGAGTTTCGGCAAAAAAAGACCCAACAGTGTAACCCTCTGCCTGATGGCTTTACCCCTTCTGATGGCGGGGATACTGCCATTGATGGATTTGTTGGAAAAGGTAATGGAAGGAGATGATACGGAGGTGTTGCAGATGGAGCATATGGAGCCGCTTTACGGGATGTTGCCGGATGGCTCGCGGCAGCTGTGTCGCTTCCGTTTGCAGGATAAATCGGTCGGAGAGGTTTATGTGGTTTCCTACCTGTCGATGGGGAATCACCTGTCGGTTTACTTTTTCCCTCATCCACCGCAGGGCGTAGAAGCATTCAGACTGCCGGCATCGGAAGATGCGTTCGGCAAGCCGTATTTTCTTCTGACTGTTGCCCGTGATTCACTGCCGGAGGCGGGTTGCTCCTTTTCCTTTAACGTACCTCTGACACGTTGGCAGCCGCCGTCCGGCGTGAAACCGTTTTCCTTGGAGTACGTGACACCGCAGACAAAATGAAATCACCCCTTGCGTAGATAGGAAGAACATATCCATGGCATGAATTGGTTTTTGTGTTTCTTGGTACAAGATAAGACGCAAAAGCGTGATTTCAAACTTGCAGAGCGGGCGGCGGCGTGGTATTCTGTCAGGGAGATGAACAAAAAGACTCTGTTATTTCTGAGTGTGGCAGCTGTGGCAGCCCTGCCGATGTGTCAGCAGTTTAATGTGGAGTTGCATCCAGCCGGTATGGTGACGGCACAGGATACGGAAGCAGACGGCTTGTTGTCTGCCGCAAGGGATGCCAGAAAAGCCGGTAAGATTGGCAAGGCTATAAAGGATTACAAAGAGATAGTATACTACCACGCTCTTGCTCCTAATGCGGCTCAGGCACGTTACGAGCTGGCTGAGTGTTATGAAGCGTTGAAAGATTATCGTGAAGCTTTCCGGCAGTATGATCGTCTGATTGATATGTACCCGCAAAGTACTCTGTACCGTTCAGCCTTGGACAAACAATTGGCTATGGCATTTTCTGCTGCTAAGGGAGAGATGCAGGTGGATGTGTTTTGGGGGCTTTGGCGCTCGAATATGGAATCCGGAGTGGTGATTGAATGGTTACGTTCAATCATCAACAAGGCTCCGCATAATGACATGGCTGCCACGGCTTCATCAATCTTGGCAGGTTATCTGGTGCAGCAGGACCGGGAGGAAGAAGCCCGTGTAGAGTATGCCCGGTTGGTGGAGAAATACCCGGACAGTCCATTGGCTCCTGAAGCGCAGTTGATGGTAGCCCAACTGTGGGCAAACAGTTCACTGCGCGGAGAATCGGATAATTTGGTCAATCTTGCCCGTGCTCGTGAGGCATATGAGGAGTTTAGTCTCCGTTTCCCAAATCATAAAGATGCGCGTAAGGCTCTGGGGCAAGCTGCTACGATGGAAAAACTGCTGGTTCAGCAGCAGTTGGAGGTTGGCCGCTACTATTTGGAGCGTTCTCGTGAATACACGTCGGCTATCTTTTGCTTAGAGGATGTCATTCGTCAGAAATCCATTAATCCTGAAGCTGCAGCAACGGCTCAGCAATTGCTGGAAAAGGCTCGCGCTGCACAAACATTACAAAGAAACGCTTCACGTTCATGAAAAATCGAAACATAATTTTACTGATAGCAAGTTGTTTGTCTGCGCTCATGGTAACCGTTTCCTGTGGCTACCGCGCCGGCGGTTATCAGCCCTCGGCATTACGCGGCAAAAAAAGCGCGTCCGTAGAGGTCTTTACAAATTATACCATACAGCCCATGTTGTCATCTCAGACAACAGCAGCAGTGTGTGATTTGCTCCAACGTGATGGTACTTACACCCTAGTTTCACCTCAGAAAGCTGATATCATTATTCGCGGTAGTATTGTTGATATCACCCGCAGTTCTTTGCGTACGAATCCCTATGATTCTTATCTTAGTTCTGAAGTGCAGTTGACGGTAAAGGTGAGTTATCAGATTATTGATCGTAAAAGCGGACGTGTTCTTATGAATGGGCAGGTTTCGGGACGAGGCAGTAACCTGAGTACCACCGGTAATGTGCAGGGCGCTGTGGATAACGCGTTGAATTCGGCGGCTATTCGCGCGGCTGAGGCTTTGGTGACTAATCTCACCATGCCATGATAGAGTTCCCAGTCAGCTTTGTTGGATTGCCTATCGGCAATCGGGAGGATATTACGCGTCGCGCACTGACGGTGCTGGAATCTGTTGATTGCATTTGCTGTGAGGATACGCGCAACACGGGGATGCTGCTGTCTCACTACGGCATACGGAAGCCGCTGCTGAGCCTGCATGAACACAATGAATCCCGCCGTGCCCCGGAGGTGGCTTCCCGTGCTCTTGCCGGAGAGAGTTTTGCCGTGGTGACAGATGCGGGAATGCCCGGTGTGAGCGATCCGGGGTATCGGCTGATTCAGGAACTCAAGGCAAGGAATGTCCCGTTCACCGTGCTTCCCGGTCCCTCAGCCGTGGTGACAGCGTTGGTGGGCTCCGGCTTGCCCAGTGATGCCTTTTTCTTCGGCGGCTTTCTTCCCGTGAAATCGGGTAGGCGTGCAGCCGTGCTGCAGAAAGCGACAGAGGCGAGCCACACCAGCATTTTTTATGAATCCCCGTTCCGCATAGTCAAAACCATGCAGGCATTGGCGGAGATTGCCCCGGATACACCGGTATGCGTTGCTCGGGAACTGACCAAGGTATTTGAGACCTATCACCGCGGAAGCGCGGCCTCATTGCTGGCAGAGTTTACGGCTCACCCGCCCAAGGGGGAGATGGTGGTACTCATTGGCGGGGTGAACGCTCCGCGAGAATCTGCTGAGTAGCTCACCTAGTATATCGTTCGGTAAATGATTCCACAAGTTTGCAAAGGATAAATGGGAAATTGTCGGGAAATATGTGCGGGCAAGCCCGCACGCGAAATTGCCCTGACGGGCAGCGAAATTCATGGCAGTTGCCATGAGCGAAATTATCCACTGCGTGGATAGCGAAATTACCGCCGGAACGGCGGTAGTGAAAAAGAATGGCAGCCCGCAGGGCTGCGGAACTCTATCACTGCTGCCGAAGGCAGCAATTTCGCTGACAGCGTAAGCTGTTAATTTCGCTCGGCGAAAGCCGAATTTCGTTCGAGCCGCAGGCGAGAATTTCACTTCGCTCTTCAGAGCGAACTTCCCCCACAACTTCGCATTTACCTACCGATGTGTCCATTCCTACTGTTTAGCTATTTATCAAACGCTATACTAGTTTGCCTTGTCCCCTATGGGCAGGGTCAGCAGGAAGGTAGAGCCGGCATCACTGCTCTTTTCCAGTACCAAATCACCGCCGACAGAGCGGGCGATATCCCGAGCCAGCGCCAATCCCAATCCTACGCCCGGTTTGCGACCGTGTTCTGCTTTGGCTGATCGGGAGAAGGGGCGGAAAAGGGAATTCTGCAGTTCCTGCGGGATACCGGGACCATTGTCCGTGAAGCGGATGCCGAGGGTGTTGTGGGTGCGTACCACGTTGATATTGACGGCGGGAACCTCAGCTGTGACCGCATATTTGATGGCGTTGTCCGAAAGGTTTGTGAGTATTTGCTCCAGAGAGAGTAAATCAGTGTGCAGCGTTACCATGTCGCAGCGTTTGTCGTGGGTGACGTGGACTTTGAATCCGGCTTCCTTCAGTCGCTTGATTGATTGAGAGAATGCCTTGTCCAATAATTCCCTGCACAATCCGCTGTCGCAGCGTCCGCGTACTTTGCCGCGACTCAGTTTGGCAAAGGCCAGGACATTTTCTACCAGGTGCGCGAGCCTCCGTGTTTCATGATACAGCGTTTCATGGTATTCCTCCACTTTATCGGCCGGGGTGTTTTTACGCCGCAGCATATCGGTAATGAGGGCGAAGCTGGTGAGCGGTGTGCGCAGCTCGTGTGTGACGGCGGAGACAAAATCGCTGCGGCGGCGTTCCATGCGGGCGTAGAATGCCAACAGCCCGAAGATGATACCGATGCTGATGAGCGTTATCAGCCACGTGGCGGCAACTGTGCCGCGCATAGCTTCCCGCCTTGCTGCGGAATCCGGTAAATCCACCCGCTCTCCGGGGCGCAGTACCAGGGGAAGGGGACTCAGATTGGCGGATTCACCCGGTCTGGTAAAGTCAATGTGGGCATCTTTCAGACTTTTATCTACCAGAGGCATCAGGTGAGAGGCCAGTTTATCGGCATCAATGATGAAGCCTTCCGCTGCGCAGCCGTGTGTGGTGGGAACGCTGCGCATGTAAACCAGGTTTTCAAGATGGTTCCATGCAAAAAACGGACCGGGTTTTCCGGTTGCTTTCATGGGTTTTGTGAAGTCCGGGTCATTGGCTTCATACACGCCGAATACGGGCAGCTGCGTGCGTGAGTCGTATGAGGAGGGGCGGGTCGGGTCGAAAACCGGGGCAGAGGGGTTAAAAGCTTTGAGCCGCATGGTGCTCATGACCACGGTGGCACTGCTGAGCGCGTTCCGGAACTCATCTTCACCCGGCGGAACCAGCAGAGCCCCCGGCGTGAGCAGAAAATATCCGCAGTTGAAATCAGCTTTTCCTCCCTCTGGCATGGGGTAGACCACCAGCGAAAAATCCGGCTCCGCAGCTATTTTATTCCGCTCATTTGTCAGCAGTCGATTTAGCTCTGCCTGTACGCGGGGAAGACTCAGCTCCAGCAGGCGGCTGATTTGTGAGCGCCGGTCGATTTCTTCCAGTCGGGAATTGAGCGTGGCGGCTTCGTATGCCTGCCAAAGAGCCGCACTCAGAGTCAACAGGCTGAACAGTAAAAGGATGATGAGCGGTTTCTTTTTCATACTTCATTCCAGCGGTATCCGCGTCCGCGGATGTTTTCAAAACGAGCCGCAGCTTCCGGGGGTAATTTATCACGCAGTCTGGTGAGCGTGACGGCAATTGTCCGAGAGCGTCCCAGACCGCCGCGGTTTCCCCAGACCCGGAGCATGAGTTCTTCCTGCGGAAGAATGCGGTTCGGGTGTGTCAGAAAATAGCGGAAAAGTTCAAACTCTTTCTCCGTCAGTGAAATGTTATCTCCTCCGGCGGTTGAGATGCTGCGCGTAGAGCTGTCCATGGAGCCTCCGGGAAAATGCAGACGGTTGGCAATTGGCAGTTGACGCCCGGCCGAGCGGCGCAATACGGCGGCGATACGTGCCAGAAGTTCGGCACTGCTGAAAGGTTTGACCACATAGTCATCTGCTCCCAGCTCCAAACCTTTGACGCGCTCTTTTTCTTCGCCGTGGGCGGTCAGGATGATACTGGAGGTACCCGGGCATTCCCGCTCCATCATCTTCAGCAGGCGGAATCCGTCAATTTCCGGCATATTCACATCCAGAAGTGCCAAATCGGGTGGGTAACTCAGCAGAGATTCCAGGGCGGCTCTTCCATCTGCCGCAGTGCGAACCTCATATCCCGCTCCCAGCAGCAAATCTGCCAGCAGCTCACGGATAGCTTCATCATCTTCAGCAATCAGTATGCACCTCCGCTCCATTTCTCCATGAGCTTAACACAGTTTCGCGGTCGCTTCAAGGAAAGAACGCAGCATGTTTCTTTTTCCGGGCGGAGACGTCAAGGATTAACTCGCAGTTTGCCGAAAGGAGCCGGTTCATGGTGTATGGCGGTGTGTTGCCAGCCGGGAAACAGTTGCTGCCAGAACTCATAGTGAGGGCTGTTGTGTTCCTGCGCCATGCGTTCCGGTGTCATTTCAAAGGGATATATCTGGATGGGGACAGATTTCTGCCCGGCGCGAAGCGCCTGATGAACCATGGTATAGATTTCCTCTATAGCCGGATCTCCCATGGCGAAACAGCCGATGGAGCATTCGCCACCATGCACCATGATAAATGAACCGGTTCTGCCGAGACTTCTATCGTAGGCGTTCGGGTAGCCGATATTGAAAGAGAGATGAAATTTACTGCGCGGATTGAGCAAGTCTGCGGTGGTGGCGTAGAATCCCTCCGGTGCCTGACCATCACCCTCGGCGGTTTTGGGCCCCGGCTCTCCGCTCATAGCCAGTATGGGATATGTCTTCAGGAGTCGCCATTTCCCATTTTCCTGAATCTGAAGTTCCAGCGTTCGGGTTTCTTTGACAATGCGCAGAAAGACGGGGCAACCGAAAACATGTCCAAAAGCGGGTTCTACGCGCCGCTTTGCTTCCGATACTCTGTCGATATCATCTGCCGGTCGGCAACCCGGGAGTGCTGTAAGCATGAGTGCCGTGAGAATCCAAAATCTCATTTCTTGTCGGTTTCCTCAGCCTTGGGAGCAGCTTCTTCAACGGGTTTCTCCTCAGCCATGGGAGCAGCTTCTTCAGCGGGTTTCTCCTTAGCCTTGGGAGCAGCTTCTTCAGCGGGTTTCTCCTCAGCCTTGGGAGCAGCTCCTTCAGCGGGTTTCTCCTCAGCCTTGGGAGCAGCCTCTTCAGCGGGTTTCTCCTTAGCCTTGGGAGCAGCTTCCTCAGCGGGCTTTTCTTCAATAGCACCGTTAATGTCCGGGAGAATAGGTGCCTGCGGTGCAGGCTCTGTTTCCTCCTGTGTTTCAGTCAGTTCTTCCGTGGCGGATTTTTGCGCGGCTTTCTTTTCTGCCCGTTCCTTTCGAGCATCCTCTCGGCGGGAGATAAATGTTTCAATAAATGAAGTCAGCAGAGCATAGACCAGGAAGAACGCACCGGGAATGGCGGCAATAATCCAAGGGGAGGACTGGATTGCATGCAGCAGTTCGGGCATGGAGGGATTAGGTGATTTAGCCCAAGTGCCGACCATGTAGGAGAATACCTCTGAGCAGCCGTACCAGAGAGCCACGCTCAGGATACAGGTGAACATGATGCGGAAAGGCGCAGTAGAGCACAGCCACCCCATGGCAAAGACGGCGATGATGATGATGGCGGGAACCGGGTAACTCTGTGGCAGGGCACAGAAATCCAACACGGCACGGTTGGTTTCTATGGCTGCCGGCAGGGCAATTCCCGGATCCATGACAGCGCAAACGCCGAATCCGATGCAGAGGATTGTTGCTGCGGCATAAACGACGTTCCATATAAGTTCCTGAATACGCAATATTGCCAGCACCAGTAATATCACGGCGGTGATACTGACCCAGTTCACCGTCGTAAACATGGGGCGGAGAGTTTCTGCGTTAAAGCATTCCGTAAATGCGGACGGCGCTACGTGTTCGGGAGCGGTTGTGTATACTGCTAAAACTACAAGAATCAGCCAGCTGCAAATCAAACGGAAGAGAGTACCCAAAATGTTCATTACCCACGCATTTTAGGGGATGATGTGCATGCCGTCAAGGTAAAAGCGTTGGTGCATGCCGGCTTTTCGGTCATAGAGGTTTTTTTTGTCAAATAAATCGGCTCGGGAATCTCCCGAGCCGATTTGGAATTCTGTAGCTTGATTCGGTATCAGCATTCACCGGGCAGGCATTCACCTGTGATGATTTCTTCCAATGTCTGCCTGCGGCGGATGATGTGCCATTGATTCCCGTCTACCAGCACTTCAGCGGCCAGCGGGCGGGAGTTGTAGGTGGAAGCCATGCTGAAGCCGTAGGCTCCTGCGCTCATCTCTGCCAGTACTTCTCCGGGTTTTACGTCTGCGATGCGGCGGTTCTGAGCCTGGAAATCGCCGGATTCGCAGATGGGACCTACGATGTCTGCCACGATGCTGTCATCCCGGTGTTCGGTGACCGGCCAGATTTCATGATAGCCTTCATAGAGTGCCGGGCGGATAATGTCGTTCATGCCCGCATCAATCATCTTGAAGGTCTTGGCTTCCCCTTTCTTTTCGTAAAGACAGGTGGTGAGCATGGCGCAGGCATTGCCTGTGAGGCGGCGTCCCGGCTCAACGATAATTTTGATACCAAGCGGTTTCAGCAGGGGGATAATGGCCTCTGCATAGCCTCGAATGGTGATGTGCTCCGGGTGCTCTTCCCACCACTTCGGCTGACCGGAGGCCAGGCATCCGTCATAGACGATGCCGATACCCCCGCCGATGGACCAGAACTCAATACCGTACAGGTCAATGAACTTGCGAACGATGGGGGCTACCTTTTCGATGGCATCCACGAAGGGCTTTATCTCCGTGAGCTGGGAGCCGATATGCATTTGAAGTCCGCGAATGTGCAGGTGGGGCATCTCGGCGGCGATGGTGGCATACAGTTCTTCAATGCGGGTAATATCTACTCCGAACTTGTTTTCGTTGGTCCCTGTGGTGATGTATTTGTGCGTGTGTGCATCCACGTGGGGATTTACGCGGACGGCGACGGGGGCTTTCAGCCCCATATCCTCGGCGATGCGGTTGATTTCTCTCAGCTCGTTCTCACTTTCACAGTTAAAGCAGTAAATATTCTGCTTCAGCGCATAGCGGATTTCCGGTTCGGTTTTGCCAACCCCGGCGTAGGTGCAGAGCGTAGCGTCTCCTCCGGCGTTGATGACTCGCCAAAGCTCGCCGCCTGAAACAATATCAAAACCGACGCCCTGTTGAGCCATGAGGTTGAGTATGGCCTTGTTGGAACAGGCTTTTACGGCGTATGCCACGTGGGCATTCAGCGGTGCAAGTGCTGTACGGAATTCCGCCAAATCCTCCGTGATTGTCTTCTTGCTGTACACAAATGTGGGGGTACCCACTGCCGCCGCAATGTCTGACAGGTTTACGTCCTCGCAGTACAGGGAGCCGTTCTTATAAGCGAATGAGTGCATAATATGCTGTTATTATTTCTTTTTGAGAGTGATGGGAGGGCGATCCTCAATAATGGTAGCAACCCAGGAAAGGTCTTGTGAGTTTTCAAACGCCAGTTTGATTAGAACCATGATCGGCATGGCCAAAAGCATGCCGCAGGGTCCCCACACCCAGCCCCAGAACAGTACGGAAAATACCACCACGGATGTGGCTATTCCGAACTGCTTGCCCAGGAAGATGGGTTCAATGCCGTTGCCAATCAGGAAATTGATGATGATATAGCCCAGTGCGACAAGGGCACAGTCACCCCAGCCGCTCATCAACAGCGCCATGAGAATAGGGGGAATGGCTGCTACAATGGAGCCGATGGTCGGAATAAAATTGAGAACCAATGCAAGCATGCCCCACATGAAAGCAAAAGGAACTTCAAGCCCGGCACACAGCCACCATGCCAGTAATCCGGTGGCAGTGCTGGCTATGGTTTTGATGAAGAGGTAACGCTGAATGCTGCACAGGGCATTGAGAAAATCAGTCTTACCTTTGTTGCTGTTGGGCAGGCTGCGGAAGTTGCGTGCAAAGAGACGTGCTTCTCCCAAAAGGAAGGTCATTAGCAGCAATACCAGAGTGCAGGTAGACATGAATGAAAGTACCTGACCGGAGAGGGTCTGTACCCATGAAAGCAGCATCGGCACGTTGATGATATCCATCGGTGAGGCAACTATGGCTCGAGCCTGTTCTTCCAGCCCAAAATTTCCCAGCCAGCCCATCACCTCATTGTATTTTTCCATCAATCGCGCCGTGACATCACTTTCCAAGGTGGCCTTAACGTCCTGAGCCATGACATTGAACAGGCTGATAATGCCGAAGATGATGCCGAAGTCTGCCAATACCGTGAACGCCACGGCCAGCCAGTGCGGGAATCTCAGGTAGCGCCGCAGCAGAGAGGTGAAGGTGTAACTGATGATGGCAAGAAAACAGGCCATGAGAATGGGCAGTATGATGCCCCGAGCCTGTTGCAAACCATAGATTACTACCATGGCGGCAGCCGCCGTGATAAGCGCACGTGCTCCCTCTCCCGGCAGGAGAGTCGATTTTTCTATATCTGTTGTGGGCGGAGTGTCGTTCTGCATACCTGATTATTCGGTATTTTACATGGCTTTACCTCTCATTTCAAGCGCAATGCCGTTACATGGCAGAATTTCCGTCTTTTTTTGGAAAAAATGATATGCAGACTCAGTTGCTGAGCTGATCGCTGAGTAGTTGGTAAACCGATTTTCGGACAGTCGGATGCTCTTCCAACAACATGGGTTCCGGGTGCACATGGGCAAAACGCGCTCCTTCCGCGTCCCGCTGTGTCCCGGGGAAATTCAGGTTGATATCTGCCTGCGGACAATGTCTCCAAGGTCCGCCGATTCGAGCAAAACCATCTCTCAGATTGCGGTAGGGATAGCAGTAGGTGTTTATCCAGAAATCCACACAATCCGGTCTTTCCTGCGGGTGGGAGCGTTTGCGGCGGCTGACGGGGTCAATCGTGGCGACAAGGATTCTTCCGTGCGGGGCTTTCAGGTGGCGCAGGGCATCCATGATAGCGGAGCCTCCATAACTGTGACCGATGAGGACGATATCAGCCGTGGGGTTGAACTTGCAGAAAGCGGCAAGATCCCGCTGAAGTTTCCAAGTGCTGTGGAAGAGGAGGTTTCCCGTCCCGCTGTCCCAGGCATAATAAGCACGCAGTTGTTTGCCTTTGCAGGGCAGGGGGGGCATTGTTTCGTATGCCTTGCGGAAATGCAGCAGCACTTGCTCGGTGAAACCTCCCACAAAGATAACGGCCATCTCTGCCTTTTGTGCAGGGAGTGGCTGTTGGCGGCGGCGTCCGATGAATCCTTCTGCCGGAGCGGGGATGATGCCGGGAGCTGTTTCCGGCTTTTTTTGTTGTCCGCAGGAGGGCAGTAACTGGACAATGCCTACGGTCAGCAGGAGAGAAAGGAGTGCTGTTCTCATCGGGCGTACAGCGGGTATCAGATTCCTAAATCCAACTGAGTGCCGGCATCCGGGAGCTCGCTGACAGGCGGTATCTCACTCACTGTCGGAGGTGTGGTTGGGGCAGGTGCGCTCATTTCCGGTGAAACAGGCGTTTCTGTCAGTGTAACTGCGGATTCTGTTTCCGTTGCCGGGGCTTCTCCCTCTGCTGTTTGTTCTGCCGCTGCGGGCATGATGCGGGCAATGCGTTCTACCTGATTTTTGGTGACGATATTGCCCAGCACTCCGCGTCCTTTCACCCGCAGGTTGCCGAAATCAAAGGGGATGGGGCGTCGCAGGCGGCGCAGCTGGTTTTTCAGGTATACATTCACGGACATGCCGGAGCTGTCTTCCTCCGTGGGATGAACGGTCAGGAAAAAGATGCGGCTGCCTTTTGTCCCCTGGGTGAGCTGGTATTCCTTGTCACGGGTGAAGCCGCCGAGGTGGAAACGCTTGGCGTAGGTAATGCCGTCCTTGCCGTCTCGGTATATCATGTTGAATACCCAGTCGTCCCCGGGACGCAGTACGCGGATATCCAGCACTTTTTTGCCTACATAGAATTTTTCCTGTACACGGCGTACCATCAGCACGCCCTGATTGTCAATGGTGAGAATGTCGCTGAGCGTGGAGCATTTTTCCACCGGTTCGCCCTTGCGAACCCCATAGCCGGCAAATCCTTCCTCATCCAGATAAAGGGTCTCGTTTTCCACCGCTGCTTCCGCGCGGGAAAGGGCATCAAAGGTGGCAAGCTCCGTGCGGCGCGGCCACGCCTCACCGTATTTTTTGCGCAGTCCCTCATACCAGCGGATAGTGTAGCGGGTGAGCTGAGCGAGGTGTTTTCGCGTTTTTTCAATATCATCTTCCAGTCCGGCGATGTGTTCTTCCGCCTTGTGTATCTCGTAGCGGGCAATTTTTTTGATGCGTATTTCCGTGAGCCGGATGATGTCTTCCCGCATAATCGGGCGCCAGAAGTCGCGTACAAAGGGCTTAAGCCGCTCACCGATTTCGGTGAGGGATTGCTCCCAGCTTTCACTTTCTTCCAGAACTTTGTAAATGCGGTTTTCGATAAAGATTTTTTCCAGACTGGCCTGCATCCAGTTTTCCTGAAGCTCCGCCAGCTGCACCTCAAGCTCCTGCCGCAGTGTTTCTTTCGTTAAATCGACGTTGTGTTTCAGGATTTCGCTCACTCCCATGAACACCGGTTTGCGGTCAACGATAACCACCGCCTTGGGCGAAATACTTACCTGACAGTCCGTAAAGGCATAGAGAGCGTTGCAGAGTTTCTCCACATCCTGTCCCGGTACCAGATGCACCAAAATATCTGCCTGCGCGGCCGTGTTATCCTCAATCTTAGCCACCTTGAGCTTACCCTTGTCCATGGCTGTTTCAATGCTCTGGATGACAGATTCCGTGGTGGTGCCGTAGGGGATTTCTGTGATACGCAGCAGCTTTTTGGATGCAATCTCAATGCGTGCGCGGCAGCGCAGGCGGCTGTTTCCCGTGCCGTCGTTGTAGTTACTTACATCCAGCAGTCCTCCAGTCTGGAAATCCGGGTAAAGCGTGAACTCTTCACCGCGTAGATAGTGAATGGCAGCCTCTATCAGCTCATTGTAATTGTGCGGCAGGATGAGACAGTTCATGCCCACGGCAATGCCCAGCGCCCCCTGTGCCAGCAGAAGCGGGAATTTGACGGGCAGGGAAACAGGTTCTTTGTTGCGCCCGTCATAACTGAGCTTCCACTGTGTTACCTTGGGGCTGTATACCACGTCCTTGGCAAAGGGGGAGAGCCTGGCTTCAATGTATCGGGGGGCTGCTGCCGAATCCCCGGTCAGGATGTTGCCCCAGTTTCCCTGGGTATCAATGAGTAAGCCTTTCTGCCCCAGAGTCACTAATGCGCTGCCGATGGAGGCATCGCCGTGCGGGTGGTATTTCATGGTATCACCCACAATATTTGCTACTTTGTTGTAGCGTCCGTCATCCATGCGCTCCATAGAGTGTAGAATACGCCTCTGCACCGGCTTGAGCCCATCCGCAATATGCGGCACGGCGCGTTCCAAAATCACATACGAGGCATATTCGAGATAGTAATCCCCGAACATCTTTTGGATGGTGCTCGGATTCTCCGTCAATGGAACCGGTGTGTGGTCACTACTCATAATGATTGAGACATTCTAACACAACTATGGCTCCTACGTCAAGGCAGGAGTGTTGCATGGGACTATGTGGGTGCAGCTTTGTTTATTGCCATTCAATGGCTATTTCAGCTCTTATTTCATCTCCGCAGGTGATGACGTGGCGGGTGTAACACCCCTGTACGTAGTGAGAGATGCGCATGGTTTCTCCGGCGTGGCTTTCGCCGCGAAAATTGATGCGGTATCGCAGCACTTCTGTTCCGGGTTTCAGCTCAGGGGGCAGGGTATCAAGCGCCCAGATGAGGTAGGCGCTGTTGTTGATATGACCGTTAAAATCCACATCCCGACGAGAGGAACAGATGTCAACACTCATTGCTGAGTTTTCCGGCCAGGTCGGTTCCTGCAGTGGGGTGCCCAGCACGGGGCATGGTTTATCCAACGGCAAGCCTACACGGCGTGGGGGTACCGGTCTGCGTGTGTCGAAATGGATGATAACCCATTGTAAATCCGCGCGAGCCAGCACGTTGCCCTCTTGATCTGTCATTTCCACAAATCGACCTGCCTGCAGGGAGCTGGCCTTACCGGTGTTGGTTCGTAAATACACCGTTTCTTTCCATGCCGGACGGCACACAATCTCATAATGTCCCTGCACCTGTACCCAAGCTGTACGGTTGGACATCACCCAATCGTAGCCGAAACCGTGAGCTGAGGCGTGTTCTTCGGCCATTTCCTGACAGAAGTGCTGAAAGCATTCGGGCTTCATCAATTTGTCCGCTCCGCATTCGTAACTTGTTATTCGGTGAGGAAGAGTGAGATCGTTCATTGAGCCTACTCTAGCTTATAACTTTTAAAAGTCAAGAAAAAGAAACAAAGGAAGAGAATTATGGAAAGATTCTCAACTTGAAATCAGATTTTTCCCTGTACAAGGGAGGGCGGGTATGCTAGCATGCGGAGCATGACTAAACTCAACGCTTTCATGTTGATGGCAGCCATTGCTATGGGTGGCGCAGCGACAGCCGGCCCTGAAGCCATGCAGAATCTCCGGCAACCGCAGGTCGGAGTCCCCGTGGGTTTTTCATTCGGCGGTGAAAATGGGAGTGAATTCATGCTCAATGGACAGCCTTTCCAGATTCGCAGCGGAGAGATTCATCCTCAGCGCGTACCCCGTGAATATTGGCAGCATCGCATCCGCGCTGCTAAGGCAATGGGTCTGAATACGATAGCGTTTTACGTGTTCTGGAATCAATTGGAACAGAAGGATGGGAGTTGGGATTTCTCCGGGATGAATGATATCGCAGCTTTTATCGATTTGTGTCAACAGGAGGGCATGTGGGTGCTGTTTCGTCCCGGTCCTTTTGTGTGTGGAGAATGGGATATGGGGGGATTGCCCGCTTATTTGCTCAAGGATGGTCCGGCGGAACTGCGCAACACTCGCAATCCGCAGTTTATGGCAGCTCAGACTCGCTACTTGGACAAGATGTCTGAGATTGCCATTCCCCGCCTGGCAAAAAACGGTGGTCCCATTCTGATGATTCAATTGGAAAATGAGTACGGCAGTTATCGCTCAGCACATGATGAAGTAGCCTATATAGAGTGGCTGCGTGATTACTGGCTGGGAAAAGGAGCTGAGCGTTTCTATCTCTCAGAAGGCAGTTCACCCACGCATCTGCGTTTTGTAATTCCGGATGTAGCGGTCGGTCTTGACCCTGCTGACCGGGAAAGTGATACGCGCCATGCACGAAAAGTGGTGAGCAATGCCCCGGTGTTTTCCAGCGAGACCTACCCCGGGTGGCTGCGTCACTGGGGTGAAGGTAATTGGCTGCCCAGTCGTAAGACTCTGGATTCCGTTCGCTGGTATATGCAGAGCGGTTTTTCCTTCAATCTGTTTGTGTTGCATGGCGGCACGAGCTTCGGGCTGACTGCCGGTTCAAATTGTGACCCGGATACCGGAGCCAATTTTATGCCGGATCTCACCAGTTATGATTATGGATCCCCCATAGGCGAACACGGAAACCTGACTAGGGAATACTTTGAATACAGAGATATCATCCGCAAGGCTCTCCCGGCAGAAGCTAACGTGCCGGAGCCTCCCGCTACGCCGGAGACGATGACCGTGCCTGCCTTCACACCGGAGTTGGTCTGCCCCTTCTTCCAACTTCAGAAAAAAGATGCAGGGCATAGTGAGCAGCCGCGCACACTGGAAAGCGTGGGGCAGAATCAGGGAATTGCCGTTTATACCGTCACCGTGCCCGCTGGTGATGCCGCCCGTCTCCATATCACTGTGCGTGACTACGCTCAGGTCTATCTGGGTGCTGATTATGTGGGAGATATTGACCGCCGCACCAATTCCACCGGCATTGATTTGCCGGCCCGCCGGGCACCCATGGCTCTTACTGTTGTGCTTGACACCTTTGGACACGTGAATTTCTCAAATTTCATTGAGAAGGATGTCAAGGGGATTATCGGTTCTGTGAAGTTGGGCGAAACGGAGCTGAAAGATTGGGAAATGAAGCTGCTGCCCTTGGATTCCGGAGAACCTCAACCCGGAATGCCCAACCGCATGTGGACTCCCAACCTGAGAGGTGGTCTCTTCCGCGCAGAAATTGAATTGGACAAGGTGGCTGACACGTTCCTCAATATGGAAAAGTGGCCCAAAGGATATGTCTGGGTAAACGGGCATTTGCTGGGGCGCTACTGGAATATCGGACCGCAGTTCCGTCTCTACTGCCCGGCATCGTTCCTGCGCAAAGGAACGAACACCGTCACCATTCTGGATACCATGACTTCTGTTCCCTCTGCCGTGCGCGGTGAGTTGGAGCGTAACATGGAGGTGAAAAAGGTGACGGAGAGTCTCAATAATCAGTGGTAAAATCTCCTGCTGGATACCAATCGGCATCGTTCCCGTGCAGGAACGATGCCGATTGGTTGTTTTGCCGCAATAGTCAGCGCTTTTTAGCATCGGGATGAAGGGCTGCACCGCGGGCGCGGAGTTCTGCCCCGAGAGCCCGAGCCGCTGACGTGTTAATGCGACCATAGTGGATGCGCAGGGATTCACCTTCAATATTGAGAGCATCGATGGAGGCTCCGTTATCCAACAGCAGACGCAGAATGGCTACGGCATCCTCCGGCGAATAACCATGTCGCCCATAGACGGGAATCATGAAAGTGTATGGCGGTGTGTAGCGTCCTTTTCCGGCAGCACCTGCCACCTTGGCACCTTTTTCTATCGCCAGACGAATAAGCTCCGGGGACTCACCCCGCAAGATGATATGGGCGAGCAGTGTATAGCCTTTTTCTCCGACATGGCTGTCCGGGTGTACGCCTCCGTTCAGCAGCGTGCGGATGACATCCGCCTGATACCAACGCCATGAGAGATTCCAGCCTTTTGTGCGCTCTTCCATGTTTTGGTTTCCGTAGCGGAGCAGAATGCTGCGCAGACCATCATTGAATCGGTGTCCCCTAAGTTCATCAAATGGTGCAATGTTCCGCCATGTGGCAATGGGGGCATCCGGGTCTGCTCCGGCATCCAGCAGAAGCTTGGCGATTTCGAGCCTCTGTTGGCGTGAACTTGAGCTGTTGAAACAGACCAGCATGCCGATAGGGGTATTACCTGCCAGTTTCAGTTTCTGCCACTCGGCGGGGCGTGCATTGACATCTGCTCCTGCCGCTACCAGGAAGCGGGCGACCGAGACATCGCCGTAGAGACAGGCTGCCTGCAGGGCTGTGAATCCTGAGGGCGAGCGCAGATTAGCATTACCGCTTTCTGCTACGCTCCGCAGGAGTTTGGGAACTTCCTCACCCCACTCAGGTGCGGTAATGGTGTTGAGGTAGGATTGATGCCCAACATTTTCCGCATTGGGATTTTCCTGAACCATCTGAGCCAGATTCAGCAATCCAATTTGACAGGCGGGCTGAATTGCATTAATACTTGAGGCGCATAAGAAAGGAAGCGCTAAGATGGGGAAGATAGTCATATCTTTTGCGTCAATTTTCTTGCATCAGCAGGTTGCGTTGCCAGTTCATCAGATGGCTTAGCCCTTCTTCCTCATGATTTGATATAGATTCCAGCTGGGCTCGGGAGGCGATAAGTGAACTTTCCAGATTTAGTTCTTGCGCAAGAACATCTCGTATGGCGGACCAGTGTGCCAACTTGGTGTCAAAATCAGACGCTTGTTCGTGCCTTTCTTTTTTTGGTTGGACTGGATAGTCCTCCTCATCCAGTAGCTGGAAATGCTCTATGGTTTTGCGGAAGCGAGCGGCACGATGATTGTGAAAACTGTGCAGAGGGGAAACCGTACGGAACTCCTGAAGCGCCAGACTCCAGCGCAGCAAATCATTATTGGAGCAAACCATGAACGAGGGCTTATCCATGAGAGCAGCTTCTTTATCACGCCAAGTCCAAAGTGCCCGTAGCGCTGCCAGCCCTCTGGGGGCAAACTTACCGCTTCCCCTGATTCTCCATGGTTCCTGAACCACTGTGTGGAAACGCTGGTAGCCGTGCCTGAGATTAGCTGCACAACTTTCCAAGAACCATTCGTAACGTCCCAACGCCTGCAGCTGTGCTACCAGCTTGTCAGCCATGCCAAGCATGTATTTTACATCCCCCTGTGCGTAATCCTGCATAGCGGGGGGGATGGGACGCCTCCCCCAGTCTGCTTTTTGGTTGTTCTTACTCAGTTCGATGCCGTAGAAATGCTCTACCAGAGCTGCAAGTCCGAATTGGCGAAAGCCCAACAATCTGGCAGCAATTTGGGTATCCAAAATCATGTGCGGCAGCACGCCGAATGCATGTTGCAGTAGATTCATGTCGTAGTCGGCACCGTGCATCCATACGTCCGCATCTTCCAGCCAGAGAGAGAAGAGAGACATGTCCTCAATGGCTAGAGGGTCGATGATTTCTACCCCATCCTCATCACCGTATTGGATGAGACAGAGTTTTTCGCGGTGGCGGTGCAGGCTGTCAGCTTCCAGATCCAGCACAGTACGCCCCTGTGGCTGGCGGGTGGCTCGCTGTTTCCAATCGAACAGAGACTCGGCATCGGCTATCATGTTGAGCGCAGATGCTAGCATATTTGCTATTAAATAGCAAGATTTATCCTTGAATGCTGATAATTCTCGGTTGGTGACATCAAAATTTTAGATGGATAGTTGCACTATTGTTCTTGCAAGATTTGTTGCTTATGTGTTAGAATGAACCCGGCTGATAATTTGCTTATAAGTTCATGAAGTGTTCAATTTGGAAATATGTGTTGGCTCTTGCCTCTGCCGGTGTTGTGGGTGTAGTCATGGCAGGTGTGTCCAAGGTGGCCGTTGATGCCTTGCAAAAAGGAACTGTGAGTCCGAGACTTTCCGGTTCTGATGCGGAACAGGTGGCTCAAAAGATTCTTCAGCAGAAGTGTGCAGACTGTCACGGTCCCGATGCTTCGTACAGCAAGTTCTGGAACGCGCTTTCCTTCGGCAAGCTCGCTGCGGATGTTGATGGTGCTCAGCGTGCTTTTAAGATGAAGCCGGATTTGGAAATCCGCTCTGCCAACGTAGATTATTTGAAGATGGATCATGTGCTGCGAACCCGCCGCATGCCCCCCGCTTCCTATTCGGCGGTGCATCTCGGTGCTCGTCTTACGCCGTTGGATGTGAGCATTCTGCGCAATCGTTACAAGGAACAGGGTGCAGAGTTGCGCCGCTTTGCTCCTATTTCTCCGGCTCCTGAGCCTGCCTCGGAGTGGGATCGTGCTCGTATTCGTCTGGGAAGTCTGCTGTATCACAATGGTGCGCTCTCTACCAATAATAAGGTTTCCTGTGCCTCCTGCCATGACTTGACAAAAGGCGGCACGGATAATCTCTCAAAATCGGAGGGCGTGCCCGGTGCTGACGGTTTGCCGCAGCTCGGCGGGGTGAATGCTCCCACCACCTACAACACCCTCGGCAACATTCGCCAGTTCTGGGATGGTCGCGCGGCTGATCTCAAGGAACAGGCCGCAGGTCCTCCCCTTAATCCTGTGGAGATGGGCTACAGTAAGCCGGAGGATTGGGCGGACATTGCCGCCAAACTGGCGCAGGATGATGAAATCCGCACGCTGTTCGCATTGGTTTACGGTGGTGAGGGAATTACGGGTGAAACCATCACGGATGCCATCGCAGCCTTTGAGCAGACGCTGGTGACTCCGGATTCCGCGTTTGATGCCTATCTGAAAGGCAATCAGGATGCTCTGTCGGCAAAGCAGAAGAAAGGCATGGAGTCCTTTGTGAACCGCGGCTGTGCCACCTGTCACTCAGGTCCCGCCCTGGGCGGTATCAGCTTTGAGTATATCAACACACACGGTAATTTCCGAGCCGCCGCCGCCCCTGCCGATTATCAGGAGGCTGCCTATGGGCTGAATGATTTCACCAAGCGTGAATCGGACAGAGACATGTTCCGAGTCCCGGTGCTGCGCAATGTGGCATTGACGGCTCCTTATTTCCATACCGGTTCGGTTCAGACGCTGGATGAAGCCGTGCGTGTCATGTGCACCACTCAGGTGGGCGGCAGTGTTTCGGACACGGAAGTGGAGAATATCACCGCCTTCCTGCGTGCTCAGACGGGTAAGCTGAACGGTCGCCCGCTGGAGGCTCTCACGCCGCAGGAAACCAATCCTTACAAGGCAACACCTGTTGCGCAATGATGCGTCTGTCAGTTCTTGCCAGCAGCAGCAAGGGTAATGCCTCCGTCATTTCAGCCGGGGGTATCACCCTGATGGTGGATGCCGGTATCAGCGCTGCTCGAATACGAAAGGGACTTGCCGAGTGTGAGTTAAGCGTTTCTGCGCTGCAGGGAATTTTTCTGACACATGAGCACCACGACCACATCTGCGGATTGGGGGTGCTCAGCAAGAAGGATTCTCTGCATCTTTATTGCAGCCGCTATCTGGTGAGTGATTTGCGCCGCGGGGTGGCGGCTCACACTTCTTTTACCTGTCTGGAGCATGGTAGCTGTATTAAGCTGGGGGAGGTTTCCGTCACGGCCTTTAATGTCCGGCATGATGCCTATGAGCCTTTCGGCTATCTCATTGAGCACGGGGGGCGTAAGCTGGGGTATCTGACGGATTCCGGCACGGTCACCCCTGATATCATTCGCCGACTGGAGGGAGTGGATGCGCTCTATCTGGAGTCCAACTATGACCCGGAGATGCTGGAAAACTCCGGGCGGGCACCGGCACTCATTGACCGTATCTGCGGTGATTGGGGGCACCTGTCCAACGGCCAGGCGTGTGAGTTGGTGCGTCAACTGGCGCACCCCGGTCTGCAGCATGTGGTACTGGGGCATCTCAGCCCGGAGTGCAATATGCCCTCTCTTGCCACGGCAGCCATGCAATCGACACTGAATGAGTTGGGTCTGTCCGGCTGCCGCCTGCACTGTGCCCCTATGGCAACCCGTTTGCCCTGGGTGGAAATAATCTGATAAAAAAGCCCTGCTTCAACTGTATAATCTATAATGAAACCTGTGTATTCCCTCGTCTTGTCCGCAGCTTTGCTCTGTTGTGTTGTTGCTGAGCCGGGTGGTGCCACCCCTGCCGCAGCTGAAACCCCGGCGGAGCAGGGCTCTTTTACCATCCTCTGTTCCGCAGAAACGCTGAAAGTTCCCGCATGGCGCAATGTTGTGCTTGCGCTTCAGGCGAAGCACCGAAATGCCGGGCGCAGGGTGATGCTGGCGGAGGTGAAAGATTGGAGCGAGGATGAGCTTGCCCGCTGTCTGAAAGAGGGAAAGACACGCTATGCCGGAATTGTTGCCCGCCCGGAGGAGGTCAATCGTGTCCTCTTCATGAATCTTCACCGTGCTTCCCGCCGCATGGATGATGACCCTTGGGGTGATTGCCTTTGGGGCGTCATTACCGGTGCAACACCGGAGGATGCCCTGCGTGTAGCTACTGCTTCTAAGCCTCTGATTATGAAACGCCTGCTGGCTTCTACCAATGTGGATGCCTCCCGCTTTGAACACAGTTTCTGCATCACGGATTGGACCGGTGCTCCCATTCTGGAACAGAGCGGCTACACGGAGCCGGTTCAGACTCTCTATGACCCGAAAACGCCCGAGGGACGGGAAAAGCTCGCTGACGGGCTCCAGAATCTTTTTGCTCACCAGCTGGAAACCGCACGCCCGCAAATGATTGTTTCCTCCAGCCATGCTACCCAGTTCAATCTGGAAATGCCTTTCGGTCTGGGTGTAATCATCCCCTCCGGCGGTGATTTTTACCGGGCGACTCCTGCTCAGCTCTGTCAGTATAGGCCTGCGCTCAAGGCTGCCTACGATGGTAAGCCGGAGCTGCACCGCCGCTGGGTGCAGGAGCAGCAGCTCACCCCCATCAAGGCAGACGGAGAAACGCGTATCTGGCTGGCGGCAGGCAACTGTTTGTTCGGGGATGCATATAACTCTGCCGAAAGTATGGCGGTGACTGCTCTTTCCAACTAC
Organism: Akkermansia sp.; assembly: GCA_045579245.1. Lineage (GTDB taxonomy): Bacteria > Verrucomicrobiota > Verrucomicrobiia > Verrucomicrobiales > Akkermansiaceae > Akkermansia. The sequence goes on from JAZNLU010000094.1 coordinate 81,714, forward strand.
ACCTGCAATCAGGTTGTGGGCTACACCGTTCCCTCATGGTACGGGGAAGGCGGCTGGGGGACTCTGGGAACCCTGTTGGGTAACGCAGAGGGTACTTCTTTGGCAGAAGCTTGGTTTCTCAACAACCAATTCATCCTACACCGTACGGAGCGCATGGATCCCGCACTGCTGAATATCCGCTTCAGTGATGCCAAAATATCCGCTGATTCTCAGCATCAAATGCTGTGGGATATACGGGATGCAGGGCTTGACCTGCGGAAGCTTGCACCTGAGCTTAAGGATTGCTTCGGTCTGATTCATGACCGGGATGTCGTGGCTTTCTACGGAGACCCCACTTGGCGTGCGGTGGTGAACGAGAGCAACACCAAGCCGATTTTTAAGATTACATGGAACGGCAACACCTCTTTCACCATCAGCTCTGAGCAGGGTGGCAAGGCTCGCATCGGCATTCTTTTCCCCGAATCTGTCCCGGCTGATAAAGTCAGCTCGTGTGATGCGCAGGATGCCATCTTCACCAATGATTACATTCTCTTCAACGAACTGGAACTTGCTCCCGGAGCATCCCGAACCGTGACGCTGAAGTTCCGTGACTGATTTGTCTCAGCCGTTATGGGAAACACCCGCAATGCATCTGCATTGCGGGTGTTTTGGCATTAACCGGCGGAGCGGATATTAACGGTAGATAACGTAGTCTGTTTTTCTGGGTTTGGCGGGTAAGATACCGCCGTCGTCATAGCCAAGGATGCAGATGGCAACTCCGCGCATCTGCGGTGCGACGCCCCAGGACTTTTTGAGTTCTTCACCCTCGGCACTGTCAAACATTTCCCGTGCGCGGTTGATGTAACAGGAGCCGAGCCCGACGGCGTGCGCGGCATTCAGGAGATTGCTCATGACCATGCAGCCATCCGCAAAGCCGTTGGCATTGGAACTGTCATAGAATACGATCACTGCCGTGGGGGCTCCGTAGAAAGGGTCACCGGTGCTGTCCATGACAGCAGCGTTCATGACGGAAAGCCGATTGCGCAGTTCTTTGTCCTGAACGACGACCATCTGCGGAGACTGAGTACCATGCCCGGTTGGGGCGTAGGTTCCGGCTTCGAGCACGGCTTCAAGTTCTTCCCTCGTGATTTGTTCCGCTTTGTATTTGCGGCAGCTGCGGCGGGTTTTAAGTGATTGGAGTGTGGGGTTCATATCTTCTGTATTCTAATGGAAAAGAGGAGAAACGTCAATCTGTAACAGCGTCACGTTTCACAGGCAGGCACGGTAGATACTTTCACTCTCAGCCGGAGTTATCGGGTGCATGCCCGGAAGATGCGGTGAAGCGATGCCGCCTTTCAATACGCAGGCTGCGAGCGCCATACCTGCAAAGTCTGCGTTATCCGGAATTCCCAGCTCCTGCATGGTTTGTGGAAGTTCGAGCTGTCTGTACCAGTCTCGAAGCCGTGAGATTCCTTCCCGTATCACGCTGTCCGTGTTACGGTTGGGCTGTACTCCCATGACATTGATTGCCCATTGGGTCATGATGCCCGGATTATAGGGAATCATGGCTTCCAGATAAGCCGGAACGATAACGGCAAGTCCGGCTCCATGGGCTACATCGTAGGCAGCACTCAGTTCATGCTCCAGAGCATGGCATGCCCAGCTTTGTTCCCGTCCCACACCGAGTATGTTATTGTGAGCCACTGTTCCGCTGAGGGCAAGCTGTCCCCAGGCTTTGACATCGTGAAGATTGTCTTTGAGCCTGTATGCCTGCTGCATGATGGTGCGCATGGTGGCTTCGCAGAGTGCATCGGATAGCTCCGTATCCGGTGTGTTGGAGAAGTAGCGTTCAAAGATGTGGCAGAGCATATCTGCTGCTCCGTTGGCCATTTGGTTTTTCGGCAGGGTGAGGAAGAGAGTGGGGTCTACCACGCTGAGAACGGGGCGCAGCGCGGGATTCCCATAGCCGAGTTTGCGTGCGCTGCCCTCATGCGTGAGAACAGTGTTGGGGCTGTTTTCGCTGCCGGCGGCAGGTAGGGTAAGGACGCAGGCCACCGGCAGAGGGGAGGTGCAGAGTTTTTCTTCCCCTGTGTAAAGTTTCCAGACATCTCCCTGATGCCGCACGCCGAGTGCTATAGCTTTTGCTGAGTCAATGACGCTGCCGCCGCCCACTGCCAGAATGAACTCAATGTTTTCTTTTCTGCAGAGTTCAATGCCGCGGTAGACAAGCTCGACGGACGGGTTAGGTTTGACTCCGCCCAGCTCACATAGCTCAATATCGGCTTGTCGGAGCGCGTGAATAATGGAGTCGTACACTCCATTGATTTTCAGGCTGCCACCTCCGTAGTGGAGGAGCACTTTGCCGGTATAAGGGCGGAGCAGCGTGCCGATATTGAGGTGTTCTCCCTCACCGTAAATATACCTGGTCGGATTGTGATAGTCAAAGCCTAGCATACACTTATTCTGACACAAGACTCAGCAATATTCAAGTCACAAGTACACTGATTGTTTCAAATGGCTCATCTATCATACTGATATGCCAACTTTCTCCCCTTGTGAGCTCGGAAGGGTAATTTCCCTCAGCCTACGCACCGCATCATGTTCACGATAGGTAGGAAAGGGAGGATTAGTAAACAAATATGTCGGGTAGCGTTAGCAGCCCGTACGGTAAATTTAGTTCAAACTGTAACGGTAGATAAATCCATGAAGTCGCACATAGTACGGAAAAGGATATTTGCTGAATAGATGATTGGATGTTATGCCGAACTCCATTGGTTTATTGCCATTTTCATTGGATGGGAGTATCTTTTATAGTTATCTGGTTTTAAGTGAAAGCAGATGTTTTTGTGCGCTCGGATGTCCCACTATCACTCCTGCCGAGTCAAGGTTTTTTTAATGTTGATGTTTTCGATCAAATATACTTTTTAGCCTGGGGAATGTAAAATAATGTGCGAAATTAAACCTTATGCATTTACCTATTTTGTAATCAGCTTTAGGATTGACTACTGAGAGAGGCTGCTCTATACTGCCTTTGACGTTATGGAGATTGTTCTGAGCATTGCTTTAGGGATTTCGCTGGCGGCAGCCTGCGGTTTCCGCGTGTTTGCACCCTTGCTTGTGTTGGGGCTTGCCGGGCGCTTTGGTGAGCTGCCTCTCACGGATGTGCTGGCGTGGACTTCTTCTACAACCGGTCTGATTTGTCTGGGCTGCGCTACGTTGGCGGAAACGCTTGCCTATTATATTCCCTGGGTGGACAATGCCTTGGATGCAGTGAGCACGCCTCTGGCGCTGGTTGCGGGTACGCTGATGATGGGGGGGCAGATGGAGGCGCTGCCGGATGCGGTGCAATGGGGGCTTGCCGTTGTGGCAGGTGCCGGGACTGCCGGTGTAGTACAGGCGGGCACGGCGGCCTTGCGCGCCGGAAGTTCCGCAACAACGGGTGGTTTAGGTAATTTTGTGGTGGCAACGGGAGAGAATATCATGGCGGTAGTCGGCTCGGTGATGGCGGTGGTTGCACCGTTGCTGGCCGGTTTAGGCTTTATTTTGCTCTGTCTCCTCGGTTGGTTGTCGGTGCGCCGTATTCGCCGCCGTAAGATGGTAACTGCATAAAACGACTCTGATATGAAAGCATTTATTCTTGGTGCCGGATTGGGCACGCGGCTGGCGCCGCTCACGCATATTCTCCCTAAGCCTCTGGTGCCGGTGTTCCAGAAGCCGTTGATTCAGCATACCATGGATTATTACATTCGTTGTGGGATTCGGGAGTTCATTGTCAATACGTCCTGTCTGCCGCTCATGTGGGAGCGTGCGTTCCCGGAGCCGACTTATCGCGGATGCCCCGTGTATTTCAGTCAGGAAGAGGAACCCCTGGATTCAGGCGGCGGGGTGAAGAAAATCATGCCGCTGGTGTCTGCGGATGAACCTTTGCTGGTGCATAACGGCGATATTCTGACGGATATTCCCGTGGCGGAGTTGTTGGCGGCACACAAGCGAAACGGCAATCTGGTCACACTGGCGCTGCGCAGTCTGGACGGCAAGCGCAATGTGGGGTTTGATGAAACTACCGGGAAGGTGACGGATATGCGCCATGCGCTTGGGGTGAATCCCGGCACGCACCAGTTTGCCGGGGTATACATTATGGAGCCTTGTGTGGCAGAACTTTTCCCGGAGGAGGACAAATTTTCCATTGTTCCTGTGTGGCTGGAGCTGATTAAACGCGGCAAGGTGGGAGGCGCGGTGTTCGATTGGGCAGCCTGGCATGAAATTGGTTCGCCGGAGATGTATCTGGATGCTGTGTTGGAGATGAACAGCCGTGAGCGTGTTCACCCCACGGCGAGCATTTCCCCGCAGGCGGAGCTGGGAGAGGATTGTGTGGTGGGGCAGGATGCTGTCATCCCTGCCGACTGCGTGTTGGATGACTGTATTGTCTGGCCTCGTACGCATGTGCAGCCCGGCTGCTACCGCCGCTGTATCCTGACCCCGCGCATCACGGTGCAGCTCTGAGCTCTCAGAATCCCAGTTTTCTCAGAAGCTTGCGGTCGGGGGAGGCCAGCGGGATAGTGGGCAATTCTGCCAGCGGTATCCATTGTTCGTTCTCTCTCGGGGCTATGGTGTTTCCTGCCTGATACAGCCGGCGAGTGACTTTGTAGCGGGTGATGCTGTATTTCTGCGTTGCCAGCAGGGGGCGGTCTGCGGTTTCGGCCTCACTTCTTCGCGGCAGGCGGTACATGCCCTCATGCCGCTTGCCCGCACTCTGTTTTTCCAGTAGAATACTGTTTTCGCGCACGCAGAGAATATCACGGTGTTCCGTGGCGGTGATTTCTTTTTTCGGTAGTTTGACGGGCAGCTCTTCCGGCTTGTCCGCTTGGCACCATTGGCGGATGGGGCAGGTGAGGCATTTCGGCTCGCTTCCGGTGCAGATGGTCTGCCCCAGCTCCATGAGTGCGGAGTTATAGGCCCGTGGATTGGAGGGATGCACCATCTCTGCGGCCCATTGCCAGTGCAGCCTGCGCCCGGTCGGTGAGTCAATGGGAGTGCGGTCATTGAACAATCGGGCGAATACGCGGGACACGTTGGCATCCACCAGCGGAGCCGGGCGATTGTACGCAAAGCTCAGCACGGCTCCCACGGTGTAATCGCCGATACCGGGCAGGGTGCGGAGGTCGGCTTCTTCTTCCGGAAAGATGCCGCTGAATTGTTCCTCGATGACACGTGCCGCTGTTTTCAGCGCCCGTACGCGGCGGTAATACCCCAGACCCTCCCAGGAGCGCAGAGCTTCCTGTTCCGTGGCGGCTGCCAGATGTGCCGGGGTGGGGAACTGTGCCATCCATGCTTCATAACGCCTCAGAACAGTGGGTATGGTGGTTTGCTGCAGCATGATTTCGCTCACCAGTATCGCCCATGGGTCAACCGTGCGCCGCCAGGGGTAATCCCTCCCGTGGACGGTGAACCAGTTGACCAGCGCTTGGGCGATATCGCTTGCGTGTTGGTGAGGCATCAGACCGGGGTGGTGTGTTTTGTCGTGTAGATGGAGATGTCCGCCTGTGCTGTACCCAGTAGTTTCTGCGCCCGCATGAGTGCTTTGCGGGTGGACATGTTGGGGTTGCGCGGTTCAATCAGGAAGATGTTGCTCTCTCCCTTGCCGCAGCCTTCCTGCAGCACCTCCAGCACACCGCTTTTCTTCAGAATGCGGAACACTTCCCGGCTCGCGCCGGAGATGATGATGTGGCGTTTCTTTTCACGGATGAACTTGATGAGCTCTTCCAGCGCACACACGGAGGTGGCATCCAGATTGCGGGCATTGCGCATGCGCAGGACAACAACTGCCAGTGAGGGGTCTTCCGCGATGCGGGATACCTGCTTGCGGAAGAGGTCTGCGGCGCCGAAGAATAAATCTCCTTCCACATGGACGATGGATATCTGCGGCAGGCGGTTTACCTCATCATTCACCTGCATCAGCGTACCCTCATTGTCAAAGGTGTACTCCACCAGCTCCGGCTTGGCGGCCTTGCGCAGGAACAGGGATACGGAGATGACCACACCCACGAATATAGCAATGTGCAGCGGCAGCAGCAGCGCGGCCACAAAAGTGATAATCAGTACAATGGAATCCCCGGGCGTGGAGCGGTAACAAATGCGCAGCAACTTGCGGTCAAACAACGATACGGCGTTGGCTAGTACCAGCGCTGCCAGTACGCAGTGCGGAATCCGTGAGATGAGCGGGAAGTTTGCCAGAATAAAGGTGATACCCAGACAGATGAGTCCGCAGATGACACCCGAGAAGCGCGTGGCTGCCCCCGCGTTGTAGTTGAGCATGGAGCGGGTGAGTGAGGCGGAGCAGGGTAAAGAGGTGGTGAAAGAGGAGCCGATGTTGGCCATACCCACGGCGAAGGTGTCCTGATTCAGATTCAGCGGTTCCCCTGTTTTGGCAGAGAGAGTCTTGCTCATGACAGTCTGCTCCAGCGTGGAGAGGAAGGCGATACCCACCACAATCGGGAACAGCTCCACAAGATGCCCCGGGATTTCCCAGACGGCGGGCGGGGTACAGACCAGATCGCTCATGGTGAAATCCCGCAGCATCCGCACGTTGGTGAACATGGCACCCGTCCACGGCTGGCAGAGTATCCAGTTGAGCGTACTCATTACCACCAGGATGATGGCAAAGGTCGGCAGGAACTTAAAATATTTTTTCAGCGGGATGAACAGGGCAAAGGACAGGGCGCCCAGCACCATGGGCTGCCATTGGACATCCCGCAGGTTCTGCAGAATCGCTCCGCTCATGGAGAAGAAGGAACTGCCCGCGTGAACATCGTTGAGCCCGATGACGTAGCGCAGCTGAGAGGCGATGATGAGGGTGGCCGCTCCGGTGATATACCCTACCAGCACACTGCGGCTCACAAACTGCAACATCTCTGTGGCTTTTACGAAGGCACAGATGACGCAGAGCAGCCCCGCCAAAAAGACAATGAGCGGCACGAAGATGAACGGTTGGGACTGAATCGCCGGGGATGCAGCCAGAAAGAAACTGGCCAGCATGAAGGCGGTGGCGTTGCTGGGTCCACTCACAGTGAGACTGCAACGTGTGAACAGCGGGGCTATGAATGTGCCCACCGTTGCCGCCATGATACCGTAGATGCTGTCCAACCCAGCCATGGCAGCAAAAGCCATACCTTGTGGCAGCCCCACCAGCGCCACATCGATGGCGGCTTTCAAATCTTTGCCTGCCTTGCCCGGTGTATAGCCTTGGATGGCGTGCCGTGCCGGGAGCGGGTCAATGAGCCCCTGAGAGATGAAATGACGAAATCCCTTCCAGCCGTAACGCAGCCGCTGTGCCAGTCTTGCCATGTTCTTCAGTATACCTGAAAAATCTGTTGCCTGCAAGGGAGAAACGCCTGTTTTTGTGCTTTTACATCCTTTTCTCTTGAAAGAGGAATTCCCCTGTGCTAGTATGCCAAGGTATGAGACCCGTCATTTACCAGCTTTTCGTGCGCCACTTTTCTAACCATACCCGCGGAGGTCAGCCATGGGGAACCAGGGAACAGAATGGTTGCGGCACGTTTAACGGGATCAATGATAGGGCTCTTGAGGCGCTCGCCCGCATGGGTATAACGCATGTCTGGCTTACCGGTGTTATCCGTCATGCAACACAGACTCCGCATCCCGGTTTGCCTGCCGACCCCGCCTGTATTGTCAAGGGAATTGCAGGCAGTCCCTATGCTGTCACGGATTATTATGACGTTGACCCGGATTTGGCAGAAAATCCGGCAGAGCGTATGACGGAGTTCCGGAATCTGTTACTGCGCTGCCGACGTTGGGGGATGATTCCTATGATTGATTTTATTCCCAACCACGTTTCCCGTAATTATCACTCCCGGCATGATCATTTGGGAAGTATGGATAATAAACACGTGTTTTTCTCCCGTGACAATGCGTTTTACTATTTGGAGCCGCAGGGCGGTGATACCTCCATGTCTTTGCCTGATGGAGAATTTGTGCCGGAGCGTGGTTGCGGGCGAGTGACCGGAAATAATGCCGCCACATGGCAGCCATCCGTATATGATTGGTATGAAACAGTGAAGCTTAATTACGGCTCTGACTATCGTCACGGCTCTCACGCGGCTGATGCGTTGCCGGGGATTATGGCTCCTGCTTCTTATCTCCCCCGTACCTGGCATGAAATGAACCGCATACTTGAATTCTGGCAGGGCATCGGCGTAGGTGGTTTCCGCTGTGACATGGCACATCTGGTGCCTCTCCCTTTCTGGCGCTGGGTTATTGCAGAATCCCGATTGCGGGATGAGGGGGTATTTTTCATGGCGGAGGCATATAATGATCACATGAAGCTCTGTTCCGGAGATGTATTGCCCGCATTGTTGAGCGCCGGGTTCAACGGTGTTTACGATAGCTCGGCTTACCTGGCCGTTAAGTCCATGTATGAAGGCGGTGCTTGGGCTAATGATTTGGATAAGTACCAGAATCCCGATTCTCCCATGGCTTGGGGCGGGGTGAGATACATTGAGAATCACGATGAACCACGTATTGCGACCCCTACTGCTTGGGGTGGTGTCGGGCAGCGGGTTATGCCGGCAGCCATGGTTGCCCAGTATGCAACTACCTGCGGTTCTGTTTTGATATACAACGGGCAGGAAACTGCAGAACGGGCTGATGGACCGTCCGGTTTTGGCGGCGACAACGGGCGAACTTCCATTTTTGATTACACTTCTTTGCCTCGTTTTCAGGATTGGACGAATAACGGAGCTTTTGATGGTTCACTTCTGCCGGCGGAACTCAAGGCGTTGCGCCGATTTACTGCTCAGCTGCTTCCCCTGTTGCAGCACCCCGCTCTGAGTTGTGGTTCATTTTACGGCCTGAACTGGGTGAATCGGGATAACCCGAATTTCGGGCGTTTACCGGGAGAAAATACATCCGGACATCGTCTGTATGCCTTCCTCCGTCACCATCGTAAATCTAAGTCAACCGTGCTTGTGGTGTGTAACTTCGATCCAACGCAGGAATTGTGCGCGGGTATCAGAATTCCTCGGCATGCTCAGGAGTGGGCTTCGATGAAAGAGAATCTGCACACCTTTGAGGATTTGTTGAATCCGGAGGGTGCGTTGTATACTGTTGATTCGGCAGATTTAGAGGAAAAGGGGGTGTTTGTAAGGGTATCACCGGGCAGCGCTCTTGTACTGGAATGGAATAATCATGCTTCACATGATGCCGAATTCTGTGATTAAATGCCGGTATATCAAACTCTGCTGATATACCGGCGTGAGGATATGTTAACACTTAATCTTTTTCAGGAAAACGCGCAACTCTGGCTGAGATTACTGCTTTGTTTCATCAAAATCCTCAGGTACGGTGAAGAACTTGTTCACCTTGTCATCGTTGCCGAAGATTTCCCGCGCCAGCGTGCGTATTTCGTCCGCTGTCATGCTGCGTAAATCCTGCAGCAGATTCCGAAGTTCCTCCAAGCGCTCCGGCTCCGTCTGAAGGCGAGCTATGGCTCCCTGCCAGAAGCCGGGTGTGCGGAGTGATTTTTCTGTGGAGGCAATAATCGGGCGTATAGCACGCACAAAGTCCTCATCCGTGATACCGCCGTCCAGGGCGAGATTGCGCAGGATGAGTTCCATTGCAGTGTTCACCTTGATTCGGTTGCCTTTCACCCCGGTGCTGGCCGTGGAGATGGTGGCGGCGTTGTCATAGCTGCTGTTGAACTTGAGTCGTACGGTGGGGGAGTATGTCTCTCCCAGCTCTGCTCGAATCCCGTCAAACAACTTTTCTCTGACGATAGCATTGAGCACCTGCAAACGGCGGTTGCGTCGGATGTCGCGACCGTTGCCGACGTAGCGCACGTGCGTTACAATTGTCTTGTCCAGCTCAGTCGGGTAGCGCAGAAACTCGTTGCAACCCCATGTTTTGAAGGTGACGCTGCGTTCCTCTGTCGTGACGGGCGTGAACTCCCGGTTACGCTCCGGCATGGCACCGAAGGTGCGCTCCACAATCGGGATAATCTCTTCCGTCTTGAAATCACCAACGATGGTCACCTCCATGGCTCCATTTTGCAGAGCCGGGGTGAGGGCATCCCGCACCTGCTGAGTTGACAGGGATTCCAGCTGTTCCCGGGCAGGCATGATGAAGCGGAAATCTTTCCCGTGCAGGATGCGGGAACTCTGGTAGGAGAATGCGCCCTCCGGGGTGTTGCTCAGGCGGTTGTATATCTGCGGCAGACTGCGCCGCAGCATTATTTCGCCGGTGTCGCGGAAACCGGGATGCAGGATTCCGGCTATCAGCAGTTGGCACTGAAGCTCCAAATCATCCGGTGTGCAGCCTCCGCTGAACACGTATCTGTCCATTTCGGAGGAGAAGCCGAATCCCACGTGGCGTCCCGCCAGAATGCGGGAAAGGTCATCTGCCGTGTGGGCTTCCAGTCCCCCCTGATTCATGACGGATTCTGTCAGGATATTGAGCCCGGGAATTCCGGTCATGGAGCGGGAGCCACCATCGATGCGCGCCGCAACGGATATTGCTTCCTTGGTGGTGGAAATGGGTTTGATGTTGACGCGTATGCCGTTGCTGAGGGTGAGGGTGGTCACATCCACATCTTCCAGATAGGCAGACTGCACCACTTTGCCGGGTTCGCCTATGTTTTCATAGGCAAAGGCTGCCGTTTTTTCTTCCTCGGGAGGCGTGACTTCCGTTGCCCGTGCTTCATTATAAGCATCGCGGAGCACTTCCTTGGACACCCCCTCCGGGGTATTACCGGTGAGAGAAATCTTGGTGCGGTCAGCCTCATATGCTGCCTTGAGGGCACGGCGGCAGATATCCGGGTCAGCGGCAATCTGAGCCAGAGCGGCATGCAGGGAACGGGTGTCCTCATTCGGAGCGGTAAATGTTGCCTTATCTCCAAGAGCGGAGATGATGGCATCTGCCATGGCATTGCAGGTGGTGGATTCCCAGCGCTGCTCATTCACCAGAGCGGCAGAGATGCTGGAGCGCACGATTTCAGAGAGTTCCTGCTCACTGAATCCGAATTCGCAGGCGCGGCGCAGCTCTTGTTCCACGGTAGTGAGAGCCTGCTTCCATTGCTCCGGCTGTGCCGTCAGATTGGCAGAGAAGAGTCGGGCGGATTCAAAGAGCTCACTTTCTCCCACTTCCGCAGCTATGAACGGGCAGTTTTCCTCACGCACCATGCGAGCCAGTCGCTGATTGAGCATGGCGCAGGCAACCGTGAGCGGCATGTCCTTGATGCGCTGCTCCATGGTGTCGGCCCTGAATTCCCAAGGGGAAACCACGTTGAGCGCGATACTTACGTGTGCTTGTTCAGGGTTCTTAACAATCAGTTCAGCCGGTCCTAAATCCACCGGTGTGCCGATTTCCGGTCGGTCGGGCGGAGTCCCGGAATCCTTCATACTGCCGAAGTGTTTTTCCACCTGTGCCACCATGTCTTCCGGCTTGAAATCACCTGTAACTACCACGGTCATTCGTCGTGAGAGGTAGTTGTTTCGGTAGAACTCTCTCACCTTTTCACAGGGTGTATCGCGGATGACTTCTTCCAGCCCGATGGGCATGAAATCCGGCACGCGCGTTCCGTTGCACAGCAGACGCAGCAGCGCAATGGTGGTGCGATAGTTCTGAGAATCGCGCGCTTTCAATTCACTAATGACAATGCCGCGTTCGTGGTTGATAGCATCGTCTGTCAGCGTGGCACCGTCGGCAAAATCTCGCAGTATTGTCAGGGTTGTGTTGACAGTTTCTTTATCCAATCGGGGTAAATCCAGCTTATAAACGGTTTGCAGCAATCCCGTGTAGGCATTTACGTCTCCGCCAAAACCGAGTCCCAGCTTCTGCATGGTGGGAATGAGTTCTCCTCGCTCGTAGGTGCGGCTGCCGTTGAACACGAGGTGCTCTATCAGATGCGAAAGCCCGGAGTTCTCTTTGCTCTCATTCAGTGAACCATTGTTCACAAAAAGTCTCACACTACCGCGTCCTGCCGGCTCTTTTGTCGGACGTATCATGTAGCGGATGCCGTTGGGAAGCTCCCCGCAGACCAGTTGAGGGTCAACCTGCAGTGCTTCGTGTGCGGCTGCAGCCATGGTAGAGTGCGGGGATACAGCAGAGGGGTCAGACTGAGAGGTAGCCATTATCGGCATGCTCAGCGCCAGCGTCAAGAGAATCATTCTGGTGGTCATGGACAGCTTGTAATGAATTTTGTCTTCAGTTAAAACTACGTTAGTTTTTTTGTCAAGCTTTCCCTACGTATACAATAGAACTTATTTTTTTGAAAAATCTTACGGATTGTCGACTTTTGCGGACGGTTTCTGGTAAATAGTCCACGAGAATTATTGTAATGTTTCTTCTCAGCGTAGCAGGGATGCCCGTATGTTCGTGCTCTCTGTCCGCGCAACAGAGGGCTGCCATCGGTAGAAGCAATTGTGGGAAGAAAGACTGTAGCCCATCTGATTTGCCAAGCGGACAGGAAAGACGGAATTAATAAAATCTCAGGTGCTATTTGAGGCCGTTCGGGGGAGCGATCTGTGGTGTAGGGGCAGACGGCCGTTATTATGACAGCAGTGTTGATGATATTGCGCGGCAATAAGGTTAAAAGAGCCTTGCCATATTCGCTGTACGGCAGAGCTGTGGAGCTTGGAATGTGGTTGTGATATAATAGGGCTGAGTTGTGGAGACTGAATAGTGAGAGCGTTACTCTTTCCCTATGAAAAGGAGTCACCCCGTTGACGGAGTGACTCCTCAGTAATTGGAAAGGATATGGTTCTTATCAGAATCGTACTCCTATACCCAGTTGAATGACCGGATAAACGGAAATGTCATCCGCAATATCAAAGAAATCCTTACCTTCTTCACGTATGGCACTTTCCAGGATTTGCTTGCTGATTTCCGTTCTCTGACCGTCAGGAGTGATAACTTCGGCACCGCCTGAGTAGCTGACGGACAGATCACCTGTGCCCATAAAGTTCACACCCATGTCGAAAGTGAAGTATACTTCGGCATCTCCTTCTCCATCAGAAGACCAACCGATGCCGAGGTAGGGCTGTACCTTGTTCCACTTGTACTCTGCTTCTGCTTTGACATCTTCATCTTTGATGATGAATTTGTAACCACCGAAATCATATTCCTTACCCACGTGTTCGGCAAAATATCTTCTGTCCATGGAACCCTGCACATCTACTGCAAGATCTGTAATGGTCAGACCGGCAGTCAGACGGAAACGCCCGCCAAAGGGATGGTAGTCAAGCATGATACCCATGTTATTACCGGTGAACTCTCCCATGACATCCACGTCACTCCATGTATCATCATGGTCATAACTGAGAAAACCGGCGCGAACGCGGGTTTTCAGGTATTTGTTAAACTCATAGCCAACGGAGAAGCCGGCACCGAGTGTACCAACGTTCACATCAACAAGAACCCCCAAGGCATTGTACGAGGATTCCTCAAGCTGATCTTGCGCAATAGTTGTATTTTCTCCTTGGGCAGGAACAATTGCATTGGAATCTGTCTCCTGCTGTTGGGAGGAGGCAAGTGAGGGGTCAACAATCTCCTGTTTCGGGGCCGTGGCGTCCGGCTGTGTTTCGGTTTGTTGTGGTGTTGTTTCTGCAAATGCTGCAGAGGCAAGTATAGGAAGCAAAATAAATGATATTTTAAATTTCATGTGATTCTAATTGTTAAGAAATGAATGGGTGCCGCATTCTAGCAAACAATATTGTTTTGTCAAGAAAAATTATTTTTTTTATCAAAATAGTTGGAATCGCATGGTCTCAAAATTATGAGCACTATAATACTTACATACACTTAATGATGAGCGGAAAAGAAAGGTTCGTTTTGAAGTAAAGGCTTCTCTATTCTCAATGCACCTCACGTAGTCAGAAATCAGCAATCATTGATGACCTAATGCAATATATTGACTATAAGTTAAGAAAGCATGCCATCACAGTGTTGACTCAAGGACTGCATAAACAAAAGCGCAAAAAAGAGGGCGTCGAAAGATTCTCGATGGGTTGTTGGGGATGAAAGACTCGATAATGAGCGATTTGTGTACCTGTTAAAGCGGATCTACAAATGGGTGAACTTGCAGTTATGGTCAGTGAGACTGTTGAAGAAAGAGAAATGCGGACACAGAATCATCAAACGCTACGATAAGGCACGAACTCCATATATGCGCGTATTGGACAACATGAAGGAAGGAGGACGGAAGGAACGATTCATCAAATTGCACGAAAGGCTCAATTCTTGGGTAATACAGAAAAACAGTGCAGTGCTCTAAAGAAATAGCGATGCACCACCTTGGGGCTGATTTTATTTTGAGGCAATATACGTGTGGTATGCGATGGGTAACCCGGACTTGCATCAAGTGCGACCCTCGCAGTCGTAAAATTGCCGAATGGGGTACAACGCAGCAGCCTGACTGCTTCGGCTGCGGGGACATGAACAACCTCCTAAGATAGAAAAAACATATGAATCATCCGCATTATTATACCATAACTCTCCGTCCGCAATGATAATTTTAACATGTTCGAGCTAACTGTTAATTAAAAGCTCGAGATTAAAAAATAATGGTATACAATACGGTTTAGACTAACAAACAAATCGAACTATGAACCAATTATATTATAAATTTAAAATATACATCAAGCATCGCTGGACGATTATAGTCTTCTTTTTAGTAGTTTTTCTGGTGCTTATACTAATGCACGTATATCATAACGCGTTACAGGAAGCCTGGTGCAGCCTGCAGATTCCCCTTCGGATGAAACTGATTGGACTGATTTCCAGTTTGGTTACCATTTTTTCTATAGTCATCGTATACGCGACATTGAAACAAACCCAATCATTGTTTGAGGCAGAAATCATGAATAACTATAACATTGAATATGAAAGCGATGAAATGTACGATAACTTGAGAATCTTGCGAGAATTATCTACAACGCTACCTTTTCAAACAGACGGCAGCCGATCGGTTGATAATAACGAGAATAAAATTCCGGAAATATTTAAAACAGAGACACCATGGGTACGCATGAAACCTCTATCGGACAATGAGCTAAACAATCTATCAAACAAAGATAAAGAAGCGTATTTACTGAATCGTAAACAGGACAGAGCCAGGAGAAAAGTTAAATTCTTTTTTATCAATTCCTTGGATTTATATGAGAAGGGAAAACTTTCATTGTATGTATTCGAGCGTATAATTGACAAGTCGGGAATTTCACTACTTTTTAATGTTGTAGAACATATGGAATATCATATAAATGAGAATTATGATTACGGTAAATTTTATCGTTTAATGCTTATTTCTTCCAGAATATGCAAGAAAGAAATTAAAACAGATAAAAACTTCAGCGCATTGAAGACTGATATTACGCCCTCCGGTTCCACTATGAAATCTCGTAGTGACGCGTCAACACATTCTACGGTGAAAACTATATCACTGTTTGGCATTCCCCTTTTTAAAGAAACGATTAGCCACGTACAGCAACACAGCATAGATACAGGACACAGCACAGATACAGAAAACGGTAAACAATCAAACTAAGTATCCCATTGCGATCCCGGTGTCATTCCCATAATGTCACCTCGATAAACAAACACGCAGTTACAAAAGGGCTATTAAAGGAATGGCCGTTACCAAATCAAAATGGTAACGACCATTCTTTCTGCACCATGGCTCATGTTGTTTCGGTTATTACGAATGCAGAATTCAGACAGAATGCCATAAATAGCTGATATATCGAGCGTTTCTGACGTAACTGTAAATGCGCGCCATGACTTTCCTGCGTCTACTAAGAATCAATGCACAGGCGTGGTAGGATTACGGCAAGGATACAACGAAATTACGCATTTCTTATCTGAGCGGCATAATCTCATACGATGAAAAGCCAAACATTCAAGCCATCGGAGGAGCCAAAGACAGAGCACCTATACAGGGAAAAGGGCAGTGGCAAAGAGACAGCGAATACACTCGGCATGGCACATTGACTCTACTTGCAGGCATTGATTTACAAACAGGTATAGCAATACCTCTTGTCCATGAGAAGCACAACAGCAGCGTGTTTATAGAATGTCCAAATACTTGCCGAACGCTATACTAGTGTCTAGTCGAGTTAATTCTTTACAATAAGCAAGCTTATTTATTCTTTATAATACAAATGCTTACGTGTTGAGAGTATTGTGTAGGACTAGCTAAACGAGACACTAGGGCGGCGTTTCGGGAATTTACGTTATAAAAATGAATCTGTTTCCGTACAAAAGGAAGTTGCCTTATATCAGGAGACTAAGAGACTCAACAGAAACACTAGCATTAGGAATGGAATAAACATATATTTCAATGCAGAAACGAATGTATACATATTCACATCGATTCCTTTACCATTTTTAACGACGTGCACTTGCGGAGTTCATTGATATATGGTGTCCATGGCTCGCTGAAAAATTTCCTTGTCATCAAACCAATTTTCCCGGAAATGGATTGTTGTTTTGGGCGAGCGAATGAAAATATCCGGCTTATCGAAAGGAGGTATTGACACCTGAGTGTGAAAAATAATACGTCCGACCTCCTCGTAGCGGATTCTCCATGTTTCAAGGCCACGTTTCAATATAATTTCATACTCAGACAAGGTCAAGGTTTGATGATAACAACTGATAATATGGTATAGACTCAGAATGCAAAAAGCAGAAACGATAACGAACAGGTTTCTACCCTGAATATCCCCACCAAAAGCCATTACCGCGCAGCATATCCACATAGATAGAAAGGTGGCGCAAAATAAGGCCGTGAACTTTATGGCAATCTTTCGGCATGTTAGTTTGATTTTCATGTAATTTTTGAACCATTATTTTTTATTCAGAAAGTATAACAGTTCAGCATAACGTTGGAGCGCGATGTTATGGTTTCGATTATGGTAAGAGAGTAGACCCATGGTGCGCCCCATCATAGGGTTATACTTACCGCGAACTTTATTATACTAAACTTCAGCTTTAGAACAAGTGTTTAGTGCGTCCTAATTACGCTCAAAAATACGTATACGCTGTGGCAGTGCAGCTTTTTATTTTCATATGGGAAAACGAATGTGCAGAGGTGCAGGCATCTACACATGTCGGCACACTTGTCCCAAAGTTTTGAAAAAATACCCATTATACATTAAAAATCGGGGTATTTCGTCAAATATCTCCCGGAGGGAGTATCAGGCAGCCCC
This sequence comes from Akkermansia sp., assembly GCA_045579245.1. Classification (GTDB taxonomy): domain Bacteria; phylum Verrucomicrobiota; class Verrucomicrobiia; order Verrucomicrobiales; family Akkermansiaceae; genus Akkermansia. The sequence continues at coordinate 98,906 of JAZNLU010000094.1, forward strand.
TTCATTGCCGGAACTTTCCGTTTAGTTCGACATCGGCGTAAGCCACTTACTTATAACTCGTAAATCGTAATTCGTCATTCGTAAATCCACGTGGCCCAAATCGTTGTGACACGTATGTATACTGTCATGATGCTTTTGCTTGCACTTGAATCACCCTCCATCTTGTGGTAGAATGCCGCCCATGCAGACGGCATATTCCAAGGAAGAGTTGCGAGAGATGCTCGCACCGCTTCGCGGCGGGCGATTGGTTCTGGTTCCCACTATGGGAGCCCTGCACGAGGGGCATGCCTCTCTGCTGCGTCAGGCTCGTGTGCTGGCGGGTGACTCCGGCAGTGTGGTGGCCAGTGTGTTCCTGAATCCCGTGCAGTTTGACAACGCCGGGGACTTATCCTCCTACCCGCAGACCCCGGAAGCCGATTTGGAGCTGTGCCGCAGCTGCGGGGTAGACGTGGTATTCATGCCCACGCCGGAGGTGATGTACTGTGCTGACCGCTCCGTTACCATGGAGGAGACGCATCTGTCCACCGTCCTGTGCGGCGCAAAGCGTCCCGGGCATTTTGCCGGTGTCTGTCTGGTGGTGAGCAAGCTGTTCAATCTGGTGCAGCCTACGGATGCCGTCTTCGGTAAGAAAGATTACCAGCAGCTTGCCATCCTGCGCCGCATGGTGCGTGATTTGGATTTTCCCATCACCCTGCACGGGGCGGAAATTGTCCGCGAAGCGGATGGCCTCGCCCTCTCCAGCCGCAATGTCCGACTCACCCCGGAGCATCGCGCCGCCGCACCTTCTATTCGCAAGGCTCTTTTGGAAGCCGCTGCGACCTATTCCGCCGGAGCGACGGCCATGGACGTCTGCGCAGCCGTGCAGCGCTCGCTGGAGGCGATTCCCGGCGTGCGGGTGGACTATGTGACGCTCTGCGATGCGGAGACTTTGCATGAGCTGACGGATGAGAAACGACTCGCGCTTCTGGCCGTTGCCGCTTATTTCGGCGACGTCCGCCTCATTGATAACATCGAACTGACCCGCCGCGCATGATTACAGCAGACAATTTACATCGTTCCTACAGCATCGGCAAAAAGCAGGTGGAGGTGCTTCACGGCCTCAGCCTGCATATCAAGCGTGGGGAAAAAGTGTTTCTCTGCGGCCCCAGCGGCGCGGGAAAAACAACCCTTATGTACACTCTTGCCGGCTTGGAAGCTCCCCAACAGGGCAGGGTCATAGTGGACGGTCAGGATATTTACGGGCTTTCCCTGCGCCGCCGTGCGCTGTTCCGTAACCAAAAAATGGGTTTCATTTTCCAGAACTACATGCTGATGCCTGAGCTGACTGCCTTGGAAAACGCCTCATTGGCCACAGCCATTGCCGGCACGGAAGCAACCGAACGCATCAAGGCTCTGCTGGAAAAAGTTGGGCTTGCCGACCGCATGGACCACTTGCCCAATGAGCTTTCCGGCGGTGAGCAGCAGCGCGTAGCTATCGCACGAGCGCTTGCTCATGACCCCGCCATCATCTTTGCGGATGAGCCCACCGGCAATCTTGATTCCCGCAACGGCAACCAGATACTTGACCTTCTTTTCTCTCTGGCAGATGAGGGAGGCAAAACACTTGTAACCGTTACCCATGATACCCGCATTGCCGCGCGCGGAGATCGCACACTTATCATCCGCGATGGAATCGTAGCTGACGAGTAACGCGCCCGGGTGGTAAATGCACGGACTGCATGAGACGCTATTATCTCAAAGGTCATGTCTGCACATTTAGTGCAGCTCTGCTGTTCGGGCTCATGAGTCCCATGTGCAAACTGGTCATGCAGAGCAGGGCGGTTGATGGTTTGCAACTGGCCTTCCTCAGAGTTTGTGGAGCTGCTCTCCTCTTCTGGCTGATTTCTCCCTTGATTCCGCGCGAAAAAATTGCCCACAGGGATTGGTTGCCCCTTCTGGGTATGTCACTTTGCGGTATGCTTATCAACCAATTTCTCTATGTTTTAGGGATTCAGTACACCTCGCCGACCAATGCCTGCGTTATCGGCACCTCCACTCCGGTCATGACCTTTATCCTGACTGTGCTTTTTCTGCATCAGAGAGCAACCCGGACAAGGGTGGGCGGTTTCCTGCTGGCCTCCATAGGTGCTCTGGTTTTGATTTTGGGATCAGGCGGCGGTCTCAGCGGGCATCCGCTGGGCGACACGCTCTGCCTCATCTCCCAATTTTCAGCTGCCTGCTATTTTGTTTTTTTCGGTGGGGTACTAAAGCGGTATCACCCCGTCACCATCATGAAATGGCTTTTCCTCTTTGCCACCCTACTTGCTCTCATTCCCATGTGGCATTCTCTGCAAGACTTGCTCACCGTTCAGCTTCAGCTTCATGAAGTATTTGCTGTGACCTACGTGGTAATCGGAGGGTCTTTTTTCAGTTATCTGTTGCTTATTGTAGGTCAGAGGAGATTGGAACCTCCCACCGTGGCCGCTTATAATTACGTGCAGCCCATCATCGCCGCCGCCATTGGTATTATACTGGGTCTGGACATTCTTACATGGCAGAAACTCCTCTCTCTATTCCTCATTGCCTCCGGGGTTATCCTTATTACTGCCGGGGACAAGGCTCGGGCTGCTAATTGATTGCGTTGGCAAGTCTACGCGCAGAATGGGAAAATATCAGACAGACGGAATATAGGCTTGAGTCAACCGGCAATTCGGTGTAGAATCACGCCTGCGCATGACCAAAAAGACATTGCAGATAGGACTTGCCGGACTTGGCACCGTGGGTACCGGTGTGTATGAGACGCTGTGCCGCAATCACGATTTGCTTGAAGCACGAGTACAGATGGCCTACAATGTCAGGAAGATAGCCGTGCGTGACCTGAGCAGGCTCCGAGATGTGGAGGTGGATCCGGGACTGCTGACAGATGACTGGCACGAGCTGGTGGATGATGAGGGAATTGATATCATCATTGAACTCATTGGCGGCACAAAGGTAGCCTATGAGCTGGTGAAAGCAGCTCTCAACGCCGGCAAACCGGTGGTGACGGGTAATAAGGCTCTGCTGGCAGAATATGGCAGCGAACTGTTCCGTATTTCTAAGGAAAAAGGTGTACCCCTGTATTTTGAAGCCTCCTGCGGCGGCGGAATACCTATCATTCAGAGTTTGCAGAACTCGCTTATCTGCAATAATGTAGAAAGTATTACCGGTATTATTAACGGTACGAGTAACTACATCCTCTCCTCAATGGAGAAAGATGGTGTGTCCTATGCGGATGCACTGGCGGCAGCTCAGGAAAAAGGCTATGCGGAGGCTGACCCGACGCTGGATATCAACGGCTGGGATGCAGCACACAAAGCGCTGATTCTGGCCATGCTGGCTTACGGAACACCGCTCTCTCCTGACAAAATTTCAGTTTACGGAATTGAGCGTGTAACCAGCACGGATTTTGCATTTGCTGCCCGCTTGGGTTATACCATCAAGCTGCTCGTGGTCATCAAACACCACACGGAGAGAGACCGCCTGGAGCTGCGCGTGCAACCAAGTTTTGTACCCCAATCTCATTTACTGTCCAAGGTTGATGGTGTATTCAACGCCATCGCAGTGAAAGGTGATATTGTGGGTGAGACTGTATTCTACGGACGCGGGGCAGGCAAAAACCCCACCGCAAGTGCTGTTATCGGTGACGTGGTGCTGGCCATGCGTGAATGCCGCCACCCGGAGTATCACACCGGATTTCATCCCTATACCAAGAAAATGGAGGTCATGCCGCAGGAGGAAACAGAGACTCCTTACTACGTGCGCTTCCTCGTATTGGACCGACCGGGTGTCATTGCCGCCATTGCCAGTGAATTAGCCAAGCTGGACATCGGCATTTCTGCAACGTCTTCCACACCTCATGATATGGTGAACGGCACGTTGCGTAATAATCTGGTGTTTATCCTGCATTCCTGTCCTTGGGGAAGGCTGCGTAAGGCGCTCAAGGCCTTGCGTAAGCATGACTACATTGAGCGGCATCCCGCCGTATTCCGAATCGAAACCTTTACCAATAACTGACGACTATGGCCCTGATTGTACAGAAATACGGCGGTTCATCCGTCGGCACCATCGACCGCATCCGCAATGTTGCCCGCAGGCTGATAGAAACCAAAAACGCCGGCAATCAGGTGATGGCCGTCATCTCCGCCATGAGCGGTGTGACCGATCGCCTCATCGGGCTTGCAAAAGAAGTAATGGATAATCCCCCGGAGCGTGAGCTGGATATGCTGCTGGCTACGGGCGAGCAGCAGTCCATTGCTCTGCTGTGCATGGCTATCACGGATATGGGGTACAAAGCCAAAAGTTTTACGGCGCATCAGGCCGGTATCCACGCCTACGGCTCCCACACCCGCGGCCGCATTGCCAACATTGACCCCAAGAGCGTTATCAAAGCGCTCAACGATGACTGCATCGTCGTTTGTGCCGGTTTTCAGGGTGTAAAAAAAGAGGATGGAACCATATTTACCCTGGGACGCGGCGGTTCTGACCTGTCCGCCATTGCCATGGCGGCAGCCGTGAAAGCTGACCTCTGCCAGATTTATACAGACGTGGACGGAGTTTACACCTGCGACCCACGTGTGGTGAAAGATGCCCGCAAAATCTCCGTACTTTCTTATGAAGAAATGCTGGAAATGGCTTCCAGCGGTTCTAAAGTGATGCAGGCACGTTCTGTCGAGTTCGCCAAGAAGTTCGGCGTCGTGTTCGAAGTCCGCAATTCCATGAATAATAACCCCGGTACTATCGTGCAAGAAGAAAATTCTGCTATGGAGTCACTCGCTGTACGCGGTGTCTCCATCGAACGTAACCAGGCCCGCGTTACCGTGTCGGGCATCACCGCCCCCGTGGCATACACCGCCATCATCCTTGCCGCTCTGGCTGAGGCTGAGGTCAACATTGACATGATTGTTGCCAATACGGCAAACGATGGTGTGGCACGCCAGTCCTTTACCATGAACATGAATGACTTGGGTTCTGCTCAGGCTGCACTCAAAAAAGTGCTGCCTCAGCTGGGAGCCAAGGCACGTCTGGAAACGGAAGCAGGGCTTGCCAAGTTGACAGTCGTAGGCGTGGGTATGCGCTCTAATGCCGGCGTGGCAGCCACCATGTTCCGCTCACTGGCAGATGCCGGTATTGCTACGGGCATGATTGCTACGTCAGAAATCCGCATTTCCACCACTGTTGAGGCAGGTGACATCGAACAGGCTGCCCGTGTGGTACACACTGCTTTCAATCTTGACCGGGTGACCGCCTGACAGCATTGATGAGCGACGAGCAAAAGCCCGCCCCGACTCCTGCTCCCGAATTTGAGGAGGAAGAGTTAGAGTACCGTCCTTTCGTGAAATACGCCGGGATTGGTCTGGCTGTGTTGTTGGTGCTGGGTTCCGGCTACGCCACCTATGCACTTGGATACAGACAGGGTTTCGAAACCGGGATTTCTTCAGGGCAGGTGGAATCTTCCATCAACAATGCTGCAGTACAGAGTATTTCGCACCTGATGCAGGCTGGCGTGGCGCACGATGAAGAATTGGTACGCATGGCAGCCGACACCGAAAAAGCACTGTCTTGGATTCATGATACAGGTGTGCGTCAGGAGGCGGAATGGACATTGGCGTGTGCGCTTTTACAGCGACACATGGCAGATAAGGCAACACCGCTTCTGAAAAAGCTGTTTTCGGCAGCCCCCACGAATGTATTGTGGGCTCGCAGAGCATCCATGGCTGCAGATTATTTACAAATCTGCGGTCAGGATAAAACAGCGGCACAGTATTATCGCCGCGCGGCTGATACGGCTCGCAAGTGTTCCTCTGTTCCTGAATATGCTAACGCCTTGGAAAACCTGTCTGCCGCATTGCTCAGCAGCGGAGCAAAAGAGGACAGGATAAACGGGCAGCTTAATGATATACTCCGAGAAGCCGAAGCTCTTGCAGACGCTGGGCTGACGTGTCGGAGCCTGATTCTGGCGTATGAGGGTGAGCGCCTGAGAGACAACGGACAAACAGCTGATGCCCAGCGCTGTTTTGAGTCCCTGATGAAACTGCTGCCAAATGATTACGGGAAGTTATCCCCAACCGCTCTCATTTGTTTTGGGCTGGCCGCCAAAGAAACCGGGCATCCGGAGCAGGCTCGGGAATTACTGGAACGCGGTTTGCAATTTCCCGGAGTTTCTTTGCGAGACTCCCTCTGCCGACTGTCGGCACTACGCCATCTCGCCTCACTGGCGCAGGAGAATAACGATGCGCCAACGGCGCTGGATTTACTGAATCAGGCTGAGGGTCTTGCCCTCGGTCGTGTTGGTGCTGGGGACGCATTCTGGAACTGCCTGTTTGTACAGAAAGGCTGGGTACTGTTCGAAAATGGGCGCAAGGCCGCTGCCGCAGAGCAATTCAGACGTGCTTTGCACAACAACCCCGTGCCAGCTGCTGCTGTGCAGGCTCTGGAGGGAGCCGGGCGCTGTGCTCTCGACTCCAATGCTGAAGAGGCTTCTAAACTGTTATCTGATTGCATACAGCTGCGCTTAAAACACTTTGCCGGAGATATCGCCTCACTGGGACGACTGACCCTGCTGCATGCACACGCACGGGATGCGGTCAATATGCCGGAACAGGCTGCCGAACTGTATGCTAAAGCGGCTGAATACCTGCTGGGGGATGCTCCTGAACTGAAAGAAAATCGCCGCATGGCATTGCTTGGTCACGCACATGCACTCTTCCGCGCGGAGAAATGGGAAGAGGCTCTCACCGCATGGGAAAAAGTTCTGCCGCTTCTGGAAGATAAACCGGAGTTACGTGAGGATGCAATAAATCGTTTACAGGATTGCCGCGGCAGACTGAATCAGAAAGATCCCGATTTTACCTCGGACATTTCATCTTAATCATCTTATACCACGTATTACCACATGCAACGACGTTACCGCAAAAATCGCAAACAGGGAAATCATACCCTGCCGATTATCGCCATCGGCATTACCGCTGCGGCTCTGGTTATCGGCGGACTCTTTTACAAAGGAGAAGACATTCTGCAATATTTCAAAGGTCAGACCATCACCGTTCACAGCAACAAGGAAGCTAATGATAATCTCAACCGACTTCTCGGTGATTTATCCGGCGATAAGGCCCGTTTGTTAGAACTGGCAGAAAATTCCGCCACCCGATTAGGCTGGATTGAGAACGTGGATACACGCCGTCAGTTCCGTTGGTTTCTGATGTCCCGATTGGTTGATAAAAACCTTTGGGATGAAGCAGTGCGCATCCTGCCGGAGGTGGAATCACTGGCTCCAGTAGAAGGCCTTGACCGCTTGGCACAGGCTGCTATGGAACATGAGGATTACGAACTCCAACTGCGACTGGACAGCCAATTACAGAATAAGCTAATGAACTCACCGGAGCAGACAAAACTTCTGCTGCGTTCCATCCGCCGTTATGCAGAAACCTGTATTCGCATGAAACGCAATGATGATGCAGTCCATGCCATCACGCGTCTGGATGCTCCGGCTATCATGATTCGCCTCTCCGACCCGGAGCTGGCCACGGAAGCCGCAGATTTGCAGATGAAGAGAGCCTACATTTGCGGCGTGCCGGAGCCGGTTCTGCAAAATGTCCGCAACATTCTGGAGCAGGCTAAGTGGCCGCTTTGCCCTGCGACCTCACAGCTAATGCTCAAGGAAGTATCCAACGCTTTGCGGGATAACCCCAATATTCCCAACAATTCACTCAGAGAAATAGAGGAAAAACTGCTGCGCTGCCGCGATTCCATGCTGGAGTATCCGGATAAGGAACACCGACTCCCGATTTGTTACACTCTGCTGGGAGAAATCCGCTTCCGTTTGCAGGATTATCCCGGCTGCGCTCAGGCACTCTCTCTGGCTGCGGCTTTCGCAGAAGGCTACGGTGAAATGACTCCCGAACTGCAGGTGAAGCTGCGCCGACTTTCATCCCGCGCCAATGAGTCACGCGGAGCCGTAACAGAAGCGATGCAGGATTGCCGCTACCTGCTGGAGCATGAAAAAGACAACTCAGAAGTGTTGCGCTGTATCACTTTCATGGCCAAACATGCTGAGGGTGAGGAAAAGATGGACTTGCTCATGCGCTGCTGGAACATGATGCTGGAAACACCCGCTCTGGCCGACAATGAGCGTAAAGTTCAGATTATTAATGAGCTTTCCGATTGGTATCTCCAAAAAGAGGATTATGCCAACGCGGCCAAATGGATTGAGCAGTCTAGCCGAATGATTGAAGCCAACCACCCGGTTCTGACGGACGGCAAGGCTTTGCAGGCAAGATTGGATTTAGCTCTGGTTCAGCGTAAAGCCATGCTGGATACCACGGCTATTCGCAAACTTCGTGACCTCAAGCGGGATATTGACCAGATGTCTGAGGAAGACCGAGCCAAGCTGGATGCTGCCGCACCGAAGCTCTACAAGAGTGTTGTGCGTGAGTTTGCCCGCAGCTGTCTTCTGGTGGGGGACAAAACCACCGCCAAGGCACTTGCCCGCTCCATCAAGGAAAGTATTCCGGAGAAAAAACGCTGACAGCTGAATCCTCGCCATGGCCTCGATGCACAAAAAGAGTCTGATAGCTACAGCGGCTATCTTCTGTTGCCGCTTTACCGGGTTGCTCCGGGAGGTGGTCTATACCTCTCTCTTCGGGGCTACAGGAGCTCTGGATGCTTTCCTGACAGCGTTCCGCGTTCCCAACATGCTGCGCGATATGTTTGCCGAAGGGGCACTTTCCCAAAGCTTCACCAGTGTGATGAGCAAGGTAGAGAAGCAGGAGGGAGTCGGTGTCGCATGGCAGTTGGCCAACCGCGTTTCCTCGCAGCTGACCTCACTGATGTTGGTAATTGTTTCTGTTGGTATTCTGTTGGCGGGAGTTTTTATGCAGGCACTTTACCCTGAGAGTGCCCGTGTGGTGGTGGAGCAGGGAGTTTCTCCCACCATTACTTTCCGAGAGCTGCGCACCGATGCTGATGGTCTGAAGGAGGCGGTATTTACAGCGTCGGAACGTCCTGCCTGGCTGACCGAGCAGTGCTGCGTTAAACTTGCCGCGGCTGAGAATCTGCAGCCCGGTGAAGCGGTGCAGTTGTACGACAGAGCCGCCGGACAGCAAGAGAGCGGCGATAACTCCCTGAGTGTGGCACCGCGTAGTTATATGGCGTTGGCAACTGATTTATGCCGCATTATTTGGCCGTTTATTCTGCTGGCATCCCTGTCAGCTCTCTGCATGGGCGCACTTAACGTGTTCGGGGTGTTCGGCCTGCCGAATCTTGCCAGCGCTGCATTCAATCTAACTACCGTTGGAGCAGGTGTGCTCATCGGGTGGTTCATTGATCCGACTTTCGGATCGAAAGCTCTGTATGGTTTTGCCATTGCCGTGGTGCTGGGCGGAGCGGCTCAGGTGTTGGTGCAGATACCAAAGCTGAGGCAGAAAGGCTTCCGCCCGCACTGGGATATTGGTCTGACCCGGAGTAACACCGGGGTGCGCTTCACAGATGAAAATACCAGGAAGGTGTGGATGCTGATGCTGCCCGGCGTGATTGCTGCCGGCATCACCCAAACCAACATCTTCATCAATACCTCATTTGCGCTTTACCTGCAGCCCGGCTCAGTCACGGCTCTGTCGGCAGCCTTCCACCTCTGGCAGCTTCCCGTGGCATTGTTCGGTGTTGCCATGGGCATGGTCGTGTTGCCCTCCGTGTCCCGCATGACGCTGACCCCCGGCGACAGCGGCAGGGAGATTGCCGAGCATTTGGCCAAGGCGCTGCGCTTTGTGGCTCTGTTTGCCGTACCCTCTGCTGTATTCCTGAGCCTGTGGGGAGAGGAAATTGTAAGCGTGTTTTTCCAGCGCGGAAGATTTGATGCGGAGGCATCAGCGCTGACTGGTTCTGTACTGGCCGCCTACTCTCTGGGCTTACTGAGCTATGCCGGTATGAAAGTGCTGCAACCGGTTTTTCTGGCTTTGGAAAAGCCCTGGGCACCCGCCGGGCTCGCCCTTTTTGCCGCAGCTATTTCCGTGACGCTCAATTATCTCTTTGTCATGGTGTTTCGCATGCCGGTTCAATATCTGGCTTTGACCACATCGGTGGTTACAACGCTGAATTTCCTGTTCTATTTCCTGTATCTGCATCATCTGCTGGGTACTATGGCATGCCGCCGTGTGCTGTTGCCGGGGCTGATAAGAATCCTCTGCGCAGGAGTACTGCTGGGCGGCGGCTGTTATGCAGCCGGCTATTATTTGTTTACTGACTTTACCTCATGGAGTTTCTTCAGCCGATTCGGAGCCATGGCTTTGGGCGGCATCGCAGGTGCAGGCCTGTACGGCGCGGCATGCTTCCTGTTCCGCGTTCCGGAGCTGACTGTCATTGCAGACAGATTCCTGAAACGCCGTAAGGCTTAACAAAAAAAATCCCCGCAGCAGATTCATCCGTTGCGGGGATTTTTTTTGATTTGAGGAGCGTTTATTTCAGCCACGCCAAGAATTCCCTGTTGCCTTCCATGCCTTTGATGGGAGAGTCCGCTACACCGCACCATTCCCGTTTGAGTTCATTCACAACAAAATCGTGGATTTTATCAACAGCGCGTTGGTGCAGGGCAGGGTCGCGCACGATTCCTCCGGGTCCGATATCCTCCGGTTGCAATTCAAACTGCGGTTTGATTAGCACGATCATTTCGCCGCCATCATCCAGACATGCGTAAGCAGCGGGAAGAATCTTAGTCAAAGAAATGAAGGAGACATCACTCACGATGAGCTGCACCTTCTCACCCAAATCCTCCGGAGTCATGTAGCGGGCATTGAACTGCTCTTTGACAATAACCCGTGGATCTGTCCTCAGTTTCCAGACAAGTTGATTAGTTCCTACATCTACCGCATGCACACGCAAAGCGCCGTTCTGAAGCAGGCAGTCCGTAAAACCGCCTGTGGAAGAACCGATATCCAGACACACTTTACCCTCTGCCGAAACGGGGAAAGTCTGGAGTGCACCCTCCAGCTTAAGTCCGCCTCGGCTCACATACTTCGGCTTATTTCGCACAGTGATAGGCAGGGAATCATCTACCTTGGTTCCGGGCTTGGTGACAGGCTGTCCCTTCACAAAAACTTCTCCCGCCAGTATCAGTCGCTGAGCCTGCTCGCGGGACTCACAGAGTCCCAACGAGCTTACCAGTACATCTAAGCGCTGTTTCGGCATGATGAAAGAAACTTAGTTAGAGGGGCGGGTTGTGCGCAGTCCGCAACGCTGTCCGGGCATCACGGGGAATGCCCGCCCTCCGAAGGTGCGAAGATTAGAAGCACCGGGAGAAGAAACGGAGGGTTGTCTCTGCTCCACGGTCGTCGGCTTCGGAGACGGTGCCGGAGTTTTCACCTCCGGCTTTGGAGTCGGGCTGGTAGTTGTCAGCTGTGTCGGCACGGGGGGCAGAGTCGATGTGACAGACGGTGCGGCTACGGGCGGCTGCGTCTGTGTAACTTTAGGTGCGGGTGCAGGTTTCGGTGCAGGAGTGGCTACAGCGGGCTGCTTCTGCGCCACAACCGGGGAGGGCTCAGGTTTCGGCGCAGGTGCAGGAGTGACCACAACGGGCTGCTTCTGTGCAATCGGAGAAATGGTTGGCTTAGCAGGTGGTGTCAGGGCAACAATCTGTGGTTCAGGTGCAGGGGAGACCTTCACGACGGGAGCAGTTGGAGCTGCAATTTCCTCAGGAACAGGGGGCAGGGGAGCCGGGGGCATTGTTGCCGGAGGAGGTGTGGGGCGCTGTTGCTGACGCAGAATCGGTTTTGGCGCAGGCTTTGGTGCGGTAGTTGCCACAGGTTGATAACGCGTAATAATTCTGGCATGCCCGTCTACCTGATCGGGGCGAATTTCTGATGCCATCTGTTCCGTCTGAGAACAGGATGCAAATGCAACTGCTGACAGTCCAAGGAGGATTTCTTTTTTCATAAGTGCTTTATAGCAAGTATTATTTGTTTGTAATTAAGGCGTAGAACGAAGCGCAGCAAAAGAAACAATATACAGCGGTGAGAATGGACATCATCACGTAAACTGAGTCTTTTTTGCCTTTCGGCTTTTCCCATACTCCGGCTTTCATGGAACGTATGCCGACAAAAGCTGCTGCAATCCAAAGCAAGGTGTAAATATATTGATAAACTGTTGTATTGAAATAATTTATAGCCTCAGCTCCGGCATTGATGAGGCTGTAAACTGTCATCTGTGGGACAATGGCAAGGATGGCAAATTCCGGGCGAAGGCTCTTGGTATTGTACAGACGCAGCCATACCAACACCCAGACGGACAGCGCCAATGCACCGGCGACTATCAGCGACCAGTATCCGTGAAAGAATCCCGGCAGGTTGTTGAGCAGGAATACTGCCGGGAGTACGCTACAGATGTATGTGAAGCGGTTTCGCATGTGCTGGTCTTGCGTGAACGTCCTGTCAACCGACCCAATTCCAGGTAATCGGCACTTCAATATCCGGGTGAAGACTTCGCATGGCCGGGCTTCCCAGTACGCATTCTTCCAGCGCTTTGGCGTGCGGGGTATCAGCCGGAAGCGGTATGGTGATTTCCGTTTCGATGCGGGCTATGCGACGAGGATTAGCGCTCATCACTTTGCCGACGGTCAGCTTGGCTCCCGACAAATCAAGACCGTTGTCTTCTGCGTAAATCCCCATGATGGTGGCCATGCAGGCTGCCATGGCAGAACACATCAAATCTGTCGGTGAAAAAGATTCTCCTTTGCCGCGATTGTCCACAGGTGCATCGCTGCACACCGTTGCTCCGGACGGCTCATGCTGCAATTCACAATGCAGCCCACCTTGATATGTTACATGACACTTTACCATGTGAGCATCCTAGCGCGACCACGCTCATGCGTCAAGAAAGAATCCCGCCACAATCCTGAATTCCCATCAATTCTATGCAAGGAACCCAAATTTCGTCGTGATTCGGCACTTTGTTACAACTGCGCATAATATACGTAATGCCGAATTATAGTACCTGAGAAAGAGAATATCGTCACGCATCCCGTCAGTGCGATAGTTTCAACTTGAAATCACAGGAGAAGCTGGTAGAATGATTGTCGCTTATGAGTATGGTACGCGCGGAGCATTTGCACAAGGTCTTTGGTCGATTCACGGCGGTAAAGGACGCGACGTTTACGGTAGAAAAAGGAGAAATCGTGGGATTTCTGGGGCCGAACGGTGCCGGTAAGACCACGACGATGAAGATGCTGACGGGCTATCTGCCGCCGACAGCCGGCACCGGCAGCATAGCCGGTTATGATATCATAGACCATCCTCTGGAAGCCCGCCGACATCTTGGCTACATGCCGGAAAACGTGCCTCTGTACGAAGACATGCGCGTGTACGAGTATCTGGAATACCGAGCCAGACTCAAGGGGCTGTACGGCTCTTCCGTGCGTCAACAGATTGGCTGGGCCATTGATCGGTGCGGACTTGAACCAAAGAGAAAAAATCTTATCCGCACATTATCAAAAGGTTATCGCCAGCGTACAGGGTTGGCAGATGCTCTACTGGGTAATCCGGATTTGCTGATATTGGATGAGCCGACGAACGGGCTCGATCCCAATCAGATTCGCCAGATACGCGAATTGATTCGCTCTCTGGCCGAGGAACATACGGTTATCCTTTCCACTCACATTCTGAGCGAAGTGGAAATGATATGTAACAAGGTCATCATCATAGACCAGGGTGTCATCAAGGCAGATGATACTCCGGCAAACCTGACGCGGGGGCTGCGCGCCGCAGGGCGCGTATCCATTGAGTACAAGGGCGAGCTGACACCTGTTGTGCAGGCGCTGGAGGCCTTTGCTCCGGTGAAGAAAGTCATCGTGGAAGAGCCCCTGCCCGGCGGTTGGAATCGGCTCATTGTACGCGCAGAACCGGGCACGGACACCCGAGAGAAAGCGGCGGCCATCATCGCCGCCCACGGTTATCCCATGCGCCATATTTACCGCCACATTCCCAGTCTGGAGGATGTGTTTGTAGAAATGACCCGCCGCGACTGAGAATTTTTAACCACTTCAAACCTGACATGGCAACTGATTCAGAAACGATAAAACGGCGAAAGAGCTGGTTTTACACACTATACACCATTTTCAGTCACGAGCTGAGGTCTTTCCTCGGCACCCCGTTCGGCTGGGTGCTGTTGGCCTGCACCATGGGGCTGCAGGGCTTCTGGCTGCAAACAGTCTTGCAGACAATGAGCAAGGCCAGCGGTGAGGGTGTGATGTACTACATGCTTAATAACGTGAACTTCTGGTTCTATTTTATCTTCATCTTTCCGCTCATCACCATGCGCTCCATGGCGGAAGAAGAACGACTGGGTACTCTGGAAGGCCTTCTCACGGCACCTGTTACGACCACACAAATTGTTCTTGGTAAGTATTTTGCTATTCTGCTCTTCTACATTGTGCTGTGGCTGCCCATGATGCTCTACCCCTGGATGAGCGATTTGGGTAATGTGTACACCAGTCTGCGCTATGATATTGACCCCGTAGGCAATATAGATTACCGTCTGGCAGACTGGATTGGACCGTATCTGATTTTGTGGCTCTCCGGCATGTTCTTCATCGCTCTGGGGATTCTCTGTTCCTCGCTGACTCGCAGCCAGATTATCGCCGGCATTCTCTGCACCTGTCTCATGATTATGTATTACTTCATGGGACGCGTGACAGAGCTCTGGGGAGAATTTCCGGCGGCACCCATCTTCCACTATATTTCCTGCACGGAGCAAATCAGCGCATTCTCTCGCGGATTAATCGATTCCCGGCCTGCGGTGCTCTACGTCACGCTGACCATCCTCACGCTCGGGCTTACGAAACGCATCGTCGATTACCGCCGCTGGCATCGCTGAGTTCTCTATCATCTCAACTTTTTTTCTTTCTTCCCATTATGAGTAAACAAGGATATACCGGGCATCCGGATGCCCGCAAGGCCAAGAATAATCCCCTGGCCTGGATTAATCTGGTGCTGCTTTCCATCATCGTCATCGGCGCCAACTACATCGGTTGTCACGAATATGCGCGTTACGATTTGACGGAGGAACAGCGCTATACCATCTCTGAGCGTACCATCAACGTGCTGTCCAGCGAGCGCGTACAGAAGCGGGAGACTCCTGTCCACATCATTTTTGCTTTCAAGCGCAGCACCACCAACTACGCGCGCATGCGCTCACTGTTGGAAGAATATGAGCGCTACGGTAAGGGTAAGATAACGGTGGAGTACTTCGACCCCATTCGCCAACCGAACCGCGCCCGAGAAATTGCACAGATATATGGCGTGGAGTTTAATCAGAACCTTTGCGTGATTGATGCCCGTAAGGACAAAACGCAACCGCTCAAGACCTTCGAATCCGACCAGAGCGACCGCAAGCACGTGCGCATTCGTCCGGGCACTTCGTTCATCAAATACGAAACGCTGCCGGATGAGAGCCGCCGCGCCGTAGCGCTGATGATGGATGAAGTGGTCTGTTCAGCAATCACGGAAGCCGTTGAGGGCGAAATGAGAAGAATGTATGTAGCAGAGGGTAAGGGCGGTGTTTCCCGCGACAATCAGGACTTGCTGGAATCCATCGGTCGCATGGCAACGGCTCTCAATATCCAGTTATCGTGGGTCAATCTGGCAGATGTTGAGAAGCTGCCGGACGATGCAGAGGGGCTCTTTGTAATTTCACCCAACACGGATTTCACGGAGGCGGAAATGAACGTCGTCCGCGAGTTCTGGGAACGGGAGGGGCGCAATGCTTTCTTGGTGGCTCTGAATCCGGACTCCCCCAAGCTGCCGCGTCTGTACCGATTCCTCCGAGAACAGGGAATCCGGCCAAACTCTGACCGAGTTTTGCTGAGGGATCGCAACCGCGCCTACTACGATATTTCAGCAGTTTTTCCCAAGAGTCTGGACTGCACCCGCAGCTTCTGGAACGGCTCAACCCATGTGGATGGGCAGTGCATGTCTCTCTCCCTTGAGCATGCAGATGAAAATCAGGCATCTCTGCGAAGACTCGCGCTATACCCCCTGCTCCTCTCCTCCGCAGAATACTATGGGGAAACCCGGCAGGACCTCAAACCTCAATTTACACCCAATGAGGACAAGGAAGGACCTCTTTGCCTGATTGCCGCCGTCACCCGCGGAAATGTAAAAGATCCAAATAATCTCTCAACCATGGTGGTGATGGGAAATGTCACCATGCTTTCCCGGGAGAATGCCCGCACAGAGCAGCGTGACTACATGCTCACCCTGTGGTCCTGGATGTGCAACCGCTCAGAGTATGCAGGCAAGAGTGCCAATCAGGATTTGACCATGAAGATTGACTTGCACCGTCACTCTCGCCACGCGTTAGAGTATCTCACACTTATCTTCATGCCGCTGAGCGCACTACTCATCGCACTGTTCATCTGGAATACCCGCCGTCACTAAATACCACACCGACATGAGGATTCTGTATACCATCCTGCTCATTCTACTGACCGCCGTGGTGACAACACTGGCTGTCTTTCAGGCAGTGGACGGAAATCTTGCCCGTATTACCGGCATTTACCGTTTCCGTGAGGGCATGCCGCTCTTTTCACGGGAAAGCACCCAGAAATTGCATGATGTCTGCTGGATGCGTATCGCAGACATGCATGACAAAATAGAGTGCACCCGTGATTCTCAAGGTATCTGGTGGATTGAATCTCCCTTCCGAGACAGAATGAATCCGGATGCAGTTCAGGCCATCCTCAATTTCACGGCAAATGCCAATGTGGTGAGTAGCTTGGAACGTAATGATGAAACCCGAAAATACATGCGTGAATACGGGGTGGAGACATCGCCCATCCACATTACACTCAAAGTGCCGCAAGGTGGAGATTTGACCACGGTGGCACGCTACACGCTCGGAAACACCTCTCCGTGGCTGGCTGAGACTAAGGACAACGAAGCTCTTATCCCAACCACCTATCTTCGCACTAATTTTTACGGGCGGGATAAGCGCGTGCATGTTGTCAGCGGAAATATACTCAGCAACTTCAAAAACGGTCTGACAGAGCTGCGAGACCCCCGCCCCCTGCTCTTTGACCCGGAGCAGCTCAGTGAAATCACCATCAACAGCGAAGGTCAAAATACCGTACTCAGCCGAACCAGCAATGAAAGCTGGAGTCTGCTCTCTCCCGTTATTACCTCCGCTGACCCGGAAAAAGTAAATCAACTGGTCAGCGGGTTGAAAAAACTGACCGCCGTGCGTGTGGAAAATCCGGATACGATTAACCTGCCGGAAAAGCCTCAGGTCAGTATAAAGTTGAAAGGCTCGTGGGGAGATAAAGCTCTGGAGCTGAACCTCTATCCTCCTTTCCGCAAAGAAAACGGGGATCAGATGCTCTGCTATGCAACCGTTGGTAATCGGGATGCCGTCTTTACCCTGCAGGCGGATCGCAGAGTGCTTCGCAAGGGAAGCTACGCGAATCTGATTAACGCTGTATGTGATTTGCCGGTGCTTCCGGAAAAGTCTATGGCCCAGGTTCGCATGCAGAACAGTACTACCTATACGAATGAACTTCCCCTCAGCCTAGAGCAGCTGCGTTCTCTGCAATTTGCGGAGGTTGACCCGGCAGACGTTGCCCGCATCGCCCTGCGTACGTCGGATCCGTCCAACGGTTCGATTCGGCTCATGCTGATACCCGGGGACAAGGATAGCCAGGTAGGAGATATCTGGGCCTACGCACCCGCAGGAGGCAGTTTCAGAAAGGCGGAAAGCCCGGCTGTTCTCCGCTTCCTCAATGGGCTGAGCAACAT
The DNA here is from genome assembly GCA_045579245.1 of Akkermansia sp. Taxonomy (GTDB): domain Bacteria; phylum Verrucomicrobiota; class Verrucomicrobiia; order Verrucomicrobiales; family Akkermansiaceae; genus Akkermansia. Next base: position 116,695 of record JAZNLU010000094.1, read on the forward strand.
ACCGGTTCATGAAGTAGTGGCTGATGCCGCTCCCGGCGCAAACATGGAATCGCTCAAGCACCTGTACGGTCTGAACGAGCCGCGTTATATCCTCTACATACTGCCGAAACCCTGCGTGGTTCGTGCCACTCTGTTCGGGCATGATTTACCGCTGGTAAAAGACCGTTCACCGCGTATCTTCCTCATCCGCCGATACCCGGATCCCGCCACAGGCCGCATGGCATGGTTCGGCATGGAAGAAGGCTCCAACTCCATCTGCCGCCTCAGCACCAAGTTCACCCGCTTGCTCTCACTCCGCCCGGAAAAATGGAAAGACAGGCAAGTGATGACTTTCCCCATTTCTTCAGTCCGAAAACTCACGCTGGGATTCCGACAGGCTCCCTTGGAGTTGGATTACGACTACATAGAAGAAACGTGGAAAGGGAAAATTAACGGTGAAGACATCACGCCAAACGTGAACCCTCACCGTGCAACGAATTACGTCAGGAATCTTCTGAAACTCAAAGTCGACCAGTGGTTGGAGTGCAATGACGAAGAGGCGGTAGCCGCATTACAGAATCCGGTATTCACCGTGAAACTGGATTTGGAGATAACGGATTATTCCGATGCAGAAACCAGTGTGGTGGAGCAACAGCGGCAGGAAAACATGAGTGGTTCACCTGAGGATTTGCTGGATGAGAGTGATGACATTGACAGGCAGCTGAGAGAACTCGCCCTGGCAGAGCGCAAAACTCACCGGGAGACACGCACGCTGGAGATTTCTCCCTCTCAGGCGAATAGTGACAAACCATTCTTCTACGGTCGAATTACCGAAACGGGAGAACTTTTTATTCTGAGTTTCGATGATGCCCAGGGACTGGCCGGGGATATCATCGACATGTAATATACAACAAAGATATATTCCATATGTGGCAATGGCATAAGACAGCATCTGCTGAACATGAGCAACAGTGGCAGGAACGCCTGACAAACTGTCCGGGCGCAGTTATCTCAGCCGGATTCAAATCCGAGCGAATTTCTATTGATGTATATTCCGAAAACGCAGAGGATGCGCTTGTTCTACAGGCATGCTACGGAGGCAGCGTGACTCAACTGCCGGACACGGATTGGGTGGCGGCAACTGCCCCCGAAAACACTCCTCCACTTATCATCCGAGACAAACTGGTTATTTCCGCCTCCTCCCGACAGGATGTGCTGGATGAGTTGGAAAAACGTTACCCCGGGCGTATCATCCTCACTTTCCCGGCAGAACAGGCTTTTGGCACAGGTAATCATGCCACCACCTCCACCTGCCTTAGAATGCTCTGTGATTGTGCGCAAAGCAAGAAAAATACCTGCTGGACTCTCACGGATATAGGATGCGGTACAGGTGTGCTGGCGCTCGCCGGGCTCAAACTGGGAGCAGCTCACGCCCTCAGCTTTGACTTTGATCCGAAAGCGGTTGAGGTGGCTCAGCGAAACATCGCACGCAACGGCGGAGCTGACAATCTGGAGCTGTTTCAGGCAGATGTGTTTGAATGGGAAGCTAAACTGGAAGAACGAGCCGATATCGTGCTGGCTAACCTGTTTTCCTCCGTACTGCAAAAGGCTTTCCCGCGGCTGAAAGCCGCCATGAAACCTGACGGTGTCTTAATTATCTCAGGCATCCTCAACAGCCAGGCAGAGGAAACGCTTCAGGCCGCCGCCGAAGCCGGGCTGAAAACCATCAAAAAAGTATCACGCGGCAAGTGGACAACCGCTAAACTTACCATGGCATGAATATTCTCGCCATAGAAACATCTCTCCCGCACGCCTCTCTGTCCTTATTTCACAACGGGGTTGCACTCGTGAGCGAACACTGGGAAACGGAGCGTAATCATGATCCTTACCTCTTCTCGGCTCTACAGAAGGCACTGAATGCATTGGGAGATGAAAAGCCTGAGCTGATTCTCATCGGCGCCGGACCCGGAAGTTACGGAGGTGTGCGAGTAGCTCTTGCTGCAGCCGTGGGACTGGCGCAGGTATTTGGCGCACAGACGGCAGCCCTGTGTTCCTGGGCTCAGTTGGCAGAGCCGGGGGCAGTTGTTGTCTCAGATGCCCGCCGCGGTAGCTGGACAATTCGTCGGCATGACGGAAGCATCTCTGTGATCACCGGAGAGCAACTTACTGAGTTGCAGCAAAAAGGCACACGCCTGCTGACCATCGAGCCGCAGGAAACGTTGCAGAAAATCGGAATCACCCCGGACAGGGATAAGCTTATTCCCACAGCAGAAGGACTGGTGAAAACTTGGCTTACCTTGTCTGAGGCTGAACAGAAAACGGCCATTGATACCCCCGCGGAACCCATATATGTGCGGCCCCCGCACATCACCACCCCACACCGCAAACCTTGGGAGCTTCGCCACTGAATATGACTGAGTCACAGCCCATCATACATTCCTGTCAGCGCTGCGGTGCCTGCTGCCGTTGGGAGGGAGATGTATGCCTGACAGAGGCAGATATTATCGCCATAGCTGCCTATCTCAGCATGGAGGAGAGTGAGTTTATTAACGTTCTCTGCCGTATTCAGCGCAATCGCAGAGGCTTATCGCTGATTGACGCGCCGGATGGTGCCTGCATTATGCTCCGGGATGACAATACCTGTCGAATCCAAGCGGTTAAACCGCAGCAGTGCCGGGATTTTCCCCACAAGTGGAACTTTCCCGGCTGGGAACAACGCTGCCCCGGTGCAGGCAAACAATAGATTTTCAGGATTAAATGCTTTTCAGAAGAACCAAAACCATCTGTGCATCCCATTTGCGGAAAGGGCGGCGCAAATTTTTACGCTGGCGCAGTAAATTCCGCAAGTTTGCAGCAAAGATTTCACCCCGTAATCTGATTTTACGCGGGGAATCCCGTCGTGCGCACGCCGGAACCATCGTTGATCTGTTTGCCTCCATCATGCTTCAGGTCAAAGGTGTGGATGTTGCCAAAATGGAAAGCGCACTGGATATCCTCCGGCATGATTTCCCCAACGTGGAGCACATCTGGCTGGCAGAGCGCTTCCAGACAGCTTACGAATCTCGCTACCCGCTGGATGTCACCTTATCTCTGGCCGCTGCCAACCGCACGGAAGCAGAGCGAATTGCGCTCGCTCTGGAAATCTTTGCGCTCCTCCACCGACTCGGCGGAGAACTGACAAACCCGAATCTTTTTCAGGATATCACAGAGGGGTTGGCCCTGCCCGGAATGAGTCAGATTATAGAAAATCTGATGACCCCCCCCTCTTCAACCGCCCTGCGTCCCATAGAGAGCCTGACTTTCTCTTCAGAGCTAAAAGAAGACTGCGTGATGCTGCCGGCTGAGGATATCGGGACCCGCTTTCGCGCCATCCGCTGCGTGAATCTGATGCTGGTGGTCAATGACGGGGCAGTTCCCCTTACTGTACGTGGGCAGCAGTTGGAGCAAGGCGGAATCATGCCTCTGTTCGGCAGTCAGACAGTGGAACTGAAAAATCACTTTTTTTCCTGTAACAACATATTGATGTTGTTGCAGTGCCGCTATACAGGTGCAAAAATCATCAATTACATCCATCTTGAGGGTGACCGTCTGGCGGTCACCAGACAACGTCCTCTCAACAGCATCGCCCGCATCAAATTCGGTATTCATGTAGAAATAGAAATCCTCCGTCCGAATGATAATTTCTGTCTGGACGGCAAGTTAATGTTCCATGGTGATGCGGTCACAACTTCTTATTACACACCTTTCACCATTAACGGTCTCGGTCCGTATACATTTGCCGACTTGTCGGACACGGATACCACCGGTCACAGCTTTCAGCTTGACCCCGCTATCCGCCGTATCACCGTCACTAATCTTCCCTACATGAACCGACGGGGCGTACTGATGCTCACCCCGTGGCTCGCCCCGGGCGTAGTCTTTGAAGTACAGTTTGCCAAATCCACACATGAAGGAACACTGCGGATTCTGGAAGGCAGCGGCAGTTCTCTCACAGTAAATGATGTTCCCGTAAAAGGAGAAGCTACACTGAAAGACGGAGACTTGATAGGACTGAGTGCCTCTCAGCTGCTGCGCTGTCGATTTTCTGCCGGAGTGCTGGAGGAAGAATCATCTGTCATCACCTCCTTGAGTGTGCGCGGTCTGACACGGGACTTCGTGCGTTCCGGGCGCGTGGTGGACAACATTGTCTTTTCGCTTAAACGCGGAGAAATGGCGTGCATCCTTGGCCCCAGCGGTTCGGGTAAAAGCACACTGCTCTCCATGCTGGCAGGTCATTTACCGCCGTCATTCGGCTCTATCCGTTATAACGGCATTCGTTTGACCCCTGAGGCGGAAAACATCCGCCGACACATCGCTTATATCCCCCGTGAGGATATACTGGATGAGGCTATGACCGTGGGCGAACACGTCTATCAGGCCTCCATCGCCCGGCGTCCCAGACTTTCTCATACTGAGCGCAAGCGCAGAGTGCTTTCCGTGTTGGGATTCGTTGGTATTGGTCACCTCTCCAACCGCACTGTCGGCAGAGCGGGAGAACGAACCATTTCTGACGGTGAGCGTACCAGACTGAACTTAGGTCTGGATTTAACGGGGACGGCAGAAGTATTCCTGATAGATGAACCCATTAGCGGGCTTTCATCGCGTGATTCTGAGAGGGTGATTGATACGCTGGAAGAGATGTCACACGGTCGCATCATCCTGTGTACCCTACACCGCCCGGCACAAACGCTTCTGAATCGCTTTGACAAGGTAATGGTGCTGGACGGTCACGGAAAAATGGCATTCTGGGGCAGTCCTCGGGAGATGAATAATTACTTCAGAGCGGCAGCTCGGGAACTTAAGCTGAAAGTGCCGCAGGAGGCTATCGCTGCAGGGGGCGCTGATTACGTATTTGAGGTGCTCGAAGCACCTTTCCGACGCATCGGCTCCAACCGCATCTCTGATTCCAACCTGTGGCAAACCAGATTCGAGCGTTCAGATGCTTACGCCGCCGAATCTGAAACAGCAAAGCGGAAAAATACGTCTTCGGAAAAGAAAAGTATTCCTCGTTTTCCGAAACGTAGCCCGCTTGATTTATGGCGTTTATTCCGGCTCTGGATGCTGCGGACCTTTCTTTCCCGAGTTCGCAGCCGCATGGGGCTATATGCCGTACTACTGGAAGGTCCGGTGCTGGCACTTCTGATAGCCGGCACCTTGAGAGCAGCCACGGATGTTCCCTACACATTCTACAAGGCACTACATATCAATGAGTACCTGTTTCTGTCTCTCGTTCTGGCCATGTTTTTCGGGCTCACCGACTCTGCCTGCGAGATTCTCCGTGACCGTCCCATTCTGCGCCGTGAGAGCAATTACAAGCTATTCATTCCTGGCTATCTGTTATCAAAAGTGCTTGTGTTAACAGGCATAGCCGGTTTACAATGTGCGCTTTATCTCATCGTCGGCAATCTCATCCTAGGAATTTACGGCATGTTCTGGAATCATTTCCTGGTCATGCTGCTCACGGCGTTCGTGGGTATAGCTCTCTCTCTCATGGTATCAGCCTTTGTGCGTTCTGACCGCACTGCTCTTAACATCGTTCCCCTGCTCCTTGTTCCTCAAATCCTGTTGGCCGGAGCCATGGTGCGTTTTGAGGAAATGAACGAATTCAGTCCTGATTTTGCAGACGGTTTCATCCCCGAAGTAATAGACTACCGTCTTTCCAATCTACGACATCGTGTGGCGTATCAGGATGAGGAAACACATGAAATCACCAGCAAATCCGTTCCCCTCATTGCAGAGTTTTGCCCCTTACGCTATGCCTTTGAAATGATGTTTGTCATCCAGACCTCAGAAAACCTTTGGGACAAAGCGAATGCGGAAGTCAATGAGAAACGGGAATTATACAAGGAAGCCGGCAGCACGGAAGAACTACGTTACATTCAGCGAGCCGCACTCGCTTTCAACGGCAGTGCTTCTAACGTCCGTGAGGCAAGAGAGCTGTTACGGCGCGTCCGCAAGGCTGCCAAAATTGAGGATGAAGCCTATCTGGATGCCATTTTTGATACATTGGATAACCGTGTCCTTCATGATAAAGACCAACCCGCAGAGTTTTTCTTCTCCAACCGCAAACTTGCCTCTATCCGTGAGGGGGTCAATACGGCTCGTAAGGATGTACGCCAATCAGAGCAGCGCGGTTTCTTCCTCGCGCCCCGTCAGGCACCGCCGTTTTTCACACTGGATCAGGAAACAGATGAAAACTCCGTTTCCACAGTTAAGCGCAACGCCATTTACCTCTTCATCATGGGGCTTGTTCCCATATTAATGGCAGGGCAGCGTCTGCGACGCATTTGCCGGGGAAGCTGACCTGGCGGTGGCTGCCTTTCTTTCGTCTTGCTGAAACGGCGAAAATATGGTAGGGTGTGGCCATGGAACTCACGCTTGACTCTCCGCTGGACATGCACCTGCATCTGCGGGATGGGGATATGTTGAAACTGACGGCTCCGCTCTCATCTGATTTTGCGGGAGCGGTCATCATGCCGAATCTTGTGCCGCCCGTTACGACGCCGGACATGATGCTGGCGTATGCGGAGCGTATTCGCGCCGCGCTGGACGGAGCCGCATTCACGCCCTACATGTCTCTCTTCTTCAAGGTTTTGGATGAAAAAGCCCTTCAGGCAGCCATTTCCACGCCCGGGTTCTTCGGTTTCAAGCTCTACCCGGCAGGCATCACCACCAACAGCGAGGGAGGAGTCTCCAATCTGGCTGAAGCGGAGCGCACGCTGAAACTCATGGAAGAAATGGGTATCCCCCTGCTGGTTCACGGCGAGAGTCACGGTTTTGTGATGGACAGAGAGCAGGAATTCCTCTCCGTCTACCGTCATCTGGCCACAGCCTACCCAAAACTGCGCATCAGCATGGAACACATCACCACTGCTGCCGCTGTGGAGCTGCTGGATGAGTTCCCCAACCTCTGTGCCACCGTGACATTGCAGCATCTTCTCATTACTCTGGATGACGTTGCCGGCGGCATGCTGCAACCGCACCTCTTCTGCAAGCCCATTGCCAAGCGCCCCGCCGACCGCGAAGCTCTGCTGCAGGCGGCGCTCAACGGGCATCCGCGTCTCATGTTCGGCAGTGACTCTGCCCCCCACCCCCGCAGCAAAAAAGAAGCCTGCGGCTGCGCTGCCGGTGTATTCACCTCCCCCGTTGCCCTGCCGAAACTGGCAGAACTCTTCACTGCCCACGGAGCCGCGGACAAATTACAGGGTTTCATCTCCGGCAATGCCTGTCGCCTGTACGGGCTGAAACCTGCCTCCAAACAGGTCACGCTCTGCGACACGCCCATGCAGGTACCTGCCCGCTACCTCAGCTACGGTCAGGAGGTAGTGCCCATGTACGCCGGGCAGACGCTTCCCTGGAGCATTAAGAACTGAGCCCATGCAGGACGCTCCCATCCCCTCTGCCGATGACCTGCGTGCGCTGTTGGCAGAAATTGCCGCCGCGCATATGCCGTATGGTAAATACGGCCCGGCTACCTATCCGCCGGAGGGATGCCCGCTCATGGACTTGCCCACGGAATATCTGGACTGGTTCTGGCAGCGCGGCTGGCCAAAAGGCAAGTTGGGGCGGCTCATGGAGCAGACTCTTCTCATCAAGAACAGCGGGCTGGATAAACTATTCGACCCCTTCCGCGCCGCCAACGGCGGCCGCCGCAAATATCCCCGTAAATAATCATGCATTACCTCCGTTCCATCATTCTCGCCGCCCGTCCCAAAACACTCCCCGCCGGTATCGTGGCCGTCTGGGCTGGCTGCGTGATTGTTCACAAATTTCAGACACACATGCCGGAAATGGGTATCCGGCTCAATTGGTCACTGGCACTTTTCACCGTGCTGAGCTGTATGTGCATCCAGATAGCATGTAATTTCTTCAATGATGCCATCGATGCCACGAAACACGCCGACACCGACAAACGCCAGGGGCCCCGACGCATCACCGCCGGTGGGGATATGAGCCCGCTGACCGTCAAGCTCTGGGGCTGTGCCTTTCTCTCCGCAGCCGCCCTGCTGGCCATTCCGCTGATAGAGGCGCAGGGATGGCCCATTCTGGCCATCGGCATTCCGTCCATGTTCTTTGCCTACGGGTACACGGGCGGCCCGTGGCCGCTGGCCTATCACGGGCTTGGGGAATTATTTGTGTTGCTGTTCTTCGGGCTGGTGGCCGTGGCCGGCACCGTTTTCGTACAAGTGGGCTGGCAACCCGGATTTGAGCATGTGTATGCCACGGCCTTCATCATCGGGATTCAATGCGGGTTGCTCTCCTGTGTGCTCATCGAGGTGAACAACATCCGCGACCGAAAAGAAGATGCCGGCACCGGCAAACGAACGCTCGCTGTGCGACTGGGTGACGGCAAAGCACGCGGGCTCGCCATGGCATTCATCGTGGCGGCCTATGTCACCCTCAAACAGACCGCCTTTTTCCTGCCCGGGTTCAGCTGGAATCTCTGCTGGATTGCCGCCATTCTGCTGGGCGGTTATATCCTGCTGAAACTCCGCACCATGCCCGCAGACAGAAGAATGAATATGCTGCTGGGACTTTCCTCCCTGCACATGATACTCTATCTGCTGGCTCTTACACTTTGATTGTATGCTGCCCATCGACCGGATACGGGAAAATGTGCTGGAAGCCGTGCGTGAACCGGGCTTCTGTGTGCTCCTCAGTGCCCCTACGGGCTCCGGTAAATCCACGCGGATTCCGGGCATGTTGCTGGAGGCCGGGCACGGCGAGCGTGGCACTATCATCGTGGTACAGCCGCGGCGGTTGGCAGCACGGTTGCTGGCGGGCTATGTGGCACGGCAGTTTCCCTGCAAACTCGGTCAGGAGGTGGGCTATACCGTGCGGTTTGATTCCCGCTGCTCCCGGGACACCCGCATCCTCTTTGTGACGGACGGTATACTGGAACGCCGCCTTACGGATGACCCGGAGCTGAACGGCGTATCGGCTGTCATATTCGATGAAGTTCACGAGAGGCGACTGTCCGGCGATTTATGCCTGGCACGCGTGTTGCAACTGCAACAGGGCCGCCGCCCGGACATTGGCGTATTCGTCATGTCTGCCACGCTGGAGCTGGACAAGTTGCAGGGCTATCTGCCACAGGCAAAAGTGCTGCGGGCCGAGGGGCGACTTTACCCCGTTGAGGTGAGCTACCGCCCGCCCGTGGCTGTCCGAAACCGCTTCGGCTATGTCGTGCCTCCTCCTGTCTGGGAACAGTGTGCGGAGGCAACGTGCAGCCTGTCAGCGCTGCCTAACTGCGGGGACATCCTCGTCTTTCTGCCCGGGGCCTACGAAATTCGGCGCACTGTTGAACTGCTGGAGCAACGCCCCGCCCTGCGTGGGTGGGACATATACCCCCTGCACGGTCAGCTGCCGCCGGAGGCTCAGTTACAGGCCGTAGAGCGCGGAGACCGCCCACGAGTCATTGTCTCTACCAACATCGCGGAAACTTCACTCACCATTGAGGGCGTGCGCTCTGTCGTGGATAGCGGGACAGCGCGGGAAGCCCGCTGGGATGCCCTGCGCGGCATGTCCACCCTGCACATAGAACCCATTTCTCAGGCCCAGGCAGAGCAACGGGCAGGACGAGCCGGGCGACTCGGGCCGGGCCGCTGCATACGCCTGTGGGGCGAGGCCGAACACCGCCGCCGTGTACCCTTCCCTTCGCCGGAGGTTCACCGGGCCGACATCTCTGCCGCTTTTCTGAATCTGCTTGCCTGGGGCTGCCGCACTCTGAGTGATATTCGCCGCTTCCCCTGGCCGGATACCCCGGCAGAGGCAGAAACGCAGCGTGCCTGGCAGCTGCTGGAGGATTTAGGCGCGGCGGATGCAGGCGGGCTCACCGATATCGGCCGCCGCATGCTCTCCTACCCCCTGCCCCCGGTTGCGGCACGCATGCTGGTGGCGGGAGCAGATGACGGATGCGAGCCGGAGATGGCCGCCATCGCAGCCCTGCTGCAGGGAGAGCATATAGCCCTGCCCGCCGGACTGCATGATTCCCTGCGGCACGATGATGATTTTACCGATTTTCAGGCAGAATGGAGAGCCGTCCGTGCTGCGGAGCAAGCCCATTTCTCGCCGGATGCCTGCACCCGTCTGGGTATTCTCGGAAGAGCCGCCAGAGAGGTCTGCGCTGCTTATCGGCAAATGCTGCACCGCTCTGCTGAGCCGGACTTTGCCGCTCACCGGGAGGGTGTGATTCGCGGCTTACTCGGTTCGTTCCCGCAACACGTCGCGGCCCGCAATCGCACCGCTGCTGAAACCGCCAGAATGACAAACCGACGAGGCGGCAAAGTGGCAGCTGACTCCGTGGCGCGGCGAGCGGATGTTTTTCTGGCAGCAGAAGTGGCCGAAATCGGAGGCAAGGGCGTGGAAACCCGTCTTTCCCGCTGCACTATTCTGCAAACAACTGATTTGCCCACAACGGAGGATGATGTGGCCGTCTATGATTCCAATCGCCGCCGCGTGCTCAATATGCACCGTCTTCTCTACCGAGACCTGGTGTTGGAAGAAAAGGAGACAGGGGATGCCGCCCCCGATGCCGCAGCCCCGCTGCTGGCCGACCGGGTGGTGCGCGGTGAGCTGCGTCTGGAGGGCTGGGACGGACATGTGCTGCAATGGATTAACCGCCTCACCTGCCTACGTAACGCCATGCCCGAGTTGGAACTCCCCGAATTCGGCGAAGAGGACAGACTGGTAGCCATCACCATGCTTTGTGAAGGAGCTGTCTGTTACAAGGATATTCAGAGCCGCCCCGTGCTGCCCATTCTGGGAGAGTGGCTCTCCCCCTGGCAGAAAGAGTGCCTGAACCGCTATGCCCCCAAAGTCATTAAATTAGCCAATGGCAGAGAGGTAAAGCTGCTTTACCGAGAGGACGGAACGCCCACCTTTGCGCTGAAATGCCAGCTGCTCTTCGGCATTCCGCAGACTCCGGTGATAGCGGACGGACGGGTGCGCTGTCTCATCGAGATTCTTGCGCCCAACCAACGCCCCTACCAGATTACTTCTGACCTGGCCTCCTTCTGGCGCAACGGCTACCCGCAGATGAAAAAAGACCTCGCCGGACGCTATCCCCGCCACAACTGGCCGGATGCAGCACCGGATGCCGCACAGTGAATGCAGAAAAAAGCCGCTGAATATTTCCATTCAGCGGCTCGGAGTGAAGAAAGCTCCAGACTTATTGTTGCGTTGATTTCGGAGCTTCCATGATTTCGCTGAGGGGAATCAGCAGGAAAGCCATACCGTGGTAATCATTTGTATCGCTCACATGAGCAGGTTCATAGATGATGCCTATATGCTCATCATTCACCGGGGCGATACAGGAATAGCCCCAGCACTCACGCACGTCGTACACCAGACCGCTGTTCCAGGAGTTACCGTCATCGGTCGAGGCATGCACTGTCATGTGGTTGCGGAGCTTCGGTCTGGAGTTCGGGTGAGAGAACAGAAGCAAGCGCCCGTACTTCCGGCTGTTCACTGCCACCAACGATGCCTGACAGGCAGGGTCATTGAGGGTGTTGACATTCGTGGAATGCGGCTGCCATGTTTTGCCTAAGTCCTTCGTGGTGTATACAACGCGTTTGCCCTGGAACGTCTCGTTACGACAGGAAAGCATGAGAGAACCATCCTGCAACTCTGCTACCTGACACTCAGAGGTGCGATGCGGAACGCCGTTACCATAGTGCCATGTTTTACCGTTATCCGTGGAGTAACAGATGGTGCTCATGCTGACCGGACGCGCCTTGAAATCCCAAATCTGAGCGGGGAAAACAATAACGCCCTTACTCGTGCAGATACCGCATCCGGGGCCTGCCAGAATGGTGGTCCACTGCGGTTGTTTGATTTCGCGGGTGATGTTGATATTGCGGCTCCAGGTTTTGCCGTCGTCATCACTATACACCATCTCCCACTGACCCGTATCATCCGGATCATATCCCGGGCGGGAATTCAGCAGACATGGGTTGCGGTCAAAGTGTGTGGCCAAAGCCTGCAACCAGATACGCCCGGTCTTGCTGTCCTGCAAGATACAGGGGTCTCCGCAGCCGTTGCCCTTGCCCGGGCCGGCATCCATGGCTACGGACGGTTCGCTCCAGGTCTGACCACCGTCCTCTGAGCGAACCACGGCAACATCAATATCTGAGCTCAGGTCAAGATGATTCTCATAGCGGGCATCGAAGCAGGCCAACAGCGTGCCGTTTGCCGTGCGAATCATACCGGGGATGCGGTATGTGATGCAATCTCTCTTCTCCCCACCTAAGGTGGGATTAGTTACTTTTGCATCCGGCACGGCCAGAAGATAGCCGACAGACTGAGTTATTGTTTCCCCTTTTTCTGCATAGGTTTTGCCGGAAATGGTAAGACCGACAGGCTCAAAGCTGATTTTGCTGCCTACCTTTACGTCTGAAGCAGGGGTTGCATCCACCCAAAGTTCTGTTTCCCCCGCAGCCAGTTCCCCGGAACAAGGAATAGTGACAACTCCGTCAGCCGACGGGACTGCAGAGCCATACACCTTTCCCCGGCGGAATTTGATACCAATGGTACCATCCACAGAGCGGTCGTATTTACCTGTACGAACCGTGACTTTACTCACGGCATTGGCCGGGCTGATTTTCAGGCGAATGGATTCCGGAGCAAGAGGCTTTTCCACCCCCTTGGTTTCGATTCGATAACAATAGACCGGATTGATGGGGGCACGCTTGAGCACAGGCTGCGCTCCGGGATTCACCAGCTCGGCACTATTCAACTGCATGGGGCCTGTATAAAGTTCCACATCATCCACCAGAACACCGCCTTTCTCTGCGCTTGTGCATACAAGTCTGATCGCCGTGGTACCGGCGGGAAGAACAGTCTGAATCTGCGTATGATATCCCCCGGTTGAAACCTTGTTTTCTTTCAGGACTTGCTGTTCACCATCGGCGGTGACCGCGATGACCCGGAACTCAAACGGCGCCTTTGCCGTCCAGCGTTGCAGCCACATGCTCAGCTGAGCCGCACCTTCCAACGCTTTGTCGGGAGTAAGCGTTACCACCCGCTCTTTGCCGCCGAAGAGATGCAGCGCTTTCTTTCCGGTGCGGGCTAATTTATTGATAATAGATGCATTACAGGGGGCTGCGCTCAAAGCTCCGTACTCCGTCGAATACGAGCTCAATTCTCCCGGTCGGGCTGTTTCAAAGCTTTCTGCCGCATAGCTTAATCCACAGACAAGAAAGGGTATTATGTATCTGACATCCATAAGTGATAATCTAACCATCGAAAGCCATTTTTGCAAGAAAAAAACGCATGGATAATTTTTTGATTTCCCTGTCACCGGAAATATGCTATAGGAAAAGGAAATTTTTCGAAGACACATCCCTGCATACCGCCTGTAGGTGGGGAAAGGTTCTTCCTCTGCAATATTTCTTCTGGCTATCACGTATACATATTTAGCATGAAACGAAATTTCCCCTTTTTCTGTATCTGTTTTCTACCGCTGATTCAATCTGCTGCGGCGCAGTGGGAACCCACGCGGCATCCGCTGTATGATGCGGCATCGCCCATCCCGGAAAAGGTACAGACCAACCTGCCCCCCGGAGTTAACCCAGAGCCGGAAGAGGTCATCCCCGTTGCCACAAAACTGGAGATTGCACCTGCTGCAGACCGCCGCATCACCACCAACAGCACCTATCCTTTCGGGGCTTTTGAGATTCACCCGCAGTTGAATATGAAGGCATGGAGAGGGGAACGCTGCTCCGCACAGATAGGGATACGAGCCAACGGACAAGCGGAGCAGCTGTCCGTCTCCTGCTCCGGGCTCAGCAATGGGCAACAAACCATCAAGGCTGATGTTTCTCTGCTGGGCTATACCAAAGCGCACGGAGTCCCCACGGCCGATGTCATCACCCGCGACACCTCCTGCGACAACCCCATCGGCACCGTACGCGGTGCGTGGCTGCAAATAGATGTACCGCAGCATGCCGAACCCGGGCTGTATCGCGGCACCATCACTGTCTCAGCCGTCGGTTGTGAGCCGGTTCATCAAGACGTTTCTCTGCTGGTGGAAGATGCCACCCTGCCTGCTCCCGTCGACTGGAGCATCCACCTTGACCTCTGGCAGCACCCGCAGTCCGTTGCTCGCTGGCATGATGTTGAGCCGTGGTCGCCGGAGCACTTTGCGCTGCTGAGACCGATTATGAAGCGACTTGCCGAAGCCGGGCAGAAATGCATCACTTGCACGCTGCTGGATGAGGCGTGGAACGCGCAGACGTACGATTGGTTCCCCTCCATGGTGCGCTGGGTGCGAGGCAAAGATGGGCAAATGCGCTACGATTACTCCGCGCTGGATGCATGGATTCATTTCATGCACGATGAAATCGGTATTCGCGAGCAAATCAGTTGCTATTCCATGATTCCGTGGCATCTCAGCGTCAGATTCTTTGATGAGGCAACAGGTAAATATGCCTCCATCAAAGCAAAACCCGGCACTCCGGAGTATGACGAGCTCTGGGCACCCTTCATGCGCGATTTCAGAAAGCACATGCAGGAAAAGGGCTGGGCAGACAAAACCTGTATCGCCATCGATGAACGTCCGGATGCCTACGTGCGAGCAGCCATGAAGCTGGTGCAGGAAAATGCTCCGGAGTTCCGTTTTTCCTCAGCTGTGGACAAACCCTCTGATCTCACCCGCGAGGTCTACAACATTTCCCCCGTTATCACCCATGCAGGCACAGCGCTGGGAGATTTGCTCAAGGAGCGCAAAGCCGCAGGCAAAATCACAACATTTTACGTCTGCCTCCACCCGCAAAAACCCAATACATTCACCTACTCCGTTCCGGCAGAGGCCGAATGGCTCGGTCTATTTGCCGCAGTCAACCATCTGGACGGCTTCCTGCGCTGGGCGTACAACTCCTGGAATCGCAATCCCTTTGAAACCACGGACTTTGTCCACTGGCCCAGCGGAGATTGTTTCCTCGTTTACCCCGGCAACCGCTCCTCTGTCCGCTTTGAGCGTCTGCGTGACGGTATTGAGGACTTTGAGAAAATCCGCATCCTGCGAGCCCGTGCAAATGAGTCACCCGAAGCCGCAGATATCATTGCCGACATGAATCGAGAACTTGCTGACATCTTCACCGTAGAACGCAGCATCGGCAGCACTCACACCACAGATGTCACTCAGGCTCACGCCATCATCTCCCGCACGGTGCAGGCACTTAACGCTTTGAAATAACAACTGACAACTTCTGTAATCCCTCTGACAAACCGCCGGAGAACCCGGCGGTTTGTGTTTAGGTACGACCGACGCGATATGCGCACTACGGTGAAAGTCCGCGCGGAGCCGCGATGATGCGGAATCCCAGACCTGAAGAACAACTGCGGGGAGGTAACAAACCGTGGAAGAGGAAGTTCGAGGGGAAATCCCGACTGTACGAACAGAAACTGCATATAAGGCCGGATGGATGGACGAGGTTGCCGAATGTGCCGAAATCCGATACATCATCAAGAATCCATAAGGTAGATGCAGACGGCGCGGGAGGAAAGTGCATATTCATATTCGGTGAGAACCTGCTAAGGCCTGAAAGGGTGACGGGGGAAAACGCCCGGAAGCAGGTAGTCAGCAGAGGCATAGTACCCATCCCTTGGTGGGGAAGGCCGAAATCCAACACAGCACAGTACAGCCTGAAACTCATGAACGTGGAGAGGCAGAACCAAGACACCTTATACCAGATGGAGTTCGACTTCGATACTCCATCCGGGGAGGTGCGCCCACATGGGGGCGGTGAGGGTGCGACCCCCACAGCTGCGCCACCGCGGGAGCAACAAGCGTTCGCGGCGTGGAGGGAGGCACTGAACTGGGAGGAGCGCATACTCGAGAACATAGCACACCGCTACAATCTTGAGCTTGCATGTCAGCGAGTGAAAAGCAACAAGGGAGCCCCGGGGGTAGACGGCATGACCGTGGAAGAACTGGGACGATGGCTTAACACTCACATGGCAGAACTGAGAGAGCAACTGCTCAACGG
>JAZNLU010000095.1:0-21217 GCA_045579245.1 Akkermansia sp.
GAATAAAATCCCGCGAAAGCTCTTCGATGGTAAGTCCGCAAATGAGATGGTGAAGGCTCTCGGGCTGAATTTTGGGGATGCAAAGCACTAAGAGCGCATTTTTTTCAAAAAGTGTTGCATTTGAACTTGCAATTCACCGAAAAAAACTCATTTATGCGAGTGCTAAATCAAAAATTTGGCGTTCCTAAATCAGCCATTTAAAATTTTATATATCAATTAACAGCTATAACCAAATTTATATTTGTTATTATGCGTATCTGATTAATTAGTATACTATTCGTCATTTGTCAGCAATGTGTTATTTTTACAAACACTTGGTAACTTCACCGGTTCCCCGGAACTGCAGGGCTCAAACACTGGCAAATGCAATTTTCTAACAATCAGCTATACAGAAAGAGTGTGTTTCTACCATTTCTTAGAAAAAAATTTCTTTCTTTGCTGTCGGTGGGTATGCAGCCTTTATTTTGAAAAAGTGCATCGATTAAATTATGTAGTAAAGAAATCGTATATTAAATCACCTGTCGTTTTCCTGAGTTATAGCGATGCGTTTCACGTAACTCTTTTTTATACTCACGCGCAACATCGCATTCGAAATGCGATGAAAAATTCCCCCATCGGCGAATTTTTCGAGGCAAATAGTCAACTTGCTACGCTCGCTGACTTTTTTTGAAAAATGGCGGTTTAAACTTGATTTTTTGCCAATCAGACGCTAAATCTACGGTGACTCAATTTTTGAGGTATCCACAGTTCGATGCCTGTTTTTTGAGTCAATACGTGCCGGAATATTCCTCATTGCTGTCGAAAACCTCTTTCTTCCGATGCCGAAATTATGGCGTGTTGGCTCTTCCATGAATTTCGGGCAATTGATAGCGAAAGTCGTTTCTTTTGAAGAACTGCATACCTTAGTCTTTTTACTAATATTATCTCCTAAATGGTTTTATTTATTCTACTTTAATACATAAGTTTTTAAGAAAAATGCTTTGGCTGGCACTTCCGTTACTCGTTAACGTTTAATTTCAACTATGCCAAAGCGCCTACAAGTACAATATTAAAAATTTTGTTGAATGGCTATTTTGTGAAAAAAGCCGAATGTTTATTTTTTGATAAAAGTAAGATGAAAAATAAAAAAATCTTTATTAATCAAACAGAGAAGAATAACGCAAACAAAGAGAATGAAAAAGCCTTTCTGTT
This sequence comes from Akkermansia sp., assembly GCA_045579245.1. GTDB lineage: Bacteria > Verrucomicrobiota > Verrucomicrobiia > Verrucomicrobiales > Akkermansiaceae > Akkermansia. Next base: position 1,192 of record JAZNLU010000095.1, read on the forward strand.
GTAAGGTGGGGTATGAGATGATATGCTGTTGTCATGAAGGGATTACAAAACGTTTATCATGGGAATGATGATTCGTATGCCGGAAAGATTTGGGGAATAAAGTACCTCAAGTAAAAAAATGGAAACACACAAGCAAAAAATAAGTTGGCTGACCGGACTTCTGACCGGTTGGGGAATTCGGGAAAGCTGGGCAAAGATTATTGCCGGTGCCATTGTGGGGGCAGTAGCATCAATAGGCTGGTTTACTGCTATCTGATTTGGCGTCAACGGAAAAGGGGAAAGTCATTTTAGACTTTCCCCTTTCTTTCTCATCAAATTGTCAATATATCAGCCTTCGTAGAGTTCTTTGATGCGTCCGATTAGAGCGAAGGCGTGACTAACCATGGCGCGAGTTTCGTTGAGCAGAGTCAGATACAGTATGCCGTTACGCATTCCGCTTTCATCCTCTGCGTGGTGCATGAGGTGGCGGGTAATGCAGTCTGCAAAGGCATCCCCCAACTGGTCAGTAGTCTCCAGCATAGCGGCAATACCTTCATAATCTCCCGCTTTGAGCATATCTGTAAGGTTGGGATAGAAGCGTCCAATCTTTTCCGTGAGAGCCAATAGGTCTTTACCTTGTTCGGCATTAAGCCCTTCGTGATTATTATCAATATGGTTGTAGGCAGCTTTCACCAGTGTGAGCAGTCGTTCACAGGTGTTGATGGAAATCTCCGTAATGCGGAAGATAAGTTGCCCTCGGTCAGCTAACTCTTTGGGAATAGTCGGCAGCGTTGGCAGCACTTCGTTTTCACGGATAAGTTCCAAATCCCGTTTGAGTGAGCGGCTCTTTTTGCGGAGCCGTTTCAGAGCATCGCGATCCTCCTCCAGCAAAGCCTTGACCATGGCTTTGTAGATGCCGACCATGCGTCCGAGTCTCCCGGCAGCTGCCGCTCCGAACTCATGCACGGAGGCTTCCTTGTTGACATCCAACAGCCGGACTTCCTGTTTTTCGCTGCCGGAAAGCACAGAAGATTTGATGAGCAGAGTGCCGCCGATAACAATCATGATAACAATGCCCCAGAATCCGCCGTATGCCATGGTAATGGCTACCAGGAACGAGGCGAGACAGGCGCCCAGAGCGGTGATGAACCATCCGCCCACTACAGTAAGCACACCGGTAATGCGGTACACGGCCGTATCGCGTCCCCATGCGCGGTCAGCCAGAGATGAGCCCATGGCCACCATAAACGTGACGTATGTGGTGGAAAGCGGCAGTTTCATGGTGGTGGCTATAGAGATGAGCAGGGCTGCCACCGTCAGGTTGACGGAGCCGCGAATCTGATCATACAATGCACCGGTTTCCTCCTCAGGAGCAAGGGGGGTGAAGCGTTTGGACACAAAGGCTGCTATGGGCTTCGGCGTGATTCTCTCCACAAAGCGAATGGTGTTGAGCGTGTAGCGCACCATGACACGCGCAGGGGAGCTGGAGCCGAAACGCTCTTTGCTGGTGTTGGAGGAAGAGAGTTTGAGCTCTGTCTCCGTCACTTTTCGAGCTTTCTTGGAGAAGAAGAGAGCTCCCACCATGATAAGTCCTGCTCCCACCAGATAAATGAGGTCGGCGGTCTGCGGTTTCGTCAGTTCCTCCATCCTTAACGTGGCAAGGTCGCCGCCGGCTGCGAGGGTGTCATTGGCAATCCCCATAGCGGATTTGGCAGCCATGAACACGCCGATAAAGTTGACCAAATCGTTTCCTGCAAAGGCGAGAGCCAGTGCACCGGTGCCCGCAAGAACTGTCAGTCTCAGGGTGTTAATGCGGAAAATGTACTGCAGTACTGCTGCCAGAATACTCCATCCGACAAAGCAGCAGGGTAACACCAGTACCATGTGGGAATCTATGTACTGCATGAGTTCCTTGGGCATGATGGTGCTGTCCTTGAGCCCTTTGAAGATTGCAAAGTAGGTGATGGCGGTGAACGCCATGCCGCACCACAGTGCACCAATGTAACGGAAGGTGCGCTGGTAGTGGAAGCTAAACAGCAGACGAGACAGCCACATGACGACCGTACCGGTGGTAAACGCGATAGCCACGGAGGCAAAGATACCGGTGACAATGCGGAAGGCGTTTCCGCTGTTGATGTAATCCCCGATGCTGGAGTCGGGAGAATTGCCGCTGCTGTATACTGCCATACCCAATGCAGAGCCAAGCAAGGCAAACACCAAAGCAATAGTTGTAGAAGTGGGTAGTCCCAGCGTGTTGAAAATGTCTAGCAGGATGACGTTGGCTATCATCACCGCTAGGAACAAAATCATTACTTCATGGAAGGTAAACTGCTGCGGTAGGAAGACTCCGCTGCGGGCTACTTCCATCATGCCGCTGGAGAAGGAAGCTCCCAGAAGCACACCTACGGCTGCCACCGCAACCACGGCGTTGAACGAAGCCGCACGGCATCCCAGAGATGAGTTCAGGAAATTACAGGCATCATTGCTCACCCCTACTATCAGTCCGAAGACCGACAGAAACATCAGCAATCCGTATATCACATAATAGATGGTATCCATGTGCTTGCGCCACTCTATCATGAAGCCTGCTTGTTTTCAAGTATAATTGCGCTTTTTTCTTGTGAGTATTTTGTGCAGGTGTTAGACTTGCCCCATGGATGTTGCCCAAAAAGACGAATTGTACCTTGCCGCGGAGGCGGGAGACGCGGAGTCTCAATACGAATATGGGCTTGCGTTGTTTTATGAGGGGGCCGATGAAGCTCAGGGACTGCTGTGGCTGGAGCGGGCGGCAGCGCAAAAGTTCCCGGCAGCCATGCTGGAGTTGGTGTTCATCTATCTTGATGAAGCGGGCAGCGGTCAGCATTATGCCCCGCGGAAAGGCTTGGAATACCTGCTTGCGGCAGTTCAGTCAGGCTATGCCCCGGCGATGACCCGTTACGCCCGCGCTCTGGAGGAAGGTGACGGGGTTGAGCAGAATATACCGGAGGCATTACGTTGGTACACCCTTGCTGCGGAGGCGGGAGAGGGGGAGGCTGCCTATCTGGCGGCTGAGATGCTGCGCTTCGGCAGAGAACCTTTCCTAGCACCGCAGCCGGAACGCAGCATGGAATTTCTGCACCGTGCCGCGCAGTTGGGAGATGCATACGCCATGCTGGAATACGCCCGTTGCTATGATGAAGGTGTTGGTGTGGGGAAAGACCCGGGGCAAGCAAGGAAGTGGTATCTGCGAGCTGCAGAAGCCGGGAATTCGGAAGCGTGCCTGCATGCCGGTTGCATGCTTTTGGAGGGAATCGGCGGTGCGGCTTCACCGCAGCAGGCCGTGGCGCTGCTGGAGACGGCGGCTGCGGACGGGCACACGGAAGCCGCGTATTATCTGGCCGGATGCTGCATGCAGGGAACGGGCATCAGCCCCAATCCCCGGCGTGCTCAGGAATTGATGAAGATCTGTGCCGAGGCTCAGTTTTTTGATGCGGCAGAGATTCTGGCTCAGTGGCACAGCGGAAAGCGTGTGCCCGTTACCACCCTTGCTGAGCGGTACGGAAAAACACCGTTGAGCACCCTGCTTCTTCGTCTGGCTGCGGTCATTCTCATCTCATTTCTTCTTTTTGCTGCTGCAATGGCATGGAATCATGCCTATGTGTTTGATATGCTGAAGTAATACCTCCTCGGAAAGCTCATGAAGACGGTGAGATATATGCATTCCTGTTTCGTTCATTCGGCTGTTGCCCTGTGTGCGTGGCTGATGCCGGGTGTGTGCTCCGCGTGGGAAGCAGCGGCGGGGCATTTGTCGGATGCTGAGCAGGGGCGCAGGGCATGCGGTGCGGAGGATGCTGTTCAGAGTCTGCGGCTTCGCGCCTTGTATCAACTGCAAAGAGAGACATGCGGCGGGGAGGAAGGCTCCCGCTCCGTCGATTTGTTTGCAGTAGCATACCGCCTTGCCGAAAAGAGATACAGGGAAGGGCTTGCTCCGCTGCGCGTTGTGTATGAAACCGGCGCGGAATTATTCGCCGCTGCGGAGTTCCATTCCGTCTCGAACAAGGGGGAAATCCCTACCCGCGAGCGTCTGAACAGGATTCGGCAGGTGCTCACGCACGCTGCCGAATCCATGAACAACCGGGAAGATTGGCTCAAAACGGAACTTTTGTGGTTTCAGCATATAGAGCCGGATGGTCAGAAAGTGAGAATCTGTCAGGAAGAATGGGTGAGAATCCTGCAGAGACGGTATCAGGATGGGCTGATTCCTCAGGCTGAGCTTTCTCTTGCCGCGCTGGATGGTCAGGGGCTTTGTCTGTTCACTCCGCCCGGTGACGGAGTGCGGCAGCGGGCAGAGGCATGGGCAAAGGAGGCTGCGGATTTGTATTGCCGACTGGAGAAAACCGCAGCGGCTTCCGAAGAGGTCGGCTACCAATTTCATGAGCTGCTGTTTCGCGCCCGCCTGCGTTTGCTGGAGAGCGAAACGGTACTGCGGAGAGTGACGCAGACAAACTTGCAGAGCACAACTGATTGCCATTGATTTTAGACAACATGATCAAATACTGCCTTATCGTGCTGTTGAGTCTGCTGACGCTGAGCTCCTGTCTGAGTACGCAGGTGAGCACGCATACTATCCCGGACGGAGTGGGAAAAGAGGTTTATCACTGGGTGTCTTGGCCGGATAAGGTGGAACTTTACGAGCGCGGCGGGGTATACTACGCCCGCTGTGAGTTTTACCGCGTCCCGGCAAGGAAAACCCTTTATACCACTCATATCCTTGGCAAAGGATGCCGGGGGTATTCGTATCATTTGAACTCCCGACCGGAATACCGGGAGGGGATGCCGACAATAAATCGGTACATGGCTTTGGATAAAAAGGCGGTGAAACACCTGTTGCCCGGGCGGCGATATGTGGCGCCTCCGCCGGGAGAACAGGTGCTCAGTCAGAAACATTTTGAGGGTGTTGACTGCGCGGCGCAGGTAAGCGCTCATTCCTTCAACAGCGTATTTGCCCTGCCGCCTGCACTTGAGCTCCCGGTGGAGCGCAATGCACTCAATTATGCGCTGATGCCGGTTACTGCCGTATTGTATGTGACGGATGCCGCCTTATCTGTTGTTTGTACGACTGCGGGTTGGGTGGGATTTAATCTCCCGTTTGTTACCATCGTCCCGCTGTGCTGTCTGATTGAAGAAAGCTTTGATAATTGATTTATACCGATGTTGTACGTTTATCACCATAAAGTAACGGGGGAATTGCTGTTGCGGTTTGATGCGGAGGGGCGTGAGGAAATACTGAACAGTCTGAAATGGGCGGTGAAGGAGCTTGATCACGAGTTCCTGCTGCCTGATACGGAGTTGACGGCCGGTCTTTCTCCTGCGTGGCAGCCCTGCGATTTTGTCAACATCATGCCTGCACCGAACGCAGAGGAACCGCTTCGCATCAGTGTCGGCATAGAGATAACCGGTGGCTGCTCCGTACTGGCTGCCTTGGGCGCGCAGTTGTCGGCACTGCCGGAAAATGTCCGGGAGATTATTCTGGATAAGTCGGGAATCCGCTGCTCAGCGTCATTGCCAATCTGAACGCGGACCGCGTTGTTATTGTGCTTGCCCGGTGTGATGCTATTTGGTATATTGGGACTGTGATGAAATTGCCCGTACAAATAATGTTGCCTGCCATTTTTGCCGTGTCATGCAGCCAACAGCAAATAGTGCATCTCAGGGCTGAGATTGAGCACCGAAATGCGGTGTACCGGGAGCGCGTGTATCAATCTTTCATAGAGAAAAACCGAGAATCGCACGCTCAGCTGCAGGCGGCGCTGCACGTGGCGGTGCGGGCAGAGTTTCGGCATGAGGATTGTGCGGCAAATGAATGCTGGTGCACCGGCAGAAAAGTGATGCCTTTGTCGCCGGGTTCCGATGAATGGGGGCAGATGAAGACTCTCCTCACTCGTGTGCAGCCATTGCTGAAACCGAACCGCGAAACCCTGGTGCCTTCATCGGTGAAAATATGGCGTATCAATGAACAGGGGAAACCGGTATATACCGACTATGTCCGTCCTCCGTGGGATTGCTTTAACCCCGGGGATTGTCTTGTGTTATATGACGCTTCGGGAAAACGTGTCTATGAGCTTAAGTTATGGAGTCTCACGCGCGAATCCCGCAGTTCGGAATCAACGGCCGCGCTTGACCGGCTGGTGCTGTCGGATGATGATTTTCACTATTTTTATTCCCTGCCGACCTGCCGCCGGTATATCAACCTCATGCCGAATGGCTGGAAAGATTCTTTTCGCTGATGAAGAAGACTTCAGTTCCCCTGCTGCCCGGAGAGCGGGTGTTGATGGAGTCGGCACTACCGTGGACTTGGGCAGAGCTGGGGATTACGGATCTGTTCCGCTTGGGGCTGGGTGTGGGGATTGTGCTATTGTTGCCCGTATGTCTGTGTGTTTTCATGACATCGGTCGATTTTCTTCTTATCTGGTTGGGGGTGTTGGGGCTTGGTCTGTTGGCTGAGACGGTGATTACCGTGCGGAGGGATTTGCTGCGTCGGCGTCTGGTCATGGTGACATCGGAGCGGGTCATCTGCGTGCGGTCTGAGGGAGGGGATAGCGTTTGCCGGATTTATCCGCTCCGTTGCCTGCGTATTCGGGCGGTGGGGAAAAAATTGTGGTTTCATGGCGAAGGTGATGAGCCTGTACCGATGCTTGACGTGGGAGATGATGCCCCGGAGCGGGCAAAATGCCTGAGAGCGGTACAGAAAGGGCTTACGGATGCTCCCGCTCCTGAGCCGATTTCCGATACGCACCCACTGTTGCCGGAGGGGGAGCTTTTATACATGGAGGGGCATAGTTGCCAGACAGTGGGCGTGCGTACCTGGCTGTGGGCGGTATTTGCTGCTGCGTTTTATTTGTCCGTGGCTGTGTCAGGGTGGCTTAATCCACCGGAAACGCATATTATCTGGCTGAGCTGGGGTGCCCAGACGGTACTTTTGGTATGTTGGCTGATTGGTATGATACGAAGCACCGTCCCTGAACCCTTTGCCATTGGGAGCAGGGGGATATATGATCGGTTCGGCTGTTGGGGGATGCCGCCTATGAACCGCCCTTATGCCATGGTGTATCATGCGGACGGAACGGTCACGGCGCAGTTTAACATACCCCTCGGCATGGCAACTGTTATTCACACTCTGTATCGTATCCGCTCCTCAGGGGATATTGAGCAGGTCTTGCGCGGTATACCGGCACGAACCTGAGAGGGAATGCCGCGTTTGTAACCCGGCAACCCGAAACGCAGGGGGCACTGAGCCGGTATGTTGGGCTTGATGCCGGGGTGTCGGAAAATCGCTTGTATCGGAGATAAGTTTTTCAGATTTCCAGCAGCTCGCGGGCATGTGCCATGGCGGAGGCACCGGTAGTGCCCAGCATCCGCATCAGCTCCGTGACACGGGTATCTCCGCTCACTTCTTCCAGACGGGAGACGGTGCGGTCGTTCAGCATTCCTTTGGAGATGAGGTAGTGGTGCTGCGCCAGAGCTGCCACCTGGGGGAAGTGGGTGATGGCGATGACCTGGTGCTCGCCCCCTAATTCCCGCATTTTCATGCCGACGGCGCGGGCAATTTCGCCGCCCACGTTGGCATCAATCTCGTCAAACACCAGCAGCGGTGTATCATCCTGTGAAGCCAGCGCACTCTTGAGCGCCAGCATGACCCGAGCCATTTCTCCGCTGGAGGCAATGAGACGCAGCTCTTTGAGCGGTTCGCCCGGGTTGGGTCCGAAAAGAAAATCACACATTTCCGCTCCCTGCGGTCCGGGTGAGGGAAGGGCGCTGAGCCGTACGCTGAAGAGGGATTGCCGGAAGCCCAGTTGGCGGGCATGCGCCAGAAATTCTTTTTCCAGCCGCGGCGCAGCTTTGCGGCGGGCGGCGGAAAGCTCTCCTGCGGCAAGAATCAGAGAGGCGTACGCCTCATTTTCCGCTTTTTTGAGAACCCGCAGGAGTTCCTCACGGTTGTCCACGGCGTCCAGGCGGGCGCGGCATTCCGCGAGGTGTGCCTGAATTGTCTCAAAATCCACGCCGTATTTGCGCTTGAGTGAATCCAGCAAAGCGACGCGGTTTTCTAACTCTGCCAACTCTGCCGGGTCGCCGTCCAGGCGGGCGAGATAGTGCCGGAGTTCATCTGCCAGGGTTTCCGTTTCCTCGATGATACCCTCCAGCGGGGCAAGCCAGAGTTGGCTGTCAGCATCCAGTCGAACCAGTTCTCGCCCGGCGCGTACGAGGGTGTGGAGACGGTCCAGCAGGGAATCTTCTTCCTCAGAAACCATTTGTGCCATGGGGAGAGCTGTGTCGCGGAGGCGTCCGGCGTTGCGGGCGCGCTGCCAGCGGGCTTCCAGTCCGGCTACTTCTTCTGCGGTGAAGGCAGCGGATTCAATTTCTTCCACCTGGTGGCGCAGGAAATCCAGCTCGCGTTCATTGGCCATTTCGTTCTCCAACAGTTCACGGTAGGCGGAGCGGGCATCCAGCCAGCGGCGGTAGGCTGTGTGGTAGGCGGAGAGCAGGGGGGGGGCCTCTGCAAAGGCATCCAGCAGGCAGAGTTGGCGCTCCTGAGAGGTGAGGGAGCGGTGGGAGTCCGGGTGGTGCATGTCCACCAGACCTCCGGCTACCTGTCTGAGCAGGTGGAGGGTGACGGGGCTGTTATTGATAAACTGGCGGTTGCCGGTAGCGGTGATGACTCGGCGTATGAGTAATTCCCCCTCCTCGCAGGCGGGTACTCCGGCTTCCTGCAACTGTTCGTTGAGCGAATCGGTGTTTTTCAGGCGAAACACGGCTTCTATGCTGCACTGCGTTTCTCCGCTGCGGATGAGGCTTTTATCTGCACGCTCGCCCATGACCAGCGATATGCCGCCCATGATGACTGATTTGCCCGCACCGGTTTCCCCGGTGATTCCCAGGAACCCTTCTCCGGGTTCCCAGACCAGTTCATCTACCAGAGCGAGATGGCGAATCTTGAGCAGTGTTAGCATATTTAGCTTTCAGTTCCGCGCCTATTATGGCATAATAAGCGCGGAATTCAAATCCCAATTTAGATGATGAAGGTAGTTTTTCTTGGCAGCGGTACTTCCACAGGGGTTCCGGTCATTGGTTGTGAGTGCCCGGTTTGCAAGTCGGAGAATCCGCGCAATAAGCGTTTGCGTTCCTCCGTGCTGGTGCAGAGCGAGACCACGACACTACTGGTGGATTCCTGCCCGGATTTGCGGGCGCAGGCTCTGCGCCATGGGCTGACTGCTATCGATGGTGTGATTTACACGCATGAGCATTTGGATCACACGGCGGGATTTGATGAGATGCGCGCTTTCTGCTGGCGGCGCACGGAGCGGCTGCCGCTCTATGCCGGTGCAGCCTGTCTGGCTCAGCTGCGTACCATGTACGCCTGGGCTTTCTCTGAGACCAACACTTATCAGGGCTATATCCGCCCCGCAGCACATGACCACGCCGGAAAGACTTTCACGATTGGAGATATAGAGGTGACTCCCGTGCCGGTGATTCACGCCACGGTGGAAACATACGGTTATGTTTTCCGCTCCGGCGGGAAGAGTTTCGGTTATGTGCCGGATATTCAGGAGTTGCCGGAGAGCTCCCGCCCGTCATTAGGCGGTCTGGATGCGCTGGCTATGGACGGTTTGCGCTTCCGACCGCACCGCACGCATTTCAACGTGGAGCAGAATGTGGAGCTCATGCAGGAATTATGCCCGAGGCTGGGATTGGTGACTCACTGTGGGCATGAGGTGGATTTTGATGCGCTCTCCCGCATGCTTCCCCCCTTTATGCAGCCTGCGTATGACGGCTTGGTGCTGGAGCTGTGATGCGTGTTCTTTCTGCTGCCGGGGTGAACCGATGCTCAGGTGTCGGTAGGTGTTATTTGCCGACATGGCTTAAAGTTATGTTGTGTCGCTCTGTTTTTTTGGGGGGTATTATCTATTGATGAACAGAGTCCAAGGGAGGGCATAAAGAGAAACAGGCTGCGATTCGGGTGACAAATGCTGATAGGCGTGTTTGAATAGATACGGCGAGAGCGCAGGGAACTGCTAATTCCGTTGTCCGCAACGAAACCGGGGAGCTGCGCCACACGGTCGGACTCCGTATCCCATCATATGGATAATCCTATACAGCCGGTTTGCCGCAATAAAAAACAAACACATTACAACAAAATGGCAGACATAGAACAGAATTACCAGATTAAGTATTCCGAGAAGTGGGGGTCCTATCTTCAGCAGGAGGCTTCCCGTCTCGATAAGTATGTGACCGTTGAAACCGGCTTGTCGGGCAAGATGGTTGCGTTTGACCAGTACGGCTTGCTTTCCTTCACGGAAAAGACGGGACGCATGGGGTCTACGGTGCTGGATGAGGCTCCCACGACCCGCCGTGTCATGTTCCCCCACATCTATACCAAGGCCATTGGTTTCGATGAGTTCGATGCCAAGAAACTGGCCAATATCGATGTGCCGGTCAGCAAGACCATTGAAAGCCTGCGTGCCGCCGCCGGGCGCACCATGGATAAGGTGATGCTGGATGCTTTCCTCGGTACGGCATATACCGGGGAGAATGGCACGCAGACGGTGGCGTTCCCCGCATCTCAGGTGATTGCGGAGGATTATACGGACAGCGGTACGCCTGCAGAATGCAATCTGACCGTGGGTAAGCTGCGCCATGCGCTCACCATGCTGCAGAAGGCTGAGGCTTGGAGTGAGGAACGCCGCGCGTATGGCGATGAGCTGGTGCTGGCCTGTACCGGCAGTCAGATTAACGCCCTGCTGCAGCAGCCGGAGGTCACCAGCTATGATTACAATACCGTGCGTGCGCTGGCAGAAGGCAAGATTGATACTTTCCTGGGCTTCCGCATTATCCGCACGGAGCAGCTTCCCCTTTCCGGGGGGATTCGCTCCTGTATCGCCTGGGTCAAGAGCCGTGCTCAGTTCGGTATCTGGGATGATTTCAAGGTCAAGCTCTCTGTGCGGGATGACCTGGATGAAGCGCTCCAGATTCGTGCCAAGTTCGCCTGCGGTGCCACACGACTGCAGGAGGAAGCATTCGTCAAGATTATGTGTGCAGAATAAGACGAATACATTCGAGCATCGGTTGCATAAAAATGCCTCCGCAGGGTGTACCTGCGGAGGCGAAATTTGTTTTCCGTCTGCGGCAAGCAGGGCAGGGGAGTTTAGTTGGGCGGGTCAACCAGTACCTCACGCGCTCTTGCGGAACCCTGAGAGGGGGCAATGATGCCGTTGGCTTCCATGGCATCCATGATTTTGGCTGCCTTGCCGTAGCCGATGCTGAAGTGACGCTGCAGCATGGAGGTGCTGGCCTTGCGGGAGGTGATGACGAGGTTGACGCAGCGGGTGTAAAGCTCGGAATCCTCATCGCTCATGTTTTTGGGCCCGATGCGGCCGCCGCCGTCACCGCTGCCGTCGCTGTTGTTCATCTCAGCGGTGACTCCCTGTTCAAACTTCTGTTTGGCGTGGGAGGCGCAGTGCTGGATGATGGAGGCAATCTCGCGGTCGGATACCCAGGCACCCTGCACGCGGGTCATCTTGGAAATGCCGCCCGGCGGCAGGAATAGGCAGTCACCCGCGCCCAGCAGGTTTTCCGCACCCGTGGTGTCCAGAATGATGCGGCTGTCCAGCGGGCTTGCTACACGGAACGCGATGCGGCTGGGGATGTTGGCCTTGATGAGACCGGTCACCACGTTGGCTCGCGGTGTCTGGGTGGCTGCTACCAGATGAATGCCGGCGGCACGTGCTTTCTGGGTGAGGCGCGCTATGTTGCTTTCCAAATCATCCTTCACCATGACCATGAGGTCTGCCAACTCATCGATGATGATGACAACGTAGGGCAGGCGGGTGGGGATGCGCTCTTCCTCATCGAAATCGAACTCGTCCTGGTCTTCATCTGTCAGCTCACGCCCCTCATCTGCCTGCCGCAGGATTTCGCTCTCCATGCGGTCAATGGCATCGTAGTCAACGTAGCTTTCATCAATTGATTCTTCTTCCTCCGGTTCACGTTCCTCGTCCGGCGGGCGGTTGTTGAAGTCCTCGAAGTTGCGGACTCCCACCTGGCTGAAGAGTTTGTAACGGTGTTCCATTTCATTGACCGCCCAGCGCAGGGCGCCGATGACGCGTGCCGCCACCGTCACCACGGGGCAGGCCAGGTGGGGAAGTTTGCGGTAAGGCTGCATTTCCACCATTTTGGGGTCAACGAGGATGAGCTTCAGCTCGTCCGGGCGGAACTTGTAGAGCATGGAGAGAATCATGCTGTTGATGCAGACAGATTTACCGGAACCGGTGGTGCCTGCCACGAGGGTGTGGGGCATGGCAGCCAAATCACCGATGACCGGGTTGCCGTACACATCCTTACCCAAAGCAACGGGGATGCGCAGCTTGGGGTTGTTGAAAGCATCAGACTGCAACAGCTCGCGCAGGTATACCGGAGACTTTTGAGCATTTTCCAGCTCAATACCCACGGTTGCTTTGCCGGGAATGGGGGCGAGGATGTTCACCGATTTGGATTGGGTGGACATCATGAGGTCTTTGTTGAGCGTGGCAATGCGGGTCACGCGCAAGCCTCGCGGGGGGAAGAACTCATAGCGGGTGATACTGGGACCGCGCGTGATATCACCGGGGGTCACCGCAATCTTGAATGTATCCAGTGTGTCGATGATGCGCTGCTGCATCTCCTGCATCTCTTCAGCGGCGGCTTCGGTGACTTCTACAGGCACAGGTTTGTAATCCAGCAGCTCATAGGGGGGCAGCGGATAATCCGCTTCCTGCGGGCGGCGGTCTGTCGTCTCCAAGACTTTGGGGGCTGATGCGGTGCGGGGGAATTTGATGGAGGGTTTATCCGGGGTGAGGTCCGGCTCGGGGTCGGCGCTTTTCCCGGTCAGTGCCTGTTTCCCGCGGTTGAAGAGAGCGGTGAGTTTGCTGCCGGATTCCTTTCGGTTCAGATTGAGTGCTTCGCGTTCCTGTTCTTCGGTTGCTCCGGGGGCATTGCTCAGTTCAATGGCTTCCTCCACCTGCCCCATGAGGTCAAGCAGGTTGTTGTGGCGCTCTTCTCCGTTGCTGCGGGCGGCAGGGGTGTCCCGGCGGTCGCGCGGTCGGGAGGTTTCACGGGCAGGTGTTGCCGCAGGCTGCGGCTTCTGCGGGAGCGATGCTTCCGTGCGGCGATTGGCTGCGCGCATGCCGGGCAGGGCTGAGGTGGGAACAGGGGTGCGCTGCGGCTGTTCCGGTGTTTCTACATAGTGTTTGTCAAAATCCGGGTCAAGCTGCGTTGTGGGCTCTACATCCAGATGCCGGGTGCGTTGGTCACGGGAGATGGTGCGCGCGATGCCGGAGTTTTGTCGCGGGGGAAGCGGAGCCTGGCGCGGCGGTATCTGCAGCGGTTCGCGGACGGGGCGCTGCGGTCTCTCCTGCTGCATGGGGCGGGAGTAATCCGGAGAGACCGGGCTTGGCATGGTGGGTGCCGGCTCCTGAGCCACGCTGAAAATGGGATTTTGATTTTCCTCTTTCACCTTTTCACGGTGCTGATGCCAGTTGTCCTGAATCTCCTGAATCTTGTTGCGGCGGCGTTCCCGACGGGTGCGAATACGCTCGGCAATGTTGTTCACGTCTGACCAGAAAGCTCTGCAGAATTCCAGGAACCCCATGCGGGCAAAGTAGATGAGTGCCAGACCGTGGCAGCAGATGAAGAGCGTGAGCGCCCAGTCTCTCCCCATCAGCGGTTCGGCCACGCAGCTGCCGTCCAGATACCCGAGTTTGCCGCCAACACTGTCAATACCCTTGTTGGCTGCCCACTCCTGCAGGATGTAGGGCTGGATGGAAAGTGCCGCACACGCACACAGGATCATGCAGACCGTGGCGATGCTCTGTCCCGCAAAGCGGCGGCTCGGGAAAATCAGGATGCAGCAGCCCAGAATGACCAGCAACAGCATACTGTACACAGCGGCTGCGCCCAACAGCCAGTAACAGAAACCTGCCATGTAAAGCCCCACTGTACCCAGCAGGTTGGTGCAGGGAACTTTGGCAGCTGCTTCCGCATCTATCGGGTTGAAAACTATCCAGCCCATCTCACCTCTGTTGTAGGTGAGCAGTGCCGCTGCAAACGCCAGTGCCAGCAGCACGATTCCCAATCCCCACAGGCGGGTGGGCCAGGTGGCCTGCGGCGGTTGTTCCGGGTGTTTGAAGGTTGAAAAATCCATATTAGCCACGGGAGTATACGCCCTCTGCCTGTTGTCTGCAAGCCCAAAATGCGTACTATCTTCCCAACTCGCGCGCTCACCCGCGCGCGCGTAGTCGCAGCGGCAAATGATGCTAAATTCCCAAATTTATCCAAAGTTGTAAAATTTGATGAAATTTTGCTTGCCAAAAAACAAAAAGAGAGTAGAATCGGCGCGTCAAAAGCGCTGTCGGAAGGCAGCGAAGGAACAAAAGAATAAAAACACACACCACTATGGCTCGTCTTTTCGGTATCGAAATACCCAATGAGAAGCGCGTTGAGGCCTCCCTGTGCTACATCTACGGCATCGGGCCCTCCACGGCTAAGAAGGTGCTTGAGCAGGCCGGCATTTCCCCTGACCTGCGCACGGGCACGCTTTCCGACGCTCAGCTGACCAAGATTGTGCAGGCAATCACCAGCAACAACATCCTCATCGAGGGTGACCTGCGTCGTGAGAAGCAGATGGCTCTCAAGCGTCTGACCAGCATCAACTGTCTGCGCGGCATCCGCCACCGCAAGGGGCTTCCCGTTCGCGGTCAGCGTACCCGCACCAACGCCCGCACCCGTAAGGGCCGCAAGAAGACTGTGGGCGCCAAGAAGTAATCATCTGTAAACCCTTAAAAAGAAGAAACTGAACATGGCTGAAGAAACCATCCAGGAAGAAGTGAAAGACACCGTGGCTCCCGCCGTTGAGGCTCCCGCTACGGAGACGCCCGCCGCTCCTGCCGCTGAGCAGAAGAAGCCGGAGGGTCGCCGCGACATCTTTGCCGAGCTGGGTCTTGCAGATGATGACGATAAGGTCAAGATTCTCAAGGCTAAGGGCAGCAAGAACGTTACCACCGGTATTGTGCACATCTCCTCCACCTTCAACAACACGGTGGTGAGCGTGACCGACCTGAAGGGCAACGTGATTGGCTGGTCCTCCGCCGGTAAGCTCAATTTCAAGGGCAGCCGCAAGAGCACTGCATACGCCGGTCAGGTGGTATGCCAGGATGCTTGCCGCCAGGCTATGGGCCACGGTCTCAAGGAGGTCGAGGTTCGCGTGAAGGGACCGGGTTCCGGTCGTGAGTCCGCCGTGCGTGCCGTGCAGGCCATCGGTCTGGAGATTTCCTCCATTGCCGACGTGACCCCGATTCCGCACAACGGTTGCCGTCCTCCCAAGGCTCGTCGCGCTTAATTCCATTAACCCAGAAAGATTACACACATTATGGCTCGTTATACAGGTCCTACCGCTAAGATCAGCCGCCGTTTCGGCGTGGAGCTCTTCGGTGCCAGCAAGGCTTTTGCCCGCCGTCCTTTCCCTCCGGGTCAGCACGGTGCCCGCGCCGGTCGCAAGAAGAAGTCTGACTACGGCATCATGCTTGCCGAAAAGCAGAAGCTCCGTTTCATGTACGGTGTGCTGGAAGGCCAGTTCCGCAAGTACTATGAGGAAGCCAGCCGTCGCCGCGGTGTGACGGGTGATATCCTCCTGCAGCTGCTGGAGCTCCGTCTCGACAACGTCATTTACCGTCTTGGTTTCGCCAGCACCCGTGCTGCCGCCCGCCAGATGGTCTCCCACGGTCACGTCACCGTGAACGGCCGCAAGGTCAACATCGCCTCCTACTCCTGCAAGCCGGGTGATGTGGTGTCTGTTGCCGCCAAGGCTCGTTCTCAGGCGCTCGCCAACCGCTACGTGGAGCTGGCTGCCAACGCCACCACGCCCGATTGGATTGAGGTTGACGCCGCCAAGCTCACCGGCAAGATCGCCCGCGTTCCCTCCGTGGAGGAAATCGCCCCGATTGTGAACGTGCAGCTCATCGTGGAACTTTACTCCCGCTAAACCGGGGAAACGACACATCCTTATACCGCCCGCGCCGCGTTTCTACGCCGCGCGGGTGTTTTTGTACTTGCATTTCCTGAATTTCAGAGTATAACATTCCGCGCTATGACAGATAAACCCGCTCGCAAACCCTCCTGGCTCAAAGTCAAACTGCCCAAGGGCAGGGTATTCAAGGATGTGCAGAATCTGGTCAAGGATAATGCTTTGGTCACGGTTTGCGAGGAAGCCATGTGCCCCAACCGCGGCGAGTGCTGGAGCCACGGCACGGCCACGTTCATGGCCTGCGGTGATGTCTGTACCCGCGCCTGCGGGTTCTGTGCCACCCGCACCGCCAAGCCCGCCCCGCTTGACCCGGAAGAACCCCGCAAGATTGCCGAGGCTGTGGAGCACATGAAGCTCACACACACCGTCATTACCATGGTGACGCGTGATGATCTGAAGGACGGTGCAGCCGGTCATATTGCTTCCACCATACGCGAAATACGCCGCCGCTGCCCGGAGACTGTTATTGAGGTGCTGACCTCGGATTTTAACGGCAACGAAGAGGCTCTTGCCATGGTGATGGAGGCGCGCCCTCATATCTTTAACCACAATCTGGAAACCGTGGAGCGTCTTTCCCCCATCGTCCGCTTCCGTGCACAGTACCGCCGCTCCCTGCACATGCTGCAGCGCGCGCTGCAGATGGCGCCGGGTATGGTAGTCACCAAGAGCGGTATCATGCTCGGGCTCGGCGAAACGCGTGAGGAAATTGAACGCACTATGGATGACCTGCTGGAACACGGTGTCACCGTCCTCACCATGGGGCAGTATCTGCGCCCCTCCGCCCGCCATTTGCCGGTGATTGATTACATTCGCCCGGAGATGTTTGATGAACTGCGCGAGGTGGCACTTGCCAAAGGCTTCCGGCACGTAGCCAGCGGCCCCTTCATCCGCTCCTCCCACCACGATGCCAATTTCCGCCCGGAGCTGTCCATCCTGGATGCCATCAATGCCGATCTGCGTGCTAGGGGCGAGATGGTGTAAGGCATGCGGGGGGGAAGTGTCACTACTCTTGTTTTTCTGTTAATTATTCTACAAATTCTGTAAATTATTACGTAAAACATCAAAAAATAGCTTGACTATGCGGAATATCTCGTGTATATTCACCCCCGCAACGATGCACGGCGGGATAGCCAAGTGGCCTAAGGCATCGGTTTGCAAAACCGACATTCGTGGGTTCAAATCCCACTCCCGCCTTAAAACGCACTGTAATGGGAAGAGCCATGCAGTGCGTTTCTTTTCGTAAGGGAGGAGCTCTCAGACAACTTGGAAAGGCGATATAATCATGAGTGAACGGAAATGCGAACATATTTTGGGAATTCCTTATGTAGTGGGGGATTTGACTTCAGTATCAGAAGAGCTTGTTGACTTGGCTGATAAGGCGGAGCGTGCGTATCTTGTGGCTCATTCGGATGTACACGTGCTGACACGTATTTTGGGGGAAACTGAATATGGGGCAGGGGTGCGTTCTTTCGATTATATTTGCCCGGATGGTATGCCTATTGTGTGGCTGATGCGCCGTAAGGGTGCAGATGCTCATCGGCTCTACGGTCCGGATGTGATGGAGTGGATGTGGAATCTTGGTCGTGCGGCAGGGGTGAGGCACTTTCTGTTGGGCGGTACGGAGGAAGCCTGTGCGCGTCTGACCCAGCGACTTGGTGAACGCTTTCCGGGAGCCCGGGTGGTAGGGCATTTCTGCCCGCCGATGGGTCAGTGGCCGCAGGGTATGGATGAACAGATGTTGCAGGCTATCCGTGAAAGTGGTGCTAACTGTGTGTGGGTGGGTCTTGGTTGTCCTAAGCAGGAGCGCTGGCTTTATACGCACAGGGAGCAGCTCCCGCCTGCTGTTTATTTCGGTGTGGGCGCGGCGTTTAATTTTCACGCCGGTCTGGTGCAACAGGCTCCGGCATGGGTGCGTTCACATGGACTGGAATGGTTGTACCGTCTTTGCCGGGAACCGCGTCGTCTCTTTAAGCGCTATTTGGTTCATAACAGCCGTTTTCTTTGGTATTGCCTGACCCGAAAAATATGATAGTGTGTATTTTGCCACATGTGTCCCAAAGATTTTTCCAAACGGTAGCAAAATAGCAAAAATCAGGGCAAAGAAAATGGAAGGTTGATTTTCTCACCAGTAAACCGTATGCTGGTGTTGCTAAAAGAAACCACCTTCCGTGAGTACTGTACATCTTTTCTCCCAAGTAGCAAGCTTAATCGGTCGAACTTTGGTCGATTTTACTGCAAAAAAACGACATACGGACAAGTTTTGCCAAACTCTCGATACTTGGACGCACCTCATTGCCCTGTTGTTCTGCCATATGGCAGACTGCCAGTCCCTGCGTGATATCTGCAAGGGATTACAAGGCATAAGAGGCGGCCTTAACCACCTAGGTATTCAAAAGGCTCCATCCCGCAATGCGCTCAGCCATCAGAACGCAAAGCGCGATGCCATGGTGTTCCGGGACATCTACCGACTGCTTCACAAGCGGTTGGGACAGCAGACATTCACCTGCCGCTTCCGGGAGGGTATCAAGGCATCTCGTATCATGCTGCTTGATTCGAGTGTTATCACACTCTGCCTCAATATATTCAACTGGGCTCATTATAGTGAGGAAAAAGGAGCAATCAAGCTTCATACGCTCTTTTCCCTGAATGATTTCCTTCCCATCGATGTACACGTTTCAGATGGTAGGATGTCGGATAACATAGGTGCTTACCATCTGATGCCGCCGGGGCGCAGCATCATTGTAGCCGACCGTGGATACGATGATACGCAGCTCTGGAGGGATTGGGACAGCAGGGGCATCTGCTTTATTGTGCGACTGCGCAAGGATATCAAATTTACCCGCAAAGAGGCTTTTGCGCAGCCTGACGACCGGGAACAGGATATCCTGGTAGATGAAGCCGTAGAATTGGTAGGTGATGATACGTCAAAAAACTATCCTCACCCTTTGCGCCGCGTTGTGGTTTACCGCCCGTATGACTCTTCCCGCCGCAAATCAGGGCAGACAGCAGACACCACAGAAGTGCCGGAGCATACGATTGAGCTTATCACGAATAATGCTCACTGGGAGGCTGATACTATTAGTGCGCTCTATAAGTCTCGCTGGCAGATTGAAAGCTTTTTTAAGACAATTAAACAGCATTTACGCATCAAGACCTTTATCGGAACGAATAAGAATGCCGTAATGTGTCAGATCTGGACGGCTATGATAGCCATATTGCTGCTCCAATACCTCAAAAACAAGGCTAAGTACGACTGGCACATGTCAAACCTTGTCACATTCATTCGCATTCACCTGATGAGCTACATTGATTTGTGGACTTGGATGAATCAGCTGGTAGATAAGGCGCATTCTCCACCGAATTTTACTCAAACCTGAGTACAGAGGGGGCTTCGAAAAAGCACTCTTTCGGAAAGCCTAGGATTTATCGGCACTTGCGTTCCTCAGAAAAAATCTTTGGGACACATGTGGAATAGCCCGGAGTTCCGGGTATTTGTGCTTGCTCCTGCGAGGGGTAGTGTGTAGAATAGCCTCATGCTGAACAGAGATTTGCTTGAACGTTGCAGCAATGCTGCGGGGGCTTCCGGGTTTGAGGATGAGGTGCGCCAGCTTATCGCGCAGGAGCTGGAGGATTGCTGTGATATAACTGAGACAGTTTCGGGTAATCTGGTTTGCCAGTTGAAGGGGGGTGCTGGCGGTCCTGTGGTGGCTCTCCTGGCGCATATGGATGAGGTTGGGTTCATGGTGCAGGGGATTACGCCAGATGGCTTCTTGCTGATAGTGACGCTGGGTGGCTGGTGGAATCATACATTGCCCAGCCAGCGGGTGCTGGTGCACACGCGCGATGGTCGCCGCATTCCCGGGCAGATAGGGACGAGACCGCCGCACCTCCTGCCAGAGGGGCAGCGCCGGCAGGTGATGGAGACGGAATCGCTCTTCATTGATATTGGAGCTTCCA
>JAZNLU010000096.1:0-2096 GCA_045579245.1 Akkermansia sp.
TAAACATTAACCCCAAAAATGGATATGCTTAAATTGATATACAAAATTTCTAAATACTGATTTTGAGACTCAAAGATTCTGACTCCGTGTTTCCCGAAGTATATTTTTTTCAACATTTTAAGCAAAAAAGTCTGTACATCGCATTCAGAATGCGATGATACACGTTTGACATATCTTTGCGTTTGGTATAAATGTCGCCAGCATACCATTTTTGAAAATAGTTTTTGTATTCCACATCATATAGTATTGCGTCCAATCCTACAGAAATTGCTTGCTTTTTCTCCAAAGAGCTGATAGCTTGGCATCAAGCAGTTCAATCGCCTATGCCGGAAGATCAGAATATTGAGTGGAAGAAAACCTGGAGGGATGAGTACCTGAAATGGATTTGTGGTTTTGCGAATGCGCAGGGTGGTCGTATCTATATCGGCATGGATGATGAAGGAAATGTCACCGGTGCAGCGGATTATCGCCAGCTCATGGAAGATATCCCCAACAAAACTGTATCGGTTCTCGGCATCATGCCCGAGGTTAACCTGTTGGAACAAAACAGTCTTTATTATATCGAGATAAATGTTGCTCCAAGTTCAGTACCTGTGAACTATAAGGGTGAGTACCATTATCGTTGCGGTAGCACCAAACAGCAGCTGAAGGGGGCTGCCCTGAATGATTTTTTGCTTCGTAAAACAGGTACGCGCTGGGATGCCGTACCTCTTCACAACGTTAATGTCGACAACTTGGACGGTGCGAGTTTCGATATATTCAGACGCGCGGCTAAAAGTAGTGGTCGTCTGAGCGAGGAAGATTTGAAAGCCGCTCCCGCTGAACTCCTGGAGCGCTTGCACCTTGCGGAAACCGGAGTGTTGACGCGCGCCGCCGCTTTACTTTTTCACCCGAATCCGGATTGGGTAAACCCCGGTTGTTATGTTAAAATAGGTCGCTTCAGTAAAGGTTCCCATCTGCTTTATCACGACGAAATTCAGGGCTCTCTCATTCGCTTGGCTGATGAAGTCATCCGCACTCTTTACCTCAAGTATTTCAAGGCTCACATCACCTACAAAAACGATGTGCGTATAGAGCGCTACCCCTACCCCCGTGCTGCCGTGCGCGAAATATTCTTCAATGCTCTTGTCCACAACAACTGGAGCGATAATATACCTATCCAGATTCGTGTGGATGATGATAAACTCGTTATCAGCAACAGCTGCGTACTCCCTTGGGGGTGGACAGTGAATGACTTAACCGGATTCCACTCCTCCCGCCCATTCAATCCGCTCATCGCCAATACGTTCTTCCGCGCCGGTTATATAGAATCCTGGGGACGCGGCATATCGACAGTTCTCGATATCTGCCTCGAAAATGCTTACCCAACTCCCCAATTCGTTATAAGAGGGGAAGATATGAGCGTCATTTTTCCGATAGATCCGGCATTTACCGGCGCGGGTTCTGCCGACTCTCAGCAGCATTTGCCTGTAGAGCTACCGTTTAAACAAACAAAACAAAAGGCCCTGCGTGAGCTTGTTTTGGCTGCCATGGAGAAAGACCCCAAAGTTTCACAACAAGCTATCGCAGAACATCTGAATGTGGGTAGAAGTACGATTCAACGTATCGTGAAATCTTTGATGAATGAGGGGCTTCTATTCCGAGAAGGTGGTAAATACAACGGTAAATGGATTATCAAATAACTCAACTGAAGCTAAGGTTGAAGCTAAGGTTGAAGCTAAGGTTGTATTCAGAAATGGAATTGGGGTGGTTGAGGGTCTTTGAGCAGAGGAGGCTTTCGACCTATACTGTGTAACTTTAGTCAATTAGAAGGAAAAATCAAATAAAAGATTTATAAATCACTAAAAATGAGCATATTTTATTTGATCTACATTTTTAACGCAGCCAAAAAGTCGATTCAGCAAAGTTGCTCGTAATTGTTATCTGTGGTAAGCAGGGTATGCAACCAATCACCACATCAATCGTGTAGGGGGCTTTCGCCCCCTCACACACCACCGTACGTGCCTTTTATGGCATACGGCGGTTTCCTAACCTTTACAGACTACGCTCTGCAATGAGACTAACCCCTGTTTCCTGAACCACTCCTTTCCCATGGC
>JAZNLU010000097.1:0-1926 GCA_045579245.1 Akkermansia sp.
GGAGCGTCTGGTGCTGAAGCTGGATTTAGGCGGTGGGAAGTTTTTTGAAGCACGCTGGCACCACAAAAAGGTAGAGCAGCGCAATCGGCAGGAGACGCTGGTGTATTACTTTGCCCTGTCAGAGGCAGACAGGGAACAGGCTTGGGACATGGTGGGGGCGAATATGGTGGCTGAGTTATATTACCGAGCCGCAGAGGGGGAGGAATTGCTCTATCTGCACAAGCATGAGCTGGCAGCCGCCGCAGGGAAACGCGTTTTTGAATCCTGGGAGGAGCTGGTGGCGGCGCTGCATCCCGACTATGAAATTGTCTTTACGGGAGAAACCCATATCTGCCTGAGAAAGAAAGCGTAACTCATGTGGGGGACTCTGCTGATAGCCTTTTATCTGGCGCGTGATACCGTTTATCGCTGGTTCACCCGCCCGTCCAGCCCATTGGCCCGGCTATCGGTGGTTTTTTTTCTGAGCTTGTGCGGGCTTATTTTCCTGAGCAGCTACGTAATATCTGTGAAAGTGCTGCGACAGCGGATTCACCGCAGCGGTGCGAATCTGGTGGTGGCCGCAGAGTATAGGGAGCGCGGCAGCGTGCATCGTAGTGGCCATGAATTAGTACAACCCGACCCGGAGCAGTATGATTTATACCTGTTTCATGAATCTTTCGCCGGGGCGATGATAGGCAAGCAGCGCTACAGCCTGGTGGAATATATGCCGCTGTGTACGGGGCTCTTTCCCCGCACGGAGCGAAATGGGATGTACCTGTTGCCTGCGGCCCCTGTGCATCAGGCAGGACCGGAGGAAGTGAGCCTGGACGGCTATAGCCTGCGCGCTGTAACAATCCCGGAGAAACAGGCAGGCATCCTGCGGCGCTTGTATCGGGAGGGCGCCGTTTTCATCCCCTACGGCAGTTTGAACAACATTTGGCAGAACGGTTACATGCGCCGCTATGTGCTGCGGATGAAGAATCCCACAGCTGAGCAGGTGCAGGAACAGGAAGCCGCCTTGAGTCTGCTGGGCAAGCTGGATAAGAGGAGGCTCAACATTCTGAGCAGTGGTAAGCTGTTGGAACAGCTGGGGGAGATGGAGAGTACCCAGTACAGCTTCCGCGTGTGGATAACGCTGGGTATCTCTGCCATCATCTGCCTGCTGCTCACCAGTATTTCCTCGCTGGAGTTCCGGGAGAATCGCTATATTTATGCGCTAATCGGCAGTTTCGGCATCAATCGTTTGCTGCTGTTCTTGTCGTTTATCGTGGAGAATGCGGTGTTGGTGTCAGTGGGTTTTGCGGCATCGCTAGCTGCGGTGTGGGGAGTGCGGGATTATATTACCCGGGTGCTTTACAAGAGCCCGGATATCACGCTGACGCTGTGGGAGCTGGAGAACGATATACGTACCTTTCTGTTGGCGTTCGGTATCTGTGTGTTGGTGTCGAGCATTCCGATAGCCTTTGCCGCAGGTCGTCCCATCGGTAAGATATTGAAATAAGAAAGATGAAGCGAATTTTACATGTCATATTATCTGCCGCAGCGGTACTGCTCAGCGCTTGCTCCGTAACAGAGCGGGTGGGCGATGCTCAGGCGGAGCTGATGGAGAGCTACAGACAGATGCCGGATTGGGAGAGCCTACCGGTGCGCAGCCTGAGCTGGGAGCGAGCCGTAGCCCTGTTGGAGGCGCAGAATCTGGAGATGCAGCGTGCGCGCAAGAATGTGAAAGAGGCACAAAATCAGCGCGAGCGCGTGTACCGCCAATTCATCCCGCTGGTGGATATTGGTTACTACTTTAACACGGCACTGATGAAGAGTGAGGGGCGCAGCTATTCCAACTATTCGAATTTCGATGTCAATATCATCTTCAGTCTGCCGGATTTGATGCGACTGCCGGTGGATCACTACACCCGGAGTCTGGCACTGTTTAAGGCGGAGAAAGATTTG
>JAZNLU010000098.1:0-9950 GCA_045579245.1 Akkermansia sp.
TTCATTTATGTGCTTGCTTTTTCTAGAGAGAGCACCCCAATCTTCTTGGGTGCTTTTCATCATCGTTAAGTGTTGTTTGTAGTTAAGTTTTCACAGGCATTATGCCACCTACAACACCGAAAAGCACCTCTTTTTTGTTTCATCGCGGCATACGGGTGAAGGACTCATTGCTGTCCTTCCCCCGCACCCCCATCCGGGCTAGGGCAGTTTGGGCACCTATGGTGACTGTTTGGGGCGCTTTCCGGTGTCGCATTTGATTTTACAACTCGCACAATACAGAAACTGTACATGAATTTTCCTTGACGCCCGGGGCGGAATTTGCTAACCTGCCAGAAAGTACTATATTATGAAATTATCAGCTCTTATTCGTCGTTTGATAGCATCGACCATGTTGCTGGGTGCAGTACCGGCATATTCCTATAACCTTTCGGAACAGATTTCAGCCAGTGGCTATGAAAATGGTAAGGCATTCGAACTGAGCTTCATTATTGGTGGTATCAGTAGTGATTATGATGGAAAGACTTGGAATATCACGACACTGATTCCGGATACCTATTACCTTATTGCTCAGGCTTATGGGTACATCGGACTGTCTTCTCAGGGGGACAGTATGCTCAATGGTGAAGCCGACGACCCCGGACAATGGGCGACATCCACACGGGATGATGGTGGGGTGCATCAATTTACTTCGAATGGCTATCTGTACAGCTGGCTTTCCCTTGATTCTAATGGCTTTGCAACCGCTATGAAAAGCATGTCGGGCACGACTGTGACGATTTCATCTAACGGAATGAATACCACGACGGTATCTTTCGTTTGTCCCGATCCCGATAATCGCAGTTCTGTGGTAACGCTGAACAATGTGGTTTTGAATGCCTCAGATATTGTCATTAATGACAACATAGCCTTTGCCGGTATTTTTTCCTACAATAATAAGGAGTACGTAGCCGGGGCTCAATGGGTGACGATTGACGCCGGCGAGAGCTACCGCAGTTCTTCGCAGTCCCAGTACGCTGTAGTGAAGAATTCCGGTACGCTAGAAATGCAGGGCAGTGTATGGAGTGCTCAAATTTATAACAGCACAGATGCTGTGGTAAAGGTCCTTTCTGAAAGTGGTTCGGATGCCATAAGCATTGAGGGGCACGAGGGTGTTTTCTCTTGGAATGCCTCGGTGGTTCAGGAAGACGAAAGTACGAAGATTACGGCAGGTGTGGGGGCTGTATTGAAAGGTAACGTGACGGTGCATGACGGAGCTGTTCTTTGTAACGCATACTGTGCGGATGATGATGAAACAGGCTTGGGAGTAAATTACTCTGATGCTCCGGAACGCGTGTTCACGGTGGAAAAGGGCGGTACGTTAGATCTCAATGGAGGTGAAACCTACTACCATGTTATGTTGCAGGAAGGTGCTGTTCTTGCCAATAAGGGAGCAGACATTTCTTATACATGGAAGAGCTTGCCTGTGGTGGATCTGGAGGGTGATGCAACCGTTCATGCTCTTTATGATTTCGGTATGGTGGGGCAAAGTTATGGAAACGTGGCTTTGAATTTAAATGGACACACCATTACAAAGACCGGCGAGAGTGCCTTCTACCTCTGCAATACCACCGCGAATGCCGGTGCCATTGATGTTCAAGAGGGCACGCTGGCTTTGATTTTTAGTGCTCAAAACTATTCAAAAAATGCCAACGATTTATCAGATTCGGATATCCGCATAGCATCGGGCGCAGTGTTGGACGTAAAGGGCGTGAACCCTGATTCGGTTAAGGATTCCAATGTTCTAACGCATAAGGTTCAATCCATTTCCGGTCCCGGTATGATTAGACTGCAGCAATGGGCCAAGCTGGAAGTGGAATCTGCGCAGATTACTTTCCTGTCCGAGTCTGATAGCATCGCTGAGATGTGTGGTGTAAACGTGAACTCCTCCGGCATTCAGGGAAATGTTCCGGGAGCCAGTATGGAGAATGTGTGGATGCAGCATCCTCTGGATGAGTTTTCCATTGCAGATGTGCAAATGCAGAATGTGCATTTCTCTGCCGATTTGGCCACACTCATGCTCACCAATGTGAGCTTCGATGAGAATTGTACCTTCACTGTGGGGGCGGACGGACGTATTGTCCTCTCCGATGCTGTGGTGAATGTCGGCTTGTCGGAACTGGGGGAGGTTGGTATTTACACCGTGGATTTGAGTGAGCTTTTCCAATGCACCGTGGAAGGCGAGTTGACGTTATCTTTGGATACGGCAGCGTTGTTGGACGCCGGTTATACCGGTGTGCAAGTGGATTTTGGTGCCTCTTCAACAGAGAATTATACCGGCTTATCGTTGTCCCTGAACGGAGCCAGTTATGACGGTATGGTGGATAATGTAGCCGGCTTTACATTTACCGTGCCGGAGCCTGCTACCGGTGCTTTGAGCCTGTTGGCTCTGGCTGCTCTGGTTGCCCGTCGGCGCAGAGCGTGAGTTTTGCTCTTGTCCGCACAATTCTTTCCCCCGCCTTGAGGTTGTTCCTCTTGGCGGGGGCTTTGCGGAAAAATGTTCTTATTGTAAAAAAAATTGCGGATTGGCGCACGGGGAGTATTATCTTCTGTAGGAAATGAAACCGAAATCAATAATACCGCTGTTTCTGCTTCCTCTGCTGTCGGCAGCGATTGCGGGGGAAACAGCTCTTGAGCGTCTTGCCGCTGAAATTGATAATCATGCGGAGACGGAGCAGAGCTTGCCTGAGTTTGTGATCTCTGCCGTTATTCAAAACGGCAATCAATCGCAGGCAACCAAACTTTGTTTTTTTGCTTCCGAGGGTATCTCTCGTGAGAAAGTAGCCCTTATGCAACATCTGATTTGCAGAGACCGCCAATACCTGCCCAATGCTCCGTGGGGAGTGCTCTATTCTTCTCCCGTCCGGGCAGATGAAGAGTTCATGGTCGCGGCAATTACCGGTTATACCAGCGGGGTGGATGCTACAACGCTTTTTGTGTACCGGTCAAGCGATGAGTCGTGGCAGTTGCGCTGTATACTCGATTGCCTGGATTTGGGATTACACCGTGTGCAAATTTCTGATGCGGGGGAAGATGCGCTGCAAATCTGCGGAATACCGCCCTTGGGAAAATCTCGTCTCTTGCCTTTTGTTTACACCTTTGAACTTCCGGAGAAGGGGGGCAAAATCCCACGCTTTCATGTTTGCCCGTCAGGCGTCACACAGAAGGGCTTCCTCCATTCGGACGAGCCTGAATCGGTGCAGGTGTATTTGCGGCTGAATATGGCTGAACCGTTGAAGATGTGTTCTGTATCCATGGATGCGGATGCCACGCCGGACTCCGTTTCTTTGGAGATAAAGTATTACGAAACCGACAGGGTTGTGGAAGAGGATGCCCTGCATGTGGATGATGTGGTGATAGGGGATGAGCCTGTTGATGCCGCAGCCTTTGTGCATCAGGCAAAAAGAATGAGTGGTTTGCAGGGCTTGCTTATACCCCGGGAAGCCGTTATGCCCGGAAGTATCGAAATGGGCTGGGCGTTTCATGCTGAGTCTGCCCGGTGGCTTCTTCTCCTGCGTCATGAAAATGGTCAAACGTGGTGTTATGATTTTGAGCAGAACGGCTTTGTGCCGACCAATCTGACAGGATTATCCTTCGCCTGGAAACCATGATGCCGCATCCGTAAAACATTTGCGTTCCCTGCTTTCCGTGCGTTTTCTTCAGCTGTCCGTCCGCGCCTGCGCTGCCGGATTTGTTATGTGGGTTGTAAATACTTGATATTCCGTAAATAAAGCAAAAGTGTGTAAATTTTCAAGTTCTACTTGAAAATTTACACAGAGTGTGCTAATATATTGCTTGTGAAGGAGCAAAGGTACATAGAGCGAGACGTGAGCGGGCATCTGCAGCGTATGATGCAGGAGTTCCCGGTAGTGACGATAAGCGGTCCGCGTCAATCCGGCAAGACGACGTTGGCTCGCCATTTATACCCTGAGTATGATTATGTGAGCCTGGAGGATTTAGATGAGCGTGAGCGCTTTCGGACAGATCCCCGGCAGTTTTTGCGGCAGCATGCGGCTCCCTGTATTTTTGATGAAGTGCAGCATACGCCGGAGCTGCTCAGCTACTTGCAGGGTGCGGTGGATAGCGAGGATAACCCGGGAATGTACATTCTGACCGGTAGCCGTCAAATGGAGGTGCAGTCTCTTGTAACCCAGAGTCTTGCCGGGCGCTCGGGCATGGTGGATTTGCTGCCGCTTTCTCTGCATGAGTTACAGCGTGCCGGTATTGAACTTTCGCGGGACGAGTATATGGTGAAAGGAGGCTTACCGCGCGTGCATGCCGGCGGCGTATCATTCACCAATGCGTATGCTTCCTACTTTCGTACCTATGTAGAGAGGGATGTTCGCCAGATTCTTAATATCCGCAACCTGGATTCCTTTGTTCTTTTTCTTCGATTGCTCGCGGCACGGGTTGGGCAGGAGGTAAATCTTTCTTCTCTTGCCGGAGATGTAGGTGTAAGCTCCACAACTCTGCGCGAGTGGCTTTCCGTTCTCTCGGCATCCTACATTCTGTTCACTTTACAGCCTTATTATCAGAATTTGGGAAAGCGCCTTACGAAGTCTCCCAAGATATACTTTACGGAGCCGGGGCTTGTTGCCCATTTGCTGGGTATTGAAACCGCTTCCCAGATGGGGCGTGACCCACTTTTGGGCAATGTGTTCGAGAATTTAGTGGTGGTGGAGGCTCTCAAGGCTTGCTTTAACTCCGGGCATACGCCGAACCTCTATTTCTTCCGCGATACCCGGGGTAATGAGGTGGACATGTTGCTGGATAACAGACGTATTCCGTACCCGGTGGAAATAAAATCCACCACTACTTATTCTCCTTCCCTGTGCCGTGGGTTGCGGCAATTTTGTAAAAGTGTACCGACCGCAGGGACTCCCCAACTCGTGTATGGCGGTAAGTCTCTGGGCTTGGTTCAGGATGTTCAGGTGTGCTCCTATTTGGATGTGTTCGATTTAGTTGTCTCGCAGACAAGGCGTTGAGTGATTTTGTGTAAATTTTCAAGTTCTACTTGAAAATTTGCACAGGGTGTAATAAGTCGTTGTTTGTGAGATGATTGAGCTGTACATTCATACGTGTCCCAAAGCTTTGACGAAAATATCCATTATACACTAAAAATTAGCACATTTTGTCAAATATCCCTTGGCAGGAGCATCCGGAGCTCCATTCATTGCAGAGAGTTCCCGTTTATCTCTAAAACGGCGTAAGCCGCTTACTTTTAATTCGTCATTCGTAAATCCACGTGTCCCCAATTTTTGGGTCACGTATGGGTAGTGGCAGGCTTTTGGCGAAAAAGCTTGAAATTCACGAAAAATCTGGCAGCATAACTCCATGCCCCTGAATCTTGATACCGTACGACCTTATATTTGTCTGGACTGCATAGCCGGCAGCAAGGCGTATGGTCTGGACACGCCCACGAGTGATGACGATTTTAAGGGCGTGTTTCTGGCTCCGCTGCCAATGGTGCTGGCGGGGCAGGCACCGCCGCTTGTTCAGGATGAGAAACACGACCGCCAGTACACGGAGCTGGGGACCTTTTGCCGTGAGTTGGAGCAGAACAATTCCGGCGCTCTGGAGTTGCTGGCCTGTGTAGGCGGGGAGCAGGAGCTGTTCTGTGCTCCGTGGTTGAAAACCTTTCTGGGTAAGTATCAATTCCTCTCTCGTAAGTGTTATTACACCTACATGGCGAACGCCCGGCGACAGTTGAAACGCCTAGCCGCCACTCACGATAAGGCGGCGGAGCCCGAACCGCAGTCGGCAGTTGCTTCTGATTTTGCTCTGGTGGTGGTGCAGGGGAAGCCGGTTCCGCTGACGGAATGGCTGGGGATGGCGGGGCTGAATCTGCACCAACTGGCGGCCCGGCGGGTGAGCCCGGATGAGAACCTGTATGTGCTGTATCGGCATGCTTCCCGCTACGGTCTCTTCGGAAAGGACGGTACGGGCGTTTCGTGCCCGTCGGTGCCGGATGATGCCGAGCCGCTGGGCAACATGTTGTTCCGCGCAGAGGCTTATGCGCAGCAGAATCGCCGTTGCGCCCAATATCGCGAGTGGGCGGCGAAGCGCAACCCGGCGCGGCTGGTGACCTCCTGTACCCTCGGTGCAGAGCAGGGGCTGTATGATGTCAAGCACATGTCACATGTGTTCCGCCTTCTGCATACGGCAGAGGAAATTGCCCGTGAGGGTAAAATACATGTTCGCCGGACATGGGACAACGAATTTCTGCGGCAAATCAAGGCGGGGCAGCTGCCGCTGCAGGATCTGGTGCAGCGAGCCGAAGAGAAAATGGCCGCCCTGAAACCGCTTTTTGAGCAGTCCGACCTGCCGGAGGAGCCGCAAACAGGCTCGCTGCGTCAGGATTTGGCAGAACTACGCATTCGATTACATGATGAAGGATATTGAACAGCAGATTCAGGGCAAACTGGATGATTTGCAGCAACAGAAGGGCTGCCGTCTCCTGCTGGCGGTGGAGTCCGGGAGCCGCGCGTGGGGATATGCCTCCACTACCAGCGATTATGATGTGCGCTGTATCTATTACTACCCGCAGGAGCGCTACCTCTCCATTCGACCGCCGCGGGATACGGTGGAGTGGGAGCTCAATGAGGTCTTTGATATTACCGGCTGGGAGCTGCGTAAAGCTCTGGGGCTTACGCTGAAATCCAACCTGACCGTCTATGAGTGGGCGGATTCTCCCATCGTGTACCGCAGCAGCCCGTGGCTGCCGGAATTCCGCCAACTCATTCGTCGCGTCGTGCAACCGGGCTTGCTGGCTTCCCGTTACCTCGGAATGGCGGCATCCACCATTCACCGCTATCTGGAGCGGGAAGAGGTGCCCTACAAGCAGTATTTCTACGCGCTGAGACCGCTGCTGGCAGCACGCTGGGTGCTGCAGGAGCGCAAACCTGCCCCCGTGCCTTTTGCCGATTTGCGGCACCTGCTGCCGGATGAGATGCAGGAGGTCACGGATGAACTACTGGCTCTGCGGAACGGTTCTACTGAAAAAGCCGCCGGTCCGGCTCATCCTGCTGCCATGTCTTTCATTGCCCGTGAGCTGGCTGCGCTGGATGAAGCGGTGCGGGCTCTGCCGGCTTCTCCGCCCCCGGATGTTGCCCCGTTGGATGATTTTTTCCGCCGCGTGATTGCAGGGTAGGGTCGAGCCCGAATACGCTGCAGCGTTTTTGCCTGCCGCCTCTGCGCAGAATAATACCCTGTCAACAGGATAGGGGCATATTGACACAGCAGAAAGCTCGGACTTATCTGAATACCCCCGAATCCGTGAGCCGGGGTGTCGATTATCCGGGCAGTGATGATGAATTCCACAACTTCGAACACAAGCGGGCAACGGCGCGCAATGTACGCTTCCGTATCTGCTATGCAGAAGGCATTACACATAGCCCTGCGTAAGTAGAAAAATTGCTTTTTTAAAAAAAAGTTGCGGATTCGCCGCCGTGATGTATTATCATAGGTAAAAGAAGAAATTATCATGAAAACCGCCATCCGTAGAATTCTCACCGCCGCCGCCCTGTTTCTTGCTGTGGGGACAGCTCTGACCACGCCCTGCTTCGCAGAATCCAAGCTGTCCGACGCACAGGAGACCATGCTGGAACAATGCCTTGCTCCTATAAAAGCAGCTCAAAGTCAAATGTCTGAGCTTGTAGAGCTCCTGTTGCATATTCGCAACGGTAAAGTTTCAGCCAAAGAGTCTGTGCCCGAAGTGAAGCGCCTTCTGGAGTCCATTGAAACGAACCAAAAGACATTTATGGAAATACCCCGACCAGAAGACGACGAAGTAGCCAAAATCGTGATGTTGTATATGAGATGGAACGGGGGCAAATTGTCTGCTTCCACGAACTTCATGATTCAGCTGGGAACAGAATTACTGAGTAAACCGGAAACAGATGCGGAGCTGGTTGCTGTTCTGAAAAATGGCTTCTTTGCGCCTTCTCTGCACCGTTTGAGCGAATACTCTGCGGAAGACCTCGCCAAAGCTGAGTCTGAAATACGTATTTTGAAGCAATTTTCTGATTGCTCCCGTGAATTTATCCGTGCGCTCGAATCCATCACCAATAAAGAAGAAGCCGATGCAGCCGCTCCGAAAGTGAAGCAACTGCTGGAGCAGTTGACTCTTCAGGAAAAACAAGTGCGTTCGTTATCCCCCAAAGGAAAATCAGAGCTTCATCAGGAAATTGTCCAAACCGCCGGATACACATACGGCTTTCCTTTGATTACGTTGGAGCTGCAGGACGCCGTTGATACCATCTCGCGCAAGCACGCTTGTTATGGCTCTGCCTCCTTGAAGGCCATTTTTGATAAAATCTGACAGCAAGCTGGCTTTCGGCAAAAAATGCAGATTCAGTTCCGGGATGAATTATCATAGATAAAGGTGAACCGCATGCCACTCTACACACTCAGTGACCCGCACCACGACTTCGATTCCGAAGAGGATCGTGCCTGGCTGGATGCTATTACCGCCAAGCAGGGGAGGGGAATCACGGCGTGCGATTTACACTGGGTATTCCAAGGATATCTGCCTGCCGGTACGTATGCCGAATGTTGCAGCTACCTGCGCCCGCTCTATGATTTTCTGCATACACACCAATCATACCACGACCTGTGGGAGAACCTGGTGGAAATCTGGATTCCCATGCACTTGAAGGAGCTACAGGCGGATGGTACGCTGGGCGCGGTGATGGAAGAAATCAACTCTATCTACGAGGAGAAGCTAGAACTCTATCTTCGCGGGAAATTGGACATGTGGGTGATAAAGAGTCTGACAATCTCTTATCTATTCATCGCGCCGCTGGCAGACAAACACGCGGCTCTGCTTGCACGCCTGCAGCAAACGCTGCACGGGCGCATGTTGCTGCTGAGCATCTGCTCACACGATGATATTTGTCGCCCGGCTTATCTGGATATTCCTGAAGCGCATGCTCCTTACTTTCGCAGACCGGAGGAGGTGGCAATGCAAATCCGAACCGCCCAAGGGTATAAGGACATTCGCTCTTACATCGAGCAGCTGGTAAATGAGGTGCTGGCAGCGGTTGAGGCGGGAAGCGTGTCTGATGAACTGCTTGCAGGATGGGATGACCTCTTGACTTCCATGGATGCGGCAACCATGCACTTACCGGGCGGCCCGCTTTATGCCGGAGATTGATGTGTTACAGGTAAAGGTGATAGAGACATTCATGAAAACCATTTTCCACGGAATCAAGCGTATGATACATTTCACAAATAAATAACAGCATTAACCTTGGTGAAGAAAATAATATCCACCCCATTAGCCACTAAATCTTTCTCCCGTAAACACCATGTCCTCCCTCATTTAAAGACCGCCTGTCGGATTTATCCGTGCATTACTGGCACATTCAAAAAGCCCGGAGAAAAAGACTTGCATATCTCCAAAATTCTGTCAAACTGCCTGTGTGGTTGCATGGCTTGTTTGTGCAAGTGCGTGTTTTAGCTTATTTATTGTACTGCAAATAAACAAGTTATGCAATCGCAATTCCTCTTTATGACGAGTTTTAGTTTTTAATTTTTAATTATACCAACGCGTAACACAAAAACATAAACTCAACTTTTTTGGATAGATAACATTCTTTTTGCTGTACATCGCATTTGTAATGCGATATAAGAGAAACGACTCTTTCAATTAAACTGTTTATGAGAACTTTCTTTATTTTTTCAAGCCTTCTTTGCGGTGCGGCAGTGAATGCAGCGAATTACTCGTATCATGTTAATGTAGACGGTCCCGGCGGGGCTTATGTTGTCGGGATCGGTGAGACAAAGGTTGTGGCGGAAGACTGCACCTATGACAACCTTTATTCAGTAGAGGAGGGCGGTGCCATTTATATGGAGGCGAATGCGCAACTGGAATTGCAGGGGAATCATACTTTCAGCAACAATGCCCAGTGGGC
>JAZNLU010000099.1:0-5965 GCA_045579245.1 Akkermansia sp.
GTCAGCTCCTGCGACACCGGCAGCTATGGCAATAAAGAGAATATCCCCTAGCTTATGCCGCTTAGCATTGCCTGTTCTTGGATCTTCAACTGCTTCCAACTGGTCAATAAGAATATACATTTCTGCATTATAACACAAAACACATCTAAATGCAACGTGGTTAGAAATTTGTGTTAACTTTATAAGCCTAAATTCACACCGTATGTTTGTGCCATAAGGTCATGACACGAACTTTCTAATGCGTCTGCCCTGGGTGGAAGGGGATTGCTCTTGACACGTTTGTTGCGAAGTGGTAGCCTTGGCAAGAATCATGAATCAATCCCCGCTAGTATAGCGTTCGGTAAATGATTCCACAAGTTTGAAAAGGATAAATGGGGAATTGTCGGGGAGATGTTCGCTCTGACGAGCGAAGTGAAATTCTCGCCTGCGGATCGAACGAAATTCGGCTTTCGCCGAGCGAAATTAACAGCTTGCGCTGTCAGCGAAATTGCTGCCTGCGGCAGCAGAGAGGGAGTTCAGCAGCCCTTTGGGCTGCCAAATGGTCAGATTGGAATTGCTGAAAAAGGAAAAAATCTGGCGTAGGAACTACTATATCAATGCCGGGTTGGTGGCTATTCTTGCTCACACGGATGTGGAGGAAATCGATTCAGCCGAGTTGGTGAGGACGGCGGAGAAGGGATAATTTGACTTTGTCGAGTAAAGAAAATGGCGTTTTTTTTACATGAGAGTCTCATGAGTGAGGGGCGTATCATGAGAAATCGGTGAAAAAGCTTCATGCCGCAGGAAATATGCTTGTGTTCAGCTACCATAGGTGATAGCATGAGGACAACATGTTACCCAGATTATTTTCCTGTATATTTCCGCTGATAGCCGTGTTGGCTGTGTTCCCGGCTGCTGCACTGGAGTTGGAGGTGCTTTCCCCGACCATGACACGGCAGGATGCGGACGACTACCTGACAAAAGACTACACCTACCGCGTGCTGGAGGATGGTTCTGTACGCCGCGCGTGGAATCCGGATGCGAACAGTCGCCTGCTGCTGGATTTTGACCCGAAGAAGGGTACGCTGTTGAGCATGGTGATGGAGTTCCGCAAACCGGTGGAGGAGGAGGTCGGTATGAAGTTGCTGACCACCATGACCGGTAAGAATAAAATCTCCTGGGCAAAGATGCCGGAGGATAAGAAGGAAAAAATCGGTGTGGCAGGAGCCCGTGCGGTGAAGGTGGGGAAGGGTTTCGCGTTTTATGAGGAAGCATCCAATGGGAAGTGCCGCCGTATCACGGTATACCCGAATGCTCCGAAGGAGAGCCGCCTTCTGCTGCGGGAGATGGCGGTGGATGATGCCATGGGCAGTTCCTTTGCGACATCGAAGTCGGTGACGGATAGTCGCAAGCTCATGGAAGAGGAAAGCAAGATTTTCTTCACCCCTAATAAGGCAGAGTTAGCGAAGGCGGCAGCGGCTGCCCGTAAGCGTGCTGAAGAGGCGGGGGATGATGCCACCCCCATCGCCGTGAATACGGTGAAGGCAGAAGAACCGACAGAGGAGACACCGGAGGAACCCATCATCGATACGCCTGAGGAGAAGCCGGAGAAGGCTGTGGCTTCCACTGCCAAGAAGAAAAAGAAGAAGGTTAAGGAGAAGTCATTTGCAGAGCAACTGGGGCTGACCGAAGACACCCTGATGATGTACGGCGGGGCTTTGCTGGTATTGCTCATCATCATCGTGGTGGCGGTGCGCAGCAAGATAAATAGTGATATCCGCAAAAATCGTGAAAAGAGCATACGGCTGGGTACATCCACCTCGGCAGATATGCTGGGTAGTCCGCAGCGCAGAAGAACACCGCGTCGCCGTTAATTTTATCAACAATTTCAAAAACGATTCATCATCATGAAACTTGGTCAACCGTTTTCCTGTGTAGCCGGACTTGCCGTTGCTTTCGGCATGTTGCCTGCAGTAGTGCAGGCAGATGTCCCGGCTCCCGGAACCGATAAGAAATCTGCCGACAGTAAGAAGGCTGAGGCCTCGGAAGCCGCGGGCTACGTGAACCGCAAAATGGCAGAAAACTGGAAGAATCCGGAAGCGTCGCTGAAGCGTTTGAGTGCTGCGCTCACGGAAAGAGTAAAGAGCCCCGACCCCGGGAACGTGCAGAAGTTTGTGGAAAAACCCGCGAATCGTCTGTTGCTGGCGCAGTGGATGATGGCTTGGCAGGCTGTTCACAATACACGTAGTGAGGCAATTGAAAACTCTAAAAAAGCTGCCGCCGGAAAGTTTACCAATCGTGATCTGGACATGCAGGTTCAGGAGAGTATTCTGGAAGATTTACCCAAGGATGCCAAAGACGAGCGGGAAGCGCAGAAGAAGAAGGTGGAGGAAATCAAGACAGAACTGGCGTATCTGGAAGATCATCAGAACCTCCCCTGGACACTGGAAGAATTTGCTGCATACAAGAACGGTAAGAAGCTTCTGGAAGCGCTGTCGACTGACCTGGATTGGATGTATCAGGTCGTATTCAGTGGGGATTGCAGTAACCCCGGACGCGTGCTGGCTGTGATGCAGGGTGTGGCAGAGCGCCACCCGGATTTTTACAAAAACCGAATGGTGCGGGATATTGCCACCGCGACCGGTCTGGAGTTTGCCCGGGATTGCTGGGAGTACGGTAAGGCCATGGACAGAGCGGATTACTATATCCGCAAGTGGAAGGAACGGAAGCTGAATGTCGTGTTTGATACGCTGCCGTTCTGGCAGTTGCGTATCTGCTGCGGTAGTAAGTGTGCGGACGGCTTCGGCAATGCTTCTGCCGGTCTGCCTGCCAGCTTTGAGTGGGTGCAGGATAATGTGCGTATCCCCATTGAGCGCTTTTCCGGGTGCTGTTGGCGCTGTGGTTACAAGCTGTGGAATCCCTATGCCCAGAGTGTGCATGGTTCGGATTACCGCAACCCGTATAACGGCTTGTTTGACAGCAATCACCACCAGTTCACCTATGAGGTGGGCGGCGTGTGCGGTGGCTTGTCTCACTTTGGTGCCTATGCTGCCACGGCGCACGGTATTCCTGCATTCACCATGGGTGAGCCCGGTCACTGCGCATTCATCCTGCGAGTGAACGGGGAGTGGACCCCTGCCTACTCCGTATTCTGGCAACACGGTCTGCACTGGACTCCGTGGCGCGACAATCATCGATTCACCACGCTGCATATGATGACGGAGTTGTTGGAGGAGTCTGATGTCAGGGATAACGATATCTCCTATACCTATCTGGCACTGGGGCACATCTTTGCAGAGCGCAACCGCAAGAAGGAAGCGTTGAAGTGTTTCTTCCATGCTATCAGTGCTCAGCCGCTGAGTCTGGATGCCTGGCTTGCCTGCGTCCGTTACCTGAAAGAGAATTATCCCACGGATAAAGACCTCTGGCGGCAGCTGCACGATGATGTCTGCAAATTGCTGGCAACGCGTTATCCGGAAGTTGCTGCAGATTTGCTGCAGAAGCAGGTCTATGATAATCTGGTGAAAACCTCCATTTCCAAAGACGAAATCAAGCAGTGTATTCACCTCTTCTGGAGCTCTATGTATGATGAAGGTCCCGCCCGGTGGGAAGTGGGCGTCATGGCTGACCGCCAGATGAGGCTTCTGGAGAAGGATGCGGAGCAGCCGCAGGTCACGGTGACTGTGGGTGAAGGTGATAAGAAAGAGGAGAAGAAGGTGGATAAGCTTGACCCTGACCGTGCCTGTTATCTCTTTGCTTCCATCTATTCCGCCGTATCAACCAAGCCGGTGATACCCACACGTGTGCTGGATTGGATGAATGAGCTCAACACGATGCATAAAGGGGTGATGACGGAGCGAATCAAGCAGCTCACGGCCTATTTTAGCCACATTCCCTCCGGCCCGGATGGTGACGCGATGCAGAATAAGATGCTGCTGGCGGCGGAAAGCTCGTTCAATTTGGATGCATTCCAGTCCATGGGGCGTGATATGGCTGATGCCAAGGATTTGCTCAGCGGAGAAATGCCGCCGCACCAGCCGCTGCGGGGGGCTGTCATGTCTCAGGGTGGGCTCGTGTTCGCCGGAAGCTACGGCGAGGCTGATACGCCTGCCGGACACTGGGGCGTGTTGGAAGGCTGCGGCGGTAATATCGTGACGGCGGCAGAAGCCAACCCCTGGGTGGGTGTGATGCTCCAGAGGGATGCTTTCGTATCCGGTGTGATTATCATCGGGCCGGAGGATAAGACCGCAGACCGCCGGGATATGGTCATTCAGGTCTCGGAAAGCGGCAAAGAAGGCTCCTGGCAGACGGTGGGAAGCCCGCTGGGTGAATGCACCGGAAGCATCAGCACCGCCGATTTCGGCAGCTCGGAGAGTAAGTGTAAATTCATTCGAGTGCTGCGCAAGGGCGGCAATACCCCGCTGCAGATTAACGCTATCTATGTATATGGTCGTCCGGCCGCATAAATCATGAATACCACCTATATATTTCAGATGATGAACAGGATTACAATATCGATGCTGGCGGTGACTGCTTTGCTGGCGGTGCAGCCACTGTCTGCTGCCACGATTGTCAAAAATTACGAAGAAGGCTCTAAGGCTGCCGGCAAAAACGGTTACATCGTTTTTGCCTATGGTGCCAACTGGGATCCCACCGGCTTACAAGTGTGCAAAAAGCATATGGAGTCTGCGGCGGTGAAAGAAGCGGCCGGGGATGCGGCCATGTGGCCGGCTCCGTTCTATCAGCTGCCGAATGATGAGCAGAAGACGGATCAGGGTATCAAATGGGGGGCTCTTCCTCAGCCGCACGTGTTCAGTTCGGAATCATATCCGGGCTTGTTGCTGTATGATAAGAACGGTATCAACTATGCCACCATCAACGGTGCTGTAGTGCAGAAAGGAACCCCGGAAGAAGTGGCTGTCAGGGTAAAGAGTGCCATAGACGGTAAGCACAAGCGAGATGAGATTATGGCCCGGGCAGATGCTGCGCAGGGCGCGGAGAAAGCCAAATTGCTGATGGAGGCTGCACTTATTCCTGGCCTGAACCGTCCGGAAAAAATCGTGGATGCTATCAAGGCTGCGGATCCTCAGGACAGTACCGGTGCTGCCTCTGTCCTCACCTATGAACCCAGTGCCAAAGCTGAGGCATACAGCGAAAAGACACTGGCAGAAACAATAGCCGATATGGAAAAGATGCTGGAGCAGCCTTTCTGGCAACCGGAACAGCGCCAGTCCATGTACGCTATCATGATTGGTAAACTGCATAAGGAGGGGCAGTATGATGACCGCGCCAAAATCCGCGAACTGGCAAGGAAGATGCGCGAGCTGAAGCCTGATTCCCTCTTCGGGCGCTCCTCCGTGGTGGTGGAGCGCACATGGGGTGGGCAGATTGACTATGAAACCGGTTGGAGCCCCCTCTGCCTGCCGCCCGGTGGCGGGCTGGTGCAGATTGTCGGACGCGTCCCCATCAGCCACCCCGGACGCTACACGGTGACTTTTGTCAAGACCGGCGGCGCGGATTTGCGCGTTCTCGGCGTGGAAGTTCACAAAGGCGGTAAAAAGATAGGTGGCGATGAGCATACCTGCGTGGTTCAAATCCCCAAAAAAGAAGAAGTTGACCCCAAGCAGAAAGGTCCGCGCCGTCTCAGTTCCCGCGCTCGTTCGGCACTGAAGGAAGATGATTCGATGAACAACGTGTACACCGTGTCTATCCCCAAGGGTGACAACGTGACCTTGCAAGTGCGTGTCGAAAACGGTGGTAACAGCTATGGGCGCATTATCATCAAAAAGAAATAAACTTGCCGATTGACCACATATGTTATCCCGCCTGTAGTCCTTTGACTGCAGGCGTTTTTTAGTACGTCAGGCATGACACGCAACTGGGGTGAAAGTCCCCAATGAACCGCTGACAGGGCGGAATCAAATAGCCAAAGGCAACTGCGTCACAGTAATGTGGGGTGGGAAGGAAGCCGGAGGCGAAACACAGA
>JAZNLU010000100.1:0-44058 GCA_045579245.1 Akkermansia sp.
CTGAGACGCAAGCGCAAACTTGCTGCTTGGAACACGGCAGAATTGGAACGTATCCTCTTTGGCTTACCGGGCGAAAATAATTAAATCCAGCACTTTACTCCTTTATTGCCCTTTTGTCATATTCCTAATGCGTCTGCCCTGGCCCTGCGGGATAGACGCTTGCCATGGTAGACAGGATTTGATAGAATGTACGCATGGCTTATCTAGACTTACAGCACGTAAGCGTGCATTATCCTGTGCGCAACACCTGGGGCGCTACCGGGGAAATGGTTCGCGCGGTGGATGATGTAAGTCTTTCCGTGGAACGCGGGCAGATACTGGGTTTGGTGGGAGAATCCGGCTGCGGGAAGTCAACACTTTCCCGCGCCATTATGCAGTTGCAGCCGGTGACTTCAGGCAGCATTGTCCTGCGTGGTGAGAATCTGACAGCGTTGCCCGCAGCGGAGCTGCCCCGTCGCCGCCCGGATTTTCAGATGGTGTTTCAGGATCCTTACGCCAGCCTGAATCCGCGCTTCAGCATATATTCTACCCTGTTAGAGGCACTCAGCTGCCGGGAAAAACTCCCGCGGCAGAGACGTGAGGATGCCGTGGCAGAACTCATGGAGCGTGTGGGACTCAGCCCGGAGCACATGTACAAGTACCCGCATGAATTTTCCGGCGGTCAGCGTCAGCGCGTTGCCATAGCGCGGGCCATAGCCCCGCGCCCGGCACTGTTACTGGCAGATGAACCGGTTTCCGCTCTTGATGTCTCCATCCAGAGCCAGATTCTGAATCTTCTCACGGATTTAACCCGGGATTTAGGATTGACCATGGTATTCATCTCTCATGATTTGTCCGTGGTGCATTATCTGGCAGACAAAATAGCGGTGATGCGGCGCGGCCGGTTGGAGGAATACGGCTCGGCGGATGATGTGTTTCACCGCCCGCAGGCGGAGTATACCCGCAATCTGTTGGCAGCCATTCCCCGCCTGAAGTGATAATCGTTGGATGACAGGTCACAGTTTTCGCTTGCAACCTGAGCGGAAAGCAGTATATACTGGGGGCATGTTCAAGAAACTCATTTACGGAGTTGTGCTGGCAGCCGTTTCGGCTCCGGCGTTTGCCGCTGTGGATTGGATGACTGATCTGGACGCTGCCAAGGCAAAGGCAGCAGCGGAGAATAAGGCATTGCTGCTGGATTTTACCGGCTCTGACTGGTGCGGTTGGTGTATCCGAATCCGCAGGGAGGTGTTTGATAAACCACGCTTCGAGGCCTATGTGAAAGACAGATTTGTTCCTGTGGAGATTGATGTGCCCAATAATCCCAATTTTGATAAAGCATTGCGCGCGCGCAATGAAGAACTTTGCAAACAGTACTCTGTAGAGGGATTCCCCACCATCATGGTGACGGATGCTCAGGGGACGGTTGCAGGTGGTTTTGTCGGGGGTATTGTGGACCCGGAGAAGGTGGAGTCTCTCCTGAATGAGGGGCTGGCCAATGCCCGCAAATTGGAGGCTGCTCAAAAACTTTCCGGTGTGGAGAAAGCAAAAATACTGGCAGAGGTGTACAAATCATTGCCGGAAGACCTGAAAGGCGCTGCCACGCCGCTGCTCAATGAAATCCGCACCCTGGATCCGAATGATGCCTCAGGCTTGGCCCGCCTGGCAGAGGTTCGCCGGCAGAAAGAGGAATTTCGCAAAGGCTTTGTCGGGTTAAGGAGCGAGGAAGAACTCAAAAAGTATCTGGAGGAGTCTCTGGCATCGGCACACCCGGAGAATCGTCCGATGCTGTTGAACGTGAAGGGGCAGTTGATGCTCAACACTGCTCAGACGGAAGCAGA
This sequence comes from Akkermansia sp., assembly GCA_045579245.1. Taxonomy (GTDB): domain Bacteria; phylum Verrucomicrobiota; class Verrucomicrobiia; order Verrucomicrobiales; family Akkermansiaceae; genus Akkermansia. The sequence continues at coordinate 1,821 of JAZNLU010000100.1, forward strand.
TGTAGAGGCGGCGCGAGCTGTCATGCTGGAAGCCTTGGCAAATGAACCCAAGCAGCGGGCACAAATCGAAAAATTGCTTGCAGATCCTGCCACTGTGTTAAAAACCATCAAGGCACAACGCGAGAAATATAACCGCCGTGCCAAATAATCATCTGTAATTTCAGTACTGCTGTACGTGATTCCCGGCGGGAGAGGTGAGGAAGGCTGAAAGAGGAGTGAAAAGCCTTGAAACGCAGGGGATACGGGCGCGATTAGCGGTTGAGGAAGTAAGTGCGGAATGCACCCGGTAAAAGCGGCGAGACTGTCGCATAGGTGAGGAAGAGCATCGGCAGAAAGCGGCAAAAAAAACGCCCCGGCAATTAAGCGGGGCGGGTGTAAAAATGGGCGGCATCAGGGCTGTGGAACCGGTGCCGATTTTGTACGGCGGCGGGGTTTAACGGTGGGCGTGGCCACCACGTCCCCGTGGTAGTCTACAAGGCGCGGGGGCGGTACTGTGGAGCGGCTGACATGCACGCGGGCGGGGGCATCAATACCCAGGGCTGCGGATGATTTTTTGTTGAGTCTTCGCCCGCGATTTTCCAGGGTAATGAGCAGCTGGCGAAGTATATTTTCAGGCACGCCGGTGAGCATGGCATCAAGATTCATGTTCGGAGTTACCCAGGGGCGGCGGGCTTTACCCGCCACCACCTTGGCAACGTAAGCGCGCGGGATTTCCCAGTAACGCACCACGTTGCGGATTTCGCCGAAGAGTGCCTCGGCGTCACTCTTCGGCGTATTGTCCGCCTTTTGCGTGCCGCCATAGCAGGAGGCAAACGCATTCAGGAGGGGCACATAGTCCGTTTGATAGAGTGTGCGCCATGAGGTACGCCCGCCACAGTGCAAGCCGGTGAACTCATGCCGCCATTCAACGTATGAGCCCAGCGGCATGCCCGTGCCCTGGAGGTGCTTGTAAGCGCGGGAGCTGACAGCACCCAGGGTGGCAAGTTGCTTTTTGGAAAGCGTCTTCATGCCTTGGCGGTGGCGGCTCCGGTGACGGTGCCGTTGGTGGGTTCAATGAAGAAGTTGGTTTTCACTTCCCAGCGCATTCCAAGGTCAGCGAGGGCACCTGTGCCGAGGTCGGCTGCCTTGACTGCGGGAATGTTTATGGAGACTTTGGGCTCTTCTATGGTGAGGTATTCTATCTTGCCCTCAGCAAAAAGACGAGCTGCCACATCGGTGAGTTTGCCTTTCATGGCTTTGAGTGCGGGTGCGGAGTCACGGTAGCCGAAGGTGGCGAGCGTGGAGTGGCCGGAGCGGTTGCCCTCATCGAAGAGCGCGGTCTGGGTGGCGGTCTTTTTGAGGTATTTCTGGAATGCGGCTTGCAGTTCTTTCTTCTCGGCTTCGAGGGTATCTATGACTGCTGCATAGCGAGCGTCTACGGCGTTTTTCTCGCGTTCGAGGGCGGATTTCTGCTCGGTGATGGAGGTCATCAGGGTGGCGATTTTATCGGCCACCTTGCGGGCGGTTTCGGTATCGGTTATTGTTGTTGTCATGGTTTGTGTGTTTGTTAAGGAAAAGTGTGACGGGACTAAAGTCCCGAGCTTCGATTTAATCGGGCATCATGGAACGGCGGGCAGCCGGTGCCAATGAACCCAGGGGAAGCAGCTCTTGCTGCATCGGTGTGCGGCGTTCCTCTTTCTTGTCAAGGATGGCCAGGAAGCGCACCCATGCACCTTGCCTGGTGGCATTCTCTTTGAGCCACCGCATGAGGGCGAGCGCGTCACAGATTACCACGCGGCAGCACCCGTGCTGCTCGCTTTTGTACTGGATGGCCACCTCTGTGGGCTCGCTGCCCGCTGTGGCGTAGATGCCACGGCGGTGCCATTGCAAGCGGGCGAAGATGTCACCCAGCTGCTGGGCGGCGGCTACGCTTTTGGCATTGGTCACGCAAGCCCCCTTCCCATGCGGCACAGGGCCGCGCTGAAGTGTTGCAAATCTACGGCGGCACCATTGAGGCGAGCCTCAGCCACGGCCAGGCGAACAATGGCCAGCAGGGTGCCGAAGCAGTTTTTTCTTGCCAGGGCGTGGACGGTGCGCTGAATGTCCGGCGTGGGTGCGGGCAGCTGGAATGCCTGCCAGATGAGTGCCACGTCATTGACCGTGGGCGTGTCCGGCAGCAGCTCAGAAAGCCCGCGCCGCTTTAATTGGTCAAGCTGGCCAGCGTGCGGGCTGTTCGTGAATTTGGAGCCGTCCAGGTCAGTGACAAGCAGCACCACGCCGCAGCCGGTCAGGTCATGCAGGCGGCGCACGATGTCAAGGGCGTCCGCCCCCTGCTGTCTATCAAGCGCGAGGTGGGCTTCATCCACAATAATGAGGTGACGCGGGGACAGCGCCGAACGGACAGCGCGCTGGGTGGCTGCCAGGGAACGGCAGGCGCTACCGGGCAAGCGCAGGGCTGTGGCCAGTTCGCGCAGAATGCCGGACATTGTGGGCTTAGGCATGAGCTCCACCAGGATGGTGGTTTCCGGGTAGCGTTCCCGGTAAGCGCGGGCGGCGGTAGTCTTGCCAATCTGGGAGACGCCCACCACCATATTTATGAGGCGGGCAGCCTTGGCGCAGTCGCAAGCATTCCATACACGCTGCATGATTTCGGTGGGGATGTATTGAGTAGAGCCGGCCATGGCAGCAGATGCCTGGGCGGTGATGCGTTTGCGCTGTTCATCCAGCTTGGCGAGCTGCCGGGCGGCGTTGCCCTCATAGCTGCCGCGAATCAGGCCGCGAAGTACCTTTTCAGAGAGCCCGAGCTGGCGTTCGGCTTCATTGAGGCTGCCGCCGATGGTGGGCAAGAATTCACCTGTGAGCCATTGGACGGCGGGGTGGTGTGTGGTGGTAGTGATTGCGTTTGTCATTGTGTGTGTCATTGGTTATGGGTTAAAGAAAAGTGGGGGCATCATAGCTGCTGGGCAGCTGGTATTCATCGGCTGCGCAGAGAGGCTGCGGCAGGGTGGCGGCGGCGCGGCGGCGGGGTTTCCGCAGCTGTGCGGCATCCAGGCGGCCAAGAGCATCCAGCGGCTTGCCATCCAGCACGGCGGCATTGTGGGCGGCAATGAGGGACTGCTCGGCGGTATCTTGTGCCACGATAATGCGGGCCTGTTCCAGACGCTCTGCAAGTCTGTGCTGCACGCGTCCCATCTGTCTGGCCTTGGCGGCTTCATCCACGATGGGCACGCGCTGGGAGAGGATGGCAGCGCCCAGCACTGTGCCGCGTTCGTCCAGCACATAGCAGCCTTGCCCCATGGGGTTAAAAATATAATAATAATCCGGGCCGGTGGGCAGTTCGCGCTCGAAGCCCTGGGAGGTAATGACGCAAGCCTCATATATCAATTCTTCATGCCACACGCGGCGATTATTAAGGCGGAAATGCCCGCCCTTAATCTGCGGGAGAGGCTGCGGCTTGTGCTCGATGAGCAGCTCCACCACCTGTGCGGGGGTGAAGCGCACAAGCTCATTTTCCGGGCGGGCAAGAGACATGTCCCAGGCTTCCTGCGGGCTCATGTTGCGCTGGCGCAGCAAGCGGGGCTCCTGGGCAGCGGCGGCCTTGGCGGCTTCGGCAGCGGCTGGGAGCATGCCATGGAACGGCGTCCAGTTCGTGCGGCCATCGGCAGAGTATTCCAGCACGGTGAAGCCGCATGCCGCCCAGTCTGAAAGCTCATGCTCTGTGCGGTTATTGATAGCGCCCACCACCTGCACCAGCATGGTGGTGACATCTGCCAGGGAGGGCACAAAATTGACAAGCAGCTCGGCCATATCTGCGGGCAGAATAGCGGCCTGTTTCAAGAGCTTTTTGGCCTGTTCGCGGATGCCGTGCAGGGCTTCGGGCTCTTTCCTATCGTGGCCGGTGTAGGTGATGATGGAATCCAGGCGGTTGCGCTGCAAGCCGTGCCATTCTTCAAGCATAGCTTTGCGGCGCGGGTTGCCTGCACCTCTGCCGCCGTAGATGCTGCCGGGCTGCACCTTGCCCTGGATGCTACCCTCTTCCACGCGGACAAGGCCACCGGTCATCTGGTACAGTTTATCTTTGAGGGCATCGGAGATGTGGGCAGTGCCGTGCTCCATCACCAGCACGGTGCCGCGCTTGCTGTAGCCCACGTTGGCCAGGTAGTCACAGAGCACGAAGACCATCTCGTCTGCATTCAGGCCCACGCTGTGGCCGTCTTGTTTGTCTGTGCGCAGTTTCGTGCCCCAGCAAAGGCGCTTGCCGGTGAAGGCATCCAGGCAGCCCAGCTGAAGCGGGCGGCCTATCTGCATCTTGCCGGCGGCATCGTAGCCGGTGGCTTCGATATCCAGCCACACGTCATCAAAGTAGACTTCACAGCAAGGCCAGCCGCCACGGCGGGTGGTGAAGAGCTGCGGCAGCTCATTGTAGGCGGCGCGGATGCCTTCGCGCACGATTTTGAGGGAGCGAGCCTTCGGCATGCAGCGGAGCAGATTCTCCATGCTCCACCCCGCCGGGCGCTCCATGTTGCGGCGGTAGTTCATGCCTTCATAACCGGGAATGGCCTTGCCTTCATCCCATTGCTGCCAGAGCTCATGAATGGCAGAGGTGGCGCATGCTTTGTGCCGGGAGAAGAGCAAGGCCAGGTGTGCGCGGAAGGGGCGCTGCGCGGTGCGCACCTGTTTGCGGTTAGCAGCCACGGTGCGGGTGTCCAGGAAACACTGCCAGCACTGGGGCTGCGTCACCTTGCGGCCTTGTTTGTCTTTCTTGCCGCTTTTCCATGCGTAGTAATAGCGTTCCATGCTCTTTGCGCTTACGGGGCGAGCTGATGGGCATTCCCCACCATCCGCGCGGCGCAAGCCCGCCACTTCCTGGGTGACGGCTTCGGCAGCCTGGGCAAAGTGCTTTGTAGGCGAGAACTGAGCATCCAGCCACTTGCAAGCACCCATCAGCGCGCGGATGCGGGTAGCTTCCGGGAGCGGGAGGTCATGCAGAGCAAGGGACGGGTCGAAAAGCGGTTTCATTATCGTTGGCGGGTGGGTTTAATCAGGCGGGGAGGCCGGGCAAGTCCGGCTGGGTGTGTGCGGCGCGCAAGCGGCGGGCTGCCTGTTCCAGCCGCTGTGCCTGTTCTTCTCTGTCTGCATCGGTGGTGTACATGCAAGCCTGGTCAATATAGGTATCGATGCAGGAAAGGAAGCCCAGGAATTCAGTCTTGTGGTGGGCTCGCTGTGCTTCCCAGCCGGTGAAGAGCGGCTGGCCATTGGCCACCTCTTCGCTTACCTTTTCGCCGGCGGTGGGCGGTGCGGGCGGGAAGAGGTTGAGCAGCTCTTGGCGCATGCTGTCTGCGGTGAGGAACGGGCCGAAGAGGCGCAGGGCATCCACGTCTCCGTAGGCACCGGCAATGAGGGCTTGCACATGCTCCGCGATGACGCGTTCCAGGCGTTCGGGTGTGTACCCGCCATCTTGCAGCATGCGGGCGCGCACGCCTTCAAACACCTTGCGGCACTTGTTGCCGTGCTCATAGGTGAAGGAGAAGGAGCAGCCGCCGGCGAGCTTCACCGCTTTGGTGCCTTCCTTGTAATAATTCTTGAACAGTGTTTTTATGCTCACACCGTTGGCGCTGGCCAGCTGGTAGACCTGCTGCACGCATGCACCCACCAGGCAGGAATAGGCCAGGTGCGCACGCCCGGCGCGCACCAGTTCCTCTTCCGCAGCGGCGCGGGATGTGTTGGCGGTGTTGGCCAGTTGCACCAGGTGCATGAGCGGAGCGGCGGCATTCACCGGCATGGCGGTGGGCAGCCCTATGGGCATGGGTGTGGCGAAGGTGGGCTCGGCGTATGAGGTGGCCAGCCCGCCTGCGGTTTCGTTTGTGATTGCGTTTGTCATTGTTCGATTGTGGGCTCTTCGATGTTGTAGTAATGAGCAATGAGGCGGCAGAGCTCCGCATCCGCTCCAATGCTCAGGGAAAGGGCAGACAGCCCCCGTCGGAAGCGCCGGCGCACCGCAGCAGGGTGCAGACCCAGCACCACCGCCACGCTGGCCAGAGACAGCTCCGCCGTGGGCGGGAACTCACGCCCGAGCCGGCTTTCCGGGCAGCAGCGCAGCGCCTGGATGATTGCCAGCTCTTCGGCGGTGAAAGTGTCATTTGTTCGGCTCATGGGGGCTGGTTAAGGTGGAAGAATCAAAGGTCATCGGCGCAGCAGGTGGCGTGGCCATCTGTAGGCGGCAGGGTGTTTTCGCTTTCTTCCCAGGTGGGGCATTCAGGGGAGAAGCCGCTGTGGGGGTAAGCGGGGGCATCCCAGGTATCTGCCACATGGCAGAAAACAAAGGGCAGCGCCATCAGAAAGAACATGAAAGCGAGCAAGTAGAAGAGCACGCGCAGCAGGTCAAGAAAGTCATCAAACATGGCAGCAGCGCGGGCTTTTCCTTGCAGCTCATCTGGGTGCTGTTTGATTGCGTGGTACATAGGCAAGTAGGGGGAAAAGGTTATAAATCGCAAAAAAGAGGCTTGTTTTTCTTATAAAAATTCACTACAAAATCCACCATATTTTTATATACCCCTGCGGGCTCTACATCCCAATAGCCACGGTCATAGTTAGCACAGCAAAGACCGCACCATTCTTTTATATACAGCTTAGAGATGCACCCATTGTTTATGCCGTAGGTGCTGCCAACGCTGAAGACCTTAGCTTCACAAATAAAAATAGAATTCAACCCGGAAATAGTAAGGGTTTCCCAGTTTGAATTTGGGGAGGATGTTCGGGATGTGATAATAAAGGAAGGCATGGCATCGATTATGGTTATTCTTTCATCTTCCGGGTGCGGGGGCAACGTGCCATTGGCCGCTTGCTTTTCCGCACCCAGCACCATGGCTGCGGCGCGGGCTTGTGTTTCCAGACCTTCCGCTGCATTGGTGCAGCGTCCGGCCTTGCCCTCATGGGTGAGGGTGACTGATACGGCTTCGGGGGTGATTGCGTGGTACATAGGCAAGTAGGGGGGGGAGGTTAGCGGGAGGCAATAAAGGCGCGGATGTTTCCCCATTGGTCACGCTCAATGCGGACATGCAGGAATCTATCCAGGAAGTAACGGGCATAAAAGACCGGGCCGTCACAGTTTTGCGGCTCCGGGCCACAAGCAGCAGCTACCAGGTGGGCGGCAAGCTCATGGAAGGCCATCGGCGTGCGGTGAGAGGGCAGCACGGTCAGGGCGCGACTGTATGCCCTGCGGCGGGCATCGGTAGGGGAATCGGTGGCGGTGGCAAGGGGTATTAAGTCCATAGATAAAAGCGGGGTGGTTAGCGCTTGCGGGAAACAGGGCCGGCAGCGTGGGCGCGGATTATTCTGTGCGGCTGGCTATCGTCTGAATCTTCGGGGAACGGGGGCAGCACGCCATTGGCGACAAGGTAGGCCAGCACAGCGTCTGCCTCTTCCTTCGATTGGCAGAACCGCAACAGGCTGCAGCTGTCTTTCTGGTGGTGCTTCAGCACCCAGATGCCGGCTTTCGTCTGCACCAGCTCTGCGCTGTCTCCGGTGTAGAGTTGAATCATGGCGGTGGTTTATCTGTTTGCAGCTTTGCCGGAATGCCAGGCGGCAGAGATGTCACGCACCAGCTCTGTGGCACAGCTGCGGAAGAGCAGCGCCCAGCAGAGCAAGAGAAGAATCAGGCAGCCGCAACCGCCGCCGCTCCGGCTTTCGTTGTGTGTGTTTTGGCTCATGGTGCTGGTTAATGGGTAACGGGCGGAAGGTCATCAATCCAAGAAGAATCTTGGAGAATAGCATCGTTATTGTTAGAAGCGGATTTAGCGGCTGCTCGAAGCTCAATGATTTCAAGCAGCTCATAGCAATGCTTTAACATGATGGGCAAGTGGGGGGATATCACGCCCAGTAGCGCGTCTGCATCGGAAAGATACTCTTCAGGGGCTTTTTCAAATTTCTCTATGGTGGATAAGGCGCGGCCTAATTGGAGTCTGAGAGATGTGAGTGCAGCACGCTTTCTGGCGTAGTATTCTAGGGGGGCTTTTTTTATTACCATTGCGGATTTCATGGTGGGGGGGTTCATAGCGTTAAGCGGGGGGGGTTAATGGGTGACACGTTCGCGGAGTTGGAGGGGGCGGCGCGGTAAGCGCTTTAGTTCATCAATTACAGATTTGCTTATTCTCTGCCCTGTTACAACACTGTAAACGTGAGTCTTAGAGCGCCGAATGGCTCGCGCGGCTGCGGATATCGTGTAACCTTTGCCGATTAAATCCGTTACGGTTATGCTTTGAGCTTGCAAGTTCATGGCATTTGTGATATTTTTCTTGTGCGGTAGGCGTTCCTGGGAACTTTGTTCCTGCGGAACGAAAAGAAAATTACCATATCTGTTTACTAAAAGCAAGATTAAAATGCACACAAATGCGGATTTTTCTGTAATTTTTACAAATTTACTTAAACAGACCTGTTTATCTCAGCTTGAAATTGCGGAGCGCACCGGAATACACAAGCAAACGATAAACAGGTATGCAACCGCAAAGACAGTGCCAGGATGGGCGGAGCTGATAAAATTGGCCGATGCTCTGGGCTGTTCGCTTGACTCTTTCCGAACAGGGGAATTAACGCCATCTGATACCATAGATGCCAGCAAGCTAGAACAGATGAAGCCCATCATTAAAGAGCTGGGCTCTGTGGTAAATAAGCTGACCTCTTTTATTTCGGAATAACGTTCCGCGTAACGATAGTGAACACTGTTCACCACCTTTGCAACTTCTCAAAAAAATATGGCCAAGACATACAAATACACAATCACCGAAAACCGGGTGGGAGCAGAGGAACGCAGCTATTTTGCAACATGCAAGGAAGCAATGGATAGCTACTTATCACCCGGGGAGGTTGTTTTAAGAGGAGACAAAATAATAAAAAACGCGCCAACCGTAGAGTGTTACAAGTATGATATCCAGGATTTGCAGGAGGCGCTCAAAACCGCCAAGACGATGCCGGACAATTTCCGCAGCCATGTGAAAGCTTTTGTAGATGCATATAAAAAAGAAAGAGCTGCATCAGAGGCAATAATTCTTCCGGCAGATTTGAATTATCAACTGGACTATTTAGCTAGAGAAAATGGCTTGACAAAAGCGGAAGTCATAGCGGCACTGGTTGCAGGGCTTCAACAAAAGCAACATACCGCTGAAGAATAAAAAAGGGACTTGCACATGAGGTGCGCCACGTTAGTGAACGCTGTTCACCGAATATGAGCCAAGCATCAGAATTCTTGCTTAGAGCCCCCGCCTGGGAACTTCCGGAGGTTGCTGCATGCTTACCGGACACACAAGACCCGCGCATTCTGGAAGCATACAGAGACGCAGCGGTAGAGATGGCAGCGGGAGTGTGCAGCTTGACGGAAGCCCGGCGGCATGTGTATGAGGCATTGAAAAGCATGGGCTACACTGCCACACCTGAAGACAAGGGCACAATGCGGGATTTCCTGCACATTCCCCGCATGTCATCCATCCTGTCCACATTGTGCGGACTGGCCGCCGGATGGGCTCAGCGAAAAGCAGGCTTGCTGGATATTGCGAACCCAGGGCAAGAGCTCTACCGCTCCATCAATTCTGAGCATGTGCAAGACTGGGCAAGCCGATGGGCAGAGGCAGCCGCTGCCGTGAACTGGGAAGGTGTGGCCAGAGGTGGCCAGATGGTGGCGCTGAAGACAAGCCCCATCTGGGTGGAGCTGTCACGCTTCGGCTACCCTTACCCGCCCTTCGATTTCAATTCCGGCATGTGGGTGCGCCCTGTGTCAGATGACGATTGCGAAGCCCTGGGCTTGCTGGCAGATGAAGAATGGCTAGACAAGCAGCTTGCAGCTGCGGAAGAATAAGCAAAAAGGGACTTGAACATCTGGCCGGGGGATGCTATATTGCGGGCGTGATTGAGTTTTTTCTAGTGGTGCTCTTTGTGGGCACAATGCTGCCGGCGGGCATTCATGAAGAATGGCTGGCCGCTGGTGGTGCGCTGCGGTGGCTGTGGGTGAGCCTGGCCACGGTGGGCACATTGAGCGCCTTGGCGCTGATACCGCTGCTTCATTAAAGGAAGAGCCCCGGGGAGCCGGGGCTTTCTTGTTTTTTCATCATAATTGCTGACGCCGGGGGAATGATGGGCTAACCGGCAATAAGGGCGCGCAGGCGTTGCACGTTGGCGATGGCGGCATCGTGGGCGGGCTTTTGAGCGGTGCGGGCGTAGGCCATGACCTCTGATGAATAGAGCAGGAACTTGCGGCCACCGATACAGGGGTGGAAGGCGTGGAGGTGGCCACGGGCTACCAGGTTGCGCACGGAGCGGTCGGACATACAGAGCACGCGGGCGGCATCTCCGGTAGTCATGAAGAGAGAGCCCGGTGGCGGTTGAGACGCGGGCATAGTGGTGGCAAGATTGGAGGCGGTGGCAGGCATAAGAAAGAACGGTTGCAACGATTGAATTATAGCACGGGGGAGCAAAAGAGTGACGCCCTGGGAGCGGGGTATGACACAATCAGCGGAAAAAGGGGCAAAATGGGAAAAAGCGGAAAGATAGGAAAGAGGGGAAAGAGCGGAAGCCGGGGCGTCACGAATGCGCCCGGTGGTGCTATGCTGTACGCAAACGAAGCGCACAGCATAGCAAATGAGCAAAGGAAAGCACATCATCATTGATATTGGCCACGCCCGGGGAACCGGTGCCAGGGGCAACGGCATGGAAGAGCATGCCCGGTGCGAGATTATCGCCGGGCATCTGGCTGACAAATTGCGCGCCGGCGGGTATGCCGTGACGGTGCTTGACTACCCGGACAGCACGAACCGCGCAGACCTGGTGGCCACGGTGAAAGCTGCCAACGGAATCAGCCGGGCAGCGTTCGGCATCAGTCTGCACATGGATGCGGCAAGCACCACCGTGGAAGAGGTAGACGAAGAGGGCGAGATATTTGTGAGGCATGAAGTGAACCCGGAGCCGCACGGGGCGCACGTGTGCTATGTGAGCAACACCGGCAAGCGCATGGCTGAGGCCATAGCGAAGTGGCTCTGCACGCTGCTACCGGGACGTGCCAGCGACACGGTGAAGCGCGGCGACCTTTACATCCTGAAGCAGACACGCGCCCCCTGGGTGCTGGTGGAGTGCGGCTTCATTACTAACCCGGACGACGCGGCAACAGAGCCGGAGCAAGTGGCAGAGTGCATTGCCGCCGGTGTGCGATTTCATTTTGATAACCCTACGGCCTGATGAGACAGATTTTTCATAAAGTAGCGCTTTGCGTAGTCATTGGCTGCACCGGCTCTGTTATGGGAGCCGGTGCAGAGAATACGCCGGGCAGATATGTGGCACCATCAGACGGCACCGCCATGTGGGCAGCCCCGGCTCCGGAAGAGGATAGCGGGCTGACCTGGCAGCAGGTGATGGGCATAGTGATGCTGTGCGGCGCGTGTGGCGGCGGTGGCATGCTGTGGCAGAAAGCCCGGCAAGTGAAGATTGAGCCTCAGCCGCTGGAGGTGCAGATGAGCCCGGATTATGTGACCCGCAGCGAATTTGAAGAGTACCGCAAGCAAGTGGCCAGCGATATTGAACGCATACACAAGCGCCTTGATACGGTGATGCCCGCCGTGGCAGAGATAAAGGGCGAGATGCACCGTCTGGCTGTGGTGCAGGAGAAAATTCTGGAGTTGTTACTTAACGGAAAGGCAAGCTAATGATTGACCAAAAGAAGAGAGAACGCACCGTGCGCCGCGCCCTGCTGGAAGACCTGGCCAACACGCCGCGCGGGTATATGCAGCCGCAGGAATCGCTGGAAGGTAGCGCCCGCCTTGCGGTGTGTCCGCCGCCCACCGATGCCGAATTTGACAGCGCTTTCCGCCGTCTGGAAGCTGATGCCCTGATACATTGCGAAATTGACGCCATGGGCGTGAAGCGCTGGTGCATCACCGGCGTGGGGCGTGCCGCACTAGCCGAATGCTGAAGAGAAAAAGCACCATCATGAAGAAGCTCCGCAAAGACAGCAAATTTGCCCGCCTGACGGAAGAGCAGCGCAGCGAGCTGGGCGTGTACCTGGAAGGGCACAGCCTGGAAGAATCGCAGCAGTGGCTTGCCGCCCGTGGTGTGGAAGTGAGCCTGCAGAGCATCAGCGAATTTTACAGGCTGCATGTGCTGCCCTGCAAGTGGAAGCGCATGGCCACGGTGGCTGCCGTGCTCAGCAAGGTGGAGGGCGAGAGCGTGACCGATGCCGCCCACCGTGCCGTAGCGCAGCGCGTCTTTGAACTGAGCACAGACCCGAAGGCAGACCCGGAGCTGCTGGCCAAGTTTTACAAGCTCATGAACGATGGGCAGGCCACCGCGCAGAATGAGCGCAAGCTGGCACTGCTGGAAGCGAAGGCGCGCCGCGCAGATGAAGCGCAGGCGGTAGCCGGAGACAAGACGCAGAGCGCGGAAGAGCGCATGCGGAAGATACGCGAGATTTTCGGACTCGGCTAAAGTACGATTTACGAATGACGAAGTACGAATTTAACGTTTCGCGGGCTCTGCCCGCAGGAGCAATGAGAGAAAGAAAGAGACATGGGTAAAAAAGCCATCCGTCTACGCCCCTGCGGGGCTACGCCGCGACAAGCAGCCCCCGCCCGCTCTACGCAGCAAGCTGCTACGGAGGGGCAAGCCATTGAGAAGCCCAGTGCTGAACCGGCGGAGGGGAGCAGCGGAGCTGTGCAGAAAAGGCGCAGGCGGATGGCGAAGCAGAAGGAGGCTGCCAGCCACGGCGAAGCAAGCGAGCAGAGCGAGACGCGGAGACGGGTGGCCGCTGCGTTTGCACCTATGGAAGAGGAAGCCGGCGCGGAACCCACGAACCCGCTTGACCTGCTGCTGCCGTACCAAAAGCGCCTTGTTTTCGACAAAAGCCGCTTTGTGGCGGCCTGCTTTGCGCGACAGACCGGCAAGAGCTTTTCCGTGGCCTGCCGTGTGGCCGGGCGCATGATAGCCATTCCCGGGCTCACCGTGGTGATTGCCGCTCCATCCGGGCGCCAGAGTAATGAATCCCTGGACAAAGTAAAAGACTGGTTGCGGGCATTCTCTGTGGCGTGGGCTGATGAGGTGGAAGACCTGCGCGACATCGAGGCCGACCTCTTCGCCAAGAGCATCAAAATGAAGAACGGCAGCCGCTGCATTGCGGTGCCCGGCAAGCCCAGCACCGTGCGTGGTTTCAGCGGTGATATATGGCTGGATGAGTTCGCATTCTTTGAGCAGCCGCAAGAGACGTGGAAAGCCATCTTGCCCACCATCACCAACAGCATGCGCGGCGGTAAAAAGACCGTGATGATTACCAGCACCCCGAACGGGCGCGGTGTGCGTGGTGTGCGCTTCTACAAGATTATGATGGGCGAGACAAAGGGGGCATGGAGCCGCCACCTTGTACCGCTGAAAAGTGCCATTGCCGAAGGGCTGCCCACGGACTACCAGGAACTGGCAGACCTGATGGACGATGCGGTAGCCCAGGCACAAGAGCTGGACTGTGAGTTCCTGGACGATACCAGCGAGCTGCTGAGCTATGAGCTGATAGCCGGAGCCACCAGCCCGGATGCCAGCAGCGTGGCCGCGCCTGAAATTTACGCCCCCGGCAGCGGGAGGGACATCCGCCTTGGCATTGACTTTGGCCGCACGAATGACCCGACCGTGTGCTGGATGTTCGAGCGCGTGGGCGATGTGTGTTATACCAGGGAGGTGCTGGTGCTGAAGAACTGCCCCACCCCTGCCCAGGAAGAGATACTGCGCAGCCGCATCCGCGTGGCCCGCCGTGTGTGCTTTGACTACACCGGCCCGGGCATCGGCATGGGCGACCATCTGGTGCAAGAGTTCGGGCAATGGAACCCGGGCAAGCATGAGTTCGGCAAGATTGAGCTCTGCACCTTCACGGTGGCATTCAAGCGAGACATTTTCCCGAAGCTGCGCCGGGCGTTTGAAGCACCGGTGAGGGTGCGCATCCCTGCCGGTGAAGACATCCGCGAAGACCTGCACAGCATGCAGCAGCTCATTAAAAATGGGGAATACACCTACAGCGCCCCGCATACCGCAGAGGGGCACAGCGACCGCTGCACCGCCCTGGCACTTGCATGGCGTGCGGCAGCCGATGCCGTTTGCACGGACATGCCCATACCGGTAGACCGTGCGAGCGCCTGGGAGATGCCGCAACCGGTAAGCCGTGAAATTATGAACCGCCCATTCTGAATTACGAAGTACGAATGACGATTTACGAAGTATGAGCAGAAAGAACAGGAAAGCCACAGACAGCCACCCGTGGAATTTCAGCACGGTTGACCTGCAAGACGTAGCCCGCGAGCATGACCGATGGCTGGACTTCACCAGCCCGCTGGATTTTCTCAGCGTGGATGTGGTACGCCGTGCCCAGAATGAAGCCACGCGCGGAGCCTATGCCCAGCTGCAATGGCTCTGGGAACAGTTGGAGCCTGCGGACTCCATTCTTGCCACCTGTGTGGAGCGCCGTCTGGGTGCGCTGAAGCGCATTCCCTGGGACATCCGCAAGAAAGACGGCTTGTCGGATGCGGAAGATTTACTTGCCGAAGCCCAGCTGCGGACGCTGCAAGACTTTGCCAACGCCATAGAGAACCTGGACGAAGGCATCGAAGCGTTGGCACAAGCGAGCTTCCGCCACTACCGGCACATCCAGCTATTGGAGACGGAGGCCGGAGCCCTGCGCCTGAACTTAACAGAGAACTGGAACTGGGCGCGTGATGGCTATGCGGGTGCCTGGCAATGGAACCCCGCCGCCACTTACGGCCTCACCCGTGGCATGGCGCTGCCGGTAGACCCGGCCAGCATTGTGACCCGCGTTTGTGCCCGCCCGATTGACCAGCCCGCCATGATGCTGTGCCTGGACAGGAAGAATGCAAAAGCGCAATGGCTTGTCTACAATGGGCGCTACGGCACGCCGCCGGTGTTCGCCATCATGCCGCAGGGCGTGGACGAATCGCTGCGCAAGGAGTATATCAAATTTGCCATGCAGTGCGTGAGCAATGCAGCGGGCGTGCTGCCCGCCGGTGCGGATGTCAAGACTGTGACGCCCGGCAATGGTGGCCCCGATACATTCAGCCGCATGATTGACCTGAGCACCCAGGAACTGGTGCTGCGCGCCACCGGTGGCCTGATGACCATGCTGACCGCACCCGGTGCCGGTACGAACACCGCCACGGGCAGCGCGCACCAGGATGCTTTTGACGACCTGGCAGCAAGCGAAGCGGAGCAGATAGCAAACTTACTGCAAGAAAAGCTCTTTGCTCCGGTGCTGGAACAATGGCACCCCGGCCAGCCGCATCTTGTGGAGTTCGTCATGCGCCGCCCGGATAGTGACAATGCCGCCGGCAGCGTACAGAACATTGTCAGCCTGGCAACATCCGGCTACCGTACACCGGACGAACAGGTGGCAGAGCTCACCGGCTTGCAAGTCACATCGGCCAACATGGACAGCACCGCTATTTACGCGGCCAAGGCTGCGGGCTATGTGCCCACCCAGGAAGCAATGGCCGAACGCATGGGCATGCCGCTTCAGCCCGCACCGCAGGAAGATGGGGGGCTGCCCCCGGCTCTCAATAGCCTGCGCGTGCGCTACGCCCCGACCATGCTTTACCCGCCCGCGCGTGCTGCGTTTGAGCGTGCCATCAATATGGCCGCCCAGCCTGCGGAAGAGCAGCCGCTGACCGGCGGCGAGCTTGCGGCACTTGCGCCGCTGGAATCCGGACAGCTCAGCCCGGAGGGAATCAGCAGCCGTGCCGCCACAGCCTACGCTGTGCTGCGGAAGGCTGTGCGCCCTGCATACGCCGGAGATGTGGCACAGAGTGAGGGCGAAGAAGAGACGGCAGAAAATCGCAATTACAAGCGAGATAATGCCGGGCGCTTTGCGGAGACGGGAGCCGCTACGCACAGCCACAAGGGAGGACGCAGTAGCAAGGGAAATCCGAAGAACCCCACCACGCAGAGCAATACCCCGCTGAAGGCCGCCCCGGGAGCCAACACACAGGCGCAGGTGGATGCGGCAGACCATGCCATGAAGTCAACGTCCAAAAAGGGAAAAGTAAAGGGAGCGGCTCATGCGAACGGTAAGCCTGTAAACGTAGATGCCGGGCATCCGGATTATTATGGAACCCGTCACGCAAGCAAACATTTTAACCCTGGAGACACAGACCGGAGAAGCACGGCGCGAGCCATAGGTGCAGGAAAGAGTGAGAAGGTGGACGGAGGGATTTCCCGAACCCATAAAGGAAAGCAAGCAATCAGAAAAAATGAAGAATCTGCCCACAAACGAAAAAAAGCCCGCACAAGCCCCTGTAACGCCGCGCAAGGCTTTCAAGGGTACGGAGTACCCAACCGCGCCCGATAAGGGCGGCAGAGGGGCGGCAGAGAGCGGCAAGCAGACAAAATGACAGCAAGCACCATCAGAGATATGAGCATACCCGCATTTACAGACAAGACAGCACCACGCGCCCCGTTCAAGCCGGGGCGGGTGCCGGGGGCTGCATGGTTTAACATCGAGACCGTATTCTGCCACGCCTGCCCGAATCCGGGGGCGATGCTGCGAAGCCACGGCCTGCACCCGGAAGAGGGGGCAGACCTGTGGGCAGCCTGTGTGGAAGCGGGGCTTGACCGTGAGGTGGCCACGCCTGAGACGCTGGCCGCGCTGGCCGATACCTTCCGCGCGGTGGATGCGGATGGGCGCGGGGTGCTGCTGACGGTAGACCATGCAGGGGTGGGCGAGCGTCCGGACACGCGAGCGGCGGGCTGGATAAAGGCACTGCACGCCGATGGCGGGAAGCTGTGGGCGTGGATTGAGTTGACGCCATACGGCCACGGGCTGGTCGATAGTGCCGAATTTGCGTTTTTCTCCACGGAGTACGATTACCGCGATTTTAATCGGACGGAAGCGGGAGCAGAGCCACAGCGACTGGTGGGCTGCACGCTGACGAACGGGCCGCGCCACCCGGCGCAGACGCCCTGCACGAACATGAAGACCTTGCAGGCCCGTGCCTGCGCAACCCAAGACAATAAGAACATGAACACCGACACGGAAGAAAAGAAGACCCCGGCCACCAATACGGAGCCGGAGGACACCCAGACCAACAGCGCCGGCACCGAACCCACCCAGGGCAAGGAGTGCGCTGCCACTAACGGTGACGAATCCGCCAAGGAACCCGCCACCAATACCGGCACGGAGCCCGCCAAGGAACCTGCCGCCACGAATGACGATGACCTGCAGCCCAGTGATGACCTTTCCGCCGCGCTGGTGGCGGTGGCCGAATTGCTGGGCCTGCCGGACAGCGCGAAGCCGGCAGACCTTGTGGACGCTGTGAAGACGCTTCAGCGCAGCAATGATGAGCTGCGCACGGCGCTGGCAGAGGCAAACAAGAATGCGAGCATGAACGGCGGCACTGCTGCCAACTCTGTGCGCTACCCGCACCTGCGCGCGATGAATCACGGCACCCGCAAGACCACGGCCCTGACCGGTGCCACGCCTAACCGCGAAGTAACGGTGAGCGTGGGCCACGGCACCCGCGCTGTGAATTGCCAGGACAAGGCGCGTGTGGATTACTGCACGAATGCCGTTACCACGGCAGAGCGCGCACTGGGCCGCACGCTGACCCCCGCCGAATATGGCCGCGCCTGGGCTAAGGCCAACTCAGATTATACCCAGGGCGTGAACCGCTAACCCAAACAAGAAACAACACAAGACACATGATTACGAATCATACCCCCGCCATCCGTGCCCCGTATGCTGCCGCGCTGAAGTCTCAGCCGCACATTCATGAGGGCAAGCTGGGCAAGCTGAACGCCGCCGGCGAGATTGAGCTTGCCACTTCCGCAGATGACGCCTTCGGCATTATTTGCAACCCGGACAGCCTGGCCACGGCTGTGGCCGGCAATGCTACCAGCGCCACGCTGGTGCACCGCAAGTTCGCTGGAATTATCCAGGTAAACGTAGGCAGCACCGGTGCCGCCATCACCCCCGGCACGAAGCTTGTTTATAGCTCCGGCGGTGTGCTGACTACCGGCACGGGCACGGCTGTGGCAGTGGCTGTGGAGTCTGCCCCTGCCGGTCAGGCCGGCCAGATGGTGAATGCTATTCTGCTCTAACCCCTAACCCCGCAAGATAAAGATGAATCAGTTTAATTATCCGATTTATAATTACGCCGTGGGCTGGTTTAACCGCCAGGCCCCGAACCCGCTTGACTTCATTGCCCCCGCTCTGTCTGTGGATGGAGTGACCGGTACATTCAAGCGCTACCCGCAGGGCTATGCCTTCCGCCAGGTAGACACCCGCCGCGCGCCGTACAATGAAGCGCACATCGTGGATGTGCTGGCCGAAGATGTGCCGTACCTGCTGGAAGACCACAGCCTGCGCATTGGCGTGGATGATGGAGAAATTAAGCCGGGAGCCGGCAGCAAGAAGGAAGCCGCAGACCAGATTGCACTTTCCAAGACGGGCACGCTACTGTCTACTTGGCGCACCTCAGCCATTGCCCAGGGGCTTGACTACTTCCGCAAGAATGTGGCCGCCGCTGATGGCAAGGGCGCGTGGAGCGGGGTAGATGCTGAGCCCATCAAAGAGCTGCGCGAGCTGATGGCCGAATATGAGGCCACCAATGGTGTGCTGCCCAATCGCTTCCTGTTCAGCTCTGCTGCCTGGAATACGCTGTGCGAGAATGCCGCCGTGGCAGACCTGGTGGCATACAATGACGCCAAGGTGCTCACCCCGGCGCTGCTCTTCAAGCTGCTGCACATGACCGGTGAGGGCCAGACGGCGCCGCAGTTCCTCAAGGCCACTGTGCCTGTGGGTGTACACCGCCCCGGTGCTGAGGTGCCCTTCACGGGCAGCAATGCCCTGGGCTCTGATGTGTGGGTCACCTATGTGGACGAAGGCCAGCAGATTGGTGACATGTGCGGCATGCGCCAGCTGCACGCCGGTGGCGAGAGCCCGGTGGAGGCTGTGGAAAGCTACTACGTGCAAGAAAAGAAGACTACTTTCTACGAAGTAGGCCTGCACCGCGCGTTCGCCGTGACCGCCCCGTCCTGCAATATCCGACTTTCTATTTCCTGACGCCATGGGTACGAAGAAAGACGCAACGAAGGCCGCCCCGGCTGAGCAGACTGTGACTGCTGAGCCGGTGGTGGAGAAGCCCACCACTGAGCAGGTGACGGCGATTGCCTGCGCCCTGCTGCAATCTCCCGGCTATTCCATCAAGCTGAGGGATGAGCAGCACCAGGCGCACCTGGTAAAGACCGCCATGCAGATTGCTGAGAAAATCAACGCCGCAGTAAACGCATGAAGTACTGGCTACCGCTGACTGTGCAAGACCTTTCCGCCGTGTTTGCCACGGCGGAGCTGGACGAACTGACGCGCCCGGAATGCCTGCCGTATGTGGAAGACACGCTGGCAGACATAGTGGCCATGGTGCGCGAAGCGGTGGCCACGAACAAGGCCAACAGGCTGAGCAGCGACCCGCTGGGCATACCGCGCAGTCTGCGCCCCGCCGCCCTGGATATTGCCGCTCTGCGGCTGCTGAAGCGCTTTGCCCTGACGGTGACGGATGAGCGCAAGGCGGCAGCGACCGCAGCAGAGGCAAGGCTGGAAGCGGTGCGCAGTGCCGCCGCGCCTGTGCTGGATGAGGCGGGCAACCTGCCGCAGCAGCCATGCCAGGTGCCGCAGATGGTAGCGCCGACCCCGGCCTACGGTAATGACGGCATAGGCTGGTACCCCACCCCCACCCACTGATGCCATGGAGAACTTACCCGAAGCCCCCGAATATATGATGGCGGCCAAGCTCATTGAAGAGCTGCGCCGGGATGCAGTGCTGGCGCCGTATGTGTACCAGCACCCCTGGGACAGAGAGGAACAGCAGCAGGCTCTTGCCATGGCTGCCGGACAATACTCCGGCACGGTGGCAGTGGTGCCGCAGATGCCAGCCACCAATACGGAAGACCCGGACGGGAAGGCAGGCACACTGCGCGCCCGCGTGGCCGTGGCTATTCTCTGCACGAAGAATGTGCCGGGTGGCCAGACGGGGCGCCGCGTGGCGGGCTTGCTGTATAAGTGCATCAATGCGGTGCTGCGCTGGGATGTGATGGACGCGGGAATCCCCTACACACAGCCGAAGATTGACAGCATCAACACGCTGAGCCTGGCAGAGCTGCCGAAGCTGGCCAACCTGTCCGGCGTGCTGATTCACGCCTCTATTGTTTACAACTACACGAAACCCATAAAATGAGCACTACAAACAAGAACGAAAAGGCCAAGAAGGCCGCAGGCTGGGTGACTGGCCTGCTTACGGGCTGGGGCATTCCCGGCACCATTGCGCGCATCCTTGCGGGTGCGATTGTTGGAGCGATTGCCACCGCCGCTGCCCTTACCGGCACGGGGTGCACCGCTAGTTACAAGCAGACAGCTGCCGGGGATGTGGATTACAGCCACGCCCTGACGCTTCCGCTTCCCGTTGAAACCTCTGACAAGTAAGCCATGAGTACGAAGAAGACGAACACCGAAGGCACGGACAAGCCGGAGCTTGTGCGTGTGAAACTGAAGAAGAAAGTACATGTGGCCGGGTGCATTGCTGCCCCGGGTGCGGTGCTGAATGTAACGAAGGAGAGCGCCGACCGTCTGGTGGCAGATGGTGTGGCGGTGATTCTTTACTAACCAACGAAAAAAGGAACGTATGAAGAACTTAGACCGATTAGATGCCGCCACTATCCTGGGCGCACGAGCCTGGATTGTGACGATTGGCCAGACCATCACCGGTGGCTCCGGTGAGAATAACAAGGTGAGCGATACGGTGCTGCCGGAGTTGCCGGAAAGCTACGCGAACCCCGGTGACTGGGTTACACTGGGTAAAATCCGCACCGCCAAGCCGCAGACGGACTACAAGACCGCCGATGTGGAGGGGGTGGCCGATAACGGGGCTTACAAAATTACCGAGCTGAAGCTGGCCACGAAGCGCAAGATTCAGTTCTCCACCAATGACATCACCCCCGAGGCTTTCCAGATGACGTTCGGCCTTACCGCCGCCATTGTGGACGGTGAGGAGCAGGATGTATTCGCCAGCGGCAATGACTCGCTGGAGGTGTGGATGTGCTTCGAGCTGACGGACGCCTACCGCACACAGACGGGCATTGCCCGCATTCTGGTGCGTGGTGTACTCTCTCTGCAAAACCCGCTGGAAGCCAAGAGCGACCCGGCGCAGGCAGACTATGAGCTGAGCATTAAGCCGAATGCGCTGAATATGTTTGTGGCGAATCCCACGGCATAGAGCTGCACCAATGGCAGAGGGGCTTGAGTGCCCCTCTGCTGCAATCATCACATAACTGAGAGAGCGATGCACTATAATATCATTAAGACGGCGGCGGGGGCGCGGACGCGGCTGCGGCTGCCGATGGTCTGGAAAGCGGATGCGGTGGCGGCAGAGGAGCTGCCGGAGGCGGTGTTCTGGGTATTCATCGGCGGGGAACGCGTGCGGGTGGAGAAGACGCCGGGCTCTGACGATGAGTACATTTTCCCCGCTCTGCAAGCCGGTCAGTATGCCTGGGATCTGGTGGTGGATGCTCAGGTGGTGTTGCACGGGGTGCTGAAGGTGCGCGGGTCTGCTGTGCCCCCGGGTGGCGGCGAGGTCTGCGGCACGCTGCTGGTGGATGCTCCGGCGATGGTGCTGGTGCTCTCCCCCGGGCCGCGCGGCGAGGTGGGGCCGGTAGGCCCTCAGGGGCTCTCTGCCTACGAGGTGGCGCTGCAGCACGGCTATGAGGGCAGCGAGGCTGACTGGGCAGAGGAGCTCTCCGGTGCTCAGGCTGCCGCCACGGCGGCAAAAGAACAGGCCACCGAAGCGGGCAAACAAGCCAAGGCGGCAGCTGACTCTGCCACTACGGCAAGCGAGAAAGCCACCGCCGCCGGAAACTCTGCCGATGCAGCGGGCAAACAAGCCGGAGAGGCCGCTCAGTCCGCTAGCTCTGCGCAACGGGAGGCAGCCCGCGCCAACGCTGAAGCAGACCGCGCCAATGCCGCCATGACGGAGATTGGGTATAACCTGCTCCCCGGCGCGCAGGCGGCAAAAAATTACGCAGAAGAAGCAAAAAAGTTAGCACAAAAACACGCCGAAACTGCGGCAGGCTCTGCTACCACGGCAAGCGAGAAAGCCACGGCTGCGGTCAACTCCGCCAAGGCTGCGGATAGCTCAGCCACTACAGCTAGCGAACAGGCCACCGCCGCCGCCAACTCCGCCACCGCTGCGGCCGACACCCTGGCAGCCGCGCCCAAACTGAATGGCAACAACTCATACTCCGGCACCAACACATTTAATGGAATGCTCGCCGCTAACGGCGGTATAACCGCTAACGGCGGTATAACCGAGCTGCCGCAACCGAGCAAAGACACAGCTGCAATGAGCAGGGACGCTGCTTACATGGCGGGTATTTACATGCAGACGCGCTCCGTCAAAGCGGTGCCTGAATTGGTAATAACAAACGGGGCGGGAACTGTAACTGAATCAGGCACAGGCATTCTTTCTGAAACGGCAGGGCTCACGGCAGCAAAAGCAGACAATTTTAACGGCCGGACATTCTTCCCGGTAGGAAACTATCATAATATCGCCGCAGGCTATGTTAATTTGTCGAAAGTTAGCCTCAAGTATAGTAGTGCATTCAGATTGACGCTAAACCTAGCAGCAACAGGATCCACGTATTATCAAAGTGATAATTTAAACATTCCTGCACTAAAATGGAGAGATTTAACAAAGGACAAAATTTTCCAATATGCTTACATTGAAATTACCGTGAAGGTTCACGCAGGGACATTGGTTAACAATATAAGGGACAATGGGGCCGACGTGACATTACGCGGATTAAATACGGAATTAAAAGAAGCAGGTGGACAAGAACTAAAAGCAACAGGAATGCGAGAATGTAAATGCAGCATACCAAGGAGCAGCAGCCATCCCATAACCGGTGTATTTAACACGCAAGGTATTATCGGGGTATTTTTCGCGCACTATACTGATAGATACAGAGTGTTTTTGGTGCCCGATGCCGGTTTAACAAAACCCATTTTTATTGGAGAGGTGTTCGGGAAAAGTGAGCTCGTTTCTTCCAACCCAAAACAATTACAAATCGTTGCAGATAACGCAGACGTAACATGCGATGACATAACTTTATGGCGAGGGAGTATCAGCGATGTTTCCATGGGTGCTCTCGCCGCAACCACGCCGTCAGATTTAAGTACAATTGATTACACTTTTGAGGATTTGGCAGAGATATATCCCGAAACCTAAAAATAAGAAAATATGAAGACGATACAAATAGCCTGCGTCCCCTCTGACTGGGACGCCTCAACCATAACCGCAATCGGCCTCACCCGCAACGGGCGGCGAGCCCTGCCGGTGACCCGCACGGCACGGGAGCTTCCGGAACCGTGGCTCACCTGCTGGCATGGGCTGGTGGAGACGCTGCGTGGAGTGGCTCCTGAGGCGTGGGCTGCTACGTTTATTCTGGCGGCGTGTGACGGAGAGTCTGTCGGGCTGACGGTGCACCGCCGGTGGGATGATGCTACCACAGCGGAGCCGGTGGAGCTGCGGCTGGAGCAGCCGGAGGCGGTGGCGTTTTTTGAGTATTTAACGACGCTTCCCTGATATGGCCGATTTTTACAGCAGCCGCTTTCGGGCGGTATATTACTACGATGAGGGCACCACGCAGGTGGTCTGGCCGCTGGCGGAGTATGGTGATTACCTGAGCGGAGAACCCACGCGGGAGTGGAGCGCCGAGACGGCGAGCCACAGCCTGGTGGGGGCTGTCTGGGGGCTGGATGAGCCTGCGGGCAATGCGCGGCTGCTGCTGGGGTGGGAGGTGCTGGTAAGCCGCCCCACGGTGGCAGAGCTGGAAAAGCACCTGCGGCAGCTGGAGATTGCGCTCAACACGCACCGCAGCGGAACGCTGGATATGGAGGAAGCTTGGCACGGGGGTGTGCCCACGATGCTGACGCACTGGCGGGCGGTCATCAGCGCCGCCACGGTGCGGCTGCTGCCGCTGGAGGCAGCCCCGGGGCTTCCCGGTGCCTGGGGCGCGCTGCGCGTGGAATTGACGCTTACGAACCCCGAAGAGATTTGACGCCATGCCACAGCAAGCAGCCGGAAAAGTACGCAGCAAGCAGGTGACGCCGCGCGCCATGTCTACCGCTCAATGGGACATGGTAGACGCGCAGATCCGTGAAAGAGCATTCTTCATGGCGGGGGTGGATAACGCCCGCATTCTGTCCGCCTTTCAGCATGTGGCCATGGAGATTGCAGCCGGGCGCATGAGTCTGCCGGAAGGCCGCCGCAAGCTCCGCGAGTTCCTGGCCGCCATCGGCTATGAACCCGCCGCCGATGATGCCGGCACGCTCAAAGACCTGACAAGCCGCCGCCGTTTAGATGTGGCACTGCAGACCAATGCAGACCTTGCCGCCGGATGGGCTCAGAGAAAAGCCGGCTTGCTGGATATTGCAAACCCAGGGCAAGAGCTCTACCGCGCCAAGCAAGCACGGGTGCCGCGTGACTGGGCAAGCCGGTGGGCAGAGGCTGCCGCTGCTGTGAACTACGAAGGAGTGGCCAGAGGTGGCCAGATGGTGGCGCTGAAGACAAGCCCCATCTGGGTGGAGCTGTCACGCTTCGGCTACCCGTACCCGCCCTTCGATTTCAATTCCGGCATGTGGGTGCGCCCTGTGTCAGATGACGATTGCGAAGCCCTGGGCTTGCTGGTAGATGAGGAATGGCTCGACAAGCAGCTTGCAGCCGCCGAAGAGGGGCTGAACGAAGGCACCGAAGCCGATTGCAGCGACATGAGCGCAGAGGTGCTGGCAGAGCTAGACCGCGCCCTGGGCAGCGTGGGCGAGATTGTGGACGGAGTGGCACGCATGCGAGACGTGAACGGCACCACACCCTACACAGCCGAAGAGGTGGCAGAGGTGGTGGGCGAAGATACGCCCGAAGGCGTGCCCAATGTGCAGAGGGATGCCGCAGAGCTCTGGGACGATGAGGGCGCAGACGGCATGCCGGACGAAGCCAAGGAAGCCATGCGCAAGCTACTGGAACGAACGAAGCCGGAAGACGGGGTGGAAGAATTGCAAAAGGCTTTTGACCTGGACGAAGCCCAGGCAGAGGAAGCCATGGAAGCCCTGGAACGTGACGGCTACGAAGTGCCGCCCGGCCAGGTGGCAGAGCCGTGGGCTGCCGCAGCAGCTGCTGCCACCATGGGCGCTGCTATGAGGGCCGGCATGGTGCGCGTGCTGCTGAAGTGGCGGGGGCCACAGAGCGCCCGCAATCTGCAGCCGCTCTTGCGGAAGCTGGGCCGCGAACCCGAAGACGCGCTGCAGCTCATTGAAGGCCACCGCCTGCGCGTGGTGGATAAGAAGGAGCGCACCACCGCAGATGGTGCCCGCGTGATAACTTACACCGTGGAAGAAAATGCTTAATTTCAAGATAACAGTGACCGGAGGCGGCACGCCTTGCAAATGGCGGGAGGGCTTGCATGAAAAGATTGTGACCGACAGCGCCGCCGGCGAATTGCAAAAGCTGGTGGCTGCGCACTTGGATGCCAGAGGCGGGCGCAGCTATTGGCACGAAGCGGCCAAGCATGTGGAGACGGCTGCCAACGAATCAGGCGCGGTGGTAAGCATTAACCACCCGGGCGTCCGTCTGCATTTTTACGGTGGCACGGTGAAGCCCACCGGGCGAATATCTAACGTGACCGGTAAGCCCATCAAGCGGCTGCTGATACCCGGCGAGAATTCCCCACTGCGCAAGGCCAATGTGGAGCTTTACGAATTAGGGCTTGACCGTGACGCGGTACGCATTGAAGAAGGCAAGCTGATGGCAGACATTGGCGGCGTGCCGGTAGAGCTTGGCGTGCTGGCCAAGCAAGCCGAACATGACCCCGACCCCACCGTGCTGCCGAAGCCCGAACAGATGGCCGATGCTCTGCACACCGGTGCGGCCAAGGCTTTGCAGCGTTTGAACATTTAACCCACCCACCACCATGGCAAAGAATGATAAAGATTTGAAGATAGGAATCTCCACCGAATATGACGGCAGCGGTGCACAAGCCGCGCTTGCCGATGCAGAAAAGGTGAAGCAGGCCAACACCGCTGCTGCGGCATCTGCGCCGCAGTCCGGCGGCAGCCCTGCCGCACCTTCGCCGCAGGGAGGCGGCAAGGTAGACACCAGCGGGGAGGAATCGTTGGCCAAGGCCAGAGAGAACACCGCAGAGGCAACCGGCAAGGCTACCGAAGCAAGCAAGGAATTGACCGCCGCCCGCACCGATGGACAGAAAGCCACCACCACGGCGGCCACGGTAGAGAAAACGCTGGCCACCGAACGCAAGGCCACCGCCGATGCCACCACCACCGCCGCCGATGCTGAGCAAAAAGCAGCAAATGAAGCCACCGCCGCCGCTCAGCAAAAGCAACAGGCCAGCGCCCAGAATACGGAGGCGCTGAGCAAGGAACAGCAGGAGATTGAAGCGCTCAAGGCGCAGATGGCACTTGAAGCCAAGGGGCGTGCCGGGCTCATTAAGGAGCTGGAAAGGCTGGGCAAGGCACGCGCACGCGCCGCCAAGGCGGGTGACGTGCAGGCATTCAAGCAGCTGGAGGCTCAGATGACGAAGACCCGCCAGGCGTTTGAGCGCATGAATCAGGGCCTTGAGATTTCCCGCCTTGGCATGATGGGACAAATGCAGGTGGCCATGGGCGCCATGGGTGCCATTCAGTCCCTGGGCAATGAGGTGAAAAGCGGCAGCGTCTCACTGATGGGCATGGCCAATGCGGTGTATGCCCTGGGCGCAGCAATCAAGGCCGGCATGGGCCCGGTGGGCTGGATTCTGATGGCCATTCAAGGGCTGAGCATGGCGTGGGATTATTACAGCGACAAGCAAGAGGAAGCGGCAGAGGCAGAGCGGGCGCGGATTCAGGCGAACAATGAGGCGCTGGCCCGCCACCTGGAACAGGTGCAGAAGCTCGCAGCGCTCTCCCGCGAGAATATGTTTGCCTCTGCCCGCGCGGAGCTGGAGGATATCGGTGCAAAGTTTGACAAATTAACGGCGCAGCAGGAGCAGGTCGCCCGCCGCACGGAGCAGCGGGAAGCCGCTGCGGAACAACGCCGCCGCGCGGCAGCGCAGGCGGTTTTTGAAGCCGAACAGGCACGTGTGGAGTTGGCCCGCACGCTGGGGCAAATCACGGAAGCGGATGCCACCGCCCGATTGCGCGCGGCAGAGGATGTGCTGGCAGCAGAGCTGGCCGCCGTGGATGAGCAGGAAAAGCACCGCACGAATGCTGCGGCGATTGAAGCGAAGCGCCGCGCAGAAAAGGAAGCCGCCGAGCTGGAGGCGGCGATTGCGGAGAAGTTTGCCGGGACGGATTCTCTGCTGAAGCTGGAGCTTCCCAGCGCACAGGAGTGGGAGGCGCTGCAAATCAAGTACACGGAGGGGCTGACGGATGCGGTGGAGAATGCAGCGGAAACGCGCATCCGTGGCGAGCTGGTGAAGCTTCGCCGCCTGATGGAATCCATGGGGATTGCGTTTGAGGGCGGGGACGAGGAGCTGCTGCGCTGGCTGGATGATTTACGCGCTGCCCGCGCTGAGGCTGACAAAATGGTGGAAGCCGCCCGCGCAGAAGCTGAGTCCGCTGGGCAAAAGGCGGAGCTGGCCAAGCTGGAGCTGGAAACGAAGAAACAGGAGGCTGCGGCAGAGTCCGCCGCCCGCGAAGCCCGCCGCAATCAGCAGGAAGCGGCAGCGCAGAATCAGCAGCTGGAGCAGCAATGGGCCGAGGTGCAGCAGCAGGAGCTGGCAGAGCAAGTCAAGTGGCTGGAGGCAACCACCGCCAACTTTGTGGCGGGGAGTAAGGCTGCGGAAAAATGGGCACGGGAGCTGGAGGCGGTGAAGCTGCGGCAGGTGCAGGAGGAGCTCAATGGGCTGGCCACGGTCTACAAGGTGACGGGCCATTATGCGGCGCGGGATTCGCGCACGCAGGAGGAGATTTATGCCGCCGACCGTGCGGCGCTGGAGGCGCGGCGCACCGCGCTGGAGCAGTTGCGCCAGCAGCCGGGGCTGGATGCGGCCATGGAAAAGCAGATTAACGACAAGCTGGCCGAGACTCGCAGCCAGCTGGCCGGGCTGGAATCTGCCATGGCGGCGAGTGCCCGGGAGGCGCAGCAGATGCTGGAGGGGCTTCGCCCGCTTGCTCAACAGGCGAAGCAGAGTAACTGGTCGCACGCGCTCAAGCGCTCTGAGCAGGCTTTCCTGAACATGGCGAAGCTGGCAGAGCGGCAAGCAAAAAAGGGCGACACCGCGGGGATGGAGCGCTCCATTGCTGCCATGCAGCGCTATGCCGCCCAGCAGGAGCGGCTGACGGGGCACACGGGGCGCGCGGTGAAGCACGCGCAGGAGGTGGAGAGGAATTTGCGGCGGGTGTCCGGGTCTATGGAGCAGGAAGCGCAGGAGCTGACGCGCTCTGCCCGCGCCGGAAGGCAGGATGAGCGCACCCGGCGGCGCAGGGAGCGTGCGGAGCAGCGCGCCGCCGCCGCACAGGAGCGCGAGGCACGCGAGCTGGAGAAAGCGGCGCGAGAGGCGAAGAGTGACACGAAGAAGCGGAAGCCCCGGCAGCAGGCACAGCAGATTGCGGAGCTGACCCGTGAGCTGAATGTGGCCAACAATGCGCTGGACAGGCAGCACAAGGAGGTGCTCAAGCTTAATGAGGCAATTGCCCTGCTGTCCCGTCTGGCCGGGGAGGGTGCAGACGCAGCGCAGCAGTGCGCCGGAGCTGCGCTGGCTGCGGCACAGGTGGCAACATCGTCTCTGGCCGGGCTGAAGCGGGAGCTTGCGGAGCTCCGCCGCGCGGTGGAAAAAATGCGCAAGGGTAGTTAAGAGAAAGGAGTAATTATGGATTTATATACGGATACGATTGGTGAGCTGGAGGGTATCATCGCGGCGACGCTGGAGGAGTGGACCACGGGTGAGGGTGTGCTGAATCTGGAGTTTGCGGGGTGGGGGCCAGACTGGCTGGGCTACATGGTGCCGGTGAGTCTGTACCACCGGGGCACCCTGATTTTCCACGGCAAGATGGTCAA
Source organism: Akkermansia sp. (assembly GCA_045579245.1). Classification (GTDB taxonomy): domain Bacteria; phylum Verrucomicrobiota; class Verrucomicrobiia; order Verrucomicrobiales; family Akkermansiaceae; genus Akkermansia. Next base: position 30,911 of record JAZNLU010000100.1, read on the forward strand.
TTTTTCGCGCACAAATGAGGGTGGGGCGGTGAGCGCGCGGGCAGAGGTGCAGAATTTCATGTGGTTGTTGAACCGCCAGACGCTGGAGCAGCAGATAGCTGCGATTGAGGAGGATGTGGTCGGCAGTGGCAGTGGCGATGATGGCGGCAGTGATGGTGGCGGGCTGGGGCCGGGTGTGAATTCTATAGGCCGCTGGGGCGGCGCGGGGCAGATTGGAAAGCATAAGGCGAAGCCGAATCAGGAAGGCCGGTATGTGGTAACCTGGGGGCATGCGCTGACGTTCCGCGCGGGCGGCTCCGGGTGGAAGGTACGGCGCAGCCGGGCGGCGGATGACGACGGGGTTGCCGTTAGGTGTTCATATGGGGTGGCGTCGCGGCAGATGTGGACGGTGACCGACAAGGTGGTGACAACTGCCAGCGCTCTCTGGAAAATGCGCCGTAAGGCGCAGGATGTGCAGTACATTATAGACTACGAGGCCGGGACGGTGACGGCAACGGGTATCGTCGAGTTGCCGTGGATGACGCTGGACACGAGCGCAGGCACGGTGTTGAGTATATCCGATATATCCCAGCAGTTTGAGGCAAGCGTCACCGGGGTGGCCATTGCATGGACAAACGACGAGGATAAGACGGAGGTTCACACTTACCCGGCGGGGCTGGATATGGCGCAGGATGGGGTGAAGGTGTGGCACCTGACGGGGACTTATTATGTAGAAAGCTGGGATAAAGTGGCTCAGGAGTATTACGAGGCCACGAATGTGCCGCAGTGGGGCGGCTCTGTAACGGTGCTGATGCGCGGGGTGTCGGCGAGTCCGATAGGGTGCAGGCTGTCGCTGGTTGGCCCGGGTACGCACGAGAGCTGGCACAGCATGGGGGCAGTGGTGACGCATTGCAGCTGGGATTTGCTGGCGGGCACGATGACGGCGAGTCTGGGGCGGGAGTTTGCTGACCCGGAGTTTGCTGACGCGGAGGAGACGGAGGACGGCGGCTGGGTTATGGAGGAGTATGAGCGAACGGATGAGGGGACTGCGTCCGGCAGCGGCGGCGGGTGGCCGGTGCTGTCTAACCCGGGAGATGAGAGCGGGAGCGGGGAGCCGTGGTGGCCAGAATCGGTGTCAGCATCAGAATCAGCCAGTGAATCGGCGAGTGCCTCTGCCAGTGGGAGCGGCTCTGCTGGCGCATGCGGGTGCTCTGATGAATGGTCTGCGCTGCGAAGCTGGCAGGGCGAGATTGAAGACCGGCTGGACAATATACGGGAATGCAGCTGTTCGCATGAGAGCCGGTCTGATGCCGGCTGTGACTGCTCTGCCAATTGGAGCTGGGAACGAAAAAACAATGAGGAGCTGTGGAAGAAGTTGCAGGAGCTGGAGATTGAGCTGCGGAATGTCCGGCAATGCAGTTGTTCGCACGAGGGGAGTGGCAGCGGGAGTCATGAGGCGAAATATGAGGTGGAATACCTGATGCTGCGTGAGCCGGATGGTTGCTCTCCCGGCGTGGATGGTTGGGTACAGGTGATGTTCTTGGGGGGTAGTCTGGATTGGCAGGATGATTATGCCTATACATACAGACAGCTGATGCGGTTTGTGGAGGCCGAAGATAAGGTGATACTGCAAGTGTGTACGCAACGGCAGGATTTTGATACGAACGAATGGCTGCCGGTATGAGAGTAGTACACCAGATTTGGCTGGGCTGTGCGATGCCTGATGCGGAGCGCGGCTGGGTGGCCGGGGTGCGCCGTGCTGCGGAGGCGGCAGGCTGGGAGCACCGTCTGTGGGGCTGGGAGGAGCTGCTGGAGGCGTTCGGCGCGGAACCGGTGGCGGAGGTGTTCCGCCGGGCGTTTGCGCTGCCGGGGGAAATTATTTCACCTGCGGTGGTGGCGAGTCTGGCCTGCGATTATTACCGCAGCCGGGTGCTGGCTGAGGGCGGAGGGGTGTACCTGGATGCGGATTTTGAGTGCTGTGGGACATGGCCTGATTTTGAGGAGCTTCTGGCTGCCTCCGGTGTGGAGGTGCTGGGGCTGGAGGAGTTTTTCAGCCCGGTGATGTGCGCGGGGTTTTACGCGGCGGCGGATGGCCGAGCGATGCGCTTGGCTACCGCTGCTGCGGAGGAGTACCTGCTGCGGGTGTTGCCGCCGGAAGCTGAGGATTTCGCCACGCGCCTGGTGGCGGAATGCCGCCGGGATGTGCCCGGTGGCGGGCTTGCTCAGCGGGGGGTGGGCCCCGGATGGAGGCGGCGCGTGGTGCTGCCGCTCTGGCAAGCGGAGGGGGTGCGTTGGGCGATGGCTCCGCGCACGGCTGTGGGGCACCGCCAATGGCGCGAGGCCGCAGCGCTGGTACACATGGGAGCGGCGCGGTGGCATGAGCAGTCAGGCACGGCTCTGGCGGCGCTCTGGCAGGCGCGGGCACGCGCGGCGCAGCGGGCGGATTTCAACGCGGCGCTTCCGGTGTGGCTGCGACCGCAGGGCACACGGGTGCTACCGAAAGCTCTCCCACGCCGCCGGTCGGTGCTGCCCCCCGCACAGACCTTGATGGACGGCTTGACGCTGCCACAAGGTGTGCGCCGGGTGGTAGTGTTCAGTAATGTGCCGGGACTGGATGCCCGTGCTGTGCTGAAACCGGGAGATTTGGCGGTACATATAAACCGCGCCCGGCATTTTTCTGCGGCACGCACCGTGCCCGGGGTGACTCACACGCTGGTGGTGCGGCGGGGGATAGACCGCGCGGGAGGCGGGACGATATGGTTTGACCCGCCGAGTACTGCTGGTTTCACGCAGGTGCTGCATGTGCAGGATGTGCCGATGCGCGACCGCCGCCGCTGGTGGCTGGAATACTGCCGGGCGAATCCCCGGAAATGCCCGACCACAGGTTTTATCTGCTGGCATCTGGCGCGAGAAGCTGCCCCGGGACTTCCGGTGGTGCTGGTGGGGTTTAATCCCGGAGCTGACTGCGGAACCTACCGATGGCCGGGTCATGCCTGGGAGTATGAGGCGAAATTTTACGAAAGAACGGGAGTTTTAAGGATAAGATGAAATTATATCAAGCAGATGCTTTTGAGGTGCTGCCGCAGTTAGAGTCGGATAGCTTTGACGCCGTTATAGCAGACCCGCCATATAGCAGCGGGGGCAAGGGCATGGCTCGCAAGCAGGGCAAGACGAACGGGGAAAAGTATTTTTCAACCGTGGCCACAGATTTTGACGATGGCACCCGCGACCAATTAAGCCACCACCTGTGGACTTGTGATTGGCTCCGCATGTGCTACCGCTTGCTGAAGCCCGGCGGCTGGTGCATGGTGTTCACGGATTGGCGCCAGCTGCCCCTCACATGCAACGCCATGCAGTGCGCCGGCTACATGTGGCAAGGAGTGAACATCTGGCACAAGCCAAACGGCTTGCCACAGCTGGGCAGATTCTTCCGGGCTGATGAGTTCATAGTAGTTGGCACAAAGGGCGAGCCGCCCGGCGGGCAAAAGCTCATTGGCACCGGTGCACGCACCTACGCCCAGATGTGGGAAGGCATGCTCTGCCCGAAGGAACGCTACCACGCAACGGCCAAGCCCCTGGGCCTGATGTGCCATCTGATGCAGGTAGTGCCCCCGGGTGGAAAAGTGCTTGACCCGTTCGCCGGTGGCGGTGCCACCCTAGTAGCAGCCCACCAGATGGGGCTGGATGCCGTGGGCATAGAGAAGACGGAAGCCAATTACAAGACGGCAGCCGCACGCATTGCAGAGCTATTACCACGGCCCCCGCAGTAGCCCGGCAGGGTGGCCGCCGTACCCCCGCCGCCCCACCGCCGCACCCCGGCTGTACCCCCGCCGGGTGGGGTGGTATTCCTCACTTATTCAACAAAAGCTCCGCACTTCCGGCGGCGCGATACATACGAGACGCAGGCAGACGTTCTTTTGTGGAATGTCTGCCTGCCTTTTTACAGTCATCTGACTGAGCGGAAAAAAAACGCAGCAGCCGTATTCTGCTGCTGCGTGTGAAAGGTGTTTGTTATGTTGTTCAGGGATTACTTCAGGGCATCGTAGGCACCCTTGAAGAAGTAGTAGCCCCAGCCCCAATCGGGGTCGCCGGACCAGTCCGGGTCATAGTGGTGGCGCGGTTTGAGGAAGCGTTCCGGGTGGGGCATGAGCCCCATGGCGCGGCCGGAGGGGTCCTGCAGACCCGCTATGCGGAGCTCAGAGCCGTTGTGGTTGTCGGCATATTGCAGGGCAACACAGCCGCTTTCCAGGTATTTCTGCGCATCGCCGGGCTCACAGACGAGCCGACCTTCCGCGTGGGCAGAGGGGAGCTCGAATTCCTGCGGCAGGTAGGTGGTGTAGGGGCTTGTGGGGGATACCTTCACCAGCTTGTCCCACATGCACTCAAAGCGCTCGGACTTGTTCCAGATAAGGGAAGCCTTAGGCAGAATACCCAGCTTGGTGAGAATCTGGAAGCCGTTGCAGATACCGAAGAGGAAGCCGCCGTTGGCAAAGTGCTTGTGCAGGGCATCGCCCAGGAAACGCTCGGTTTCCAGCTGGGCCAGACGGCCGCTCATCACGTAGTCACCGTAGGAGAAGCCGCCGGAGAACACCACCAGCTGTGCCCTGGCCACGTGGGCGGGGGTAGCGGTGGCAATGGGTTGCACCTGGGTGGAGAAACCGGCGGCGTTCAGCGCGCGGGCGGTCTCCACATCACAGTTCGTGCCCGGGTATTTCAGAAGTAAAGCGTGAGGCATAATTGAATGACGAGTTACGATTTACGAGTTACGAATTTTGGAAGCTGTTGTTTTGCAGATGGCGGTAATGATGGCGCAGAGCTCATTTGCTTCGCTGATGACGGCATTCAGCTTTCCCTCCGGGAATACCTGTGCTGCTTTTATCAGTTCCAGCCAATAAAGAGTCTCATCAATTTCTTCTTCGCAGATTTTCATCTTGCTCAGGAAATCTTTCTGAGACTTTGCGCGACAGGCAGCACGATAATTGGCACCGACTGATGTTGCGCAGCGAAGAATCTGACGCCCAAATACCTCGCCGATACGCGTAGAGGGCAGGCTTTCTACCAGCCTGATAATTCGCAGGCTGAAATCGAAAGTGCGCTCTTTGAGTTCGGCGGTCATCTTAAGTATGGGAGAAAGGACGATTTACGAGCTGAGTATTGCTATTTCTTCAATTCGTAACTCGTAAATCGTCAATCGTAATTTTAATAGAAGGGTGTAAGGCCGTTCTTCCAGATGTTCTTCAGCTCTGCGATTTCGGCCTGCAGCACGGTGGCACCGCCGGCGGTGATGGTGAGCTTGCCGTCTGTGGTAGCGGAGCCGATGCGGGCGCAGGGCGTGCCGGCCATGGCGGCGGCAAACTCGTCTGCCATATCGGGGTCAACCTCCACGAGGAAACGTCCGGTGCTTTCACCGAAGCAGGGCACGGCGTTGTTCTTCCAGCCGCCCACGGTGGGCAGGGCATCCAGATTCAGGGTGATACCGCCCTTGCCGGAGAAGGCCATTTCCGCAGCAGCCACGGCCAGACCGCCCTCTGACAGGTCGTGGGCAGAGAGCACCAGCCCCTGCGTGAGCGCCTTGTCGTAGTACTGCTTGTAGATGGCGAAGTTGGCTGCGCAGTCGGTCTGCGGCACCTTGCAGTCCTTCACGTCCTTGACGCGGGCATAGACGGAGCCGCCCATCTCGTCCTCGGTGTTGCCCACCAGGAAGAGCACGCTGTCACTGCGGCGCAGGGAGGAACCGTGCACGTGGGAGGCATCCTCCACCACACCGAAACCGGAGCAGAGGAAGGTGACGGGAATGTTCACCGGACCGTCCTCCGTCTCGAAGTAGTTGTAGAAGCTGTCCTTGCCGGAGACGTAGGGAGCACCGTAGGCCAGAGCGGCCTCGCGGATACCCTTGGCGCATTCCACGATGCGTCCCAGCTCGGTGGGGCACTCGGGGTTGCCCATGCAGAAGTTGTCCAGCAGGGCAATCTTGTCCGGGTTTGTGCCGGCGAGCACCAGCTGGCGCACGGTTTCATCCACCGTGCCGGTGCCCATGGCGTAGGGGTCAGTCTTGCCCCACTCCGGCAGAATGGCCAGAGCCAGGGACATGAGCTTGTCGGACCCGTCAATATCGATGACAGAGGCATCCTGCGGGGCATCTGCCGTGGCACCGGCCAGAGGCTTCAGCACGGTGTTGCCCTGCACCTCGTGGTCGTATTCGCGGATGATGGGTTCGCGGGAGACGATGGCGAAGTCACCGAAGAGCTGCTTGAGGTCGCCGGCCAGATCGGAGTCATCCAGGGCCACGCCGGTGTTGGCGGGGGCAGCGTTGAAGACGGAGGTGAGCTGCTTGGTGGGGGCATCATGCAGCTTGGAGTTGTCCATCTCCACCACCAGTTCGCCGTTGTGCCACACACGCAGCACGCCGGAGTCGTTGGACTCACCCAGCACGGTCATTTCCGTCTGGAAGGTGTCACAGAGCTTCTGCAGCTCATCCAGATTCTCCGGCTTGACAGCCAGCACCATGCGCTCCTGAGATTCAGAGAGGAAAATCTGCCAGGAAACCATGTTCGGTTCCTTGAGCGGGGCACGCTCCAGATACAGGTTGCCACCCGTCTCAGAAAGCATCTCACCCGCAGCGGAGGAGAAACCGCCGGCGCCGCAGTCCGTCACGAACTCGATGAGCCCGCGCTCGCGTGCCTCCAGAATCACGTCCAGGGTCTTCTTTTCCTCGATGGGGTTGCCAATCTGCACGGCCTGCTGATCCTCGGCGTGGGAGTCTTCGCCCATGGCGGCAGAGGAGAAGGTGGCACCGTGGAGACCGTCCTTGCCGGTGCGACCGCCGATGACGACCACTGCCAGCCCGGGCTTCATTTCCTTGGCGATGTCCGCCTGAGGGATAACACCGGCGGTGCCGCAGAATACCAGCGGGTTGTAGATGTAGGTCGGGTCAAACTGGATGGCACCGCTCGTGGTGGGAATGCCCATGCGGTTGCCGTAGTCGCGCACGCCGTGCACCACGCCGCGCATGATACCCAGCGGGTGGATGATGTTGTGACCCTCCACCATGCTTTGCGGAGTGTCCGGCGCACCGAAGCAGAATACGTCCAGATTTGCGATGGGTTTGGCACCCTTGCCTGCACCCAGAATGTCACGAATCACGCCGCCCAACCCCGTGTTGGCACCGGCATAGGGCTCAATGGCGCTGGGGTGGTTGTGCGTTTCGGCCTTCAGGCACACGGAGAGATTGTCGTCCAGCTTGATGAAGCCGGCGTTGTCCACAAAGCAGCTCAGCACAAAGCCGGGCTTGCGGGCCATAATCTCCTTGGAGGGGCGCTGGATAAAGGTTTTGTACATGCTCTTCACCTCTTCCTGCTCACCGTTGACGGTGTGCTGAATGGTGGCGGCAAAGATGCGGTGCTTGCAGTGCTCGGACCAGGTCTGGGCAATAACCTCCAGCTCCACGTCCGTGGGCTCGCGGTCAATCTCCGTGAAAATCTGCTGCACGACCAGCATATCCTCCGTGGAGAGGGAAAGCTTCATGTTCTGACTGAGCTGAGTCAGCTCTGCCTCATTCAGATTGCGAACAGGTATGTGACGATAGGTTGCCATAGTGTGAAAAATCTGTTTCGTTTGCTTACTTCACGCTCCAGGTGTGGATGGCGGGGTTGCACACGTCCTTGCAGAAGCGGGCGGACAGTGCCTCGCGGTCTCCTTCACCGAAGATGTAGACCTTCTGCGTGATGGTGAGGGAAGAAATAGTGAACGGCAGCCCGGTGCGACCGCGATAGTTGGCCAGAATGGCCTCCTTTTCCAAATCCAGAGCACCCTTCTTGATGCCGTAGGAAATGCAGAACAGCTCTCCCTCCAGAGCGGGGGTGCCGTCCTCCTGCACCTTCTGGGAGATGGAATCCACCAGCACGCGGCGCATATAATCCTTTGCTGCCTCCACATCGCCCTCGCATTCCACCGTGTAGAGACGCGTGTGGTTGTAGGTCAGCGCGTCCTCAATCGGCGTGTAGAGCAGTTTGTTGGCGTCCGTAGCCGACTGGAAGCGGCTGAATACTTCAAACGTCAATGTTGCCATAAGTTCTTAAAGTAAAATGACCACCGGTGCCGATTGCTGCGGCGCCGATGGCCATGGGTTGAAATCCTGTTACTTCTGAAGGCGGTTCAGCACCTCATCATACGCTTCCATGAAGCCGCCAAGCCCCTGGCGGAAGCGGTCCTTGTCCATCTTCTTGCCGGTGGTCACATCCCACAGACGGCAGGTATCCGGCGAAATCTCATCTGCCAGCACGATGACGGAGGGGTCTTCTGCCAGGCGGCCGAACTCAATCTTGAAGTCGATGAGGCGCAGGTTGGCGGTCAGGAAGAATTCCTTGAGGGTCTCGTTAATCAGCAGGGCAACGGACTTGATGTAGGCGCATTCCTCTTCCGTGGCGGCACCCATCTCGCGGGCGTAGTCATCGTTGATAAAGGGGTCACCCAGGGAGTCATCCTTGTAGGAGAATTCGACGATGGGCTTCTTGAACGCAGTACCCTCTGTCACGCCCATGCGCTTGGAGAAAGAACCGGCGGCCACATTGCGTACGATTACTTCCAGCGGCATGATGGAAACCTTCTTCACCAGCAGGTTGATGTCGTCCACATCGTCCACAAGGTGGGTCTTGACTCCCTTGCTCTCCAGCATGCGGTAGATGATGAGGGTGATGGCCTTGTTGAAACGGCCCTTGTTCTCAAAGTCTTCCTTTTTGACGCCGTTGAACGCGGTTGCGGAGTCCTTGTACTCCATACGCAACACATTCGGATCATCTGTCGTGAACAGTCTCTTGGCTTTGCCTTCGTAGATAGGTTCCATGGTATTGTGTCCGGGGCTGCTTCTTTAACCCCACGGCAAATATACCTGAAACACCCCCGTTGTCAAGCTCTATCTTGTTATCTCGTTCTTAAAATAATGCGGTATTTCCCGCAAGCATGACGATAATTTGATGAAATATCAGCCTTCTTTCATGCGTAACACGGGGTATGTACACGAGCTTTTTTGATGTCTTCTCCATCGGGATTGGTCCGTCCAGTTCGCATACGATGGGCCCCATGCGTGCTGCGGCGCGTTTTGTGCGAGAGCTCGAAAAGGCGGGTAAATTGGGCCGGACTGTTGCGGTGAAGGTGTATCTGTACGGCTCACTGGCGCTGACGGGGGAGGGGCACGGTACTCCCTCTGCTGTGGTGTATGGGCTGCTGGGAGAGGAGGCAGAAACCATTGACCTGGGGCGCAATTTTATTTGGGAGTTGCAGGAGAGCGATTGTCTGTTGCTGGGGGGGAGTCACCCCATTGATTTCAATATGGCGCGCGATATCGTACTGGAAAAGGAGATAACGCTGCCGCAACATGCCAACGGTATGCGGTTCCGGGCGCTGGATGCTCAGGGGGAGGCGCTGGCAGATGAGGTATTTTTCTCCATCGGCGGCGGTGCTGTGCGGCGAGAGGATGAAATGGAAGCCGCGCCGGAGGAACCCCAGCCTGTGCCGTACAGTTTCCGCACCTGCGCAGAGTTGGTGGATATCTGCCGCCGGGAGCGCATGACGATAGCCGCCGTGGTGCGGGTAAATGAGGGGACGCTGCGCCCGGTGCCGGTGGTCAACAGCCGGGTGCGCCTGGTGTGGCAGACCATGCAGCAGGCGGTGGACCGTGGAATTGCCACCACGGGGATTTTGCCCGGAGGGCTGAAGCTGTCCCGCCGTGCCCCGCAGATTTACAGACGTCTGGACGAAAAATTCCACAACAATGATGTGGATGCCCTCACGATTATTGACTGGATTAACCTCTGGGCCTTTGCCGTGGCAGAGGAAAACGCCGCCGGCGGGCGTGTGGTGACGGCTCCCACCATGGGGTCTGCCGGGGTGATTCCGGCCGTGATGCGCTACTACGACCGCTTTGGTTGCAAGGAATCGCCCTATTCCCGCGAGACGGGAGCCTCGGTATTCCTGCTGACGGCATCCGCCATTTGCAGTCTGTACCGCGCGAATGCTTCCATCTCCGGAGCGGAGGTCGGCTGCCAGGGTGAGATTGGCGTGGCCTGTTCCATGGCTGCTGCCGGGCTTGCCGCCGCCATGGGCGGCACGATGGAACAGATTGAAAACGCCGCAGAAATTGCCATGGAGCATAACCTGGGGCTCACCTGTGACCCTGTTTGCGGGCTGGTGCAGGTGCCGTGCATTGAGCGCAATGCCATCGGCGCGGTCAAGGCGGTGAATGCCGCGCGTCTGGCGCTGCGCGGGGATGGCTCGCACTATGTGAGCCTGGATTCCGTGATTGCCACAATGGATGAGACCGGGCGCGCGCTGGCTGCCGGTTATCGCGAGACGGCGCTGGCCGGTCTGGCCAAGAATGCGCTGACCTGCTGATGCTTATTGCTCCGCACGATTCAGAAGCGCAGCGTCCTTATCCTGCATGAGGCTTTCCAGCGTAATGCCGCCAAAATAATCATTGATGAGCCGGAGGAAACGCGTCCACATGGCAAGCGTCCGGCAGTCGCCTTTCTTCTCACATCCCGGTGCATTGCACTCCAGGCAGGATACGGGTGCCAGATTCCCCTCCTTCAGCCGGAGGATTTCTCCCACCGTATATTCGGACGGGCGGCGGCAGAGGCGGTACCCGCCGCCTTTGCCCTGCACACCCTCCAGAAGCCCCGCGTTGCTCAGCTCCGGGATGATGCGTCCCACGTATTTGAGGGAGAGCCCCTGGCGCTCGGCAATGGTTTTCAGCGGCGTGAACTTTTCACTGCCGTTTTCAGCCAGGTCAATCATCATGCGCAGTACGTAGCGGCCTCGTGTGGATATCACGCATGACCTTATTCTAGTTGTATGGGGTTCAGTTATCAAGTTTTTTCTGTCAGACAGCGTTCAATGCCTGCTCTAAATCCTCCAGGATGTCCCGGATGTTTTCGATGCCGACGGAGAGTCTGACAGTGTTGGGCTTAATGCCTTGATCGGCCTGCTCTTTCTCCGTCAGCTGACTGTGAGTGGTGCTGGCGGGGTGGATGACCAGGCTCTTGCTGTCGGCCACATTGGCCAGCAGAGAGAAGAGCCGGAGACTGTCGATGAAGCGGAAAGCTTCTTCCTGACCGCCCTCTACCTCAAAGGTGAAGATGGAGGCGCCGCCGTTCGGGAAATAGCGCTTGTAGAGTTCGTTGTCCGGATGCTCCGGCAGCGATGGGTGGTTCACTTTCCGCACTTTCGGGTGCTGCGACAGGTAGCGAACTACTTCTGCCGTGTTGGAGGCATGGCGCTCCACTCGCAGGGAAAGCGTCTCGATTCCCTGGAGCAGCTGGAAGGCCGCAAAGGGCGAAATGCAGGCCCCCGTGTCGCGCAGCAGAATGGCGCGTACATAGACCGCGAAGGCCGCTGCGCCCGCTGCCGCTGTAAAGCTCACGCCGTGGTAGGACGGGTGCGGCTCCGATATCGCCGGGTACTTGCCGGAGGCCGCCCAGTCGAAGCTGCCGCCATCCACGATGATACCGCCCAGCGTGGTGCCGTGCCCACCGATGAACTTGGTGGCCGAATGCACCACAATATCCGCTCCGTGTTCCAGCGGTCGGATGAGGTAGGGCGTGCCGAAGGTGTTGTCTACCACCAGCGGGAGCCCGTGTCGGTGAGCCAATTCTGCCAGAGCTTCTATATTGGGGATATCGCTGTTCGGGTTGCCTAGGGTTTCGATGTAGATGACCCGCGTGTTTGACCGGATGGCGGCTTCTACGACGGAGAGGTTGTGAATATCCACAAAATCGGCGGTGATACCGAAGTTGGGCAGGGTGTGTGCCAGCAGATTGTAGCTACCGCCGTAAATGGTTTTCTGCGCCACGATGTGGCCGCCGTTCTGCGCCAATGCCTGCAACGTGTAAGTGATGGCTGCTGCCCCGGAAGCCAGTGCCAGCGCGGCCACACCACCTTCCATAGCTGCCATTCGCTTCTCCAGCACCTCCTGGGTGCTGTTGGTCAGGCGTCCGTAGATGTTTCCGGCATCGCGAAGCCCGAATCGCGCGGCAGCGTGTTCGCAGTCGCGGAATACGTAGGATGTCGTGGCGTATATCGGCACGGCGCGTGCTCCTGTGGCACTGTCGGCCTCCTCCTGCCCCGCATGCAGCTGCAGGGTCTCGAATCGGTATCTGTTCATGTTAATAGCTACCTGTATGGTAGGCGATTCAAATATAGTTCTTATAACCCACTTTGTCAATAGTTAATTGTATTTTTTTTGCAAATATTGCGAGTTGTAAAATCAAATGAGACACCGGAAAGCTCCCCAAACAGTCACTAATGGTGCCCAAACTGCCCTAGCCCGGATGGGGGTGCGGGAGAAGGACGGCAATGAGTCCTTCCCCCGTATGCCGCGATGAAACAAAAAAGAGGTGCTTTTCGGTGTTGTAGGTGGCATAATGCCTGTGAAAACTTAACTACAAACAACACTTAACGATGATGAAAAGCACCCAAGAAGATTGTATTGCTCTCTCTAGAAAAAGCAAGCACATAAATGAATCAGAGCGTCAGCAAATTGAACATTGGAGGCTTAAAGGTATGTCCGTTGCTCAAATTGCATCTCTTCTGCAACGGCACCGCTCCACCATATACCGGGAACTTAAAAAAGGAACCGTCATCAACAAAAGAAGCGACTTGTCCGAGTTTGAGGTTTACCGGGCTCTGCGAGGCTGGCGCACAACAATGTTAAGGGCGATAGTATAGAGAAGCGTCCGCCTGAAATAAACGAGAGGAATGAAGCCGGGCATTGGGAAATGAATCTGGTAGTAGGAGCTAAGGGTGGTAAAAAAGCTCTCCCGGTGCTTACGGAACGCAAAACTCGCTATGAATACATTATTCTATTGAAAGACAAGAGTCAAAAAAGCGTTATCCGGGCACTCAACAAGATAGAGCGACAGTATGGAGCAAGGTTGTTCAGAGAAACATTCAAAAGCATCACTTGCGATAATGGTTCCGAATTTCTTGATTCCCAATCCCTGGAGAAGTCCTTATTCAATAAGACGAACAGAACTAAACTTTATTACGCTCATCCATTTTCATCATTTGAACGAGGAAGTAACGAGAATGCAAACCGTTTCATCAGGCGCATATTACCCAAGAAAACAACATTCGACACGCTTGCTCAAAACGATATCAACAGTCTGGCCGAATGG
>JAZNLU010000101.1:0-4459 GCA_045579245.1 Akkermansia sp.
CCAGACTGCTGCCGCTCACCATGCTGAGCGCATGGCTGCCCACATTCAGCTCTGCTGCCTTAACTTCCACGGAAGCATTACCACCCTCCGCCACCGTCAGCCCACCGTTCAGCTTCAGCACGGCCTTATCCTGCACCTGCAGCGTGCCGCCGTACAGCGTCGCCGCGCTGTTAAGCTCACTGGTACGGGAGTTGAGGATTTCTTCATCCGTCCCGGCAACACCGTTTTTCGCATCCTTCAAATCATCCTCCGTCGTCGCACCGCTGAAGAGGATAGTCCCGCTCGCTTTCCGGGTCACACCATCGGCATCCGTGTAATCGGCATTGAGCGCCACACTACCGTTTGCCCCCATATAGACGGAATCATAGAAGCTGATGCTCTGCCCCTTCCCGGCTGATAAAGTCAGTTTTTCCGTGCTGCTGTCACCCGCCATATACAAGCTACGGAGGCGATAGGTCGAACCGCTTTTCTCCACGTTCTGAGCAAAGGTCACCTCATCATTGCCGGTTATGGTGACAGATCCATAACTATAAATCGCGCCGCCTTCGGCGTTGTAGACGGAGGAAGCCATGTTTCCCTGAAAAGCAATGCTTCCACAGTTACTCAGTTCCACTCGGCTATTGCTGCCTCCATATATCGCAGCCCCTCGGCTATGATACGAACTCGTCTTGTTATCAACAAATGAAACTCTCTTATTATCATTAAATACGACTGAGCTGTCCGTGTCTATGAAAATCGCACCACCTAACGCTTCAAAAGTCGCTGAAGATAATCGGCTGGTACTTGCCTTATTGCCAAGAAATGACACCTCATCATTTCTGTTCATCGTTAAACTTCCAGCAACGTATACAGCCCCACCATATGATATCCAACCGGAATTAGCAATATTCTCACTAAACTCCACGTTTGAGTTGTCTTCAAGTGTTACCGTGCTTTCCGACACCTTGATTGCGGCACCTATAGCTGAGCCATAGTCCCCACCTGTTCCAGTAACCGTGTTCCCAGCAAATTTCACACTTCCATTACCGTTCATCTCGATCCGGCTGCTGTCCTTCCCATGTATTGCGGCACCGTATGAACCGTTTCCGGAAGCGGAATTACTGCTAAAGACGAGCGACCCATTATCATTCAACATGACAGTACTATTAGCAACATCAATCGCTCCACCATCTTGCCCGGAATTCGAACTAAAGCTCACTTCCTCATTGTTTTTCAACGATATGTCTATATCATCACCGCTAATCGCACCACCATAATTACTTGCATTTTCAGTAAACGCCACCTCCGTATTGTAACACATGGACAACGAGCTACCACTCTCCAGCCAAATTGCTCCGCCGTAAGATGGACCGGATGCCGTATTGTTACTGAATGCAACCCGATCATTATTGTTCATTTCCAGTACACTATCCGCACCGACACAAATAGCTCCACCTCGGGTCGCGTACGAATATGAGTAATGGGTGGTACTAACATGGTTTCCGTTAAATTCAACGATTCCATTGTCATCCATCACTATCCTGATAGCAGAACCACCATATATTCCACCACCGGCGGCAGAGAGGGCTGAGTAGCCACAATTTTCTATCCTGATGCTGTCAATCCCCTTAAATTCTAATTTCTCATTGGAGATAATAACATTGAATAATTGTCCCTCAACATCAGAAAAAGACAAAGAGGACAAAACATCTGCCGAATCATCAGAGAAAGTCCATGACGATTTTACCGAAAATGCCTGATTTTCATTCTCTACTGTTCCCACTACGCTAAAAGATGTATCGAACGATTTATCATTGAACTGAGTAATATCGGATACATCGTCCACCAACACTCCTTCCGTCAGCGGATTGTATGCGGGATTAAGCAGAGAATACATAGAGGAATTGCTACCATTCATGTTACCGTTGTAGCCCACGGTTCCCAGCAGATTATAGGAGGAATCGTAAAGGGAAACACTCTGTGACCTGTTTCCTCCCTGACTGGTAATGGTATAAGTCCCACCATCCGTCAGAGGAGCGGAAAAAGTCGCACTGCGATAATAGTCAGAGTTCGCGGTAAATACGGTATTCTCCGTAATGGCGGGAGCAGCTGCTGTGCCGACATTGCTCGCCTTTCCTTCTCCAACTGAAAGGAAAATTGCTCCGTCCGAGTAATCAAGCGTAAAAGCATTGAAATAATCATTATCCGTAGTATTATATGTATTCCAGTACAAAGCCAGAATATCAGATGTATTGGAATCTCCGAGCTGCCCGGCTGTCAGCGTAAAAGAGAACGAAAAGTCTCCGGCGTATGTATTACCGCCGTACGTGACCCCCAAATCATTGAAAGCCAGTACAGGTTGCGATACCAACAGAGCTACAGCAATGCTCTTGAACAGGACTATGGGAAGGTGCAATTTCATATTGAAATATGTGTTAACAACTAGATTATACGCTTTCGGAATTCGTAGGAAATACAACTCAACTGCCGAAAAATCAATCCTGATTTGAGGATATTTCATCCAAAAATTGCCCTCTATACACTTTTTGCGTCACTAGGGGCGGGCATGAAGAGAATCAGCCTGCTCAATTATTTACAAATAACAGGTATTCTGCTTGACTTACGAATTCCGAATTCGCAAGCAACTTTATGAATACCATACCACAGACAAGCGAAGAAACAGCGGCTTTAGCATTACTGAAAAGCACGAAATTACCCCTGTTGGAAGCGGCACAGGTGGCGTGTGCGGCGGCCCGGGCGGGCCGGGGAAAAATGAAGCGAGCTCTGCGGTGTATTTCGGCGGGAGAGGAGGAGCTGAAGCGGCAGGAGCGCACGGTGACGTTTGACAAGGCCGTAGAAGCGGCGTTGGAGGCACGGAAACACCGCCGGGCGCGGACGCTCTGCGATTTCCGCTATGTGACGCAGCGCTTCATGAAGCGCTGCCCGGGGCTGGCGCGGCGGCGGGTGCGCAGCATCACGGCGGCAGAGTGTGCGGCGTATATTGAGGCGGCTTTTGAGACACCACGGCAGCGGCAGAAGGCGCGGCTGACGCTCAGCGGGGTGTTCTCCACGGCAATGAAGCGCGGATGGTGCAGCGAGAACCCGGTGGCGCGGGTGGAAGCCCCGCGCGTGGTGGAAAAGACGGTGCCGATTCTGACCCCGGAGGAAGCGGAGCAACTGGTGCAGGCAGCGCGGGAGTACAAGGGCGGCATTTGTCTGCCCGCCGTGGGGCTGATGCTGTATGCGGGGATTCGCCCGCACGAAGTAGCGCGGCTGCACTGGGGCGATGTGGATTTGGCAGGCAAGCGGGTCGTCATCGCCGCGCAGCACAGCAAGACAGGTGGAGCCCGCCCCGTGACGCTGCTACGCCCGGCATTGCAGCTGCTGAGCACAACACAAGCCCCTGCCCCGCAGCGCATCTGCCCGCCGCAATGGCTGCGCCACTGGAGAGCGGTGCGACAGCAAGCCGGATGGAACCGCCTGACGCACCCCTGGCAGCAGGACATCTGCCGCCACAGCTACGCCAGCTACCACGCCGCCCATTTCCGCAACCTGCACGAACTGCAGCTGCAAATGGGCCACCGCAGCACAGACCTGCTCCGCACGAGGTATCTGAATTTGCCGAGTGAGGAAGCGGCCAAAATCTATTGGGTAAGCGGGGATTGCCGATTGGGGGAGAGGTGCGCCTGACGGCGCAGTGAAATGTTGCTGCGCAACGTGAAATTGTGCCTGGCGGCACAGTGAAATTATCCGCTCAGCGGATAGTGAAATTACCACCGGAACGGCGGTAGTGAAAAAGAATGGCAGCCCAAAGGGCTGCGGAATTCCATCACTGCGAGCAAAGCGTAGCAATTTCACCGGCTCGCATGAGCTGATTTCACCCGGCGCACGCCGGATTTCACTCTGCCCGAACGGGCAGAATTTCACTTCTGTTACCTAAGGGTGAAATTGTGCCTGTCGGCACAGTGAAATTCTCGCCTAAGGCGAGAGTGAAATTATCCGCTCAGCGGATAGTGAAATTACCGCCGCTTGCGGCGGTAGTGATGAAGAATGGCAGCCCTGTGGGCTGCGGAATTCCATCACTGCGAGCAAAGCGTAGCAATTTCACCGGCTCGCAGTGCCGATTTCACCCGGCGCGAGCCGGATTTCACTCTGCCCGCTTGGGCAGAATTTCACTTCTGATACTCAATAGCGAAATTGCCCTGACGGGCAGCAAAATTCATGGCTGTTGCCATGAGCGAAATTATCCTCTGCGAGGATAGCGAAATTACCGCCGGAACGGCGGTAGTGAAAGAATTCGGCAGCCCATAGGGCTGCGGGATAATGAGCCCCGATTGAGGGGCGATATATAATAGTCAACTATGAATTCATTAAAACCTGAATTTTTATCAAATCGGATTTTGAAGCGAGGCATTGACCAAAAATTTGGTCAATGTAAAGACACGACTTGGGAGAGGGGGAAGTGCATTGCCACTTCCCC
>JAZNLU010000102.1:0-27101 GCA_045579245.1 Akkermansia sp.
TACGAGCGCGTACTGGAGCACATGAAAGAAGGTCGTCGAAAGGAAAATCTGATAAAACGCCGACAAACACTAGATCCCATAGAGTTGCGGGAAAAGATAGAAAACACGCTCAAACGGCTGTTTGAAAAGATAAAGCAAAAAAGAATAGGCGCCCCCCGAAAATGGTGATTTAACCTTGATTTTATGCCAAAGAAACGCTAAATTTTCGGTGACTCTATTTTTGAGGCAATACGTTACGTCGGTATAATCAACAACCGACAGATACTCACCCTTGACGCCTTACTGCCATGTCCGTTAATTTCAACAATATTCGGCGCGCTGCGCTGCTTATCTTACTTTCTCTGCTCACCCTCGGAATGGAAAGCTGCCTCTCTCTTTACACCGGACGTTGGACAGTAATCGATACCGGCGGAGCTCTGGCTCAAGTGGGGCAACAGCGTCCGCGTTTGAGGGTAAAAGAAGCCGGAGAAGTTCATCACAAAGTCTGGAAAAAGGGGAATCAATACATTGTCCGAGTTCCCATCGCCTTTGTTCCGCCGCATTATCCGCTCATCACTCACAGTACAGGACATGACAATGGGCTGAACACCAAGCGCAAGACACTGAAATGCGGAGGTTTCAACTATTACGCAGAGGAGGAAATCATACGTGCACCGGAAGAGGTCTACTACGTCACGCTGAATGAGAAACAATACGCCGCGCTCACCCGCAACCGCAAAGGTGATTGTTTCTTTCCCCCACCTGCCGAGCTGGAAGGAATAGCCCTGACCCCCCATGCGGATATTGACAATGCCGAGCCCATCGACACCCCGGCGGGAGACAGGCATCTACCCAAACTCTGGAAATTGGATATCGGCACCATATCCCCCCGCCGTACATGGTACAACAGGCTCCTGCAGCCGCTCAGCTGGACAGCAGAACTGGCAGATATCCCGCTTTCCCTGCTGGCAACTCCCATCGGATGGCTGGCAGATGCCGTCTACGAGCCTCTGCACCGTTAAAAGTTGCAGCAGGTATCTTCACGGCTATTTCCTTTACCGTCTGCCGGCATAATCGGCGCGCTGGTCATCACCGATGGGCCCCACGGCGAAGTATCGGGCCTGCGGATGATTGAACACGAGCGCACAGACGGAGGATGCGGGCTGCATCATGTAGGTATCCGTAAGGGTGGCACCGGTGCGGGCGGTGGCATCCAGCAGGGAGAAGATAGTTTCTTTCTCCGAATGGTCAGGCTGCGAGGGATAGCCGCAGGCCGGGCGCACAGACGTGCGGGCATCGCCGTCCGCAGGCGGCCAGATTTGGTTGATGACCTCGTGCGTGCATTCGGCAAGGGCTTCTGCCATCATGTTGCAAAGAGCGGCGCAGAGGAGCGAGTTGTAGGTATCATGTGCAGCCTCAAACTCAGCCGCCCATTCCTCACCGCCCGTAACGGAAAGCTGGAGTGCCCCGACATATCCCCCCTGCCCCTGCGGCGCAACAAAGTCGGCCAGGGCAAGGCGCGGTTTATCGCTGACTGTCTGCTGGCGCATGGTGCGCAGGATAGAACCGCCCTCCACCACGATATCATCCACCGCACGGTATGCCGGCCAGATACCGACAGCGGCGCGGGCTTTCAGGCGGGCTTCGGATTGCGCGCGGGTAAAGAGAGCGCGGGCATCATCCATGAGCTGCACCGCCTGCGCCGTCTTATCGGCGGGCGCGTTGGGATGGAATGCTCCACGGGCAGGATTCCAGACGCTTTGCAGCTCGAAGAAACGAAGCAGAATGCTCCAGTCCGCAGCATCCAGCAACTGCTGCCAGCTCAGGGCATAATCCGGTTGCGGCGTGTGGCAGGCGCAGCCGCAGGGCACCCCCACAGTGAACACCCCGGTGCGGCTCGGCACGGGCTGTGGCTGAGCGGTCCAATCGATGCTCAACGCCTGCACACGGGCCTGCGCCAGCGGCATGAGCGGGGTGTTTTTCTCCTCAAATTCATCGCATCGGCGTTTCTGCTCAGCCTTGATATCCGCAATAACCTGCTCACGCTCCGCACTCAGCAGAGAGGCTGCCACGGGGACGATGGTGGAAGCATCCGCTGTCTGCACTACCACCCCGGAGGGGTAATGCGGCGCGAGCTTGAGCGCCGTGTGCAGCGGGCTTGTCGTTGCTCCGCCCACCATCAGGGGCAGCGTGTACCCGGCGGCTTCCAGCGCTGCCGCCACCTTCGCCATCTCATCCAGCGAGGGCGTGATAAGCCCGGAAAGTGCCACAATATCCGCTTTTTCGCGATCAATGGCAGCCAGAATATCCTCACAGGGAACCATCACCCCGAGGTCAACCACGCGGAAGCCATTGCAGGAAAGCACGACGCTGACGATATTCTTGCCGATGTCATGCACATCTCCCTTCACCGTGGCCAGCACCACCGTTCCGGCAGAAGAAGCCGAGCCGGCAGCCTCATTCAGCAGCGGGGTCAGAATGGCTACGCTCTGCTTCATCACGCGGGCACTCTTCACCACCTGCGGCAGGAACATCTTCCCGGCACCGAACAGCTCACCGACCTGCTTCATGCCCTCCATGAGCGGCCCTTCTATCACCGCCAGCGGCGTGCCGCAGAGCTCCAGAGCCTCGCGGGTGTCCTGCTCAATGAAATCCGTGATTCCGTTGACCAGCGCATGCGCCAGACGCTCCTGCACCGGGCGGCTGCGCCATTCAGCTACGGGAGCGGCGGCTTTCGGTGCAGCTGCGGCAGAAGCTTTCTCTCGCTCTTTGGCAGCCGCCAGCTCCTGGGCGTAGGAAATGAGGCACTCCGTAGCGTCCTCACTCACATTCAGCAGCACGTCCTCCACCAGCTTGCGACGGTGCGCGGGAATACTCTCATAATCATCCATCAGTGCCGCATTCACGATGCACAAATCAAGTCCTCCCTCAGCGGCGTGGTGCAGGAAAGCGGAGTGCATGGCCTCACGTACCGGGTTGATACCCCGGAACGAGAAGGACACGTTGGAAATACCGCCGGAAATGTGGCACAGCGGGTGGCAGCGGTGAATTTCCTCTGCCGCCTGAAAGAAATGCAACGCATGATTGGCATGCTCGGCTATCCCGGTGCCGACGGTCAGCACGTTCGGGTCAAAAATAATATCTTCTTCCGGGAATCCGACTACCTCCGTGAGCAGGCGGTGGGCGCGGTGGGCAATATCAATGCGGTCTTGGCGGGCGCAGGCCTGCCCCTTTTCATCGAAGCCCATCACCACCACAGCGGCACCGTAGCGGCGGATGATGCGAGCCTGGCGCAGGAACTCCTCCTCGCCATTCTTCAGGGAAATGGAGTTCACGATTCCCTTACCCTGCAAACAGCGCAATCCGGCCTCAATGACTTCCCACTTGGAGGAATCCACCATGAAAGGCACGCGGGCAATGTCCGGCTCAGCCGCCACGAGGTTCAGGAAACGGGTCATGGCAGCGGGACCGTCAATCATGCCATCATCAAAGCAGAAATCCAACACGCGCGCGCCCTTCTCCACCTGTTGGCGGGCAATGGAAACGGCTTCCTCATACTTCTCCTCGCGGATGAGACGCGCAAACTTGGGAGAACCGGCCACATTGCAACGCTCCCCAATGAAGAGGATACCCTCGCTGCGGTGGTGGTTCATGGCTTCCAGCCCCGCCAGGCGCATGGAGCCATCGGCGGGCTTTGTCGGAATCGTTCGCGGCGCAAAACCGGAGACGGCTTCGCGGATGGCGGCGATATATTCCGGCGTAGTGCCGCAACAGCCGCCCACCATGTTGAGCAAACCTTCCTCTGCATAGCCGCGCAGGATGTTCGCCATAAATTCCGCGCTGTGGGCATAGCCCGTGGGGCTGAGCGGGTCAGGCAATCCGGCATTCGGGTACATGCTCACCGCGCAATCCGCCAGAGTAGACAGTTCACGGGCAAAAGGCAGCATCAGGTCTGCTCCCAGCGCACAGTTCATCCCGATAGACAGGGGAGCTGCGTGGCGAACGGAGTTCCAGAACGCCTCCACCGTCTGCCCGGACAGCGTGCGCCCCGCGCGGTCCGTCACGGTAAAACTAATCATGAGCGGGGGAAGCTCCCGTTCCTCTCGCAGCTCCTCAATGGCGTAGATACAGGCTTTCGCGTTAAGCGTATCAAACACCGTCTCCAGCATCAGCACATCCACACCGCCGTCTGCCAGAGCCTCCACCTGAGCGCGGTAGGCGCGGCGCAGCTGGTCAAAGTTCACCGCGCGGAAACCGGGGTCATTCACCTCCGGAGAAAGTGATGCCGTCACCGCCATCGGCCCGATGGAACCGCCCACCAGACAGGGACGCCCATGCCGCTGCTCCGCCGCCTCCGCAGCCTCCCGCGCCACCCGACATGCCGCCAGATTCATCTCCCGCACCAGCTCTGCCAGCGGAGCATCCTCCAGCACACGCTCGTAATACGCCTGATTATGGCGACAGGGTGCTTCCCGGTGAAAAAACTCATGCTGCCCCATGGCTGTGGAGGAAAAGGTGCAGGTGCTCACCATATCGGAACCGGCATCATAGTAGGCATCATAAATTTCGCGCAGCACATCCGGGCGGGTCAGCGACAACACATCGTTGTTATTCAGCAAATCCTGCGGATACGCCGTGCGGTCCGCAAAGCGGCTGCCACGGTAATCTGCCTCTGCAAGCTTCCGTTTCTGAATCATGGTCCCCATGCCGCCATCCAGTATCAGGATGCGTTCGGAAAGGATGCGGGTGAGAGCGGAGCGGCGTTCGGCGGTGGTTGTGGTCATAGCAATAAAAACAGGCAGGTGCAGCATAAAAAAGGCGCACCGATGAAGGTGCGCCGAGGGAGAAAATCATCGGTTCATCTCCTGGGAGAGGAGCAATCAGCCACGGCTGCGGGGAGCCGGGTTGCGGTGCCAGATAACGGCACCCTTGCCCACGGCATAGAGATAGGCAATCATCAGCACGGCGATAAACACCGTCATGGCACCGAAAGCCGCGCCGTTGTTCAGCACGAAATCCTTGAAGCCCAGCGCCCAGGGGTACAGGAAAACAACCTCCAGGTCAAACACCAGGAAAAGGATTGCCACCAGGTAGAACTTCACGGAGAAGAACGCAGGAGCACCGTCACCCTCCGGCACGTTACCGCATTCATACGGCACATCGGCACCTTTGCCCATCTTGGCACGGCGACCGAAAATCACACTCAAAACGATGATGAGACCGGCAAAACCGAAGCCGGCGATTAACTGAATGAGAGCTGAAAAATATTCCTGAAGCATAGCTGATGCGGTTTATATAGCAGAAATATAAGGCAAAGTCAAGAATCTTCACCGCACCGCATAGAGAAAACCTCTCAGAAACGCCCTTTTTCAAGACAATGGTAGCAAGCGAATAAATCCCCTCATGCCCCGCCCCGAGCATACGCTTCTTTCACGCCCGGAATTGGCAAGCCTCATCAAGCAGCAGGCACAACGGGGGAACTGCGCTCATGATTTTCGACACCGTAGACAAATCGTCAAACATCACCGTCTGCCCCAACAACCTTGCCGGACTGAAAGAAGTCCGAACCAAGCTACAGCATATCTTCACTTGGTGCCACTAAACCCACCGTCAAACGAAGAAATTCGTCCCCCGGCAGAGCTATTCCCGAAATTCGGGAATACGGGACTCCCGATTTTCGGGAATCTGCACGCCATTGTTCCCGATTTTCACACAACTCCCGCGCTCCCGGCAGAGCATAGAAAACCGTCAACAAAGCACCTCACAAAGCAGATATCGGGAACACTGTCACGCCATCTGCCAGCGTATCCATCTTCGTGACCGTGCAGAAGATAATGCCGGGCTTGAGCTCCAAATCACCCGTCGGGATTTTAGCAGCACCCTTCAAATCACTCAGCATAGGGCGATTACTCTGCTTCACCTCCATGGGATAAAGGCAGCGATTCTTTTCCAGCACAAAATCCACCTCCGCCCCATTCAAATCACGGAAATAATACAAACGGGGCTGAATACCGGCATTGGTATAACGGCGCAATAATTGACCATACACCCACGTCTCAAGCATGGCACCGGAAAGATTACTGCGCAGCAGCGACTCCGCATCATCACAACCGGCCAGCCATGAACAAAGCCCGGTATCAAGGAAATACAGCTTCGGACTCTTGGTCAACCGCTTCAGACTGTTGGCATGATACGGCTCCAGCAAGGAAACAATACCGGAAGCCTCCAGAATAGAAATCCATGCCGCCGCCGTCTTAGGAGAAACCTCTGCATCCCGAGCCAAGTCACTATACACCAGCTGCTGCCCCGTACGCAGTGCGGCAGAACGCATCAGCCGGACAAAAGCGCTTTTATTGCCCACTTGGGACAAGCTCTGCACATCCCGCTCTATATACGCTTGCAGATACGAGCTGAAAAAATCATGCACGGGCATCATCGGATACTGAATCAACTGGGGATACCCACCCCTCCAAATCCTCTCAAACAAGGCACGCAAAGCGCACACGCTCGGACTCATTCCCGCGCTCTCCGTCTTTTCGGGGTCAAAAGGCAAAGCACTCACTCCCTGCCCCACCATTTCCTGCTGCGAGAGACTCAGCAATTCCACCACCCCTATTCTCCCGGCAAGACTTTCCGTCACCCCTTTCATCATATGGAAACGCTGCGACCCCGTCAACCAATACATACCGGGGCATCTGTTTTCATCCACCTTCATCTTAATGGCACGCAGTAATTCCGGAGCATACTGAATCTCATCGATACACAGCGGCATACCATGGCGCTCCAGAAAACTCCATGGATCCTGCCGCGCACGCTCAGCCTCCACATAATCATCCAGAGTCACATAATTCATCCCCTTCGGCAGCATATCCCGCAACAACGTAGATTTCCCCACCTGCCGTGCACCCGTCACCAACACACAGGGAAAATAAGCAGACAATTCCTCAATCTTCCGCTTCATCGTCCGTGGATATAACCTCACCGTCTTCATATCCCAAGCATACCCGAATTCGAGAATACTGTCAACTCAATTCCCGAAATTCGGGAATGCAGGACTCCCGATTTTCGGGAATCTGCACGCCATTGTTCCCGATTTTCACCCGCTCAAGTCCCCAAAATGTGGTCAAAACGCCCCAAGTTCGTCCGAATTTTGTGGGAAATTGGCCCAAAAATCGTCCGAATTTTGTGGTTAAAACAGGCATTCTCTGGTGGAATAATGTTCTCTGCGCCTTTCAATTTATGCAAATCCAAGATTCAATCTTGGATTTGCATAAAAAAACGAACCGCTTCATAGAAAATTCCCGGTTGGGGATATCTCCCCCAACGGCATGCTGAACACCATGCTTGATGCTCCGGTGCGAGAAAAAGAGCCGGCAGAACTTAAGTTCTGTCTCCCTGAGCATCGGGGTGGGAAAGAGGCGTCATTTCTGATAGGCGCGCTGTTCCCGCTGCGGGTCGGGTCGCATGGGGGTGTAGACGGACGCAGGCCACGAGTAGGTGCCACGGTAGCCGTATTCGCCGTCGGAATGGATGTCAAAGAGACTTATTACGGAACGGGCAATGCTGCGGGTTCGGGCATCGCAGTGCTCGTTGAGTGCCACATAGCGGGCAAGCAGATAGCACGCATAAAAATCCATCACTCGCTCTCCTCCTCGGGTGGCGAGCACCCTGCTCTGTTCCGGAGGCAGAGCAGACGTTGTGCGCTGCCACACGCCGTCCCAGTCAGCCATCCAAGACCACATGGCCTCATGCGCGGCTTTTACAGCCCGGCGGCTATAGGCAGCCTCGATAAATTCCGTGGCAAAATCATCGGACTCAGGATGAAGGCCCAGCTGCCGCAGAGAGGTTTCAAACTCCGCACAATAGCGTAGTGCCAGCTGCTCTTTCTCCGCCCTGCTCATTTGCTGCAGCAGCAGAGCCGCCGTGTACGGAGCTTCCGGGGAAGGGTTGCGGTGTATGAGTTGTTCCAGAGACTCCTGCGGCTCACCCATGGGATGCCATGCCCATGGCAGGGACAGAAAACGGCGCATATCCCGGTCTGCGGCAAGCCAATTTTCGCGCTGCTGCTCCGTGGTTTTCAGAGAAGCCGGAGGCGCGGCTACCTGCTGACAGCCTACGATTCCCCACTCTGCACCCGGCAACAGGAGAAATAGGAAAAGCCCGAATGTTCCGATTCGCATGCGCACGAGCCAGATTTAGGCGAGTTTTTCCAGCACGGATTTGAGAATGATAAGACCCTCCTCCAATACCTCTTCCGGGATGTTGAGCGCGGGGATGAGGCGGAGCGTGTCCGGTCCGGCGGGGCATGCCAGCAAGCCGGACTCGCGGCAAAGACCGTTCACATACGCCGCTGGGGTCTGCCCCTCCGGCACGGAAAAACTGCCCTTGCGAAGCCCGATACCGCGCAGCAAGCCCTTGCCGCGCACCGTCTCCACGCAGGGGAGGTTCCAGCTTTCCACGGTGGTTTTGATGAGCTCACCCAGGCGGGCGGCGCGTTCCTCATATTTGCCAGCCACCAGTTCGGTGATGACGGCTTTGGCGGCAGCGCAGGCCAGCGGGGTACCGCCGAAGGTGGAGCCGTGCGACCCGGCACCCATGATGGAGGACAGCTCTGTGCCCTGCCCGTCAATGGCGCGATTGCTCACCCAGAAACAGCCCATGGGGAAACCGCCGCCCATGCCCTTGGCACAGGAAACCAAGTCCGGCTCTACCTCCGGGCAAATGGCTTTCCAGCCCATGGTCGCGCCGCAGCGGCAGTAGCCGCACTGCACCTCATCAATCATGAGCAGTAAATCCTTTTCCTTGCAGAGAGCCGCTACGCCGCGCAGGAACTCCGGCGTGACGGGGTTCACACCGCCCTCTCCCTGAATAGCCTCCAGCATGATGCCGCAGGTCACGTCCGACACCGCGGCGCGCAGCGCGTCCATGTCATTGAAATCAACATATTTGAAACCCACCAGCAGCGGGTCAAACTCCACCTGAATCTTAGCCTGCCCCGTGGCGGCCATGGCGCCGAGGGTTCGTCCGTGGAAGCTCTTGTTGAAGGTAATCACCTCATAGCGGGGTGAGCCGTCCGCCGCCGGGCGGCGGTGACCGAAACGGCGAGCCACCTTGATGATGCCGTCATTGGCCTCCGCCCCGGAGTTACAGAAAAACACCTTACCGGGGATACCAATCATCTTTTCCACCACCAACTCGGCCACCTCAGCCTGACCGGGAATGCCGTACAGATTGGAACAGTGCATCAGCGTGGCAGCCTGTTGGGAAACGGCTTCCACCACCGCCGGGTGGGCATGCCCCAAACAGCAGGTGGCAATCCCGGCGCAGAAATCCACATAGCGCCGCCCTGCCGAATCATACAGATAAGAGCCTTCACCCCGCACCGCATCAAAGGGTGCACGTCCGTAAGTCGGCAGAACATATTGAGTCTTCATAACAGAGCAGACTCTACACCCGCACCCACGGCTTGTCAATGATAATTTATACACAGTAAATGTGGATGTATAGTGTTGCGGCGTGTGCCAAAGATGATGCAAGCATTAGAAACATCAAAAACGTTTGAGCAGAAGCTCCCAGCTCTCTATAAATGAAAGTAAAACACTTGATTTTTTTAATCAGTCTGAAGGCAGGCATGACATAATACAGCTACCACACGTTTTGCCATTAAAGCGTCAACGAAGACGAAAAAGATCACAATCGGCAACTTTGTCGGACTGCGGTGCGGGAATCCCCATAGCGGAGGAAAGCATTTCCCAGATTGATGCTACACCTTCTGCCGCGCACTTGCCGATTTCTGCTTTTTATTTATTAATCCGGAAAGACCCGACAAATACCAAAGGAATCACTCTCCATACTTTACACCAAATGTGCGGGGTATAACATCGCCGCCGATGAATTCATTGCGCTTTCTCATTTTTGTCCTAAACATTCCTTAGGCCTCGTTTATACTGCCGGTATGCCTCCGAATCTATCGCATTTGAAATGCGATTCGCGCATGAAAACTGACAAATAAAGGATTAATCGTTAACGACTTTCTGCACAACAACGAAAAAAAATACTATTTCCATGCAGTTATCTGTTTATTCAGAGAAAATTACCCTTTACATCGCATTTCAAATGTGATAATCTCGCCCTGCTCAATGTTTCACGCTGAAATGAAACTTTATCTTCCATTCACGCTTCGTGCTTCACAGTTTGCCCTTTTCGTCGCCTGCGTCATCTGTCAAACAACGCGGGCGGGTATCATGTGCGGCGGACTGAGGATCGGTACGTTGCCCGACATCACAATGCAATACGGGAACGAAGGTAGAACAGATTGCCTGTCTGCCCAGAACATGAGCAACAAAGACGGTGGTCAAAAATCCGCCAATCATACCCTGAGCAGAGACAATTCTCAGCACTCTGATGGGGATTCTTACCGGTCAATACTCGCAGCGACCACTGACAACCAGATAACACCCAGCACGCAACAGGTGAACGCCTCTGCGGAAAATACAAGCATCGGAAAACAGCCGATGGACTATGCCAGCAAAAGCATCTCAAGCGTGTATGCTTCTGTCGGTAATATGGATATTATGCAGCAAACCGCAGCTCTGCATCTGCATGAACGGAAGATTACTGTCAGCCATACCGACACGGAAATCTCTGCCCCAGCAGAAACAAATGTGGCCATGCAAGGACACAAATTCAATGCAGGGGAAATACACAATGCAAACCTCACGCCAACAAGCGGCAACAGCATCAGCGTGACGGAGATAAGACTACCTATGCGACAGAGCATCGCGACGAATGATACCGCTCTGTACCGTGTGTACAGCCAGAACAGTGGAGAAAACGGAGCACTATTCACCGGGGAGGATGGTCTGATGTCCCCCAAACAGAACCACACAAGTATTTCGGTAAATGATGAGATACTGGCGTCCCCATGTTTCAGCTACCTCAACACCGTCCAATCCCCCCTAAGCTACATCGGCACGGGCAATGGCTCGCTGATTATCCTCTCCACCGCCGTTCCCAAACCGATAAGGCTTAATGGAAAGGTAGCTCTCACCGTCCGCAGCGAAAGGAAATTGGTTAAAAAGAGGAATCCCTCCTCGTCGCAACTAGCATTCAAAACAGCCCGAATGCTGACTGAGTTCATAGGATAAAAACACATAAAACTTAAAAATCATTATGCTTAAACCATATTTTTCTATAGCTAAAGGAAAAGTCGGCTTCATGTTGTCCATAGCATTGACCGTTCTTATAATGTGGTGTTGTGTAAGCCCTTTGGACAAATTTTTACACACCGACTACAACACGGTAGAAAGTGAGAAATTATACAATAACCGAGGACCACAGGCGAAAGAAGGGTATATAGCCCACGGCGGGGGAATAGGAGAATATCTATACACTAACTCTGAAGAAGCTGTTTATGATTCTCTTCAACGTGGTTTTCAGTTTATTGAGCTGGACATCATAGAAACGGATGACGGACATCTATTGGCAGCTCATGATCGTGATTATTTCTGTAAGTTAACAGGTATCCCACAAAACAAACCATTAATCTCACACGAGGTAAAAAAGTTAAAAATTAATAAAAAGTACACAGTCCTGTTGGGAAAGGATATCCTGAGAATCATGAAGGAACACCCCGAAATGATTTTGGTAACTGATAAAATCACTAATTATGATTTGTTGATGAAAGAAATTCCTCTTCCCGATAGAATTGTTATCGAATGTTTTTCTCCCAGCGGCATAATAAAGGCAAAAGAAAAAGGCTTTGTCTACACGCCATACAGTTTATGGACTACATCCCAATTACACCAAGCTATAAAATATGGAATGAAATATTTTATTATGTCAGGAAATCTTGCTTTTAGGAATGATGAAATCTCGAATAAAATCGAAAAATTGCATCAATCCGGAGTTTGCATGATGGTGTACGACGAGATTAGTGACAATGCCCCCTTCCTTCACCAACATCTGGGAAAGAAAATTAGTAAATTTTATACCGGGAGATACGCACCCAACTCCCCACTCCCCGAGCACTGATACATATTATATCCACTGTACGTTTCCCATACTCTTGATTCGTCCGAAATTCTCCGGTTAGAAGTCTGGGGGTATATTCCGGAGATTGTTCCGATTCAACTCGTTGCTTGTTCTGCAAAAGTCATGAGACACGGTGCATGAGTTGATTTCAGAATATTGGTGCAAGCAATAACAACGGTTGGAGATTCAGCCATTTGCACTCCGCCGCACCCCAAGCGAAATTGTGCTGAAAACTGAATGCTTGCATTTAGGAAAAGTTCGAGAATATTATCTGTCTGGGTGCTTTTCAATAAGTGTTGTGCGTATTTCATTCAATGGCATTATGCCTCCCACAACCCCGAAAAGCACCCAGTTTTTGTATCATGGCGGCATAAGTGAAGCCTCATTGCCGTCCTTCTCCCCGCACCACCATCCGGGCTAGGGCAGTTTGGGCACCATGACGACTTCAGGGTGGGGCTTTCCGGTGTCGCATTTGATTTTACAACTCGCAATTCTCAACAATTTCAACATTTATACTTGACATCACATTTAAATGGCTATATATTATCGCCCAGCGGTAGCAGTTCATTTTCTGTCGACTTTCATATTGAATATGAAACTAAACAGAAAGTGTTTACATGACAATTTTTGCGAAATTCTTTCAATTTAGTTATAGGAGTAAAAATGAGCCATAACGAAAGACTAACGAAAAACAACAAGACACGGGCTTTAATCCTAGAGTTAGTATTCGGTTTACTTCTTTCCTGTATGCTTGTATACACGAGTCCTTCAAACGTGAAGAATTTAGTTATTTTGCCAGTTTTTCTTGTTATTCTGTTATCCGGGAGAAACATTATGGCAGCCATAATAACTCTTCCGTTTATATTCATTTCTCTGTTCCACCCGGGAATATTACTGGATTTGTATGTGTTGCTTGGAGGGAAGGGCAGCTTATATGAAAAACTTGTTACCATTAAAATCGCATTCGTGCACACTACACCTGTTTCATATTGGCTAAAAGTTGTTGTTGAATTTTCTTTACTCTGCACATGCTGGTATTGCTACCGAAAATTAGTATGTAAATGTGAGAAATAGTAACAATTTCAGGATTTAACTCTAAGCTTAAGGAAAAAATATTTTTATTACCTCCTTAGAAGACGAGCATAGAACATCAGTTTGGGATTTGTACGAGATGAATGAAGCGATTAATATGAAAAAACATCAAAGAAAACGTACTGCCTGGATACTTTTATTTTTAAGCTGTATCATTTTAACGATTTTAAAATTAAGAATAGATGCCGGTTCTTGGACTATCCATACAATCTCGAAACCAAGCCTGTGGCTAGCCGGAGTATGCTGGATAGGAAACATATTTGTCTCGATTTTCCTATTGCTTCTGTTAGCCCTCAAAAGCAGAATCATAGCATATCTGGTTGCCCCCTTAATTATCTTGTGTTGGGTGATCACTTTATACATCCACTACAGTTATGGATATGTAGATTTTTCTGAACAAGTAACAGCTTTACTTGCGACAGACTGGAAAGAATTAAGTTCAGTTGTAGATTTCTATGCGATTTTGGTTTTCTTCTCCGCTTGTACCATTTTGGTAATGGGAATGCATTTCATAGTTAAACATTGTTCTTGTCTACTCAAGAGTATTAAAAGTATATACCTTTTTTTCTTTTTTATTGTATATGTATCAGTCACAACGGCTGTAGTCACAGTAAGCAAACATTACTGTCCGGAGAAACTTCTTCCTTTTATATTCGGGCCAACTGCGTATTATTATTCAGACACTGCAAAGGAGAATGCTATCAGCACGATTAACAATCCTACCTGCCCGGCTTATGTAAATAGGATATTAATTCCTTTTTATCGCCAAATCTTTTTTTTCTATCATGTCCATGCGTGGCATAATCCAAAGCAACTCATTAAATCAGAAGAAATACCCTATATTCTCAATGAACGCATGGGAAGTAATGTTACGGTTGTATTAGTTATCGGAGAATCGTATAGGAGTGATCATGCATCATGGAATGGCTATCACCGTATGACATTGCCGCAACTATCCGCGCATAAAAATCACATCATCAATTTTCCCTATTTTGCATCCTACGCAACATCTACCGCATCCTCCATTTACGGGATATTAACTGACGCTACATGCAGCTCCAGAGAAGCAAAACACACTTCTTTTCTCGGATTGATGAAGAAGGCAGGATATACTTCTCACCTGTTGCTTTGTAGAACAACATATTGGGTAAATGTTCCCGATATTTTCACCGCTCTTGATAATAAATTGGATAGTATTGACACGCTTCTTAACAGCAGTGAAATTGAAAAAAAGGTAAACGAAATTGCGAAACGTCCCGGGAAAAAAATTATTTTGATAGAAGATGGAACCGGTCATGCTCCGTATGATCATGAACCACAGTTTGATTGCTTTGGTTCTGCTCAGATCGACAGGTATGATAACGCTCTGCTACAAACAGATGATTTACTCAATCGATTAGTTACGGCTCTTTCCCCTCACGAATCGGTTATGCTATATGCTTCTGACCATGGTCAATCATTTGGAGAGGACGGAATCTACATGCATGGAGGCGCACTTAACCGAACGGAGCAGCGTCACGTTTTTGCTTTTTTATGGGCATCCTCGCAATATGCAGCAAAGCATCAAAATATGCTGAATAACGTGCGTACCAATAGTCAAAAGTATTTATCTCATGATGACATATATTTCTCTATCCTATCTCTGGGGGGCATAGATTGTTCAATTCAGGAGGCAAAATTATTGAATTTAACACTTCCACAGGAAAATCGCATCTCAGAACAAAAGTTTCAACTCAAAAACTAGCACCTATTGTTAGATAAGAATCCGTTTTCATCATTTATCTAAACCTTTAGCTCCTTCATTGATAGCAATTCTGATTTCGTACAACTTAAACTTCAACTAAAATTTACATAGAACTACCTCTGAGCAAAGCGGCACAAACACTCTTCTGAAATGATAAAACAATTTTCTGCTAATTCTCCATTACTCAACACCAGGAAAACATTAAAACATTGACAAAATATCTCTAAGGCACTAAACTCGGCACAGACAAAAAACCAAATATTCTCTGGTATCATGACTTCTAAACTCAAAACTTTTCTGGAGCGAGGATTCAGCACCATTGTCCTGCTCGCCATCCTTGGCGGTGTTCTCTGGCTAAATGAACCTATCGGCTACGGTATTCTCATCTGTCTGCTCTGTAACCTGACCACATGGGAATGGTTCAACATGCTCAAGGGGACAGACTCGAACCGTTGGCTCGTCCTCATCGGCGGGGTGGTCTATCCCTGGCTGCAGCTGGCAGCCGTGCGTTTCGATGCCGAGGCTCCCGGGATGCTTCAGCCGGAGCTGACTTTCATCGCCGTGCCGCTCTTCGGATTGGTGCTTTTTACCGTCACGGCCTTCATCTGCGAACTGTTTAGCATGGATTATCGCGGCAAGCTTGCCGAACAGGCGCTTTCCTCTGTCTGCCGCACCGTGCTGGCATTCATTTACCCCGTCTGGTTGTTCTCCTTTGCGCTCTGGTACATCAACGACCAGGATTCCGTAAACCTGCTGCTCTGGCTCATCCTCTTCACCAAAATGAGCGACATCTGGGCATACGTAAGCGGTGTGCTGATGGGCGGCAAGTTCATCACCCGCCGCTTCAGTCCGGTGGTTTCCCCCAAGAAGACATGGGAGGGTATCATCGGCTCCAGCATCATCACACTAGTGTGCGGAGCCTTGCTCATACCCGTCCTGTTTGATATAAGCGTCACCATAACATCCGAAATTGGATGCTATATTGCCATGGCACTTCCTCTCTTCTTCCTGGCCGTTGCCGGGGATTTGGCGGGCTCTCTCATCAAGCGCGGCCTTGCAGTGAAAGACAGCGGCTCTCTGCTGCCCGGCATCGGCGGCATCTTCGATTTGATTGATTCCCCTGCCTTTACGATTTCTATTATCACAGTTCTGGGAATTCTGGGTAACGCTTTCTTATGACTACCCCCATTCCATTACTGATAAACCCGAAAGCCGGAAGTCTTTTTCGCTCCGGGCTCAAGGCATGGTTGGATTCTCACCGTGAGGAGTTTCGAATCATCCCTACGGAAAGTGCGGAAGATTTAACAGCTAAGGCTCGGACTCTGGCAGAGGGAGGGGAATCCGTAGTTGCCGCAGCCGGAGGCGACGGCACGCTGATGTGTGCCGCGCAGGGTATCATCGGCACAGGAGCTGCTCTGGGTATTCTGCCCTGTGGTACAATGAATGTTTTTTCCCGGGAACTTGGCATCGGCTCCCGTCGTTTTGACACGGCTCTGTCCGCCATGCGTGGCGAAGTTCGACAGGAAGTGGATATCTTCACTGTTAACGGCAGGCCTTTCCTGCAACTGGCGGGATTCGGACCGGATGCCAGCATCATCCGCCGCATCACTCCACGTTTAAAAAAACATCTGGGAGCGGCATCCCATGTGATAACCGGCATGCAGGTGGCCGTGGAACACCATCCCATCATCACCGTCAACCTGCCTGACGGAGAAGAAGTCTGCGGCACGCAGGTCATCCTGGGCAACGGAAAACGTTAC
This sequence comes from Akkermansia sp., assembly GCA_045579245.1. Taxonomy (GTDB): domain Bacteria; phylum Verrucomicrobiota; class Verrucomicrobiia; order Verrucomicrobiales; family Akkermansiaceae; genus Akkermansia. The sequence continues at coordinate 16,609 of JAZNLU010000102.1, forward strand.
GGAGGTGAGGGGCATCTCTTTGCCAACGCCCGCTACAACGACGGCTTGCTGGATGCAGCCATCATCCAGCTGGAAAGTACGGGAATCCTCTTCGAAGTGCTTTCCTACATGCTGATGCGCGGTGCTACGGAACGTAACACGACAGATTTTACCCAACTGCGGCAATTCTCCTCCTGCACTATCACAGCAGAAGGAAAATTAGACTACCAACTGGACGGAGACTTTGTCGGAACAATCATGCCGGGAGAACAGGCCGTAATTTCACGTTTGCCTCATTCCTTAAGCATCTGTGTTCCCGATACACCTATTCGCACAAAATATTTCAGCCGTCTATTGAAAAACCCAGTGCTGGAAACCCTGCGGAAGCATATTGAACGCATCAAGGGATCTATTCACTCATGGGAATAAGGGTTCTCTTATCCAAAACGCAAAAGAGCGCAGCGATCACTCGTTGCGCTCTTTTGTTTATCGGAAAAAAATCAGCACTAATAGCTGTCCACGAGTGCGTGTGTGCGCTGGTGCACGCGAGCCACGCGAGTCTTCAGCTCCGCTATGTAGTGCTCCTTGTCCGGAAGAGGACCGGCCGCAGCACCGGAAATCACGGCAGCCTCCGCGATAGCCGGGCAGAGATACTCAATCATGCGCGGGTCAAAAGGCTTCGGAATGACATAATCACGCCCGAACTCCAGAGCAACACCGCCGTTGGCATCCACCACTTCCTGAGGCACAGGCTGGCGCGCCAAATCTGCCAGAGCACGGGCGGCGGCAATCTTCATGGCCTCGCTGATGCTCGTGGCGTGCATATCCAAAGCGGCGCGGAACATGTAGGGGAAGCAACTCACGTTGTTCACCTGATTGGGCCAGTCTGAACGCCCGGAACCCATGATGCAATCCGGGCGGGCTGCCTTGGCCTCCTCATAGGTGATTTCCGGGTCGGGATTGGCGCAGGCAAAGATGATGGGGTTGGGAGCCATGCTCTTGACCATCTCCGGCTTCAGCAGTCCCTTTTTGGAGAGTCCCAGGAAGATATCAGCACCCTGCAACGCTACCTCCAACGTGCAATCCTCGCTCTGAGCAAACATGGCCTTGGTGGGGTGCAAATCCAGACGGCCCGTGTGGATGAGGCCCTTGGAATCGAACATGAAGATATTCTCACGACGCACACCCAGCGCCATATAGAACTTGGCACAGGCAATACCGGCCGCGCCGGCGCCGCAGACCACACATTTCATATCCTGCAGCAACCGCCCGGTCAGGTGAGCGGCATTCAGCAGAGCTGCGCCGGAAATCACGGCGGTGCCGTGCTGGTCGTCATGGAACACGGGGATGTTCATTTCCTCTCGCAGACGCTGCTCCACGATGAAGCATTCCGGGGCCTTGATATCCTCCAGATTGATGGCACCGAAAGTCGGCTCCAGCGTCTTGATAACCTCGATGAGCGTCTCGGGCTTCTTGATATCCAGCTCGATGTCGAACACGTCCACATCGGCATAAATCTTGAAGAGGAGCCCCTTACCCTCCATCACAGGCTTGGATGCATGCGCGCCGATATTGCCCAGACCCAGTACGGCCGTACCGTTGCTGATGACACCCACCAAGTTGCCACGGTTGGTGTACAGGGAAGATTTGGACGTATCGGCAGCAATCTCGTTGCAGGGAACGGCCACGCCGGGAGAATAAGCCAGCGTCAGGTCATCTATGGAAAAACAGGACTTGCAGGGCAGCACCTCCAGTTTACCGGGGCGCGGCTGCTCATGATACCGCAATGCTCTCTCAGCTAAACTTTCGCTCATACGAAATATAATATCGGTGAGCAATCATTATACATACAACCACCGCGAAACGCAAGCGCTTATTGTGTTCACCCGCGCACAGCCGTGCAAAATTGTGCCTTGACCGCAGGAATGAGCGGCGTTATAATCCACCCGACATGAGTAATTATGCCCTGATACTTGCCGGCGGCAGCGGCACACGATTCTGGCCGCTTTCCCGAAATGCCCGCCCGAAACAGCTTCTGGATTTATTCGGCAGCGGCACCCTGCTCTGCCAGGCCATTGAGCGGCTCTCCGGCATTGTCCCGGCAGAAAACATTTTCATCCTCACCAATCACCTGCAGGAGGCCGAGGTGCGTCGGCAGGCCGTAGCCCTGCCCGCAGAGAACATCGTGGCCGAACCGGCACGCCGTGATACGGCACCGGCAGTAGCCCTGGGTATAGGACTCATTGCTGCCCGTGACCCGCAGGCCAACATGATTATCATCCCCAGTGATGCCCTCATCACCAACGCCCCCGCCTTCCGCGAGCTGGCGGCGGATGCCCTCTCTCTGGCCGGGCGGGAGAACGCCCTCATCACCATCGGTATCAAGCCCACCTGGCCCTGCCCCTCCTATGGCTACATCGAGCGTGCAGAGAAGCTGAATGATGCAGAGCTGACGCACAACTGCTACGAGGTCGTCCGCTTCCGCGAAAAGCCTGACACCGCCACTGCGGAGCAGTATCTGGCCTCCGGCAATTTCTCCTGGAACGCCGGCATGTTCATCTGGAACGTGGCCCACGTGCGCTCCCAGTTGGCCACCCACAGCCCGGAACTGGCAGACTTTATCGACCGACTGACCGCTACGCAGGATTTACCCGCATTCATCTGCAACGAGTTCCCGAAACTCACGCCCATCTCCATCGACTTTGCGCTGCTGGAAAAAGCTGACAGGGTGCTGAATTTTGAGGCAACATTTGACTGGGACGATGTGGGCTCATGGATATCCGTCGGCAAATATCTTGCAGATAAAGGCAGCAGCAACTCTGCCAACACCGCCGTCAGCACGGTAGATGCCTCCGGCAACATCGTTTTCTCAGCCAACGGTAAACACGTTGCTTTGGTAGGAGTAGATGACCTGATTGTCGTAGACACCGGGGACGCGCTGTTGGTGGCTCGCCGGGATGCCGCCGACAATATCAAAAAAGTAGTTGCCAACCTGCCGGAAAATCTCATTTGATTCCCATGCACCCGGCCCTCGGCATAGATTACGGAGAAGCCCGCATCGGTATCGCCGCTACGGATGCCTGCGGCATTCTGGCACACCCGGTGGAAAGCATCCACCTGCGAAACACCGAACCCATCTCCCGCATCCGTGAGCTGGTGCAGCAGAAAGGTATCCGCACCCTGGTGCTGGGGCTTCCCCTGCGTCTGGACGGCACAGAGGGGACAGCCTGCGCCAAGGTGCGCGCGTTCGGGGAAAAGCTCCGCGCCGCCCTGCCGGAGCTACCCCTGCTCTATGTGGATGAGTTCCTGACCACCACCGCAGCACAGGAGAAACTGCATCAAGCCGGAAAAAAGGCAAAAAACTTCAAACCCATCATTGATCAGGCAGCTGCTGTCGAAATCCTCAACAACTGGCTGGATACTCTTCCACCGACTTGCTGATGCTCCCCTCCCTGGCCACACTACTCTTTCTGTGCGCGGTCGTGGCAGTTGCAACCGCACCGCCGATTATCGGCATTCTGCTGACAACACCGCGTGGCTTCAGGCTTAAAGCAAGCCTGTACATCATCGTGTTCGTGCTGACAATGTCCGGACTGATATGCCATTTTTTGGAAGAAGTGTTCATCCTGGATGCATCTACTGCCGCAGCCTTTGCGATTCCGGTTTCTCAACTGCTTTCCTCCATCGTTGCGGGGCATGCCGTCTTTCTCCCTTGGAAGAATCGTCTATATGCCGCTCTTATCAGCCTGTGCGGCTTCATCATCAGCAGCATTGCCATATACGCCGCTTCATATTGGTACTCTCTCCCACTCCTCCCGGTAGGGGGTGATGGCGGCTCGCCGGTTCTGTGAGGTGCGAGCGGAGGTTTGGTGTTGCGGCGCACGGGTAGTTTGCCTTTGCGAGCAACTGTGATGTATTCGTTGATGAAGTGGCGCAGGTCGCGCAAGCGGCGGTATTCTGCGCTTCCTTTGGTGATGTAGCCTTTGGAGAAGATGTAGGTGTCCAGTGCGTTGATGATGGCGTTGGCCTGTGCAAAGGCTACGCCTGCGCGGTGGATGAGGTCTATGGTCTGGAGGGTGGAGTAGGCTTCTATGATGTCTTGCCGGGTGTTACAGCTGCGGCAAGGCGAGCAGCGGCAGGACGGAATCGACTCGCGCTATCGTTTCCCGACCTCAAAAAACGGTTTTGTGAACTAAATTACCCTGAAAAAAGTTGCAAACAAAACACCAAAGTGTTACAATACCCACGCAGCCGTGCAGGCTACTTCTTTCTACTAATTAACCAAAATATACCATGTCACTCGAAACATTCTTCAATCCGAAGAGCATCGCTGTGGTCGGCGTTTCTGCCGATTCCTCCAAACTGGGGGCCGTCGTATTCAACAACATCATTGCCGCCGATTACAAAGGCAATCTTTATGGTGTCAACCCCAAGATGGCCGGTCAGGAACTCTGCGGCAAGCCCTGCTACGCCAGCGTAGACGCTCTGCCCGAACCCATGGATCTGGTCGTTATCCTCGTGCCTGCCCGCTTCACCGAGCCCGTCATTGATGCCTGCGTTGCCAACGGCACCAAGAACATCTCCATCATCACTGCCGGATTCGCTGAGGTTGGCGAGAAAGAGCTTGAGCAGCGCATCGCTCAGAAGTGCATAGACAACGGCATCAACCTGCTGGGACCGAACTGCCTGGGTCACATCTCCACCTTTGACAATGTGAACGCCTCTTTCGCCGATGGTTTCCCCTCCAAGGGCAACGTGGCTTTCGTTTCTCAGTCCGGTGCATACTGCTCCGCTATCATGGACTGGGCTGCCGGCAAGGGCATCGGCTTCTCCCACTTCATTTCCATCGGTAACAAGGCCGTAATGGGTGAGGACAAGCTTCTGGCCGCTCTCAAGGACGACCCCAACACCAACGCTTTCGTCTTCTACCTGGAATCCCTCAAGAACGGTAAGGAATTCCTCAAGGTCATCAAGGAAGTGTCCGACACCAAGCCCTGCGTCATCATGGAGCCCGGCAAGAGCGCCAAGGCACAGGCAGCCTCCCTGTCCCACACCGGTTCTCTGGCTCCCAACTATCGCGTGCTGGAGATGGCTCTTCAGGGTGCCGGTGCCATCCAGGCATACAACGACCGAGAGCTCTTCGGTCTGCTGGAAATCCTCCAGTACTGCAACCACAACCAGTTTGACGGTCAGGTAGCCGTGCTCACCAACGCCGGCGGCGTGGGCGTGCTCACCTCTGACCTCTGTGAGGAAGCCGGTCTTGATTTGGCCCGCCCCAGCGAGAAGACAATCGAAGCTCTGCGCGCCGTTCTTACCCCTGAAGCCTCTCTCGGCAACCCCATCGACGTGGTGGGTGACGCCAAGGCTGACCGCTACGAGGCTGCTCTGCGCGTGCTCTGCGAGAGCGGTGAGTACAAGAACATTCTGGTTCTGCTGACTCCGCAGCGTGTGACGGACTGCCCCGGCACAGCTGAGGCTGTTATCCGCGTGGCTCCGGAGTTCCCGAACGTGAACATCTTCTGCTCCTTCGTGGGAGGTGCCCGTGTGGACGAAGGCCGTGTTCTACTGGACAAAGCTAAGATTCTCAACTATGAATACCCGGCCGACGTGGTGCGTCTGCTCGGTCTGCTGAAAGCTCAGATGGCTTTCCGCGGCAAAAAGCTTGCTACCTGCGAGGTGGGTGAAGTACCCGCCAACATCAAGGCTGCCATCAAGGAAGCCAAGGATGCCGGTCTTGCCTCCCTGCCCCAGGAGACGGTCAACATGCTCATGGACCACTACGGCATCGACTATCCCAAGTGCGGCAACTTCACCGACAAGGCAGAGGCTCTGGCCTTCTGCAAGGCCCTCTTCCCGAACCCCGTCGTGCTCAAGCTCTCCGCTCCGGACGCTCTGCACAAGACCGAGATGAAGGGCATCTACCTCAACATCGCTGATGAGGCCTCCTTCGAGGAAGCCTGGAGCGGCCTCTGGGGCTCCATCGAGAAGTTCCAGCTCAAGGGCGCTTCCGTCCTCATCCAGGAGATGATTACCAAGGCCACCGAAACCATCATCGGTGTGAACAGCGACAAGAACTTCGGGCGCGTCATGGTGTTCGGCACCGGCGGCGTATATACGGAGGTGATGCGCGACACCACGATGCGTATCCTGCCCACGGATGACTTCTCCGACATGATTAAGGAGACCAAGGTTGGTGTCATCCTTAACGGCGTGCGCGGTGAGGCACCCAAGGCTGTCGGTCCGCTGGCCGACACCCTCAAGAAGGTGCAGCAGCTTGTGCTTGAGGTGCCGGAAATCACCGCAATCGACGGTAACCCGGTTCTGGTCACAGCCAACCGCGCCGTTGTGGTGGACTTCAAGATGATTCTCAAGTAACAGAGAGATTTTCAATCCTTTTAATCTCATCGGCACTCGCGGATTATCACGCGAGTGCCGATTTTTAGTTCATCTGCTGATGCAGCTATCAAAAAAACATTGCAAAGCATATAAACTATGCTATAATTCGCCTGCGCAGGTGCGAATGATAACAGCCTGCTATCAATAATATCAATCCCCCATCACGAAAATGAGCAAGATTACATCTACTCCCGCTGTCACCAAACAGATGTCAGGTGCTGAAGCTTTGGTTCAAAGCCTTGTACGCGAAGGTGTAGATGTGGTATTTGCCTATCCGGGCGGTGCCAGCATGCCTATTCACCAGGCACTGAGCCATGAACCGTCCATCCGCACCATCCTTCCCCGCCACGAACAGGGCGGAGCTTTTGCAGCCGAGGGTTACGGACGCGCCACCGGCAAGGTCGGCGTCTGCATGTCCACCTCCGGTCCCGGTGCCACCAATATGATTACCGGTATCGCTGATGCCTTTCTGGATTCCATCCCCATGGTGGCCTTTACCGCACAGGTGGGCACGGGCATGATTGGCACCTCTGCTTTCCAGGAGACAGACGTGTTTGGCATGACGTCTCCGATTGTGAAGCACAGCTATCTGGTGACCGATCCGGTGGATATTCCCCGCATTGTTAAGGAAGCCTTTTATATCGCCCGCACCGGACGCCCCGGTCCCGTGGTCATCGATGTCCCCAAGAACTGCCAGGAAGCACTGATTACGCCGGATTTTGATGTTGAGATGGACTTGCCGGGCTATGAACCGGAGATTCCGTTGAACACAGCAGCGCTCGATGCCGTTATTCCGATGATTAAGGCTGCCAAGCGTCCGGCAGTATATGCCGGTGGCGGTGTTGTCATTTCAGAAGCCTCCGAACAGCTGGTTGAGTTCGCAGAGCGCGCTCAGATACCCGTTGCTACCACGCTCATGGGGCTTGGCGCCATGCCTGAGAATCACCCGCTCTCTGTCCGCTGGCTCGGCATGCACGGCGCCGTTTACGCCAACAACACCGTCAATGAGGCCGACTTGGTGCTTGCCATCGGTGCACGTTTCGATGACCGAGTGACGGGGGCTGTTGCCACATTCTGCCCGAAAGCACGTATCGTCCACATTGATTTGGACGCCGCTGAGCTCAACAAAAACAAGCGCGTGGAGCTTGCCATCAAGGCAGATGCAGCACAAGCGCTGAGCTATCTGAACGCCAAACTTGCAGAGGATGGCATGGAGCGCCGAGAATACGCCGTTTCCAACCGGCCGGAGTGGTTCGGTATCATTGAGACCTGGAAGAAGCAGTACCCCATGCAGCATGTGCTGCGTGAGCGCGAAATCATGCCGCAGCAGATTATGGAGGAACTGTATAACCAAGTAGCGGATAAAGACCCCATCATCTGCACCGGCGTGGGGCAGCACCAGATGTTTGCCGCTCAGTTCTTCAAGTTCAACAAGCCGCGCCGTTTCTCTTCCTCCGGTGGACTCGGCTCCATGGGGTATGGCTTGCCCGCAGCCATGGGCGCTCACGTGGCATTCCCGGATAAGCCGGTCATCCACATTGATGGTGACGGCTCCATGCTGATGAATATTCAGGAATTGGCTACCATTCACATTGAGAAGATGCCCATCAAATGCATCATCATGAACAACCAGCACTTAGGCATGGTGGTACAGTGGGAAGATTTGAAGTACGATTCCAACCGCGCCAACACTTTCCTGGCAGATCCGTCTGTACAATACGACCCGACTCACCACACACCCTCCGCTCTCTATCCCGATTTCACAACCATCTGCGCCGGATTCGGCGTTAAATGTGAGCGCGTCATTGAACCTTCAGAATTGGCACCCGCTATCACGCGTATGCTGGAATCCAAAGAGGCCTACGTACTGGACATCATGGTTCCCTATGACATCCACGTACTGCCCATGATTCCGGGCGGCATGTCCTATCGGGATGTTCTTCTGGAACGAATCGCCGGGGATGGAAAAGGGCGAAAAGCCTCCGACCTCGGGAAAGAAATCCCTTCGGCTCTCTAAAACACAATGCCGCGCCAAGCGCGGCATAATTGCATATTAATAATAGAATATTATATGGGATCTACCATCATAAAAAGCACATTCGGCATACTGATTCTAATAGTACTCTCTTTTTTCGTGGGGATTGCGGCTGCAGATGACATTAAATCTTCGCTATTACTTGTCATTGGCTTAGTGTCTCTCAGTGCCGTCGTGATTATGGGTAAACGCGTATGGTATGCGCTTTTCCTACTCACTCCGATATGCCAAGTAATGCCGACTTTCTCCACAATTCCTATGGAACATCTGTTAAGCGCAGCTGTTTTGGGCTACTGGTGCTTGCTCTGTATAATGGGTCACGCTCGATTCATATGGCGTAAACATTTTGCATGTGATTTTTTTGCTGCCGTTTTTCTTATTTTGATGGCAATCTCATTTTTTCGCGCCCCAGTATCAGTTAGTGTACTAAATTCACTCCTTAACATTAAGGGAGAAACAATCGGAGGAAAAGCATATATCCACACCATATTTTTTCTTGCTAGTTATTTATGCTATAGTTGCATTCCATTTGAGAAAAAAACATTACTTAAGTTACTTAAATGGAACCTCATTATTTCATTATTGAGCTTTTTCATATTCGGAGTGTACGAATTCGCAAAAGATTTTTCATTTAGCGAATCTCGATACTCAATGTTTATACGATTCTCCAACACACTCTTGGTTGCAATCTGCTGCAGTGCGCCTTTCTGGAAACTTATAACCTCCCCTGTTGCTATTTTTGGTATTATTATATCAGCATCATCAAGCCTTTTCTCCGGGTTTCGCTCCGCATTAGCTGGTCAATGTCTATATGCGGTAAGCTGTTTTCTTATTAAGAGGGAATATCACGCCATACTTTTTGCCTGTTTCTTTGGCATCACAGCCCTTTTCGTATTACAGGTAAGCAACACTACGCAGCATTTACCATACATTGTGCAACGAGTTCTTTCTCCCATCTCCTTTCTGAAAGTCAATGAGGAAGCTCGAAGAGACGGTGAAGGTTCATCAGATTGGCGTGTTACAATGTGGAAATGGGCACTTGACCCACGCATGAAATATATCAAAAACTATGTCATTGGCGATGGATTCGCGCTTCACGCAACAACCATGGCACGGTACATGCGCGCAGAGCAAAAGCGTACTATCGAATACGGAAACCAGCAAGCATTTGCTTATCGTAGAATTTGGCATAGTGGATTTATTGATACTCTTCAAGGATTAGGATGGGTAGGGGTCACTTTTGTTTTGTGTTTCTTACTATTTGCTTTGATTACAGCGTACAGGATAAATTCCGCGCTAAGGGATACACCCTTTTTTATGTACAGCATGTTGTACACGTATACTTCAATTACAGGGCTAACATTTTTTATTTCTGTCTATACTGTAAGCACTTTCATAACAACATACCTAATCTTGTTGGGACCTTTCAAACTTTTCTACAGCATTGCCGTAGAAGAGGGAAAATTTGTTCCGAAAAAAAAGAAATACATCCCAAAACTCATTCAGGATGTTCATTTTGAGAACACCTAAATCTTGCTAGTGTCTCGTTTAGCTAGTCCTACACAATACTCTCAACACGTAAGCATTTGTATTATAAAGAATAAATAAGCTTGCTTATTATAATGAATTAACTCGACAAGGCACTAGACCCAGTCTCAATTCAGAAATAAGACTAATCAAGCGTGTTCAGAAACTAAATTCGCATTAATCTCATAGTTTGTTTATCAGAAAACAGACTAAACACGATTGTTGCTACCTGTGCAATAGCCGTATTGCCTCAAAATAAAATCGAACCCAAGGGGGGGTGGATGCCTCAACATTAATCGAACTTTAGGATACCCGGTTTTTAGAACTATTCAAGCCCAAAGTTACCTTGGTGCCCAACACCCAAGCAGGGTGGCTTTGGGAGGGGCGGCAATGAGCCCCTCCCTTACTGCACTCGCCGGGCTATCAGCATGGCTATTTCTTTGGAGTATCGCTCTATTTTTCTCTGTATAATCCATGGATTGAGCCCTTCGTGCAATTTGATGAATCGTTCCTTCCGTCCTCCTTCCTTCATGTTTTCCACTACGCGCATGTAGGG
>JAZNLU010000103.1:0-1869 GCA_045579245.1 Akkermansia sp.
CGGTGAGTGGAGCACGGCAGCGGAGAGCTTCTTCATCGAAGAAATCGTCGCGCCGGAGCCGACCTCCCATCGCTACTGGGCAGACGGCCTGGTGACCGCCGACAATAAGTTGGTGAGCGGCTGGTGGGATGCGGACAAGAGCGGCACGGGAGACACCCAGCTGTGTTGGGCAGCATCCGTCTCCAACATGCTGGCCTGGTGGCAGGCACAGTACGGCGTCAATGAGTTCACCTCAAGCGTGGTACCGACAACGGCAGACGGCATCTACGGCAGCTTCGTGAGCAACTGGGCCAACGTGAGCGGTCGAGAAAGCTACGGCCTGACCTGGTGGATCAGCGGTACCTCTGAGAGCGAGAGCTACAGCGCCTACTATGATGCGAACTACACCGGCAGTGCAAGCACCGGCGCCTACTACGCCCCGCACTACAGCGCAGCGGATATCAGCAGCCTGGTTCGCGAGGTAAGCCTGACGGGCGTGAGTGCCGCACAGGTGGCAAGCGACTGGAGCAGCATCTATGCGGATGGCGGTATCATGAGCCTGGGCGTGTACAGCACGCTGAGCAGCGGAACACTGCTGGGCGGTCACACGCTGACGCTGTGGGGCTTTGCCACGGATGCCTCCGGCCGCCTGAGCAGCATCACGGTAACGGATTCGGATGACAGAACCGATTCCGTGCTGACCCTGAATCTGGCCTACAACGTGACCAAGGGCTATTACCAGGTAGCGCAGAGCGGCAGCCACCTCAACGGCTACCTGCTGGGCGACTACACCGAACTGGGAGCCTTCGACCGGAGAGATGATGAGAACAACAGCATCGCCGGAGCCGAAGATATAGCCTTAACCACCCCGAATATGGGAAGCTGCGGCAACGCAGAGGAAATCCGCAACTGGGTGGGTCTCGGTGATACGGAGGACTACTACCACTTTACTGCAACAGGTAAGGGAACTTACGCCATTAATCTGGATGTAGAGGGCGTGGGTGAAGCGGCCCTGTGGCTGAGCCTCGGAACGATGGAAAACGGAGAATTCGCGATGCAGAAGCAGTTGTTGGTGCGTCCGGATGAGATGATTCACGGATTGGACGGTGTTCGTCTGGACGTAGGCGGAGACTACTACATCCGCGTGAGCAATGCGGCAGATTCATCGGGCGCGGAGTATGAGCTGTCCATCTCAGGAGATATAGACAGAGATGCTCTCATTACAACGAATAACTCCCTGACCTCCGCCACCCGTCTGACGGGGACAACCGCAGAGGATGCCACCATCAACGGATGGGTAGGCAGAAACGATGCTACTGACTTCTACCGCTTCGATATGAGCGAAGCCGGAAGTGTGAAGCTGATGCTGGCAAATCCGGAGAGTATGGTGCGTGTAAGCCTGTATAAGCTGCAGAGTAATGGGGTATTTATGCAGACCCAGAATATTACGGTGAGATCAGGCAGCGGGCTGAACCGTACGTTGCGTTTGGCTGCCGGTACTTATGCAATAGAAGTGAGTTCCTATGACAAGGGCGCGGGAAGTTACAATACTTCCTATGCTCTGGAAATAGAGAAGACAATAGGTTCTGCAACGGAGCGACTCATAGTGCCCGGAAGCAGCCTGTCAGACAACAACACGAGAGAAAACGCCTCTGAGCTGATAACGAGTACGGATCCGGATGATACCATCGTGGGTTGGGTCGGTTCCGAGGATGTGATTGACTACTACCGTCTGGAGTTGGTGAGCGGAGGGAAGCTCAATCTGAGCCTGTCCGGGTTGGAAGCGAACATAAAGATAAAGGTGTACCAGGAGAGAAACAACATCTTGGTACAGAGAATTTCCACTACGGTATCGGCGGATAACGGGTTGGACAGAACCCTGTCGCTCAC
>JAZNLU010000104.1:0-97633 GCA_045579245.1 Akkermansia sp.
CGGCTGTTACAGACATTTCTTTGTACAGGTTTCGCAAGGGGCGGATATGGTTTGTGATTTTGTCCCGGTGCTGAACCAGGATAGAATCCCAGGCTTTTATGACAAAATCGGCAAGACATTCTACCCCGCGCCTCCCGGCACGGGGACATACGGCTATGCGCTCAAGGGACAGGGAGAAAGCAGTACCTACTCCCTGCGCAATCCCGGTGTGGTGCCGCCCAGCGGCATATACGCCCGCAAGAGCGGAGAGAACGCTCTGGACATCATAGCCGATACGGAAGAATCCGCAGGCAATGGCTGGGAGTGGTTCGCCAACACGGCGGAAGCGTATGAGCATTTTGGTATTGTGCCGGATAGGGAAGACTTGTTAACCGAATAATACACTATGGAACAGGAGCAGAAAGAAAAGATGCAGGCGGCTGCTGAGAAGGTGGCTGTGGGCGCCTTTGCCAAGGCTAAGCTGTTGTCGGGCTGGCGTAAGTGGGTGGCGATTGCTGTCGGCGTGCTGGCTGCGGGTGCTGCGGCTTGGCTGATGAGTGGGTGTGCGGCTGCGGTGAAGCAGGATGCTGAGGGGTTCTGCGCGCGCTGGGTGATTGTGTTGCCGGTGGAGAAGTGAGCGGACTGAAGTCCGCTGCTGCGAAAGGGTAGAGTTATGTGTGTGCGCAAGGATAATGAGCCGCTGATGGTGTTCTGGTTCAGGCAGTTGGTTGAGAATCCGACTCCGTTTATTGCTCTGTGCTGTATGGGTGGTATGGTTTATTTGTACCAGGATATGCAGGCGCAGATGCACCGGAATGAGGAGATGCAGCTTAAAACGGCTGAGGCTCTGTCCGGGGTGACGGCGCAGATGTTGGTCATCAACAGTCAGCTGGCAGACTTAAAGCAGTTTCATAGAGAGGAACGAAAAAAATGACGATAACTGACGATGTGCGGACTGACCAGAGGTTGCTGAATCTGGCGGGGTTTGGTGCCGGGAAGGTTGACGGTGTTGTTGGGCCTAAGACGCGTGCTGCGTATGAGCGGTGGCGTGAGGCGGAGTCTGCTATGGGTGAGGTGGATGAGCGCTCTGTGCGTAATATCCGCACGTTGCTGCCACAGGTGCAGGTGGTGGTGCGGGATTGGTTGTTGGAGCAGGCGTACCCTGCTGCAAGGGAGCTGGGGTATGTGGTGAAGGTGATTTGCGGGACGCGCTCGTGGAAGGAGCAGGAGGAGTTGTATGCTAAGGGGAGGTCGGCTCCGGGACCGCGGGTGACGAATGCCAGGGCGGGGAGTAGTTGGCACAATTATGGTGTGGCGTGGGATGTTGGTTTGTTTACGGCATCCGGTGGGTATGTGACGGATGGTAAGGTTTATGAGCGATTCGGGAAGCTGGCGGGGTTGCCGGTGGGCTGTGAGTGGGGTGGCAGCTGGAAGAGTTTCAAGGATTTTCCGCATTATCAATGGGTGCAGGTGTATGGGTCGCTTGCGCGGTTGAAGGCTTATTCCAAGGGTTAATATCATGGGTTTTACGAGTGCAATTGTTGCGGGTGCTGCTCTGGCGGTTGGTAACAGTATGTACCAGGCGAAGGAGCAGAAGAAGGAGCAGAAGCGGATGGCGGCTGCTGCGCAGGAGGCGGCTAAGCGTAATGTGACGGTGGAGGCTAAGCAGGCGGCTGTGACGCGGCAGGAGGATGCGGCTGCTGTGAGTGAGTTGAATTCTCTGAGTGAGCGGCGGCGGCGTGTGCGTGCGAGTCAGGCTACGGTGAGTGGGCTCTCTGTGCTGGGCGGGCTGACGAGTGGTGGTAAGAAGACGTTGGGTTAGTTGTTTTTTGTGATGAAGAAGTCTGAGGAGAAGAGGTGTTATGGTGTGGCGCGAACGCTGTTGAACAGACGGTGGGTGCAGTATGATTGGCGTCCTCTGGCGCGGCATGTTATGCCGCTGCTGATTCCTGCAAGTGAGAATGAGGGGTTGGCTGATGATGGGTTGGCTGATGTGGTGGTGGACAGGGCGGTGCAGGATGTGCTGAAGCTGGCGGGTGTGTGCAGTTCTATGGTGACGGAGCGTGGGGTGAATTGGTTCAGTTATGAGCCGCCGTTCGGGCTGGAGGATGATGCGGATTCTCTGGATTGGTTCAGCAAGGCTACGAAGGTGGTGCAGAAGGTGCTGGAGCAGAGTAATTTCTATACGGAGCAGCACAGTGCTGTGGTGGACAGGATTGTGGCGGGGACGGGGTTGATGCTGATTGAGGCGGATGAGGAGCGGTTTGTGTCTTTTGTGCACGTGCCTGCGGGGACGTATGCGATTGCGGAGAATGCGCAGCATGAGGTGGATACGGTGGTGCGTGTGTTTAAGTTTACGCCGCACCAGGCGGTGCAGAAGTTTGGGCTGGGGGCTCTCAGTGAGCAGATGCGTAAGGATTATCTGCGGGAGGATGCCCGGTATACGGAGGAGTATGAGGTGTGGCATTTGGTGGAGCCGCGTGATGTGGCGGATTTGGGGAATGCGCAGCAGGATGTGAAGGGCCGGGTGGTGAAGCTTAATCCGTTGCTGATGCGGTGGCGGAGTGTGTATATGGAGGCTGTGAGTGGGCATGTGCTGCAGGAGTCCGGGTTTTATGAGTTTCCGTATTTGTGTTCTCGCTATCTGAAGCTGGCGGGGAATCCGTATGGGGTGAGTGCGCTGTATGGGCTGGAGGATACGCTGCGCAAGGTGATTGAGTTGCAGGGGGCTTTTACGGATGGTGCGATGGCGAGTGCGCAGCCGCGTGTGCTGGTGACGCCGGATTTGGTGGAGAATGTGTGTCTGGAGGCGGGGGGGATTACGGTGGTGAGTCCGCAGTCGGTGAATAGTGGGATGCCGAAGGAGTGGGCGAGTGTGGTGAATTATCCGGTGGGGCAGGCGCTGATGGAGGAGAAGTTGCAGAGTGTGGATAGGGCTCTGTTTATTCCGGATATTCAGGTGGTGAGTAATGTGGAGCGACCGATGACGGCTACGGAGGCGCAGTTGCGTGCTAATGAGAAGGTGATGACGTTTGCGCCGACGTTTACGCAGTATGTGGCGGATTTGCGGAGGCCGATGGAGCGTATTTTTGCGATTTGTTACCGCGCGGGGTTGTTCCCGAAGAATTATGTGCCGCGTGGGTTGCTGAGTCCGACGGAGGCGAGTGAGGGGCGGCTCTACCGGATTAATGCGCCGGGTGCGGCGTATATCGGGCGTATGGCGAAGGCGCTGGAGAGTAATAAGGTGCGCGGGTTGCAGACGCTGATGGAGTTTGGGGCGCAGATGGCGAAGGCTACGGGGGATGCGGGGTTTGTGGAGGCGATTCGCCCGGCGCATGCGATGAAGTATTTTGCCCGTGAGCTGAATGTGCCTGATGAGTGTACGTGGGAGCTCAAGAGGCTGGAGGAGATGCAGGAGAAGCGCGAGGGGCAGGCGGATGCGCGCGCGGCTGCGGAGGTGGAGCAGTTGAGGGCTGCGGCGGCTAAGGATGCGGCTGCGGCGGTGCAGGATAAGGGCTGATGGTGTTTTTTTTCGTTATGCATGCTAATAAGGGTAATGATGAGTTGCTGGCGGAGGCTGCGCGCAGGGCGCGTGTGCGCCGCCGGGTGTTGCTGACGGGGTTGAGTGATGAGGCTCTGGCGGCGATTGGGGAGTATTGTGAGGTGGGGTTGCCTGTGTTCCGGACTCACGATGTGGAGGGACGGCTGCGGACGGATGTTCGCCCGGAGATGTTGCAGTTGGATGCGGCGCGGCGGGATGGGAAGCTGTCTGTTTATCACTGGTTGGTGATGGAGCGGAATGCTGCGCGGCGGGAAGCGTGAAGGGGAAGTAGGATTTACGAAGTACGAAGGACAAAGGACGAAGTACGAAGGACGATTTACGAATTTTTAATTGCTTTTTTTACGATTATGGATACGAATAATAATGATGATGTGATGGGTCTGCCTGCGGTGCGGGTGGAGGGTGCTGTGGCTGATGCTGCTCCGGCTGAGGTGGAGGCTGTGGATGATGCTGCGGCTGCGGAGGTGAGTCCCTGGGATTTTATGGCGGATGAGCCGGTGGTGGATGATGCTGCGCAGGTTTCTGATGCGGGGGCTGAGGCGGAGGAGTATGTGCTGGAGTTCGGGGAACACTATACGGGGTGTGAGGAGACTACGGCGCGTATTACGGCGATTGCGAAGGAGGCGGGGCTGGATGCGAAGGGTTTTTCGCAGGCGTTGCAGGGGATTACGGCGTATCTGGTGGAGCAGCAGGCGGCTAAGCGTTCTGCGGATCTGGAGGTGCTGAAGGATGCCTGGAAGGGGGATTTTGATAAGAATATGAAGCAGGTGCGCGGGGTGCTGCGTGAGTTTTTTGCGGGGCAGGAGCTGAGCGCGGAGCGGGTGGCGGCGCTGAAATCTGCGGATGTGTTCAAGCTGGTGCACCGGCTGTCCGAGCGTCTGGGTGAGGGGAAGAGTGCGGTGGGGAGTGCGGCGCCGGTGCTGAGTCCGCAGCAGATGGCGGATGATATGCTGAATAATCCGGAGAATCCTCTGCGGGAGGCGCTGCTGAATCCGGCGCACAAGGGGCACGAGGAGGCGGCGGCCAGGTATAATAAGCTGATGGGGATGACGATTTTCTGATGTCTCTGTGGAGGGATGAAGAATGCTCCGCAGGTGTGTGGTCTGCGGAGCGCTCGGAATATCAATCTGGGGGATTGATGGTGGTGTTGCATGGTTGGCGGGGGTTGTGATATTGCGGGCGTTGTTTTTGGGGCTGTGGGTGTGGTATGAGGGTGTTGTTAACCGAAAGGAGTATATATATTATGCCGGTGTTAGAACAGAGTATTGTTGATACTTATGAGGGGACGTATACGAAGATGATGCGTCATCAGTTGCAGCAGCAGAAGTCTCATATTGAGCCTTATGCTACGCCTGTGGGTAAGTGTAATGGTAAGATGTACCGTTTGCCGTTCACGTTTGATACGGCGGAGATGAATGTGCGCCAGCAGCGTTACCAGAAGATTGTGGCGGATGAGCCGGTGGTGACGCAGAGATGGATGAGTAAGTCTCTCTATGAGCGTTTCCGCAAGATGTCTACGGATGATGAGAAGTTTCTGGATAATATTCCGATTAATGCGAAGGCGATTATTCAGTCTCTGACGAAGGCTGCGGTGCGTGTGAAGGATTATGAGCTTTTCGGCACGATTAAGGATACGCGTGAGGGGTCTGCCACGAGGGGGTTCTCTATTGTGCGTGGTGTGAATACTATTGATGCTGCTGCGGTGAATGGTTCTCCTTACAAGGGGGGGAGCACGGGTGGTATTTTCGGCGATAATTACGGTGGGGAGCGCGGTGAGATTCCGATTCCGCTGCCGATTCAGCCGATGCTTAATTCCGGTACGGCTCCGATTGAGGAGTGGACGCAGTTTGCGAAGGCTGCCTGGCTGGATAAGGCGCGTACGAATGTGATTCCTGTGAATTATAAGCTGGGTGGTACGCTTGAGCCTACGGGGATGACTATTGAGAAGTTGGCGGCTGTGGGGGCTTGTTATATGGCGCGCTATAGTGAGGGTGGGGTGATTATGGGGATTACGCCGCAGCAGGTGATGGAGTTGCAGATGGAGGATAAGTTGCAGAATAGTCTGTATGGTTTCCAGAGTCTGCGTACGGGTTGGGTGCAGGAGTTGCTGGGTATTCATTTTGTGGTGACTCCGGCGGTGCCGATTGTGAATATCGGTACGGAATCTGCACCTAAGTGGGTGCGTGCGTGCCCGGTGTGGCGCAAGGAGGATCTGGTGTTCGGTATCTGGGAGGATGCTAAGTTCCATGTGCGCCCTCCGGTGGGTGATAATCTGGATGAGTTGCTGTATGGTGTGACGTTCGGGATGGGGGCGGCGCGTCTGACGGAGGAGACGTTCCTGACGGTGCTCTGTGATGAGGGGCTGGGTGAGAGACCTGCGGATTCTCTGGCTTCCTGATTGCGTTTTTCGTGTCCATGTGTTTGTCTGCTGTGCGGTTGCCTGTGTGTGCGGGTGGCCGCACAGTATTTTTTTGCGGTTGTGACATGGTGGGCGTTGTTTTTGGCAGTGTGGTGGGGTAGTGTGTGGGTATGGATAAGACGAATGTGTGCCGCAAGGCGTTGCAGTTGTTCTGCAATTCTGAGTATAAGCAGGGGACTGCGGAGGGGAGGGCGTGTGATTTGTGGTGGGCGGATGCGGTGCGGCAGGGCTGTGCGCGCTATGGCTGGAGTTTTACGCGGCGTGAGGTGGTGCTGGTGGGTAGGTTGTGTGAGGAGGGGGCGCGGTTCCGTGAGTTTGTGTTGCCGGATGATTGTATCCGGGTGGTGCGGGTGTGTGCGCCGGGGAGGCTGGAGGAGTTGGAGGTGGAGATGATGGTGGGGCGGCGGATGCTGTTGCCGCGTGCGGCGGGGGAGCGTGTGTGTGTGTTCTACCAGTCGGATTTGAGTGTGTTTGAGGGGTGTTTGCCGCAGGAGAGGGCATTTTTCTGCAAGGGGGTGGTGTGTCTGCTGGCGAGTATGGTGTGTGGGGTGGTGGATGTGAGTTATGCGGGGTTGCGGCAGGGGTTTGAGGAGGCGGCTGAGCGGGCGTTTCAGCAGGAGATTTTTGCGGATGCTGCGCAGGTGCGCCGGGTGCGCAAGGTGATGAAGGTTGGCAGGTAAGGGGGAGTTACGAATTACGAATTACGAATTTTAAGGTTATGGGTTTTGCTGGTGGTGTTGTTGGCGGCTATAATGAGGCCGGTGAGAAGGGGCATGCGGCGCGGATGCGGCGTGCTGAGGGTTTGGCGGCGCGGAATGCGGCGTATTCTAAGGCGGGGAAGGTGGAGCGGGGGGCTGCTGCACGGCTGGAGGTGGCGGGGGAGAATCTGAGCCGGTTGCGGAAGGCGCAGGCGGAGGAAAAGTCTGCTTTGCAGGCTAATGAGGCGTTGCGTGGGGTGGTGGTGCAGAGTCGGGATGGCGGGAATGAGCGTGCGCTGGATGCTCTCTACGATTCTATGGCGAGTGATTTGCAGCAGGATGCGAGTGTGGGGAGTCTGAATGCGTATAATGAGGCTGTGGCGCTGCGGTTGGGTGGAGATAATGCGCAGTTTGCGGCGGATGCGGAGGCTGATATGCTGGCGAGTATGGCGAAGCGGCAGCGTGTGGGGGCTTTTGTGGGTGGTTTGGCAGGTGTGGCGGGTGGTGTAGCCGGTGGTGTAGCCGGTGGCCCGGAAGGTATATTGCAGGGGAGCAGGAATGGGAGCAGTTTTGCGTGGAGTCTGGATCCGCAGATGAGCAGGTATGCGTCTGAGGGGTGGGAGAAGAGTTTTTTGAGTCTGATGCAGAAGAAGTAAGGCTATGATGAAAGTACAGTTTTATGATGGCGCGGTGCCTATGGGGGCGCAGGCGGGTGGTCAGGTGGTATTGCCGCAGGATGTGGGGGCGCAGGAGCGTGTGGCGGGCTGGCAGCGTGTTGCCGCCGGGCTGGATAGGCTCGGTAAGGCGGCTGTGGCGCTGGATGATGAGCGTAAGTTGCAGGAGGGGGAGGCTAAGCTGCGGGCTATTCAGCTGGCGGGGACGAAGAAGCTGGAGGATAGGCTGCATATTCCGGATGGGAATGATGGGAGTCTATTCGAGAAAGATGGGAGAATGCGCATGAGTGAGGTGAATAAGTTTGAGCGTGAGCTGGAGCGTGAGTATGATGAGGTGGGGCTTGGGTTGCAGACTGATGAGGGTATGAGTGCTATGGCGCGGGCGAAGCAGCAGAGTTTTGCCCGGCTGCTGGAGGATTTGCATGCTACGGCGGAGAAGGAGGCGCGGGCGCGGCTGAGTTTTTCGTTTGAAAATAATTATGATTCTGCTGTGAAAACGGGGGACTATAAGCGGGCGGCGGAGATTGCGGTGAGAGCGGGGCAGGTGGGTGCCTGGGATGCGCTGAAGAGCCGCAAGTTGCATGCGCGTGTTCTGGCGGTGGGGGCGGTGCAGGCGAGTGCTCAGAGAAGGGGGCCTCAGCTGAATATGAAGAGAGGTGGGGCCGGTGTGAGCAAGAAGAGAAATATTCAATGGAATGATTGATATGAACGAGTTTGATTTTGGTGATGCGCTGACGAGTGATGCGGCTATGGATGCGATGACTCAGCCTCAAATTAGTGAGGTCGCGATGAATCAGAGTGTGCTGGATGGCAGGATGGGGTATGTGCAGCGCAATGGCAGAAGTTGGCTGGATTTCAATCCGAATGCTGAGCCGGAGGTGATAGCGTTTGCGGGTTCGGTGAATGAGGGGCAGCCGCCGGACAGGAATAAGTATCTGGCGGCGGTGGATGCGGTGGGGCTGGCGTGGAGTGCGGATGGGTTCAATCATGATTCCCTGGTGGAGATGGCTCTCAATGAGGTGTGGTTTGATGGTGCGGAGGAGATGTTTGGGCCTGATGTGACGAAGGAGCAGGCGCGGGGGCTAGTGAAGGATCGGTTGCTGGAGGGAATGCGGCGTACGCATGCGTTTGCCGGGGCTGACAAGGATGCAGATACTCTGCTGATGGATGATATTGTGAAGTCTATTGACGCGGCGGGCTGGCAGAGAGATTTGAGCCGTTTTTCTAGTGCTGCGCGGTTGCTGAGGAAGTATACTAAGAATGAGGATAAGGAGTATGAGTTCAGCGGTGCAGAATCTGATGCGGATTTGTATAACCGTTTTATGGGTCGCGGGTGGCAGAATGGTAAGCGTGTAGATGCAAAAAAATGGCGTGAGCAGTGGTGGGATGAGACGCAGGAGGGGGAGGAAATCCCGAAGGATGAGGCCGGGTGGAATGAGGTATTCAGAGATAATGCGTCTGGTTTTGCAGCGTGGTATCGGGAGCATGCGGTGCAGGAGGCAGAAAATTATTCTGCGCGTTACCGAATAGCGGCACGGTCTGAGATTTTGCGGCGGCTGGGGGATGCCAGGGCGCGAGGTGAGAAGCTTTCGTACTCTCAGCAACGTGCGGTGGTGTTGGCGGTGCTGGAGAGTCAGGACGGAGGGGATAAGGAAAGTCCCTACGATGATGCGTGGCACTGGCCAAGTGTGCTGACGGAGGAGGATGTGGCGCGTGCGGAGCAGCGGAGAATGGATGCGATTGCAGGCAGACGGGAGGAGTATAAGACGCGTGCGGCTGAAGCTCGGCAAGATGTTGCCGGGATGCGCGCTGCTGCGGTAGCCAAGAAGGAGGCTGCAACTCTGGCCAAGAAGGAGGAGGCTGAGCGCAAGAAGGCTGAAAAGGAGGCTGCGGCGGAGCAGGAGAAGGCGGCTAAGGCTCTGGAGATGCTGCGCAAGAATGGGACTGCTAAGGTTATTTCAGGTTGGGGGTATGATGGTCGCGGGAAGTACGATGAGCCGGAGGCGTGCCGTGTGCATGAGGCTAAGCTGGCGGAGGTTCGCAAGCAGTTAAATGTGGGTGAGGATGAGGCTGTGTATGTGCAGCTGAAGGTGCGAGGGAAGTCGGCGATTCTGTTGCCGGTGGTGGCGGACTATGGCGGTGAAGATTACGGGGTGATGCTGAATGCGCGTGCTCAGTCATTGCTCACTAAGTCCGGCAAGAAGGGTCAATGGGACCCGGATGCTGAGGGCGATGGGGAAGTGGTTTTCAAGGTTGGGAAAAAGTAAAATTAAGTTTTAGGAAAGTTTTAGGAAAGTTTTAGGATATGAAAATGATTACGGATTTGCAGGATGATGTGGTGACACCGAATGTGATGCAGCTGGGCGATGGACCGCTGACGGATATTGGTGTGGAGCCGAGTAGTGTGCTGCGCGATGAGTGGGATGGTGTGAGTGACGCTATCACGATGCAGGCTCAGTCTGCTGAGAGGGCGAGAAAGATGCAGCAGTTGGTGGATGTGGCGTTTGCCAAGGCGGGGGATAAGGAGGCGGCTAAGCGTGTGGAGTCTGATGCTCTGCTGGGGTGGGCGCTGACGGCTGAGGCAGCTGCGGATGCGGAGAATACGGAGGATGTACTGGGTACGCAGTTGGCGCGGCGCTATGGTACGGGTGACCCGGGCGCGGTGTGGGATGCGATGAATGCGAGTGCGGATTATGAGTACGAGCAGATGCCTGCGTGGAATACGCGGGCAGAGGGTATGCGGCTGGTGTGGGGGCGTTTCCAGAAGATGGTGCAGGGGAAGAAGGCGGCTGCGGATGCGGCGCAGGCTGCGGTGAATGAGCGGCTGAAGGGGCTGGAGGCGTTTGCTGACGGCAAGGACGCGAAGCGCGATGAGGGTGGAAAGCTGGCTGACGATGCTATAACTGACGGTAGACTGTGGGAGTTGGTGAATCAGGGGGTGCTGGAAGTTGCTGATGTGCAGCGCGCGCAGAAGGTGCGTGAGTTCATGCGGCGGTATGTGAGGCCGCTGGGGAAGCGTGCGGAGATGGATGAGCGCATGCGTGGGCTGGATGGTCTGCGGGATGAGGTGTATGAGCTTGTTGGGGGAGATAAGGATACGGCGCGGTTGTTTTATGACTCTATCATGCGGTGGGCGGGTGAGCAGCGAGATAAGGGAGATACGGGGGCAGGCGATGAGTTTCAGGTGGCTGTGGGGAAGAAGCTTTCTGATTGGTCGCGGGTGGTGGAGGAGGTTGCTCCGCTGGCTTTGCTGTCGGTGGGTGCTCCGGGTCCTGTGGCTCCGGCTCTGGTGGAGCAGGCTGTGGGTACGTATGAGGCTCGGAAAAACAAGAATGAGCGGCAGCGATTGAGTTCGGGGATTCTGCGTGCGGTGATGGATGAGACGATGAAGGATCCTGAAGGTGGATGGTGGCAGAGTGTGAAGAATGCTCCGCGTGTGGCGGCGGCTATGGCAGGAGATACGCTTCCTTATTTGGTGCCGTTTGTTGGTGCCGGGCTTGGCACGGCAGATGCGTTTGTGCGCGGATACACCAGTGGTATTGATGCCAAGGTGCTGGATGCTGAGCTTGGTGGGAATCAGGGCGGTTGGGAGAGTCGCAAGGCTATGGGGAATGCGGCGATGGTGGAAAGCGGTATTCAAGCTCTGGTGGAGTTGATGCCGTGGGGGCGTGTGGGTGGCAAGGGGCTTGCGGCATCGGTGGGTCGCAAGATGAAGGCTGTGACCGGTGGGAAGTATGTGCCGGGTGCGTTATCGCGTGCGCTGGCGCGTGGGACGCAGAAGAGTGTAACGCGTGCGCTGGTGGCTGAGTTTGGGGCTAATGTGGTGACGGAAGGGGTGCTGGAGCCGATTGCTCAGGGTGCGCTGACGCTGACGGCTGAGGGGGTGATGGATTTAGCCGGAGTGGAGCATGGACGGAGTAAGTCGTTCTCTGAGGCGTTTGCGGAGCTGGGCGAGATTTGGGAGCCGGAGCAGTTGGCGGGTTTCCTGATGTTCTCTGCTGCGCTGACGGGGCCTGCGTATGGGCAGGCGCGCAAGAATGTGCAGCTGTACCAGGCGAATGTGAAGAAGTTTGCCAAGAATGCTGAGGTGTGGGAGACGCAGGGGTTGAGCCGCGCGGAGGCTGAGGAGGCTGCGGGTGCTGAGGATCCGCTGGAGCGTGGCAATCAGCTGGTTGCAGAGGGATGGAAGAATGATCCGGCGGGGATGAGCGCGCGCCTGGTGCAGAAGCACAAGGAGCTGAAGGATAGCGGGCGTACGCTGGTGTTTGCCGGGGTGCAGGGTAAGTCTGGTTTTGACGCTGATACGGTGAAGTTGCTGGGTGAGGCGTGGCGCGCAAGCCAAAAGAGATTCCACCTGCCTGAAGTGGAGTTGCTGGGGGATGGACGCGTGCGGCTGACGCGTGCGGAGGTTCCCGGTGTGGTTGAGGGGATTGATTTGACGCTGACGGAGGAACAGGCGGATGCGTTTTTGTTCCAGGAATTGAACAGGCTTGATGTGGAGCGGATGAGGGACTGGCAGAAGTCCGGCGGGAATGTGGAGGAGTATGAGGGCTTGCAGACTAAGCTGGCCGGGCTGGTGGATGTGGCTATGGGGGATGTGGCGGTGGATGCCGCTGTTGCGGAGGGCAGCATGGATGTGGAGGAGATGGGCAAGGGTTTGCCGGAGGAGCTGCGCGGGCTGATTAAGCAGGCGGGCGGTATGAATCTGGGGGTTGCCAAGAAGATTTCTGAATGGGCTATTGGGCAGATGGAGGCGCTGGAGGCGGGCGGTATGAGCCGCGCTGAGGCGCGCGAGCAGGTGGCGTCTGAGGAAGGCGGTGCTACGCTGGAGGTGCTGGCAGGTATGGGGGCGAGTATGCAGAAGCGTCTGGAGGCGGCGGGTGATATGAGCTTGCGCAGTGCGCTGAACAGGCGGCGCGGTGGGCGGCGTGTGGCGTTTAATGGTCGCTCTGTGCTGGGTAGTGTGCTGGTGCATGCGCGTGGTGGTGCTACGGGCATGAATGCGGTGGAGGATGTTTCTGAATCTGTCTTTGATATGATGGTGCAGGGGCGCACGGAGGCGATTCTGGAGAATCAGGCTGCGGCGCGCAAGGCTGCGGGTGAGGCGGAGCGGCCTGCTACGCTGACGGAGGTGCGTGCTGCGGAGGAGCAGGCGTGGAAGGAGCTGGCAGAGGTGGCGAGCAAGGCGCGTGAGGCGCTGTTGAAGGTGGATCCGGATTTGGCGATTGAGGAGGTGAATGGTGACAAGCTGAACACTATTGAGGCGCTGTCTACCATGGCTATGAGCCGGTATCTGGGCAGTGGTGTGCTGCCGCGGTGGATGAGCGGGCTGGTGGATGTGATGAGAAAGAATGTGCAGGCTGCGGCGGCTGTGGTGCAGCTGCAGAAGGCTATGGTGGCACTGGGTGAGCAGGATGCCGGTGCGCTGAAGGATTTGCTTGAGTTCCTGGATGATGCGGGGGTGCAGGTGGGCAAGAGTCTGGCGGGTGCGCGTGTGGAGGCTGTGGCTGACAGAATCCGTGAGCTGGCTCGCTGGAATGCGGGTGCTGATGCTGCGGGGCCCGGTGGTGTGGGCGGTATGAGTGTGACCCAGGCGCAGGAGGAGGTGCTGGAGGAGGAAGATGAGATTCAGCAGAATGACAAGGCGCGTGAGGCGGTGGCGGCTGCTAAGCCTGAGGATGCGGCTAAGCGGGAGGATACGGAGGATAAGCGGATGTTTGAGCAGGAAGCCGGGCGTGGGGCTGTGCCGGAGCGGATGCGCGGGGTGTTTGTGGGGGATGCTGCGGTGTATAATGCTGCGGGTGATTTCTGGTGCGGTCAGGTTGAGAAGAACAAGCTGTCTGACGGTACGGAGCAGGTGAAGGTGGGTGAGAAGGGTAAGCATGGGGTGATTGCCGGGAAGGAGCTGACGGGGCGTTTTGTGAATGATACGGCTCCGATTCTGGTATGGAAGCGCAGGGATGGCTCGTTGCAGGTGATTAGCGGGCGGCATCGCTTTGCTAAGCTGATGGAGGATGAGTCTGCCACGGGGGTGATGTGCTATGTCTATGAGGAGTCTGAGGAGCGTGATGAGCGCTGGGCGCGGATGAAGGACTATGAGCAGAATATGCGCGATGACCAGGCGGATGAGGTGACGTGTGCTGTGTATGCTCGTGAGACGGGGTTGACGGAGGCGGAGATGCGTGAGCGTGGGCTGACGCGAAATGGGTCGCGCAGTAAGCGCGGGATTTTCATTGGGCAGCATGCGCGTGAGGAGCTCTGGACGCGGTTCCGGAATGGGGAGATTAAGCCGATGGATGCGGAGCTGGTGTGCAAGCTGACGGCGGCACTGGCGGATCAGAGTCAGGTGGCGGAGATTCAGGCGCATTGCTGCGGGTTGCTGAAGGCCGGGAAGAGTTGGGACTATATCGGTGCGAGTGTGCAGCTGATGGCGAGTTCTCAGGCGCAGCAGGCGGAGCAGATGCTGCTGGATCTTGGTGCGGATTTTACGGCGGACTTGGAGCGGATGGCGCGCTGGGTGGAGCTGTGCCGTAAGGCGTTCCGTGAGGCGATTGATTTGCTGAAGGATGAGAAGCGGCGCGTGAAGAAGGGGGCTAAGGCCAGCAGGCTGGGGCTTTCTGCCACGATGACGGAGGAGAAGCGCGAGGAGATGCTGGGAGACTTGGAAGCAATGGATGCCAAGTTTGAGATGATTGGCTCTTACCCGGAGCTGGTGGCTGAGGCGAAGATGTGGGACGGGGATGAGAGTAAGTTTGCTGACCCTGTGGCGATGTATCTGGAGCGCGTGGAGGCGATGCAGGCGGAGGGGTTGCAGGAGGAGCAGGCGCGCAAGGCAGCTGAGGAAGCTACGGGGAT
This sequence comes from Akkermansia sp., assembly GCA_045579245.1. Classification (GTDB taxonomy): domain Bacteria; phylum Verrucomicrobiota; class Verrucomicrobiia; order Verrucomicrobiales; family Akkermansiaceae; genus Akkermansia. The sequence goes on from JAZNLU010000104.1 coordinate 14,188, forward strand.
GTTTAACTGGAGTTCGAGTCTAACCGGCGGTTCGCCGGCTCAGAATATAGACGCTTCCATGAGCGGGGGGTATCCCAAGGGATCTATCATTTACATAAACGGTAGAGAGGTAGATTTAAGTCAGTGTTATGCTATAGATAGCAGTGGGAACAAATTGAACAAGGATGATTTTATCACAACTCCCGCCGGTAATATAAACTGGTATGAGTTTCCTAGTGATGAGCATACGCGACAGATGATGAAGAAAAAAGGTGTTAAGATTCTTCCGGTTCGCTTGCGTGTTGGCGTTCAGCAAAAAACATCAGGCGCCGGTGGTTATGGATTCATGCATGTTATGAAACACTATAATCAGATGGTGGATATGAATCCTTCGGAGTCACCTTTGATGCACTTGTTTAACACATTGACGGGTAAATTGAGTATTACAAAAAACGGCATCCTGCGGAAAACTATGGACTCTGCAAATAATGGACAAGCCCGTAAACTTGTAATTGAATTGAAGGAAGATGAAGGTTTTTACTCTATCGTTTCGAGCTATCCTGTCTCATACTATCCAAGAGAAAGTAATGGGATTGCAATTAAAGGCGTATATCTGAAATTTATGCCTGGTAGAGCGGCATCCGGCTTAAATGAAAGCAATCAGGCTGATTCTACTACCCCTGAATCTACAGGCGTTACCGGACAATCCCTTACGGGTAGCATACCAAAAAATGCTAAGAGTGTCAATATCTACGACTTGAAAATTCTTGAAAAAGATGGAGCTTTGGTATTCCAGCAGAAGCAGGAAGAAAAAGTAAATCTTGCTTCTTATAGCGTTACCGGCGGGAAGAATCTGGCGGCGGTGCATAGTATTCCTGTGGATACGATGCTGGATGTAGAGAAAAAACTGGGTGGATTACCAAAGCCTTCTATAGCTATCACTCGCTTGGATAAGCCTTATTCCTGGGGGTATTCTGAGCGTGTATATCTGATTGGTAAGCCGGAGTTGGCTGACCCGCAAAAGGGGAATTTGGTGTACGACCGTGATGCCTGGACGGGTAAAGGACCTTTCCTGCTGGAAGGTGGCGGTGCATACGATTACCGAAAGGGTGAGTATTTTGAGCCTACGCTGGAGGAGTTTGTGGCACGCACGATAAAGAAGAAGGGGCAGGAGGATGGAAGTAGTTTCAGAGGGCAGAGTGCGGTAGCTATAGGAACGATGGATGCAGTGAAGGCTCACCGTGAAAAGCTGTCAGATACTGATACGTCTAATGCGCAGAAAGCGGAGACTGATGAGGCTCTGGAAGAGCTGATAGAGAACGTGGTGAAGCTCAGTAAAAAGGGGCTGAATGAAGATGCTGTGGCTATGGTTTTGGCCAGGGTTTGCTGGCGTTCTTCCCCCATGAATCATGGAGCACCGTCTGAGATGAAAACAAGCCGTGATACGGCGAAGCGTATTCTCAATGAACTGGGGGTGCGGGTAAAGGATATCAAGAAGCCGCTGGTGGATTCGTTCATGAAGGCTGTGGCAGGTTTGCAGAATGAGCTGGAGGATTATCTGGAGAGTGTGCCTCAGCGGGCGGTGATGTTCAATGAGTGGGAGTATGCCGTGATGCCGGAGTCTATGAAGGGGACTCCGGGTCTGGATGAGATGCTGGAGAGAAATGGTATTAAGCCTGTCTGGCATGATGGCACGGAGGAGGGGAGGCGCGCTGCGCTGGCGGGGCTGGTGAATGACCCGGTGGTGAGTTTCTCTGTGATTGGCCGGAATGCTAAGACGTGGGGTAAGTACACGGACCGGGCGTTTGCAGGGCGAGACGATGGCATGTGGCGCGCTGAGATTGATGCTAGCCAGGCGAAGATTAAAGGGTTCCCCAAGGTCTATCCTGTTTACGATGTTTTGCGTAAACTGATGAATAATGGTGTGTATGATAGTGATGAGTATATGGTGTATTCAGCTTTGAATTTCATTGTGGAAATGTCTGAGACTGAAAATGAAGAAAAACAACTTAAAGAAACAGAACTGAAGGAAGATACAGATAGATTCCCTGACCTTGCCGCCGAGGTGGAGAGTGGATTAAAAGCTGCCGGATTGACCTGGGAAAGCGATATACAGGCTGTACGGGGAGCGTGCTTTACAGCATTAAGTAAATGGAAAAAAAAGCTGGAGGCAGAGCTTAAATTCTTGAGTATAGAAAAGCCTGAGGGCGAAGCAAGGCATGCATTGGTTGAGCAAAAACCGGGTCTTGCTTCTGTAAATTCAGGCAAACGTATAGTAAGCGCGTGGTCTGGCAAGTGGCTGGATGACGTGTTGGATTTTCCTGAATTGTACGAGGCTTATCCACAGTTGCGTAATATTGAGCTAGCAGAAGATTTTGGCCTAGGGTTAGCGGACGCTTCTTATGCTGAGTTTGCTGCGAAATATGGCGTGAGTGTTGGAAAGAATGAGGGACGGTATCCCTTGGGCTTCATCAATATGAATCCAACGGCTTCAGCATGGAGTGATGAGCGAAAAGCAACAAGTCTTCTACTTCACGAAATCCAGCATGCTATTCAGAGTATTGAGGGGTTTGCTAAGGGTGGCAATCCTAAATCTGCGCGTCAGGTGTTGAAAGATAAATTGGAGAGTATGCAGGGCCGTATAGATTGGCTTGTGCGAGATTTACGCTGGTTCTCCGCTGTTGAGATAGCAAGAGATTTGCTGAAGGAGGCTCGGATGCTGCTGAAGTATCCGAATGCCTGGAAGCGCAGTGGGCAGAGATTCCGGTTTGCTAGGTATGGAGACAGCGCTGAGGAGGTGCGGGAGAAGATTGTGCGTGACGTGGAAGAGCGCTATAATGAGTTTTTGCAGGATGATACAACGGAAACTCTGTTGATAGATTTGGATGCCTATGTTTTGCCGCATGTGCAGTTCTCTAGCTTGGTTAGCATAGAGGCGGGATTGGCAGCGCTTGACAAAGCTCCGTCTCGTAAGCTGGCTTTCAGGGGAACTGCGGCAAAGAAGAGCAGAAAGCTGGCTGATCTTCAGAAACGGCATGCTGTTATGAAGAAAGTTTTGAGTGAGTTTGGTTATGAGCCTTATGAGCTGTATCTGCGCTTGGCCGGTGAGATTGAATCGCGGAATGTGGAGCATCGGATGGATTGGTCTGCCGATAAACGTGCGGCTATTCCGTTTAACTCTACGCTGGAGTACCCCGGTGAGGCGTTGGTGACATACTCTCTGACGGGAGCGGCTGCGGCGGGTCGGAGGGTGTTGGAGGAGTCCGGCGATGAGTATGTGGCGAACCGGTTGCAGGAGGCTTGGCAGAAGAATCTGGAGAAGTGGTCTGTGCTGCATGCGGGGCGAGCTGATGCCAGCAGTGCGATGCGCGCGGTGATGGAGATGGAGGGGCTGGTGAAGGCTACGTATGACGTGGTGCAGGATGATGTGAAGCTGGGGCGGCTGTATATGCTGCAACGCTGGGCTATGGTGTATGCGCGGATGGTGGAGAGTGGGGAGATTCCACCTAAAGGCGCGCTGAAGGGGCAGGCGTATGAGAAGTTTGTGGAGCGGCTGGCGGAGCAACAGCGGACGGAGAGGCGGCGCGGTATGAGCCGCGAGCAGGCTGAGGAGCTGGTGAAGGAGCTGGGGGTGTCCCGGCTGGAGGGTGCGATGGAGAAGGTGGCGCGCGAGTGTATGCGCGCGGCTGAGTGGCACCTGAAGCAGAAGGAGACGGCGCGTGTGAAGCGGTTGCTGGAGGCGGCGTGGCCGAAGCGTGAGGAGGGGAAGAAGAGTCCGCGTGGTAAGCTGGCGGCGCGTGAGTACCGGAGGCTGGAGTGGATTGCGAAGGTGATGGAGTTTTCTGCGGAGGATAAGTATAAGGAGACGCAGCGTATCATCCGTGAGATTGATGAGTTGCCGCAAGAGCTGGTGGGCTATGAGGAGCGCGTGGCTGAGCTGGAGGGTAAGCTGGCGGCGCTGGATCCGAAGCAGGCTGATTATGTGGAGCGCAAGGCTGAGCTGGATAAGGCGATGCGTGAGCTGAATCCTAATGAGGTGGGCTATGATGAGGCGAAGGCTGAGCTGGAGGATCAGTTGAACTGGCTGCATGTGTTCGGCGGTTGGGCTGAGATGGATGTGAGTCAGGCGCGCAAGGCGGCTCGTGCGCTGGAAGATTTGCTGCTGCGTGGGTATACGGAGTGGGAACGCAAGGTGCAGCGTGAGCGTGAGCGGACGCGGAGGGTGGCTGATGAAATCAGCGCGCATTTCAAGGCCCCGTGGTATGCTACGCGCATGGAGAGGAAGCAGGATGCTGATGCGATGGGGACTAACAAGCCTAAAATGGTGAAGGGGCTGCGCTGGGGGCTGATGGGCTATGCGCAGATGATGCTGGCACTGCGCAAGAAGTTGGGTAAGGTGTTCTGTGACCGTCAGCGCAGGACGCTGGCGGAGGCGCACCGGAATCTGCTGCAAGCTCAAAAGGATTTGCAGGACTGGTCTGCTATGGAGTTACAGAAAATCACGGGGTTGACGGGGGCGGCTCTGGAGCAGTGGATTGCAAGTAATAATCAGAATGTCAACACCGGCATCATGATGCAGCAGGTGCGTAGTGAGCGCATTCGGATGAATGCTAAGGAGGTGGACAGGCTGGGGGCGATGAGTGAAAAGGAGTATGAGGCGTGGCGTGATGGAGAGCTGGCTAAGGCTGAGGCTGATGGGCGTGCTGTGGTGCTGCCTACGGCGGAGGAGTTGCTGGTGCTCCGGGGGCTGCAGTTGGAAAGACCGGGGCGCAAGTGGCTGGAGGTTGAGCGAACGGAGCAGCAGGCGGTGGAGCTGGTGGCTACTAAGGAGGCGATGCTGTATGCGGTGCTGTTGTTTGAGCAGCCTGATTATGAGCATCTGGTGGAGGCTCACGGGCTGAGTTGGGCAGATGTGGACACGATGAAGAAGCTGATTGGCCCGAAGTTGCTGCGCTGGGGCTATGCGATGCGCCGGCATCTTAATGAAAATGGAGAGTTGCTGGCGGCGAAGTATGAGGCTTGGAATGGTACACCTTTCGGGCGTAGGGCTAATTATTTCCGGGGTGTGTTCGATGTGAACAAGCTGAAGCCGGAGACGGATATTATTGACGGGAATGCGGGGGCAAATTCGTTGGGTGGTAGTAAGTACAGTATTCTGATTCCGCGCCGGTACCACCGGCAGCAGATTAACTGGCAGGTGGGGGCGAGTCAGGTGTTCATGCTGACGATGAATGAGCAGAATAATTATATTCATACTCAGCATATCACGCGCGAGTGGAGGCAGTTGCTGAGCCGGAAGGGCTTTGCTGATGGGCTGAGCGCGGAGATTGGGGCTAATGCGGTGAATATGATTAAGCTGCATCTGGATGTGATTGACGCGGCTCCGCGTGCTGATGCGGCGATGACGAGTCTGTTCGGGCGTTTGGTTCAGGGGGTGATGAAGGCTACGGCTATAAGCTCGCTGGCGCTGAATGTGTACAGTTACATGAAGCAGGTGAGTTGTCTGCTGAATGCGATTGTGGGCGGGTATGTGCCGGATGCTGCGGTGAAGCAGAGTGGGGTGTATCAGGTGTTGACGTATTCCGGCATTGGGGCGGGTGAGCTGGTGAGGAGTTATGCCAGGGTGCTTTCCGGGCGGGGTGCGGTGTCGTTCAAGGAGATGACGGGCAGTGCGGTGATTCAGAGTCGTATTCAGTCCGGCGGGAAGCGGGTGGCTGATGCTCTGATGATGCGGACGGGGCAGGCTATTCCTAATGCTGTTGGGCGCGCCGGTGAGGTGTCCGGTGAGTGGGCGCTGGAGCAGATGGATATGATTGACCGCAAGGCTAACACGGTGTCTGCTATGGTGGTGGCGGATGCTGTGTACCGCAAGCTGGCTGCTACTGAGGGAGGCAAGGAGGCCGGTGATAAGTGGGTGCGCGCGCAGGCTATTGAGGCTGCGGGGCTGATGGTGGACCTTGTGGCGCAGCCTAAGCTGCGGACTCAAAAGGGGCTGTGGGCAAGCCATGGCGGGTTCTTTGGCGGTGTCGGCAATTTCTTCTATATGTTCCGGTCTGAGTCTTTGGCGAAGATTGGGACGTATCTGGCGCAGGTTTCCAGCGGTGACTATGCTAAGGCTCTGGGAGGGTTCATGAGTATGGGCGTTGGCTTGTGGCTGGTGGGGCTGGTGTGTTCGTTCCTGAAGGGGCAGATTGACGGCGATGACCTCGATGATGAGGAGGATTTGCTGAAGTTTGCCCGCAAGAGTGTGACGGAGGTTATTTTTGGGGACTTGGCGAGCTTGCCGATTGTGGGCGGCGGTATCGGCGCGGCTAAGGCGGCTGTCGGCGGGACATGGCACTATGTGCAGGATCCGTTGCAGATGATTTTGCCTGTTTCGGATTTGTGGAAGCGTCCTAAGCAGCTGTACAAGGCGGTAGATAATGAGGGTATATGGTCCTTCAAGGCGATGCGTGCGCTGTGTAACTGTCTGCGTGCCGGTGGTAATGCGAGCGGCTGGGGTATGGGTACCGGGTCTGCGGTGACGAGTTCTGCGGCGGGTATTATCCTGGGCGCGGCGGTGCTGGGCAATGCCGGACGGTTTGTGCTGGATGTTGCGGAGAGAGTGACGGAGGAGTAAGGGGAGCCTATGGAAAAATATAAGGCCGTATAGCGGAAAGTGGCTATACGGCTTTATATTTGCCAATCAATACTGGAATTAGAAGACCCGTAAGAAAATGAAGAAGCCCGCCGGGGCTTGGGGGTGGAGGGCTTCATTTCGTAACCGGAGTGGATGGTGGGAACCGGTTACGTGTGTAATATAGCGCGAGTGGGTGTGGGTGTCAAGAAAAAATATTATGCGAAGTTGTAGATTTTTTGCTCATGTAAAGAAAAGGGGGATTTTTTTACATGAGGCAGGGTGTCGTGTAAAGAAAAACGGCTAATTTGGCTGATGATTAGCTGATATTAGCTGATAAGGTCTGGGGTGATGGCCCAGTAACGCTCTGCATCCTTGGGCGTGGCGGCGGCTCGGTAGTGGATGAACAGCGTGTCGCTGTTCGGCGCGTGGCCGAGGTTTGCCTTGAGGGTGGCAACGTCCTTGTGGGCGGCAAGATGATATGAGGCGTAGGAGTGACGCGGCGTGTCGGGCTGAGCGTGGACTCCAGCAGCAGCGCGGATGGCACGGGCGCGGCGAATCCAGTCTGGTGGGCAGATGGGTTCCTCTGGCTCGTGTGTGCCAGTGCTGTCCAGCCAGGCAGTGCAAGTGGGTTCCATTTCAATGTTGCGGACCTGCTGCGTTTTTGCAATGGCGGCTGTGATGTGGATGTAGCCGTCGCGGATGTTGCCCCATGTGAGGCGAGTGAGCTCCTTCGGTCGAACACCGGCGAAGAGGAGCAAGGCGAAGGCTGCGCGGGCATCCATGGGGCATGCGGCCATGAGGCGGGATGCCTCATCTGGCGTGTAGATGACGATGGGTTTGCGCTTCACTTTCACTCCCTCCATTCGAGAGTAGGGCGATTCCTTTATGAGTTTTCGACGCACGGCCCATGAGAAGGCCGGACGGATGGTACGTATCTCGTGTGCGCGGTAACCAGAGGTGGTGAAGGTAACCTCGTACCATGCTTCCAGTTCGTCGGAGTCGATGGACGATACCATGTGACCAGCCCATCGTCGGAGGAAGGTCTTCGCAGATGTGGCGAAGGCTCGCTTGCTGGCATCGCTCCAGTCGTTCGCCTTGGCTGCTACGAAGTCTGAGAACAGCTGGTCCACCGATATGGCGCGGCCTGCAGCCTTCAATGTGGGCAGGGCGAGCTCGATGGCTTTATCCAGCGAGAGGTCGAGGCCAGCTTCAGAGAGTCGCTCCAGGGCTCGCTGAGCGTCTCGAATCTGGGGATTGCTCAGCTCTGTGATTTTTGACTCCGTGCGGGTGGCTGCCAGGAGTTCCCATCTTTTGGACTCTGCTTCGGCACGGGTGGAGAAGTACATCTTGCCAGCTTTACCCGTCGGATTCAAGTAAGCAGGAACGTAGATGGACCAGAACACGGAGGACGAATTTTCTTGTCGAACTATTTTGAGTGAGGCTTGGCGCATGGTGAAATACTTCGTAATTAGTGACCATTAGTGACCATTAAGACCCGAACACCCCATATGATACCGAACAAGATGAATAAAATCAAGGGTATAGTATCAGGGTAAATAAAAACCCCGCAAGTTGTTTAACTTGCGGGGTTTGTAGCGGACAGGGAGGGATTCGAACCCTCGGTACGGTTTTGCCGTACACACGATTTCCAATCGTGCTCTTTCGACCACTCAGACACCTGCCCATGGGCTTGTTGCTGTGGTGCGCTCAAGCGCGTCAGCAGTTTACTCTAATCTTAATGGAATTGCAAGCTTTATTTTGTGTTTTTGCCCAAATTTTGTAAAAAATAATGGGGAACGGCCATTTCCGGCAGCTCCCCACTTATAAGATTTTTTTCTAGCACGCTGTGCTACATGCCTACAATCTCATAACCTCCGTCTACGTAGATGACCTGTCCGGTGACGGATGCCGCACCGTCGCTTGCAAGGTAGGTTGCTGTGGCTCCGAGTTCTTCCAAGGTGCAGGAGCGCTGCAGCGGACTCTTCTCCTCATACACTTTGAACATGCCGGTGAAGCCGGAGACACCGCGGGCTGCAAGAGTCTGCACGGGACCGGCGGAGATGCAGTTGACACGGATGGGGTTCTCACGACGTCCGAGGTCAAAGGCGAGGTATTTGCTGCAGGTTTCCAGTGCGCTCTTGGAGACGGCCATAAGGTTGTAGTTGGGTACTACTTTCTGGCTGGCGTAGTAGGTGAGGGCGGTGATGGAGCCGCCGTTGGTCATGAGCGGGGCCACGCCGCGAGCCAGTGCGATGAGGGAGTATGCCGATATCTGGAGGGAGAGGTTGAAGGCATCTCGCGGGATATCGGAGAAGTGCCCTTCCAGGGTTCCGGGGGCTTTGGGGGCAAAGGCGATGGCGTGCAGCAACATGTCTACGCGGTCTGTGTGCTGCGCCACAAAGGTGAAGAAGTCGGCGATGGATTGGTCATCGGAGACATCAAGTGCGCAGACGGGGGTGTCCTCGCCGAATGTTTCTTTTACCAGTTTGATGACACCGTCCTTGAGACGTTCCCCCTGATAGTTGAAGATAAGTTTTGCACCGGCTTCATGCCAGGCTTTTGCGATACCGAATGCAATGGAGCGTTTGTTGGCGACACCGGTGACGATGCCTACTTTTCCTTCGAGTGGTTTTGCCAGTGACATAAGTGTGTTGTGTGTTGATGAGGATAAAAAAGGTTCGGAAATCAGAAACAGAATTCCTCTGTGATAATGCGGGCGTAGGTGTGAGCCATGCTTACTCCCTGTTCCTCCATGCGTCGGATGCGGTTGAGGATATCCTCATCTGAGATGCTCAGGTCATCCACCACATACTTGAGGCGGTAGTACACGAATCCGTGCTCCATGTCCAGCAGAAGCTGCCCTTCCGGCAGATTGGCGTTGAGCGTGAGCAGCAGCATGGCTACTTCCTTGCGGCTTTCTTCCGGAATGCGCACGGCGAAGTTGACATCGAATACCAGACTGCAGGGATTTTTCAATTCGGTGAACATGAATGTGCAGGGGTAGCCGTTGTAACCGGCCGGCAGGTAGGCAAGCCCAATTTTTTCGCTTTGCAAACCCATGGTAACCCACTGGTAATCCTCACCGTGACTGATGAGATACCGACGAACCTGAGCCAGAAGATTTGGTTGGTTTGGCATGGTGAAAAATGGTGGTAAACTTGTTTGGCGGGAATGGCGCTTCCCGGATTCCCGTAAGCCATACTACACTCAAGTTTGAGTGGAGTCAAGCTAAAGTGCGGAATCGGGCGGTGCTTCGGGTGGAAATTTTATCTGGCGCGGTTGCGGGTGAGACTGCGGGCGAGTTTTTCGTTTACCCGTCTGCAGGTTTCAAGTTCCTCTGCGCTAATTTCAGCGGAGTGATTGTCCAGCTGGCGTTCCAACGCGGAGAATCCCACATCAAAGAGTTCCTGGCCCTTAGCCGAGAGGCGGATACAGATGGCTCGTCGGTCATCTGGGTTTTGGGTTCGCTCAAAAACGCCCTTGCCAACCATGGTTTCCACGAGCAGGGAGGTGGCGGGGACGGTCATTTGCAATTCCTGTGCAAGCGTTTTGAGTGCCACTCCCTGTGGTGCTTTGCCCATGAGCATCTTTAATCTGGCTATGGAGGATGCCTGACGGATGGTGAGTCCCATGAGCTTCTTGATGTGGGAGGAAGATGTAAGCTTTAAGCTTTCTCGGCGTATGTCATCCAGCGTGTACAGCAGTTCAAGAAGAATAATGTGGGGGATGGCGGTATTCTTATTCATGCTGCAAATATTATACATTTATAATAATTATTGTCCAGTCTAAAAAATTATTTTATGAAATTGATAGTTGCGTTATAGTATAGAGTGTCTTAATCAGTTATTCTAACTCATTGCAAATGGGGGTGGATATGGATATAGTTCGGGTATGAATCATTCGACTGTTCTTTGTGTTCGTGAGATAGAGGCGTTGTTTCGTCCGTTTGTTGCTCGCAAGCTGGCACTGATGACGCGTATTGTGATGGCTCCGATGAACCGTAATCTTGCGTTGGATGGAGTCCCTGCGCCAGAGATGGCAATGTATTACAGACGAAGGGCGGAAAAGGGGGTGGGTTTGATTATTTCTGAAGCATCTACGATTGATGATGCCGCAGCGGCAGATGATTCCGGGATGCCGCAGTTTTTCGGCGGCACTGCGTTGCGGGAGTGGAAGCGGATTTGCCGCATGGTGCATGCCACGGATTGTAAAATAGTGCCCCAGTTTTGCCATGTGGGTATGCTGAGGGCATTTGGCAAGGATTTACCGCATCCTGATGCCTTGCCTATAGGCCCGTCTGGGATAAATCCGCTGACGCTGGAGAAAACGGCTGTTCCCATGAGTCAGCGGCGGATTGAGGAGGTTTGCGCTTCGTTTGCCCGCGCTGCGCAGTTAGCGCAGCAACTGGGATTTGACGGTGTGGAGCTGCAGGGGGGACACGGTTATCTCATTGATCAGTTTTTATGGAAGGAAACCAACCGACGCAGTGATATTTACGGGGGAGATATTGTGGGGAGAACGCGTTTTGCCTGTGAGGTGGTTCACGCGGTCAGGAAAGCTGTTGGACACCGATTCCCGATTCTGTTCCGTTTTTCCCAATGGAAACCCGGGCATCCTGAGGCAAGGACGGTTGATTCTGCACACGAGTTGGAGGAAATGCTGCATTGTCTCTGTGAAGCAGGGGTGGATGTATTTGACTGTTCTGAGCTGCGGCATGCGGCTCCGGCCTTTGCCGGGAATGCTCTTTCTTTGGCATCCTGGACTCGTTTGCTGAGTGGCAAACCGGTTATCGGCGGAGGTTCTGTGGAGAATGCAGAAACATCTCCTTTTAGGGAAGACGCTGACAATGTGCAGCATCTTTTGCGGATGCTGCAAAACGGAGAGGTGGACTTGGTGGCAGTTGGGCGAGCCCTGCTGGCTGATGCGGAGTGGGCGGAAAAGGTGCGTACAGCACGTGAGTCAGAAATCATTCCGTTCACGCTGCGTTCACTTTCCCGGCTTTACTAAAATCAACTCCCGGAGGAAGCTCCCGACTCCGGCAGAGCCGGTTCAAGTTTGCCTTGACTGTCTTTCATGAATGGGAAATTAACGATACCCGAAAGGGTGATGAAGGGGAATACCTCATCCGGGTTTTTACCCTCACTGGCAGCCTGTGCCGCTCGTTTGGTACCGTTCAGGAAAAAGTCAATCAAATCCAGACCGCGTTGAATGTCCTGCATTTTTTCTTCCAACTGACGGCGAGCTTCCTGAATCATCTCTACTCTGCTGGAGAGAGAAATGGCTCCGCGCACAGTTTCATCAAAAAAGATTTTTATCTGGGGGAGAGTCATGCCTGCCTGCTTCAGACAGAGTACACCAAGCAGACAGCCGAGACTGGCTTCTCCGTACATGCGCCGCCCGGAGCCGGTGCGTTCCACATGGCGCAGCAGCCCTTCTTTTTCATAAAAGCGGAGTGTGTGAATGGAAAGTCCTGTTTTGCGAGCTAATGCCGAGATGCTGTACTTCATGACGATATATGAGGAAAGCAGGATTCTGACGCATGAATACTAGCATGTGCAGTGTGGTCGGGTCAAGCTAATAGTGGCAACTTTTGAGAATAATTCAAAGAACGGGGGCAAGCAGGCGGCATAATTGAGCGCAAAGGCGGGTCAGGAAGGGGGCATCGTACCAAACTTGCGGGTGGAGTGTTTGCGTGTGTGCCATGTCACTTAGGAACAGCTGTTCGACTCTGCCTGTCATTTCGGAGTCCTCCATCAGCAGGGTGAGTTCAAAGTTCAGGCGCAGGGAACGCTCATCCAGATTGGCCGTCCCGATGCAGCAGATATCATGATCTGTCAGTGCCATTTTTTCATGCAGGAAGCCCGGTGTGTAGGCCAGAAGTTGAATGTTGCCTGCTGACAGTTCCGGCAGATAGGTCAGCAATGCCAGATTAGCCATGGCGCTGTCACCTTTCTTGGGGATGAGAATCCGAACTTGTACACCGCGCCGGGCAGCGGCCAGCAGGGCAGCGTATATGGCTCCATCCGGTACGAAATAGGGGCTGGCAAGCCACAATCTTTTCCGCGCGCGAGATGCCATTTCCAGCAGGGTCAGTTGCCAGCAGTTCAGTGGGAAGTCATCCGGACCGGAGGGGATGAGTTGGCATTGGGTTGAGCCTTTTTCCGGTTGTTCCTTTGCCAGATGGCTGATGTTTTCACCGGTGGCGCGTTGCCAATCTTCTGCAAATGAGAGCAGGCACTGGGCAACCACGGGCCCCCGCAGGTTGACAAATGTATCCCGCCAATATGTTTGCCCCGGCAGGCGCACGTATTCCAGCCCCACATTCAGACTGCCTAGGTAGGCCTGAGCACTGTCAATGATGACCAGTTTGCGGTGGTTTCGGTAGTTGATTCGCAGGAAAGAACTCCACCAGAAACGCCGCCCGTTGAAGGATGCTATGCGTACTCCGGCGTTTTTGAGTTTGCGGAGGTAGCCCCGAGGGAGTTTGTGTGAGCCGATTTCGTCATATATCATGTAGACGCTGATGCCTGCACGTGCTTTTTCTTCCAATAACTTGCGAAAGTTGATGCCGACCACATCATTGCGGATGATAAAGAATTCAATGAGGATAGATGTTTGAGCACCGCGGATAGATTCTGCCAGTGCTTTATACGTGTCCAAGCCGTCGCGCAGCAGCGTGACCTGATTTCCGGAGCAGGGGGGGATACCCGTGATTCCGGTGAGTGCGCGTCCCAAGCTTCCCGGAGCTGTGAACAGTGTGTTTTTGCGTATTCCTTTCAGCATGGAGGCTACGTCATTGGCGGGCAGACGTTCTTCTGTGTGCCGCCGGATTCGCTCTGCTCCCAAAGCCAGATACAGGGGAATAGTGAGAAGGGGCAAGAGACAGAGCCCTAATAGCCAAGCAATGGTTCCCTGGGGGGAGTGTTTGCGCATGAGCGCGTGCAGCGCAAGGAGAACACCAAGCAGGTGGACGATTAACAGACCCCATGCTGAATAAGTGTTAAACACCTCGGTGAGAATGGGAGAGGGGATCATCTCTTTTGCTTTTCTTCAGCTGCTGTGACACTGGGTTTCTTCCGCCTGCCGTTTTTTCTCATGATTCTGTCCAGCGTGAATTTCCACTGGATGTCTTCTATATTCCCGTAGATGACAATATCTATCAGGAAATCGGAAAGGAAGGTGATGGGGGCAATGATGAGTGTGGGTACGCTGGATATTTGCGGCCACAGATTGCCACGGATATTCAGTGTGTTTAGATCCAGACGCAGATTCATGTCTATATCCAGATTGTAGCCGGAGGCTTTCATGTTTCGAGTGTAAAGGTAGCCATTGAGAATGTCGAAATCCAAGGAGGCATTCTGGATATTGTAGCTCATGAAGTGGTTGGCAAAGGGGATATGGCGGCTGGATTCATCCACCTTACTGATGGCGGAGTCTGTTGTATCAGTGAAGGCGGAGAGGAAGCGGGAAATGAAGCCGGGTTTGTCTTTTTCTGCCGGGGTGGGGGCTTGTCCTGTGACCTTGCGCTGAAGTGCAGCAAGCTGTCCGGGTAGGTCTGAAATGAGCGAGCCCACGGGTTGGAAAATTCCCAGTTCCATCAGGTTGCCGTCACGAATGGTGGCTTTGCCGTATGCCCGCACATCTTTGACCTCTGATGTGGGGGATTGAAAACGTATGTTAGCATTGCACAGAGCAGGGGATAATGTTGTTTTGTATGCTTTGCCGATGAGACTCAAATCCAGATTTTGGGCAGTAAGCTGACCATCGAACGAGGTGCTCTCTCCGGAAATGCCGATTTTGATGGCACCGTTCAGCACTCCGCCCCAAGTGCGCGCATTCATCTTGTCCAGGAATACATGCTCATCACTCAGGTTGATGAAGCCGGAGAAGCGTTGCAGCGGGATGGTTGTCCCGAGAAAATCAAAAGCTGCCCCGGTTGCTGATTCTGCGCGGATAAGTCCGCTGATGGGAACCTGACTGCGCTTGGAAATGGGGAATTCACAGCGTTTGGTGTTGACATCTACCGGGTATTGTAGGCGGATGTCTTTCATAAACTCGTGCAAGGGAGAAAAGAACATGCCGAAAGCATATGCCGGGTAGGCTTTCCCCCGCAGATTATTGAGTACGATACCGTTATTATTCAAATCAAAGACGATGGAGTCACCTCTGATGATACTGCTGTGGGTTCCCTTGCTCACTTGTTGTTTTTTGAGCCACGGGCGGTTATCGTAATCAAGATAGGGAGACTGGAGAACGATTTGTAATTTTTCCGGTGCCGGGGAGCCATCCGGATTCTTTTTGCTCATTTGAACATCCACGAGCACATCACAGCTTGCCCGGAAAACTCGGGAGTACGGATTGGAGCCCATGTCAGAGCGGAGTTTTTCCCCGATGATGCGGCCGCTGTCATCTGTGATATCCTGAATGGCTCCAATCAGGAAATCAGTGTTGCGGATATCGGTTTTGCAGAAACTTCTGACGCTGATTCCGTTGTCATATTCCACTTGTGCAGAGATGTCTGATACCGTGACCCGGGAGTCTTTGCCGAAGCGGAAATCACGCATAATACCGTGAGCATCCGGGTTATCAATCAGAGCATCCACCACATCAACGGCAATGGTATTGTGACCATTGGAAATGTTGCAGTACCGGCTGAGATTGCCCTCCAGATCCGCAAGGAATGAGCCTGTCTCATGCAAGACGGATATATCTCCCCGGTAGAGGATTTCATTTTGCTCATTGCTGTTAAGCGTGGTTTTGAGCGTTAGATTCAAAGGTATTTTTTTTCCTCTGTTGACAATGAGCGTGCGGGGTGTTCTTACCAATTTTGGGGTATGCAGATACAGGTAGGTATTACTGAGCCGATATGTGTTTACATTGATGCGTCCTTTAGTTGACAGAATGAGTTCTTCCGGCAATTCGATATCTTCCGGCAGTGCATCAAATTGCTGAAGAAGTGGTGCACAAGCCAACAGCGGCAACCTTGATTCAGCGAATTCGAAATCCAGATTGCCGTTTTGTTCAGTTTCGGTGTAGTTTAGTTTGAGCGCAGAGGTGACTTCTTCTCCGCACAAATTCAACTTCAATAGAAATTCCGCAGAGCTTACCAAGGGATGTGTGATGGAGAGATTGATCTCTGATGCCAGTTCCCGCTGTTGCAGCAGCACGCTGTTCAAGTTGATGCATGTGTCTGATTTGGAGAGCATTTCGGCCCATGTTTTGCTGCAGTTGTATTCCGGTAGATTGTGGATATGGCACGCAATATTGTGGGCAGAAACATTTCCTGATACGGCTTGGGCAATGGATAAATCTAAGTTTGTTCCCGATACTTTCAGCGTTTTTTCCGGATTACTGCAGTTGGCACTCAGAGAAGCAATCTGCAGTGTGAACTGTGAATCTTTGAGTGAATAATCCCCGCCGTTATCTACGCTTTTTGCTGATAACGAACAGTATATATCCTGAATGTTCAATATGTCAGATGAAAGAGTCGGGTGCTTTAGCCCTGATGCTGTGAGCTTGAGTTGCGGCTCAGTAAGATTGATTTGTCCATACCGTATTGAGCCCAGTCCCATGTCAAGATTACTGATTTCTTTCAGCGTGGGAATAAGATCTGACAGTCTGGTAATACCGGGGAGGAATTCTTTTACCTCAAGCTGCGCGTCTGCTTTCAGCGTGAGCTTCCCTCCGAGTGTGAGATGTTGAGGCAGTTCAACCGGTTTTCCGCTTATATCGGTTACTAATTGAGTCAGCGTATCGGTCGGAATCTCCGCAACAAGATGTGCATCTGCTTGGTTTCTGCCGGTGAGTGCCGACATTTTGATTTGCCCATTCGGTAGGGAAAGACTCAGATTGTCGATGTTGAATCGCCCGTCCGAAAGCATGAAAGAAAGAGCAAATGAATCTACCGGGGTTTGACCGATGGAAATGTCACGCTGCAGGACATCTCCGCGCAGTACTATGTTATTGAGTGCGTAATTTTCCGAAAATTCTATCTGTCCGCGCAGTTTGACGGAGGGGGATTTGCTGGCATCCGGATAAATGCGGGAAAGAAGATTTCCTTTCTGACTGCGGTCAACCATTTCTACAATCTGAGCAATAGCGGCAGTACTGCGGAGGTTGAAATTAAGACGGCGTTCGGGAAAATCGTAAGCGCCCTGCAGAGATACTTCCGTGCGGGGGGATTTTGTGGCAAAGGTGAGGTGGTCTATGGTGAGAGCCTGATCCTCATAACGCACACTCAGGGAAGCATTGTGAAAATGCAGTTTATCATGTCTGAAAGAGGGGGCTTCTGCTTTAATTTCAGCTGTTTGTCTATTATTTCCTGTGCGGAGTTTGATGTCAATCCACGGACGCTGTTCATCTGTCCACTGTTGTTGGGTAAGCTGTCTGTCAATTTTGCCGAGCCATGGTTGAATAGGTCTCAGAAATTCATCAGCATTAATGCGTGTAGGTGCATTCTCAGGGGAGGCTTCTTTGCCGATTGAGGCTCTCTGAGATTTTTCCGGCAGGCGGAAAGAGCCCTTAAAGTTGATTCCTATACCCTGAATTCGAGCCGTGCTTGTAATACTCAGTCCCTGACCTCTGTTGAAGAGTGTGAGGTGAGTATCAGACTCATTCAGCAGGATTGCTTTGCCGGGTGAATCGGAGATGGGGAGCGCGGCTTCCAACCCAAGTACATGGAGGGCATTCGGCAGGAAGTTCCCCTGCATCATCTCATAGATACTGAAGGTAAACTGGCATTTTCTGGCTTTGATTTTGATGTTGCCGTCAGCGGAGGGAAGAGTAACCTGAACACCGAGAGCTTTTGCTGCCAATCCGGCGGTTGGTGCTAGCTTGATTTTGCCCAGATGGAGGGTTACGCCGTATGGCTCTGCCTGTTGCTCAATCTTTCTGAGAACAGAATCGGGAAGCCCTACTATGCTCAGCCATGCGATGATAACACACATCAAAACAATCACCACCAGGCAGAGTGCCGGGAAAATGGTTCCTACTCGCCTGATGGTGATTTTTCGCTCCATGGAAGGACGTGGGGGTATGAGTTAAATCTCGGGGTCTGATTCTCCCTCAGGTAATGGTGGTGCCTTGGGCAGATTTTGTTCAATATCATCCAGCAAATTCACCATGCAGACACCGCGTCGGGCAGAATCATCATGACGGAATGTAAGCTTCGGAGTATTGCGCAGAATTACGCGCCGACTGATTGCTCGCTGGATGTCACCGCGCTTGCGGGATAACTTTTCGATGACCTGAGTCGGAGTCATGCGCCCCACGACACCGACCCAGACACGCCCTTCTTTTAAATCCTCTGTGATTTCCACATCGAGGATGGAGACGATGGTGCCGGGCCATTCGAACTCTTTCTGGACGAAAGTGCCGATTTCCCGTTTCATCAGCTCGTTTACCTTGTCAAGTCGACGTGATGCCATAATACGGACAAAAAATCAGAGAGTTTGCTTAATCTTTTCGAGCGAGTAGCACTCGATGATGTCACCTTCCTCATAATCATTGTACTCTGCAAGGCGGATACCGCATTCCAGACCACTCTTGACTTCTTCCACCTCATCCTGGAAGCGGCGCAGGGTAGACATCTTGCCGTCGAATACTACCTGACCGTCACGCAGAACTCGTGCTTCTGCCGTGCGGAGCATCTTCCCGTCAGATACATAGGAACCGGCAGCCTTGCCCTTATTGAGTTTGAACACCTGACGGATTTCGGCATGCCCGAGTACAGTTTCGCGGGTTTCTGGCTCCAGCAGCCCCAGCATGGCATCCTTTACCTGGTCAATAAGCTCGTACACGATGGAGAAAATTTTCACCTGTACGCCCTCGCGTTTTACGGCTTTCACCGCGTTGCTTTCTACCTTCACGTTGAAGCCCAGAATCACGGCATTGGAGGAGGAGGCAAGCAGTACGTCGCTTTCTGAGATGGGACCGGCGGCAGCGCCGATAAATTCGCACTCCACCTTTTCACTCTCAATGTCCATGATAGCCTTTTTGATGGCTTCTACAGAGCCCTGAACATCCCCCTTGAGATAGAGTTTGAGCACGGCTTTCTGACTGCCTTCTCCCATCATGGCCAGAATATCCTCCATGCGGGAGCGCTTGGGAGCGGTCAGGCGCTGTTGGCGCAATTCCTCCTGACGCTCCGTGGAGAGCTTACGGGCGGCTCGCTCGTTTTCCATTTCCACCAGCTCATCACCCACGTTCGGTGTTTCAATGAAGCCAGAAACTTCTGCCGGCATGCCGGGGGTCACTTTCTTGATGGATTTACCCTGGTCGTTCATGAGAGTTTTCACCTTGCCGGAGAATGGACCACAAATGAAGGGCATGCCGACTTTGAGAGTGCCGCTTTGAACGATGACGGTGGCAGAGCTGCCTTTACCCTGTTCCATGCGGGCTTCGATGATGGAGGCTCGGCAGTTTGCCTTGGGGTTGGCCTTGAGTTCCAGCACCTCGGCCTGGAGGCAGAGCAAGTCGAGCAAATCATCAATACCGTCACCCGTGTGAGCGGAAACATCCACGCACTCAATCTCACCACCGAAATCCGTGGGCATAAGATTATGCTCCATGAGCTGCGTGCGCACACGCACCGGATCAGCTGTGGGAAGATCGCATTTGTTTACTGCCACGATGATGGTTTTGCCGGCAGCCTGAGCGTGCATGATTGCTTCCTTGGTCTGGGGCATGATACCGTCGTTGGCGGCCACTACCAGCACCACTATGTCCGTGACATCCGCGCCGCGGGCTCGCATCTCTGTGAAAATAGCGTGACCGGGAGTGTCGATAAATGTGAGCGTCTGGTCATTATGGCTCACGGTGTAGGCACCGATATGCTGAGTAATACCGCCTGCCTCACCGGAAACTACGCGCGTGCGGCGGATGTAGTCCAACAGGGAAGTTTTACCGTGGTCAACGTGTCCCATGACCGTGATGATGGGGGTGCGAACTTTCAGCGCTCCCTCCGGTTCTTCTTCAATGGCAACGGCCTCAGGTTCCTTAATTTCTTCAACGGGTGCTTTGACTCCGGCTCCTTTTTCGCGTTTGACTCGTTCGTAGGTGAAGCCGTGTTTTTCGCAGAGGGCGGCCACTTGGTCACTGTCCAACGTTGTAGAGGGGTTGGCAAACACGCCCATGGGCATCAGCTCAGCAATTAGTTTGAAAGGCTTGAGGCTCATGTGGACGGCCAAATCGGCCACGGAGATGGGGGCTTTGATATTCATCACCTTGCCATCAACTGCGGGTGCAGGCGCGGGTGCGGCTTTCGTCTCCGTTGTTGGTTTGGAATCAGGGGGCGTAGTAGAAACCGCAGGTTTTGCGCTTGCCTGAGAGTGGACAAAGTCAGGTGACGTTTTTTTCCTCTCCTGTTTTTTGGGGGAAAGCAGGTCAAGTGCCGGTTTGCGGGAGCCCTTTTTCTCCGCGGTACGGGGGGGGGACGTTTTATCCGCTGTTTTGGCAGCGGGAATCTGTTTCTTTTTTTTGTTACCCCCGAGGAGGTCGAGTACCTCGGTTTTTTTGTTCGGTTGTTCGGACATGTGAAAAAAGTGTTATGTTCAGCAAAGAGCCTTAGCCTTGGAAATGATATCGCGGGCTTCTTCCTCTGAGATGAGAAGAGCCTCCATTAAGTCTTCCTCCTGTGCATAGGATGCGATGACATCCACCGAGGTGAACCCGGCGGCAATCATGGCAGATGCCAGAGAATCTGTCACGCCGAGCTGGGCGCTGAGTTCATCTGCACCCTTGCGCGCTTCGGAGGCAACCTTGGCTTGTTCGTTATAGGGTTCCACACGCACGTCCCAGCGCTGCTCCGGTGTGGAAATAAGGCGTGCCGTCAGGCGTACATTCTGGCCGCGGCGTCCCTTGGCTTTGGCTGCGGCCTTATCATCTTCCACCAGCACGGTCACCACTCGCGCCTCGTCATCCACTATCACCTTCACCGGTTCGATTGGGGCAAGGGACTCTGTTACCATGACTGCCTTGTCTTCCGTGTATTCCAGGATATCTACCTTTTCACGGCTCAGTACATTTACCACACTCTTGACGCGAGCTCCACGCATACCCACGCAGGCACCCACGGGATCGACATTGGGGTCTTCGCTGCGCACCACCATCTTGGTGCGGTAGCCGGGCTCACGAACAATGTTGAGAATTTCCACCGTGCGGTCAGCAATCTCCTGCACTTCGTTTTCGAAAAGGCGGCGCACTAGGTTGGGGTGGCTGCGGGAGAGAATCAGCTCGTTGCCGCGCACACCGTCACGCACCTCCAGAATATAGAAACGCATGCGATCATCCTTATTGTACTCTTCGCCCGGGATTCGCTGCTTGGGCGGAACGATACCTTCAAACTTTTCTACCTTTACTACCACATCCCCCTTTTCGTAGCGAACCACAGTGCCTGTGACAAGCTCTCCGACACGGTCACTGAATTCTTCCGCAAGCATTTCCTGTTCAGCCTTGCGAATGCGCTGCTGCATGGTTTGGCGGGCAGTCTGTACGGCAATTCTGCCGAAATCCTTGGGGGTGATATTGACAGAGATGGTGTCACCGGGTTGCAGGTTTTTGCCGGCGGCCTGTACTACGGACAGCTTCACCTCATTGAATGCATCCGTCATTTCCTCATCATTGACCACAGTCATGTCAGCCTTGATTTTGACCGTGCCTTTCTGTGTGTTGATGACGGCTCGGATGTTGCGGATGCGATCGGCTCCGGGAACCATCTTGGCGTACGCTGTTAGAAAAGATGCCTCAAGCGCTTGAATCACGCGTTCGCGTGTCAGGTCTTTCTCTCGGACATAGTAGTCGATTAGTGCTGTGATATCGGTGGTGGCCATTGTTTTTTTGGGGGGGATGTCTGATGGTGAGTAGTCTACAAAAAAAGAGCGGGTCACTGACCCGCTCCAATCCGCTTGCAGACCGGAACATGTACGCCCGCTATTTTGCATGAAAGGTATCAGAAGTCAAGTTAATAGTGTGTCAATTGACATAAAAGTAACAATCAGCGGCAGTCGGCCAGAAAATCCCTGAGATTGCCAATTCGAATCGAAACAACGTTTCTGGCGGTATCAGGGCACAAATACAGTGTGTATGTGTTTATGCTCGAAATAGCCCCGGCGGGAATCGAACCCACATCTAAGGTACCGGAAACCTTCGTCCTATCCATTGAACGACAGGGCCATTTTGTCTGCAAGGAACGAGGGCGCAGCCTCACGACGGTGAGCATTCTGCCATAAACTGTATTGAATTGTCAAGATAAGATATGCGGTATGTCGTATAATTATTAAACTTGCGCAAAATATGCATTGGGAAGTATGAGAATAGGCGCTGTTGTCGCGATTTTTCAGGGGTAGAAACCAAATTTTTGTTGACTATTTCCTGGCGGGGCGTTAAACTAACCGTGCCTTGCCGGGCCGGGTGGCTTGGCGGGATTCAACTTATAATCCATTTATCCTACTATTATGGCTAAATACGCTATTAACGGTTTCGGTCGCATCGGCCGTAACGTGCTCCGCGCCATGTCCCAGGCCGAGCTCGAGAAGGTTGTTGCCATCCACGACCTTACCCCCATCGCCACTACGGCTCACCTTCTGAAGTATGACTCCACCCAGGGCAAGTTCCCGGGCACGGTTGAAATCGACGGTGACAATCTGGTTGTGAATGGTCACCCCATCAAGATTGTGGGCGGTATGCTGGGTCCGGATCAGCTTCCTTGGGCTGAGCTGGGTGTTGACGTTGTTCTTGAGTCCACCGGTCTCTTCACCGCTCGTGAGAAGGCTGAGGGTCACATCAA
This sequence comes from Akkermansia sp., assembly GCA_045579245.1. Taxonomy (GTDB): domain Bacteria; phylum Verrucomicrobiota; class Verrucomicrobiia; order Verrucomicrobiales; family Akkermansiaceae; genus Akkermansia. The sequence continues at coordinate 36,570 of JAZNLU010000104.1, forward strand.
GGCCGGCGCCAAGAAGGTTCTTATCTCCGCTCCCGCCAAGAACCCCGACCTGACTTTCTGCATCGGCATCAATGATGACGAGTACGATGCTGCCAAGCACAACATCGTTTCCAATGCTTCCTGCACCACCAACTGTCTTTCCCCGATGGTGAAGGTGCTCAACGAGAAGTGGGGCATTGAGAAGGGTATGATGAGCACGATCCACTCCTACACGAATGATCAGCGCATCCTTGACCTGCCGCACAGCGATCCCCGCCGTATGCGCGCTGCCGCCATCAACATCATCCCCACTACCACCGGTGCTGCCAAGGCTATCGGTGAGGTGATTCCCCAGCTGAAGGGGCTTCTGAACGGTGCTTCCTTCCGCGTGCCCACCCCCACCGGTTCCCTGACCGACTTCGTGGCTATCCTGAAGTCCGATGTGACCGTGGAGGAAGTGAACGCCGCCATGAAGGAGGCTGCTGAGGGTCCGCTCAAGGGTATCCTTGAGTACTCCGAGGAGGCTCTCGTGCTTCAGGACATCGTGTCCAATCCCCACTCCTGCATCTTCGACGCCGGCTTCACTTATGTGGTTGGTGGCAACATGGTGAAGGTTTGCGGCTGGTACGACAACGAATGGGGTTACTCCAACCGCGCTGCTGAGGCTCTGAAGAAGCTCGGTGATTCCATCGCCTAAGTTTCATCAGTCGCTTTAGTCGCCTGACTATTTGAGCAGGCGGAACGTATGAACGTTCCGCCTGCTGTTTTTTTGAAGGTCTGTTCGGAATGAAAGTCCCCAAAGGGCTGAAATCAAGTAGCTGATGCCACCGCCTTTTATCCTTGATGTGTGGGTGGAAATGAGCCGGAGTGTAAACACTCAGACAGGATGAACAAGATGTGCAGCGAGTGAATTTAAACCATGCGTTCGTGAGAGAGTGCATGGTAAATTATGGCTGATTAGTGTAAACTCTGTGAGCCTTATTAGTTGATTAACAAATGGCGATGCATGGGGGCTGATGTTGTGTAAATTGCCTGTATGTTTATTGGAATCGTGGACGCATGTTTTTGAGTGTCCTGCGAGAATTGGTTTAAAGCCTGTTGAAGAGGAGCTCTTTACCGCTGGCTGAAAAGTTAGTTAAGGCGCATGCTCAATCAAATGTCTGTGAGCGAAATTGGGTTATGGCGACAGTAATTTGACTGCACTGTGCAGTAGAACGCTGTTGCTTGCGCTCCGGGACAATTTTGTGGAAATGACTCGGAATGATTCTAACACATGTTTTGTTGATATTCTGATTGGCTGTGTATTATGATGGTGAATAACCATTGCGCTGCACCGGGAGGCGTATTGGCATGTCTGAACGAAATTCCGTAACCTAAACGAGAGAAAAGGGAAGAGTGAGTGTTCGCGTCTCAAGCAATATCGTAGGAGTGACTGAAGCCCTGAGGCGAGGGAAAGGATCCACGGCGTGGCTCTTCAAAATCTCCCATTGGAACCGAAGCTGCAATTCTGAGACACAGGGCAAGGAAGCAGTTTAGATAACAAGGGTTAGTTTCTCTTTTTAATGTACGCTCTTGCAATTATTTGGAAAACTCTTTATGTTAAAAACAGCGTGAGTGGAGGGAGGGTTTCCTACTCTGGATAGCAATCGGTCACATAACGGAAAGAAACCGCCTCTCCCATGATTACGGGAGAGGCGGTTGAAGTGTATATTGTGCAGGGAGACTAATTATTTCTCCTCGATGACCACATCATACTCATGACCCATGATGTTGAGCTTCATGTTGCGCCCGGAGATGGCAGCTGAAACACCTACAGTGGTCAGAGATGCCGGAGCTCCGAAGTTGTCATTGGTGGGCGGCTCGGGCTTCTTGCCGGCATAGTAGTCCTCCAACTGCTGCGGGAACATGGCGTAAATAACGCAGTTCTCGTCCGTGACGGGCATCCCCTTGGCTGCGAGTTTGTCGCGCAAATCCTGCATGCCGGGCTTGATGCGGTCGGCGGGACGGCAGGTGATAACTTCCTTGCCGGAACGCTTGGCACACTCAGCCTGCAGCTCGGGATCGACGGGAGCAGGTGTGTGACCGTAGTAACCCAGCGCCACGTCCATGGTTTGCGGAGTAATCTGCTTCCAGCGTCCGAATTTTACGTTGAAGGCAGCCTGAGATCCCACAATCTGGGAAGTGGGAGTCACCAGCGGAATCCAACCGAGCGCCTTGCGAACCACAGGAATTTCAGCCATCACTTCATCGAACTTGTCCATGATGTTGAGTTCCTTGAGCTGGTTGCGGAAGTTGGAGAGCATGCCGCCGGGAACCTGATAGAGCAGGGTGGCGCTGTCCACAATCTCGTTCTTGTGGCTGGTGAAGCGGCTCAGGCTGCCGTAGATGGGCTGCAGCATGGCAGATATCTTGGTGAGCTTGTCCTTGAAGTCGTCTGCCACCACGGGGCAGCGATCATAGCCTTTGAGAAGAGCCAGCATACGCATGCAGTCCGGCTGTCCCGTGCCGTTGGCGAAAGGCGCGATGGAGCAGTCTACAGCATCTGCTCCGGCATTGATGCCTGCTACGTATGCACCGGCTCCCAGACCTGCAGTATCATGGGTGTGAATCCACACCGGGAGATTGGTGCTCTTCTTGAGTGCTTCTACGAGAGCTGCCGTTTCGCTGGGAGGAATCAGCCCAGCCATGTCTTTGATGACGATGCCGTCTGCACCCATCTCAGCAATCTTGCGCCCGAGGTTGGCGAAGTATTCGAGATTATGCACCGGGGATGTGGTGTAGCAAATGGTTCCGTGTGCGATTGCCCCTGCTTCCTTGGCTGCGCGGATAGAGGTGCGCATATTCTCCGGGTCGTTCAGGCAGTCGAAGATACGGAAGATGTTCATGCCGTGTTTGACGCTCAGCTTGATGAAAGCTTCCACCACGTCATCGGCATAATGTGTATAACCCACCAGGTTTTGCCCGCGCAGGAGCATCATGTGCGGGGTCTTGGGCGCAAGCTTCTTGAGTGTGTCAAGTCGGTCAAACGGATGCTCACCCAGGAAACGCAGACCGGAGTCAATGGATGCACCACCCCAGGTCTCCAGAGCGGAAAAGCCCATGGTATCAAGGATGGGGGCGATTTCGAGCATCTGCTCGGTAGACATACGCGTGGCTGCCAGCGATTGGTGACCATCGCGCAGTACGGTGCAGTTCAGTGTTGCGGGTTTCATAAATCTGTGAAATGTTATGAGAGCTGTAGTGAATTCTCCAAGGTCATGGTATCATAAAACGTATTGGGAAGTCAAGCTTCTATTATGTTTTCGTAAATTGAAAAATTCTAAACATCAGGAATAGGATGCTTCCGATAAACAGGGCAGCCAGCGGGCAGGTAATCAGGCAGCCCAGCAATAATTCGATGCCAACCCTCGGCAGTACATTGCCCAGCTCTGTCACCGTGTGTGAAAGTGGTTGTTGAAGGATGTCTTGTGAGAGTTGAGAGACCTTGTTCAGGGAAAAATCGGATGCGGCACCGAAGAGGGAAAGGAATTGATGACCAACCCACCACTGTGCCGGCCAGATAATGATTTGAGAACCGGGAAAGGTAAGCCAGCAAATAATCAGTGAGATGATGATGTTGGCTCGGCATCTCATGGTGCAGTATACTGCGAAAATGCTCTGCATGGGCACCGGTGCAATTGCCCAGAATATTCCCCACGCAGTACCGATTGCCATGCTGCGCGGGCTTATGCTCAGAAGTTCACCGGAAAGGGGGTACTCCGGCAAAACCATCCTCCACAGGCGAGAATGTCTGCGTTTATGGTTCAGATAGAAGGCGGCATATCGTAGGAAGTTTGAGTAGTTGATGTTCAAACTTCAGGTGGGAGGCATTTCCCAAACCTCACATTCAATAACGTGTTTCTACAAGCTCCACGCTGCGGCGCGTGGCACCGGAATGCACGCTGAGTGCGGCATAGGCAGAGTCAGTCTGACTGGCAGTAGCGGCGCTGTCCGTGAGGACTGATGTAATGGTTTCAGTCAGGGTATCTGGCGTGCATCGGCGTATGCCGCCGGCTTGTTCCAACAGCTTGACTAAATCCTCAAAATTAGACATGTCCGGTCCCGTGATAACCGGAATGCGCGCGGCGATGGCTTCCACGGGGTTTTGTCCGCCTTTTGCAAGGAAGCTTTTACCAATGATAACGGCATCTGCCAGATTGGTCCAATCCCGCAGCTCCCCTGTGGTATCTGCCACGTAGCAGGCATTGTCCGGCAGAGGATTCGGTAAATCCCCGTTTGTGCGCAGCAGGGGGGTAAAGCCTGCTGCCCGTAAATCTGCGGTGACGGTAGCTCTCCGCTCAGCATGGCGCGGAACGATGAGGGGACACGCCCCCGCGCTGCGGATGGCCTTGGCGATGAGCGCTTCCTCACCTGCGTGGGTGGAGGCAGCCAGCACGACAGGGCGGCCTCCGCGCAGCTTGTCCAGGATGCTGCGGAATTCAGCTCGCTCTCCCTGTGGAGCATCTCCCAGTACATCAAATTTGATACTGCCTGTCACCGTGATGATTTCCGGGTTAACCCCAATACCGGCAAAGCGCTCCCTGTCATTTTCGTTCTGGGCTGCCAAGTTGTTGAGTCGGGAGAAAAGCAGAGAGGTGATGCCTCGAATCTTGCGGTAGCGGCGCTCGCTGCGGGGGGATAGGCGCGCGTTGAGCATCAGCATGGGAATGTGGCGGCAGCGGCACGCTTCCGCAAAATTTGGCCAGAGTTCAGCCTCAATAAGTGCTACGGCTCGTGGTTTGAAACGGTTGAGACAGCGCCCTGACAGACCGGGTAAATCCAGTGGTGAATACAGTGGGCGCACATTCGGCAGGGCTGCATCACGGATAATCTGATGTCCGGTGGCGGTGGATGTTGCCAGTACGACCGGCTCATTATGCGTTTTGCTCCACTCGCGGATGAATTTGAGCGCAATAAAGACCTCTCCCACGCTGACGGCGTGTACATAAAGTCCCCCCGTGGGCTCATCTTCTTTCCTGCGGCAGTAGATGCCGAATCGTTCGGAAAGACCGGTTCCGAATCCGCCTCGGCGCTTCATTTTAAGGAGATAGCCGGGAATGGATATAATCAGGAAAATCGGGATGAAGAGATTGTAGATGAGGAGGAAAAGGAAGCGCTTCATAACAGTTATTTCATTATTGCTGAGTTTCAGGCTGATAGAAGAGAATGGTGTTGCCGCCGTAACTGCGCGTATCTGCCAGTTCCCAACCGGGAAATTCTCGCTGATGCCTATCTCCCACTCCGTAGCCGAGCTGAGCTTCTGCAATAAAATACCCCCCCGGAGCCAACAAATCTGCCAGTCGGTCACTGAGCAGTTCGGCAATCATATCCCTGTCACCAATGGCTTTGCAGTACGGGGGATCCGCGAAAATAATGTCGTATTGCCCGAAATCACGGCGAACATATTGCAGACAATCACTCAGTACTACGGAACCTCCGCGGAGTTTTGAGCGTTCCAGATTCTTTTTTGCCATGTTGACGGAGTTTCGGGACGCATCCACCATGCGGGCGCTTGAGGCCCCGCGGCTGAGCGCTTCTATTCCCACCGAGCCTGAGCCGCAGAAAAGGTCAAGAACCCTCGCTCCCTCTACCAGCGATCCAAGTATATTGAAGAGTGCTTCTCTGACCCTGTCCTGAGTGGGGCGCACCTCACCCTGAGGTACCTGGATAGGAAGACCTTTTGCTGCTCCTGCTATGATTCGCATGGCTTGTTTCAGAATGGAAAAAGGGAGTCCGGGCGTAGAACCCGGACTCCCGGATATAAGATTGCTTATATCAGCGGCGGCCGGGTCGTGTAGCGTTGGCTCGCTCCGTTTGGATGGGGAATAAGAGGACGTAGCCGTGGTTGGCGATGACTGTTCCGCTGATGGCTGAAACCTCATTCATGGCATAGGCAACATAGATTGCTTTACCATCTGTTGTTTTTGAAATCAGCAGCGTTTCTTTGAGTTTGGAAAGTGAATCTTCTTTTTCCAGAGACCACTCTGTGCCGGTCTGTGCGCCGAAGTCATAATCCTCTCCGACCGAGAATGCAGCAGGTTTCAGCTCTCCGTTGTTGGATTTCCATGTGTTTTTGTTACCGTCATATTGCAGGGAACCGATGGTCAGCGGCATGGTTGAACCATCCGGCATGCGGGTAGCAGAAAGTACGGAGAACTGATTGTTGCCGTTGTCATGCAAGCCTAAGGCTACATCTGCTCGGGGTATGATACGGCTCTTTTTCCAAGCTTCCCTGTAGCGCTCGTATTCTGCTTTGTCCGGCCAGATGTCAGCTGTCCACGGCATCAGTTTATTTGCCGAACTGGATTTGTTGATAATATCCTGTTTTTCTTTGGGAAGCTTGATGAAGCGTTCTACGGCTGTTTTGTGAAGTTCAATGAAAGAGGGGTCACGGGCAATCTGAACCACGGCACCTTGTCTGACAGAGCCGTCACAGGGCAGATAATCGCGAATATCTGTTTTTACCTCCTGAGCAAAGACTGAGGCGCAGACCGCAGAGGAAGCGGCGAACAGCGTGTTGAGCAATGTGGACGATTTCATATCTATGTCTCCGAGTCTATCACTTTTTTTTTTCTTGGCAAGAAAGAATTTCGGTGGTATTGTCATGAAGTGAGTGTGAGTGTGAGAGGTATTCAATCTATGTTGGGGGTGATTCCAACCCTGTTGATTTGTGCGGTCATAGTGTCCTGTACAATTGTGACTCCGATGACCCGTATCAAGGAAAATCCTGCTATGTATCAGGCTTTATCATCTGATTATAAGATATTGGTGCAGCAGGGCAGAATTTGTAATGGAATGAGCAAGGAAGCTGTTTTTCTGGCATGGGGCATGCCGGATAGACGCCCCATGGTCGGGCAGATCGGAAACTCCGGCTTTGAAAAGTGGGTGTATACCCGCACGCGCCCGGTAATGGTGGAGCGCCCATACTTGGGAGGCTTTTACGGTCCGGGGTATTGGGGGCCTTATTGGGGCGGCGGCTGGGATACGGCCTATGTGCCAGAGGTTTGTGCTACGGTAACTTTCGAAGAGGGTAAAGTTACCTCGTGGGAGCGGATGGGTTCCCGTCAGTCGGCTCTGGCTTCTCCTTATCAACCCTGATTTTTTCAAGAGATGAACAAATTGACGATATATACGCTTCGCTCGCCGGAACTGACCGTGAAGTTGACGGATTACGGTGCCCGCCTGCTGAGTTATGAATATGCCGGTACGGACTGTCTCTACGGTCCCAAGAGTGAGATGGAAGTGACGGAGGATACCTGTTATTGCGGGAGTATCTGTGGACGTGTGGCCAACCGCATTGCCGGCGGGGTTTTTGAATTGGACGGTGTGGAGTATAGGCTTGCAGTGAACAATGGTTCGAATCATCTGCACGGTGGGGCGGTGGGCTATAGCGACAGATTGTGGACTGTGGAATCAGTCAGCGAAACAGAAATAGCCATGTCTCTTGTTTCTCCCGATGGGGAAGAAGGCTACCCAGGGAAAGTGAAAGTAAATCTGGTATACCGTTTGGACAGACGACGCCTGACGTTGCTGCTGGAAGCTGAAACGGATGCCCCCACTCTGTTGAATCTTACGAACCACGCGTATTGGAATCTGAACGGGTTCGGTACCGTGGATTCGCACCTGCTTCAGGTGTGTGCCACGGCATACACCCCTATGGTTGCCAATATTCCGACCGGAAGAGTTGAGCCGGTGGAAGGAACCTTGTATGATTTGCGCCGCCCCGCTGTGCTTGGGGAGAGAAATGCAGCGGATGCACTTTCCGGTGGTTATGATGACAACTATGTGTTATCCGCCGTCCCCGGGCTTAGAACCGCCGCTGTTCTGACTAATGGGGTGAAAACACTGCGCGTGTTAACAGATGCTCCCGGTTTACAGGTGTACACGGGAGATTATCTGCCGCTCCCCCGAGGTGGGGTGGCTCTTGAGGCTCAAAATTTCCCGGATTCTACTCACCATTCTCATTTCCCGACCATAGAACTGCGCCCGGGGCAGAAGTATTGCCGTACCATTGCATGGGAAATTGATTGAGATTGTCAATATCCCCCGGTCAAATCTGTAACTTTTCTGAATTTTTTTGTCCTAAAACCTCTTTCGACTTGACATTTTTGAAGTTTAGGAGTTACATATTGCCCCGTCAGGTACGGATTGCCCCAAACAGGCAGATATCCCGGACGTTGCGGAGATGTTTTCATTTCTGCCGACAGACAGTTCTCCCCTCAGAGAAAACAATAAACGAATCATAAACGATTATGGGATCGCTTAAGAAGAGACGTAAGGCCAAAATCAACAAGCACAAGCGCAGCAAGCGCATGCGCCAGAACCGCCACAAGAAGCGTTTGCGTTACAAGTCCTAAGCTGCGCGCTTAGGCCACGTCCGCAAGCGACGCTGTTCTTTTTCACGGCACCGTCTTTCTATGGAAGTGACGGTGTCGTTTTTTTCAAATGCCGCGTTGAGTGATAACATGACTGCAAAAGGGATTGCCAAAATGCCGGGTGCGGGGTAGAATGCCTGTGTTATGCGAGCTAGGATTGCAAGTTTTCTTGTTTGTGGATTCCTTTTTATCGGGGGAACGGCGTGTCAGCAGAGTCAGGATGCGGAAGTGCCGACAACAACGCCGGAACCGACCGCTGCAACGGTTATATCCGGAAATACAGTTACGGCAAATGAGTATAAAAATAAGATTTCCGCTCCGGCGCTCGCCAAGGCTGAAACTTTGGCTGTTCCCTCTCCTGAATCTGTTGCGGCAGCTAAAGCTGCCGCATCCAAAATTTCACCGGTAAAACCCGGTCTGCGGGTATCTCGTGTGCAGATTCCCGGTATGTATGTGGCACTGACCTTTGATGACGGTCCCAGCTCTGCTTATACGCCCAAAGTTCTGGATATTCTGAAACGCCATGGTGCAAAGGGGACATTTTTTGTTCTGGGCAGCAACGCGAAGCGGTGTTCCTCCATCGTCTCCCGGGCAGCCTCTGAAGGGCATGAAATTGGTGTGCATACGTGGAGCCATATCAATATGGTTCGCAGTAGCATGGAAAAAATTGACAGTGAGGTGAGCCGCACGGCTGAGGTGATACGTTCCATTACCGGGAAGAGTCCTGCCGTGATGCGTCCCCCGTACGGTGCAGTCAACGCCCGAATCGTCAACCATATGTATGACCGCTACGGCATGCGTTCCATCCTGTGGGATGTCGATACTCAGGATTGGCGTCGGCCCGGAGTTTCCACCGTGGTGAGCCGCGCGGTAAATCGAGCCAAATCCGGTTCTATTATCCTTGTGCATGATATTCACGCCTCCACGTTGGCTGCCATAGAGGGAATTGTCACCGGGTTACAGGCTCGCGGTTATACGCTGGTGACAGTCTCTGAGCTGCTGTCACGTGCCGGAGTGCACGCCGCACCGCATACACCTGCTGTCCCGGGTGCTGTGGAAATTACCACGGAGAGTGCGGAATCAAGTGAGCAGCCTGCGCTCTCTCCAGCTGACGAAACTGCCAGTCCAACTCAGTTACCTAATACCACGCTGCCCTCGGCCGTGAATGAAACGGAGACTCCCGCCGCAGAGATATCTGCTCCCGCCGCTGATTATACAGAGGCAACGCAACCGGAGAAGCTCTTGATACCTGCTGCCTAATCCCCTTTATACAAAGTGTCTGACATGAGTAGCAAACAAAAGAAGGTCAATTGCGTTTACTTGATTGGAGCGGGTCCCGGTGACCCGGGGCTGATGACGCTGCGCGGTAAGGAATTGCTGGAGCAGGCGGATTGTCTGGTTTATGATGCTCTGGTTGCACCGGCTTTTCTTTCTTGGTTGAAGCCCGATTGCGAAAAAATTTATGTTGGTAAACGCGCTGGTAATCATGCGATGCCGCAGGAGGAGATTAACCGCCTGTTGGTGGAATGTGCCGGAAAATATGCGTGTACGGTGCGCCTGAAAGGCGGAGACTCATACGTGTTCGGGCGCGGGGGGGAAGAGTGTATTGCTCTGAAAACAGCCGGTGTACGTTTTGAGGTGGTGCCGGGAATCAGCTCTGCCATAGCCGGTCCGGCTTCTGCCGGTATCCCGGTGACGCACCGGGGAATCTGCACTCAGTTTACCGTGTTCACTGGGCATGAGGGGGCTGATAAAGCTGATTCTCAACTGGATATAGCCGGTATAGCTGCGGCTCAGGGCACCAAGATTATGCTCATGGGTATGAGCCGTCTCCGCGAAACGTTGGATGCTTTGATGCGTGCCGGTCAGTCCGGTTCCACCCCGGCAGCCGTTGTGCAGTGGGCTGCTACAGCCCGCCAGCGGCAGGTGTGTGCCACGGTGGAGTCGCTGGCTGATGCCGTGGAGGCTGCGGGCATGGGGGCACCTTCTGTTGTCATCATAGGTGAAGTGGTCAACCTGTCCAATCAGTTGAACTGGCGGAGCCATCTGCCTCTTTCTGGAAAGCGGATTGTGGTGACCCGTACCCGTGAACAAGCCGGAGAACTTTCCCGGCAGTTGGCAGCGCTTGGGGCAGATGTGATGGAACTGCCGACCATTCGCATAGCTCCACCCTCGGATAAACGGGATTTTGCCGAATCCGTGGTAGACAGTCCCCACTATGACTGGCTGATATTTTCCAGTCCTAACGGAGTAAAACGTTTCTTTCAGGCATTTTTTGCGGTGTATGAAGATATCCGGGAGCTGGGGGGTGCGCGTCTGGCAGCCATCGGATCCGGCACGGCTGCTGAGCTGAAAAAATATGGTCTGATGGTGGATGTGATGCCGCGCAAGGCTGTGGCGGAGGAATTGATAGCGGAGTTTGATCGCAAGTCTGATGAGTTCGGCGGTGTGGCACACAGCACCATGCTCTGGGTTCATAGTGAGCAGAGTCGGCGCGTCATTCATGATGAGTTGATGAAACGTCACGCCATTGTGGATGAATGCATCGCATACAGTATTGTTCCTGAGACGGAAGATGCTTCAGGGAATCGGGAGCGCCTGCGCAGTGAGGGCGCGGATATCATCACCTTCACCAGCTCAGGCACCGTACGGCATTTCATGGATTTGCAGATTCCGGTGCCTTCTGGATGCCGCATCGCCAGTATAGGTCCTGTTACCTCTGCGACTTTGGCAGAGTATGGACTCAAGCCTGATATCGAATCCTCAGAATACACGCTGCTCAGCCTGATAGAGGCTGTTGTCAAACTTGCTTCGGTTATATGATGTCAGATAATCAGCTGACAGAGATGTTTTGTCTCGGCGTGAACTACCGAACCTCTCCGGTAGCTGTTCGGGAACGATTTGCTGTGACTAAGGCTCGTGTTCCTGATGCCGTTGTCAAACTGGCATCGTTACCCGGGGTGGATGAGTGTGTGCTGCTTTCAACTTGTAATCGTACGGAAATTTATTATTGGACGTCCTCCGCTCAGGTGGCATATGAGGCAATACTATCACATTTTCTGGGCTCTGATTACAGACAATCCGATTATTGTTCCTATTTTTATTGCCACTCCGGAGAAAAAGCTCTTACGCATCTGGCTTATGTTGCTTCCGGGTTGGATTCGATGGTGTTGGGCGAAACCGAGATTTTCGGCCAGTTGAAAGACGCTTATCAAGTCGCATTATGGAAAGGTACGACGTCGGGCTGTTCCAATCGGGTCTTTCAGCATGTGTTTTCAATTGGGAAAAAAGTGCGTAGCTCTACCCACATTACAAGCGGGCCTACTTCCGTAGGTGCTGCTGCTGTAATGTTGGCTCAAAGGTGTCTTGGTGATTTGAAAGGTTCTCAAGTTCTTGTGGTAGGGGCCGGAGAAGTGGCTCGCACTACGGCTCAAAGCCTTAAGTCTCGTGGAGCGGAGAGTATTTTTGTAGCAAATCGCTCCTATTGTCGAGCCGTTGAGCTGGCAAACAGCGTGGGAGGTCAGGTCATTCGATTCGCGGATTGGCTTCCCTATCTGGAGCATATTGATATAGTTATCGTTTCTACTGCTGCGCCGGTATATGTCGTGAATGCGGAATTATTGAATAAGATACAGCAAAAAAGAACACGACCCCTTTTTCTGGTGGATTTGTCCGTTCCGCGCAACATTGACCCCGGATGCTCCCTGATTCCTCATATTCACCTTTATGATATGGATGCTATGGAGAAGCTTACGGCAGAAACGCGACAGAAACGACTTTCGGAGGTGTCATGCGGTGAGGCGCTCATTCGTGCGTGGATAGCCGAAAATGGGTTAGAGTTGTTGGGAGCCATGAGTGCTCTATCAAGTAGGAGGAAATGCTAATGTGTTAATATTTATTTGTTTATAAAATCTTTCAACTTTTTTTGAATAATTTTGTAACAAATTAGTCTATACCATCAAGCACTTATTGGAAATCATATGGATTCTCGAACCAAAGACACCATTGGGGAAGCGCAGCTCTTGTCCCTGCTTGCCGCGTTAAAAGTTGAGGAGACTCCGGAAGCTAATTTTGAGGAGCGTTTCCTGCATGATTTCCACAATCGAGTGGTGCGGGAAACGGTGTGTTGTCCGGCTCATTTGCGTGCATGGGAGCATATCCTCCAGTATTTGACTAATTTTGGAAAAAAACGTTTGTTGTTTGGTGCTTCCACACTTGGAGTCGGAGTTATAGCTATGGGAATGGTGATTGTTCCGATTCCTGATGATAACGCAGATACCCGTGTTTTAGTGGCCAAGAGATTTGATGATACTGTATCTTCGCTTGTTCCCGGACTGGCTCGGGATTGCAATGACTGTACCAGTATTCGTGTCAGAGAGGATATGAGAGATTTCAGCCAGCCGGATTTGCTGAGTTCTACCAATTCTGAGCAATCACGCCTGTTAATGCCTGATTTTTTTAAATTGGAGACCACGAATTATCCTGAGAGTGATTTTCTGATGTCTCATTGAAATTTCATTATCGTTTCAGAGTATTTTTCCTGTGAAACATGACGGGAAAATTTCTCTGCCGCTCACTTCTTCGCGAGCAGGTTAGACAATCTTGGCGTATTTGCGGCTTGCGTTCACAACACCGATGTGATAGAGTATACGAGAAACGGCAATGGATGATTTAGATGAATATCAGGCTCGCCGCGCAGCTTTTGAGCAGCGCCGCCGTAAGGCGGTGCGGCGGGAGCAGTCCGGGTGTAAGGGCGCAGGAATTTTACGGAGAATCCTTTGGCGTGTTTTTATCGTCTGCGCAGTTTTTTGCATGGTTTGTTGTGGAATGGGATATGTAATATTCCATGCCGTTACTGCTAAATATCAGAAATGGGCGGATGAGTTTAATCTGGAAGATATTAACAATTTGGATCATCCCTGCATTATATATGATCGAAACAAAGAGGAAATAGGACGTATTTTTGATGAAAATCGAAGCTACGTCACTTATGATAAGATTTCGCGTTCGATGATTGATGCACTTGTTGCGCAGGAGGATAAGACATTTTGGACGCACAAAGGCTATGACCCGATAGGGATTATCCGCGCTGCACTCGCAGCGTTGGATGCCGGACATGCCAATCAGGGGGCTTCCACTATCACTCAGCAACTTGCGCGCGGGGCATACGATTTGGAGCAGCGTACTCAAGCCATAGGAGGAAGTCGCTATGAACGAAAAATTGTGGAAATATTTCTTGCGATGCGTATTGAGGAAAAATATGATAAGCAACAAATCATGGAGTTTTATCTTAACCGCATCTATTTTGGAAAAGGGTATTACGGTATTCGCTCTGCCTCCTTGGGGTACTATGGGAAAGAGCCTGCGGATTTGACTGTGCGCGAGGCAGCCAGTATTGCTGCTCTTATCAAAAACCCTGAGAATTATAACCCCATCAAAAACCCGGAACTAAATCAGCGCTGGAGGAATGATGTGATTGACCGTATGCAGCGTGCCGGGATGCTTACACAGGAAGAGTCAGAGCGTGTGAAACAACAGCCCCTGGGCTTGAACCCTCGGCCGCTGCGGCGCAATACATCTTTTCTCCATGCTCTTGTGCAACAGAAAGCGACTGAGATTTTTCGAGATCCCAAACGCGGTGAGGAAATTATCAAGAGCCGGGGTATCAAGATATACACAACGATAGACAAACGCATGCAGGAGGCGGCAGAAACGGCTTTGCAAGAGCAGTTGTGTGCAATTGAAGATAGACCGAACTACAAATATACCAAGTTTTCAGATAAATTAAAGGAGGGGGAGCCTCCTCACCGTTATTTGGACGGAACGGTGTATGTGGTGGATAATGCAACGGGCGGGGTACTGACCTACGTGGGAGGCCGGAGTTTTGAGCGGGATAATTTTGATATTCTGCAGTATGGAAGGCGACCGCTCGGGACGGCCATGCTGCCATTCCTGTACATGTCCGCTTTTGAAAATGGTTATTCACCCTGTTCTCGGCTTGTGGATGATGCTCTGGATAATCGTTTGGCAGGTATTGGCGGGTCTGAAGGTGTGCTGGGAGAATGGGGAATGGAAGTGGAGAAGGGGCGCTATCTTGATTCTGTGACAGCGCGGCAGGCTTTGGAGTGGTCTAAAATTGCCGCGTCTGCACGTATGGGGATAGCATTGGGGTCTCATCCCCAGAAAGGAGCTAGACCATTTATAGATACCCTTAACAGTGTGGGAATAACACCGCCTAAGCGTAACCCTTCCAGTACTGAGGCTAAGCCAACATACTATCCTCGCGTTTATTTGGGGACAGAGCCAACCTCCCTGCAAGAGGTAACAATGGCTTACACTGTTTTCCCGAACGCTGGGCGTCGGCCTGTGGCTCCTTACATTGTGACCAGAATTACGGATAGCTCCGGAAAGGTGCTTTGGGAGGAACCTTTAGCAACTGCTCCGCGTATGGTAAATGCGGTTGGAAGCTGTACTGCGTACAGGCTGCATTCCATTTTGCGCGAATCCATTAATAGGGGGGCAGCCCAGAGAATTCGTACCTTCTTGCCTAAAAATTTCAACGGTGGAGTGAAGAGCGGAACAAATTATGATTTTAGTGATAATGTATTGATGGCATACAACACTAGTTTCACCTGCGGAGTGTGGATGGGTTTTCTGAATGACCATCATGCCATTTATCCGGAGGCCTTTGGAACTGATACGTGCGGTCCGGTGGTTGCGGCTTTGCTTCGGGCGGCAGAGGGACGGTATAAAGATGAACCGATACCGATACCTTCTGATACGGAGGAAGTGGAGATATGCCTGACCTCCGGTCAGATCGCAACTAACTTTTGTTTTGAATCCGTCATGAACAACGGTAAGCCCGGGTACGTGCGGAGAACGTACCGAGAGTATTTCCCGAAAGGAGATGTTTCGCTTGGAGTGTGCTCCGTGCACGGAGACGGAAGTCCTTCTCTCATGGATTTTCTGGAGACTCCCGGTAATCAGATGACCTCGTCTCGGATTTTACCTATTGTGCCGGTATTACCCCGAGCTGTCGCCATTATCGGGGATGACCCATACGGTAGTGAGGTGACACTTAATCCGCGCTACAAGGATGCTGCTGCACTTGCGTCCTCAGCCGTAGATGCAGAGGAAGTGGGAGGCGTAGATGATGATACTCCGGAGGAAGTGGATGCTCCGGCTGTGGATTCCACCATAGAAATATCAGCTCCCAGACCCATGAGGCATTTACCGGTAGTTCCTTTGGAATTATAAAGTTAACCCAGTCAATCATATGTCAACTTCTGCGCAATCAACAGCTGCGACCCAAGAGAAAGCCTTTCTTATCAATATGGATAAGTCCCTGTACGGCTCTTTTGCTGAAATAGGAGCCGGCCAGGAAACCGCCAATTGGTTTTTCCGGTCATCCGGGGCAGCCGGCACGGTTGCCAAAACCATATCAGCCTATGATATGACGGTGAGCGACACGCTGTATGGTACTGCTCGGCGCTACGTATCAGAGGAGCGCCTTAAGCAGATGATGGATTATGAGTATGCTCAACTCATCAACCGCTTGGGAGAGAAGCGAGGAAAAGACACATGCTTCTTTGCCTTTTGCAACACGGTCAAGTGCAAGGGCTACAAGGATAATGGCCCTTGGTCTGCCTGGGTGGGGGTACGCTTCCAGCTCAAGCCGGAAGCTCCGCCCAGTGATTTGGTGATGCATGTGCGCTTGCTGGTTCCGGATCATGATTTGCAGATGCGCCTTTTGGGGATACTTGGCGTGAATATGCTATACGCCCTCTTCTACAAACGGGAGCGCATGGAGGAGTTCGTGCAGTGCATTGGTGAAAATGTTGACAGAGATTCATTTGAGATAGATTTCATGCGTTTCTCCGGACACGGATTCAGTATGTTTGATAATCGAATCCTGGCGCTGCAGCTGGTGCGCAGCGGGTTATCTGAGTTGACTCTTTTCTGCCCGGACGGCACTGTCGCTCAGCCGGCGGACCTCTTGTATAAGCGCCCGATTGTGTTGATGCGCGGCAGCTTTATGCCGCTCTGTAACATCCATTTGGAAATGATGGACAGCGTGCGGCAGAAGTTTTGCGAATCTCTGCCGGAAAATCAGCGAAGCAGGGTGGTTGACCTGTGCGAGATTTCGCTTTCTAATTTGCTGCGCGGTTCAGAGGTGGATTTGCTTGGATTCCTGGACAGAGTGGATGCATTGGCTGCGCTGGGCAAGACCGTGATGGTGACCAATATTACCCATTTCCACCGCATTTCCACGTTGTTGAATCAGTTTACGAAAGAACCCATAGCAATTGCGCTTTCCATAGGTTTGCTCAATGAGTTGTTCAAGGATAAATGGGCTGATACCACCGGAGGGATTCTTGCCAGTATGGGGCATATCTTTATCAATAAAACAAAATTCTATGTGACGCCGTGGATTAACCGCAGCACGGGAGAATTTGTGACAGCCGGCACGTACCGGGCACCGGAGAAATACCGCTACCTGTACCAGCACCTGCGTGAAAACGGGGATGTGGTGGAGGTGCCGTATTTCAACCAGAAGCTGCTTTTCCGTACTCCTCGGGATATTATCCGGATGATTGAGTCCGGTGATGAACAGTGGAAGGAATATGTGCCGGAGCAGGCTTACCGCATGGCAGAACACCTGAAAGGAGGCGAAGCCTGATGTTTGCGGAAGTACGTTCCCATTTCCCGATTCTGGAGACACGGGTGGGAAAGAAACCCTTGGTCTACCTGGACAATGCAGCTACGACACAGAAGCCCGACTGTGTGCTGCATGCTGAGCGTGAGTATTATGAAAAAATCAATTCTAATATTCACCGCGGGGCTCACTATTTGAGCCGTCTGGCTACGGAGGCACATGAGGAAGCCCGGCGTGTGGTTGCGGGCTTTCTGGGAGCATCGTCACCGAAAGAAATTATTTTCACCCGCGGTTGTACGGAAGCCATCAATCTGGTGGCGCAGACTCTGGCTCTCTCCGGTCAGATAACACCCGGGGATGAGTTTCTGCTGAGCACGGATGCTCATCATTCCAATATTGTGCCATGGCAGATGCTGGCGGAGCGCACCGGGGCTTCGGTGAAGCCTGTTCCGCTCACGGCTGAACTGTGCTTTGACATGGATGCCTTTGAACGCCTGCTGTCCCCACGTACCCGATTAGTTGCGGTGCCCTGTATTTCCAATGCGTTGGGCGTGGTAAACCCTCTTCGGGAAATCATCTCAAAAACTCGCAGGAACAACCCTGAAACCTTGATTTTGGTGGACGGAGCTCAGAGTGTTGCCCACCTCTCAGCAGATGTTCAGGAACTCGGATGCGACTTCTTTGCTTTTTCCGGGCACAAGATATATGCGCCCACAGGAACGGGAGCATTGTGGGGTAGGGAAGAATTATTGGAAAAACTGCCGCCTTGGCAAGGAGGCGGAGAGATGATTCGGGAGGTTACTTTCGCTCGCACCACCTATAACACACTACCTTTCAAGTATGAGGCCGGTACCCCCAATATATGTGGTAATATCGTCCTTGGAAAAGCGTTGGAATATGTACGAAAGATAGGGGTTGAGAACATTAATCAGTATGAGATGCAACTCACAGACAGACTGTACGATGGTTTGTCAGCCATGGGCGGCGTGCGCATTCTCGGTCCTAAGGAAAACCGGGGAGCTCTGATTTCAATAGTGGTGGACGGTGTTCACCATTATGATTTGGGGACACTGCTGGACAATATGGGTATAGCCGTTCGAACGGGGCATCACTGCTGTCAGCCATTTATGCAGTCACTGGGGATTACCGGAACAACTCGTTATTCCTTTGCATTTTATAATACGCCGGAGGAGGTGGAGTCCGCTCTGAGCTGCACTCGGCGTGCTTTGGAAATGTTGCGTTGATGTTGAGATGAAAGCCGCAGCCGCACAGTGGATTGGATGTCGTAGTAAGCAAGAGGATGCGTACCGCATCCGTTTCTTGCGGGAGGGGGTGGTGGCCGTTGTTTGTGATGGCATGGGCGGGCATCACCATGGTGCTGCAGCCGCAGATACGGCGGCTGCTTCATTTGTGGCAGCTTTTGCTGCGTCTTCTTCAGTACCGGTGTCAGAGCGTATGACTCAAGCTCTGGAATCTGCCAATCAAGCTGTTGGCAGGTTGGCTGAGGAAAGTTCCCAGTATGGGGGAACTACACTGGTTGCTGCCTATATCGGTGCCGGGGTGGTGCGCTGGATTAGTGTCGGGGATTCGGCGTTGTTTTTGTGGCGGCGCGGGCGGTTGGTGAGGCTGAATGCGGACCACTCCATGCGTCCTTTGCTAAACGGTCTTGTGAAATCTTGTTCCGATACCCGCAATATGCTGAGAAGCGCTTTGACCGGAGAGCCGCCGGAGCTGGTGGACATCGCTGCAACGCCTATTCCTCTGTTGCCGGATGATCGCTTGATTTTGTGCACGGACGGAGCGGAGGGAGTGTTGATTCCCGGACAGGTATCAGATAGTGTTCAGAAGGTGTTGACTTCCCGAACCGGAAAGGAAGCTTCTGAGCTGATGGAGCTTATATGTCATGCTGGATTGCCCGGCGCAGATAACGCGACAATTCTTGTTGTAGATGTTTAGCTAATTGATAATGAATGCACATGCCGGTGGAGTGTTCCCACCCACATGGATATTCAATGTTGTAAGGAAGAAGGATTCCTCGGCGGTAGGTACGTCTTACCGCCCTTGCCTTGCGCGGTGGAGGATTTTGAACCTGTGTTGGATGCGGAAACAGTGCGCTTGCACCACGATGTACACCATGCAGCATACGTGACCGGAGCAAACAATGCTCTGATTGAATTGCAGAATATTGCAGAAGGTACCGGGGATATCAATTCTGTCTCCTGCGCAACCGGAAAACTGGCTTTCAATCTGGGCGGACATTTGCTGCATTGCCTGTATTGGCATTCTATTTGCGGAAAGCCGGGGGCTGTACCGGGAATGGAACTGATGGAGGCTATACGGATTCAGTTCGGTGGCATGGAAGGCTTTTTCCGACTGTTTAGGGCGGCCGCCATGGGGGTTCAGGGGAGCGGTTGGGCATTGCTTGCTTGTGAAAGTATGAGCAAAAGATTACTTGTCTTTGCCGTGCATCGGCATCAGGATGCCCTTGTCAGCGGAATAATCCCCCTTCTGGCCTGCGATGTCTGGGAACATTCCTACTATCTGCGTTATCAGAACAACAGAGCGGCTTATGTAGACTCGTTTATGAAACATATCAATTGGAACTGGATTTCCTGTCAATACAACAATCTTTGCCATTAATAATATGAACTCAAAACAACAAATTTTAGGAGTAGATTGGATGGTATCTCCGTGGTTTGCCGGTTTACTGGCCGTGCTGGAGTTGGTTTTCGGATTTCTATTGCTGGGATTCCCTTTCTTATTGGGGGCTTCTGCGGTTTGGGTCGGAGGCTTTGTACTAATCGTAGTGGGAATTATGCGCTTAATACAGGCGTTCATGTATTCTTACAACCGTTGGTGGAATGTTTTGGCTGCCGTTTTGTTTTTTTGTCTGGGCGCTTTGATGATTGCTCAACCGGTCTTGTCGCTACAGGTATTCACTCTGGTGTTAGCGTGTGCGCTTCTTGTTTCCGGTGTGCTGAGGCTTCTTTTTGCCATATCCCTGCGTCATGAACCCGGAAGTGGGTGGAGATTTTTCAACGGTTTAGTCTCTTTGGTTCTTGGCGGGCTGGTGTTGTGGCAGTGGCCTTCCTCTTCTCTTTGGCTGATAGGGACGCTAATCGCCATAGAGATGATATTTTCAGGCTGGACGCTTTTGTTTCTTGCCTTAACTCCGGTTCGCCGGAGTTAAGGCTCTTTGGTGCTGAAATCAGTCGTTTAAACGGTGCGCTATCGGAATATTGAGTTGTTCTGCCGGGGCTGAAAGGTAGAGAACAAGCGGCGTTTGAGTTCGCTGCAGGGCAGATGCAATGATTTTGCGTTGGATGAATCGTATTTTATTTTCATCATCCCCCTCCCGGCGGAGCTTCAATATATCTGAGGCGCTGATATTTCGCTCGGAGAGCTCATGGATAATCCTGTCCTCTTCCGCATGCTCGGGTACCGGTATGCTGAGTGCAATATCCGGGTTGCGCTCAGCCATGTATTGATTGAGCAGGTACAAATCTATCTGATACAAATTCCCCAACGGCGCCAGATAGCCATTGCTTTCTCCATACAGTGTGAACTCTCCAAGCATGAGGCGGTGGCGGTCAAGCGGGCTCAGCAGCATGAGTCCCTTGTTACCGGCAATAGTTGCTACCAGGCTTCCTTTCAACCTTTTTTCCAAGCCTTCAGACTCTTCAGCTCCAAGCAGCTTAGAAGCCTCTTTGATAAGGTCGGAGGTATCCATTGTCTTATTTTCTATTCCGGCGCAGCTGATATCAGAGAAGCTGACACCCACCACATTGCCAGACCCCAGAGCTTCTGTGCAGAGCGCTGCCAGTAATTGAGCGTTTGGCAAATCTATGGGTATACAAACTCCCGTATATCCATTTTGGTGTACCGTGTCCCGTATTCCGCGCACCAGTGCCTTTTCTACCTGAGATAAAAGTTCACGTTCAGCGATTTTGTTTTTGCGGTTCAGGTGCAAGGTGCAGCAGGCGGATTCAAAGTAGGGCAGTATTCCCGAGATTTTATTGTTACTGTAGAGGGCAGAGCCTCCTCCGTACAGTTTACCGTCGCATGTACCCACGGGATGCACACATACAACCGGTGATTGGCTTTGCTGAGATTCCCAGCAGAATATCTGATGCTCCTTTTCTGCTGAGAGATTGTACCAAGGGGATTCCGGCATGTGAATGATTAAATCTACTTTGCCTTCCGGTAAACTTTCTTCCCCGGAACAGGTCACATGGCATAAAAAGGACCCGATTGTAGAGCTGACGCTGTCAGTGAGAACCCGAATGTTTCCCCGGTGAATCAGACAGGGCATCAGCACTACAGAGTTGTGCATCTCGTTGTCGTTTTCATCTTCATCGTACAGCAACCCATCGTCTGCTTCCCACACATCATCACCATCATAATCATCATCTGCACCGTTTATTAGAGGATTAACCGCATATCCGGTGATAAGCGGTACATCTGTCATTGATAATTCTTCAGCCAGAGTTTCGACAGCGATTTCAAGTTGTTTTATAAAGGTTCGGCGTCTCATCAAATCCCCGGGTGCCAAACCACTCAGAGCGTAGATAGAAGTGATAACAATTTCCGCACCTCTGTCCAGACATTCGCGATACCCCTGCACGATACTGCGCAGATTGTTTGGAAAATCGCCGGGAAGGGGAGCTGTTTGAACAATTCCTATTTTTTTTAGTTGTTGATGCATTATTTTTCTTTGGGCTAGTTGTGGCTATTGAAAAAAAAGGGTGACACCGGCAAATGAGGTGCACCCTGTACATTACATAATGATAAATTTCTACAGAAGGTTGTTTTATCAGATATCAATGGGAAGAGCCGTCCCGGTTTCCGACAGCGTGAAAGAAACGCCGAAGCCTTCTTCTCTCTTGCCTCCGTTGTCACGTATAAAGATAGTGGCACCAACATACCATGGGCCAACGTTACGGAAAAGACTGAATTGCTGAATAGGTAATCTCCCATGGGTGAAATCCCACGTGACTCGAGCTGCGGCTGCGTAGCGTTCGTTGATTCGCAGGTTGAACTTTGTTTCCAGCTGTTCGGAATCCTGATAAATGGGATGTCCCTTGAAGTAGCGCCACCCCAGCGCAGTTTCCAGCCAGGAAAATGGCATGGTGGAAACCGTTACATTGTATCTGTTGTAGCCGTCACCATTTTTAATAGTGGGGGTTTGAGTTTCTATGTAGATGCTGGTTTGATTGGTAAGAGAAAGCGTAGCGCGATTATACAGGTTGGAAAAATCTGTTTCATTTAATGGATTGTCGAGATTATAGTCTATGGAAGTATCCATTTCCAGAACGCGCTTTTGTTCTCCGTCTACTGACGTATTGAGAGCATTACGAACACCCCACCGCCAAACTGTCCATGAGTCCCATGCATCTACACCTGTGAAAGCAATTAAATCCATAGGCATGGGAGAATTTGTGCTGCTGCCTAAGGCACTGGACCACGAATCCAGCTGGGGAAGTAAACCTCTGGAAGATGACAGATTTGTGTGGCTGATTGAGGCATACGGGTGGAACACATGGGTTAGCCCATCGTAGCCGTACGGTTTGAACTTAAAGTCATTGAATCTATTACTGAACTTGATGTCAAAATCAACTCCTACATAGCCAAGGAATCTGTTGTCAGATGGGATATCCTCTGCACCGTAGTATCCAGCATAACCCACACCCGCCTTGGGGGTGACGTTGAGGAATTTTAATACTTTCTGGCTTGCTGTAAATTCGTGTGCAGATGTGACACGCGCAAAGCTGGAAGAATTGAGAAGTCTCTCATAGTATGCGCGAAGATTTGGGTCTTTTAGTCTGCGGAGTCTGTTTTGATAGGTAAACCGTTCACTAATGGGCAGGTATTGGTGCATCATACCTATGCTATTACGCGTTTCGTACGTGATGCCGGTATTGAAAATAGGTTGTCGAACACGGTAGAACGTCCCCTCTATTCGCTCATCAGATGCGTAGAAGTTATTGGGCGCAAAACGTGTATATACCATGCTGTGGGTGGCGGGCGTTCGTCTCTCAACACGCACGGTGTTATCAGGAGAACCGTCCACGCGACTCAAATCTTCGAAATAATCACGCAGTAAATAGCGGTCACTCAGGATATTGATATTGGAGACAAGCAACCACGTTGATTTTTTATCTTCGTCCGGGGTGATATCCCAACACGACTGTAATGCTACTCTGTAGCGGTTGTGCCGGGTATTTGCTCTTGTTCCCCTCTGAGGGTTAATCATGGGGTTGCGGTCAAATACAAGGTAAGTCTCCAGACCAGTCATGTCACTATGTCTTTTTGCCATGGCGATATTCTCAATATCCAAACCGGTGGCTACGCCTCTTCTGGTACGAATGTCAGCGTGAAGCGTTGC
The DNA here is from genome assembly GCA_045579245.1 of Akkermansia sp. Classification (GTDB taxonomy): domain Bacteria; phylum Verrucomicrobiota; class Verrucomicrobiia; order Verrucomicrobiales; family Akkermansiaceae; genus Akkermansia. Next base: position 60,004 of record JAZNLU010000104.1, read on the forward strand.
CAGATAGTCTGCCGTAGGCATGATTCCATTACTGGTCCTGTTACCAAATAGGATGCCATAATTATTGAGCATGTATCCCCCCCATGTGGAGCGTGAGCCAAACACCGGATACCAGCCTTCTCTTGGGTTCAGTGAGTGTTCGATAGGAATCCATCCAAGTATGGGAACAGTTATGTCTCCGGAAGCCCCGGCTACGCTGAGTCTTGACATTTGCCCACACTCTCCGGGATAAATCTTGAGAGTTCCGCAGCCTACCCATGTACCGGGTACTTCAATATCTTCTGTAGAAACATAGGCATCATCAATCCTGATGTATTTTTTGCCGGCTTTTGCTGCTGATTTGCTTTCATTGTCAGTAGCGTAGGTGATTCCGGAACCGCGCACAATGAAACCGTTAATCTTAGCTCGAATGCTGCCGGCTTGGATAATTTCAGAATCCCAGTCATAGGTTGCATCTGCCGTATCACTTTGACCGTCACCGTCAACCTTTGCCATAATGGCACTGTCATACATGACAATCGGTCCTCGGAGAGATAAAACTTCACTTCCAAGATTTGCTGAAACATGAGGGGCGAGTAGTTGGGTGCCCTCACTCGTGTTGACCTTAATACCCTTATCCGAACCATCGTAGGAAAGGAGGGAAGTTTCGCTGTCGTAGACAATTTCTCCCCCCTCGTTTTCGATGTTGACAGCAGACGGCATCGACGGCGCGTTAGTCGATTTCATCAACGAATCTGGTAAATCAGTCAGGATGTTGCCGTCTTCTTTTTGAATTTCCTCACTTTGTGCAGGCAAGCCGTCTTCCGGTAGGGGAAGCAGCGGTGCTGCCGACGCATATGACATGCCGCTGATGATGATGGCTGCAGCCAGCCCAGTACGTGCTGTTCTAACCTTATTATTGTTCATCCCCATGACTGTTGTTATTCTGCCTTATTGCGAGAAAGTTGTCAAGAATGGAAAGCCGATTTTAATCAGAAATACCTAGGTAACGCTCGCGCAGACGTGGGTCAATGGTACGCGGCTCCACGATGACGAGACAATCCAGCGTGTCACCGAAATCATGGTCGATATTGAACGCTGCCATGGTGCCGCCCAAGCGCAGATACTGCCGCAGCAGCACGGGAATTCCCTTGCCATCCGGTTCAAGTTTGGCTACAAGTGCGGTCAGCAGTTTGGGATTATCCAGTGCGTTCGGCAGCAGTCTGGAGTCCTCGCTGAGCAATTCCATGCCCACGGGGGGGCATTTGGCTTTTACCTCATGCTGCAATTCCGGGTGCATGCGGTTGCTTTTCAGGTAGGAGAGCATGAGCGCACGGGACAGCGGGGTGTACTCATTGGAAACGCTGACGGTGCCGTACAGGTAGCGGTATTGCGGATTGGCGGTTAGATAGCGTCCGAGCCCCATCCAGAGGGTGTCCAGTGCGGCGGGGTGTCGCTGGTATGCTTTTGTGATGAAGGCCCGCCCCAGTTCAAGACCTCCTTTGGCAAACTCCAGGAATTTTTCACTGAAATCAAAGAACATGGAATTGTATATGCTCTTGCTTCCCAGTTTTTCCAAGATTACATCCGTCCTGCCGAAACGGTATGCACCGGCGAGAGCTTTCTGCCTGCAATCCCACATGACCAAGTGCACATAGTGCTGATCGTAATCATCCAAATCACAGGACGTACCTGAGCCTTCGCCTACGGCTCGGAAGGTGATTTCACGCTGCACACCGATTTCATGCAGCAAGTGAGGTATTTGCTCAGCCGTGACGGCAAATACCTGAAATCCTGTTTTGTCATTGGCATAGCAGAGCGTTTCATGCGGGAGTTCTGCGATTTCCTGTTCCAGCACCGCCGAGCTTTCCGTCGGCTCAATGGGGAGCATCTCCCGTGTCGCCTGTTTGCTTTCGGCTGTTCCTTTCGGATAGCGCAGCAGCATGGAATTGAGCCTCAGATAGTCTGAGAGTGAGGTGTCGTCTTTGAACATGCTGAACACAGAGGGAGAAATTGCCTTGCCGAGACGGATAGTGTGGCGCATGCGTCCGTCGCGCTTGATTTCTCTCGGCAGCAGAGATGCTCGGTGACCCTTGGCGAGCAGCGTAACCAGCTGGAAGAGCAGCCCGGTGCGCCCGGAGATGTGCATGGGAACCACCGTAGCATTCGTCTTGCGGATAATGCCGGCTATATTAGCCTGCCAGGGGTCATCTATCACCCGCTTATCCTGCGGAGAGTAGGATGCCGCTGAGCCGCTGGGGAAAACCAGGATACAGTGCCCCTCCCGCAGCCATTGCAGTATTTGCTTCATGCTCTGCATGTTGGCTCGCTTGGCCTTGTCGCCTCCGTACACATCCACCTTGATTTCGTACGGGCGCATCCCGCGCACGCAGTCCAGAAATTCGTTGACAATGATACGCACATCGCTTCGCACTTTCATGGCAATGTCTCCGAACATCAGTCCGTCAGACATGCCGTGCGGGTGGTTGGAGACGATGACGCACGGCCCCTCTTTCGGGATGTTTTCCAGCCCTTCCAAATCATAGTGCAGGTTGAGATATTTGCAGGCAAGTTTGAAGAAATTATCCGTGCTTCCCTCATCCCAATCATCCTCAATGTGTGCGTGTGCTACATTCAGGGCGTGAAAGCCGAGAAATCGTTCTCCCGGGTTGATGAGCCATTCCGGCCAGATTTTACCGGCAGGGACATAATCCCGCAAATCAACCATTTTCTGTCGTTTTTTCATGTTGTTCAGAGCTAAGCAAGTGCGCGTCGTTGTCAGAATAGCACAGAGCTCATTTCAGGTCAATGAAATCCTAACAATAAACTTTATTTAATTATCTCTTTGGGGTTCTTTTCGTAAAAAATGACGCGGAGCCGCTTTTTTCTGCTTCACATCAGTAAAAATAAAGTTATAATGCCCCTGTTCACAATTTTTTTACATCTATGAAAATTTGGCTCGATGGTAAACTGGTAGATCGAGAGGAAGCCAAGGTTTCCGTGTTCGATCATGGAGTGTTGTACGGTGATGGTTGCTTCGAGGGGATTCGTTTTTACTCCGGCAAGATATTCCGCCTGCAGGAACATATCACGCGCCTCTTTGACTGCATGCGCTACCTGATGCTGAACCTTCCGTGGAGCTATGAGGAAGTGTGTGCCGCAACGGAGGAAACCGTGGCAGCCAGTGGGCTGGAGGACGGCTACATTCGCCTGGTGGTGACCCGAGGAGTGGGAGATTTGGGGCTCAATCCCCGCAATTGTGCCAAGGCTAGCATGTTCATCATAGCCTCCTCCATCGCCCTGTATCCGCCGGAGATGTATGAGAATGGGCTGAGCCTGATTACCAGTTCCTACCGCCGAGCCAACCCGGATGTGAACTGCCAGCAGGTCAAGAGCCTGAACTATCTCAACAGCATTTCCGCCAAGATTGAGTGCGTGCAGCAGGGAGCCGGGGAAGCCATCATGCTCAATGCCAACGGTAACGTGGCCGAATGCACCGGTGACAATATCTTTATCATCAAGGACGGCGTGGTCATGACTCCTCCGCTGACAGAGGGTGCTCTGGGCGGTATCACACGCCACGCAGTCATGGATATCTGCGCAGAGCTGGGAATCCCCTGTGAGGAACGCGTTATCAACCGTTTCGATGTTATTCGCGCGGATGAGTGCTTCCTGACGGGGACGGCGGCAGAAGTGATTGCCGCCACCAGTCTGGATGGCCGCACCATCGGTGCCGGTGTAGCCGGTCCCATCACCAAGCGAATCCTTGCGCGCTTCCAAGAGATTGTGCGCATGTAAGTATCCGTTTCTGAAACGGGCGGTAGTCGGTAAAGACTACCGCCCCTTTTTACAGTGATACGCCATGGAGATGTTGTACGCGGGAAAATTCCTGAATCTTGTAAAAGAGGGAAGGTGGGAGTTCTGCGAGCGGAAGAATAACACTCCCGCGGTTATGATATTTGCCCGCACTGCGGAGCGAGAAGTTCTTCTGGTAGAGGAATTTCGCCCGCCTATCGGAAAACGCTGCATCTGCTTTCCCGCCGGCTTGAGCGGGGATGAATGCCCGGAAGCTCATGCCGATGCCGCCCGCCGGGAATTGCTGGAAGAAACAGGCTACATGGCGGAAAATGTGCGCTTTCTTTTTACCGGCCCATCCTCTCCCGGGCTGACATCTGAGACGCTTCATTTTTATGTGGCGGAGGGACTGCGCCGGGTGCATGCCGGCGGAGGTGTGGAGGGTGAAAATATCACCGTTCACCGGGTGCCTGAGGCTGAAATCAACATTTGGCTGGCTGCAAAAATGGCAGAGGGTATTGCCGTTGACCCGCGCGTGTATACCGGGTTGTATTTTCTCTCTGTGAACTGAATTGTGCATTGACAGACTCGGGGCTTTCGGGTATGTTGGTTGGCGTTATGGCAGGTCTTATCATCGCGCCCAAGGCGCGCATTTTCCACGGTCACGATTGGGTGTACGGCACAGAGGTTCGCGCGGTATTCGGGAATCCGCAGGCGGGGGATGTGGTGCTGCTGAAAGATCAGCGTGACCGCTATCTGGGGTCTGCTATGTACAACCCTCACTCACAGATTGTTGCACGCCGCTTTTCCCGCCGCAAACAGGATCTTGACCGCGATTTTTTTGCCCGCCGTATTTCACAATCCATGCTGCTGCGGGAGCGTTATCTGCCGGGTGAGGAAATGATGCGTCTTGTCTGGAGTGAGAGTGACGGTCTGCCCGGACTCATCATTGACCGTTACAAAGACGTGCTGGTGGTGCAGACGCTCACCATGGCCATGTACCAGCGTCTGGGGCTTATCAGGGACATTCTCGGAGACTTGCTGCAGCCCCGCTGCATCCTCGTGCGTAATGATTCTCCCATGTTGCTGGCTGAGGGGATAGAGCCGGAAACCTACGTTGCCGCCGGGGAAATGCCCGAACCATTCGTCGGCACCGGACGCGGTATCAAATTCCTGGTGGACTTGTCCACGGGGCAGAAAACCGGGCTTTACCTGGACCAGCTTCAGAACTATGAGGAAGTGGCCAAGTTTGCCCGCGGACGCCGCGTGCTGGATTGCTTCTGCAACCAAGGTGGCTTTGCTCTGGCCTGTGCCAAAGCCGGAGCGGCGAGCGTGACCGCCGTAGACATTTCGGAGGAGGCTATAGCCTCTGTGCGCCGCAATGCGGAACTCAACGGTGTGCAGGTGGATGCCATAGCAGAGAACGCCTTTGATTTCCTTAAGCGGGAGAGCGATGCCGTGCGCAACGGTGCTGACCCGAAGTGGGATATGATTATCCTTGACCCCCCCAGTTTTACCCGCAACAAGAAGAGCCTCAACGGTGCTCTGCGAGGGTACAAGGAGATTCACCTGCGCGCCATGCAGATGCTGCCGGTGGGAGGCGTTCTTTCCACATTCAGTTGTTCTCACCACATCAACTCCACCCTTTTCCGCCAGACAATCTGTGAGGCAGCGGTGGACGGACACAGCACGCTGCGCATGGTGGCAGCACACGGTCAGAGCCCGGATCATCCCATTCTGCTGAATATCCCTGAGACAGAATACCTGAAAGGTTTCACATTTGAAATGGTGCCCGGCAGATAAGTGATGCTGAAGAGATGCTACAGGACTCAGGAGAGTCTGGTGCGCTATTGGGCGCAGCAGGCTGTTGAACTCTGCGCGGATATTGATGATTCCACGCTTCAGGAACCCGTTCAACCTGTCCTTCAGAGCATTCAGCAGCTCAACACGCCGCGCCGCATCATTGTTATCGGCGGAGCAAAGAGCGGAAAATCCTCCCTGTTGTCTCACATGGTCGGGAGTCCTGTTCCCGCTGCTGCGGCGTGGGAGGGAAACTACGTCCGCTGGCGCTTCCGCTGTGAAGATGGTGATGCCTCGTCCTCTCGATTCCTGCCCATTGAATCGCTGGAGGGACTGGAACTGGTTGATACCGTGGATTGTGCCGACTCTGCGGTGCAGCCTGAACTGCGCGACCTGATAGCCGGAGCAGATGTGGTGATTGCCGTGGTAGATGCTCAGCACCCCGTTCAATCGCCCGCATGGGATTTGTTGTCTTCTCTGGCGGAATCTGACTATGCGGCCTGCATGGTGGCGCTCACCCATACGGATATGATGCCCGCAGCAGAAGCTTTGGAGCTCAATGACACACTGCGCCAGATATGCCGAGAGAGACTGGTGCGTTCTTTGCCGGTGTATCAGGTTTGTCCCACCTCTGCTCAGGGCGTAGAAGTCTTTACCAAACGCGTGCAGGATGCCCTGAGTGGCCAGCGAGGCGTACGTTCTGCCATTCGAACTGTGGTGAATGCCGCCGTGGACTTGATGTATAAGCAGGGAAGCGTTCTGAAAGTGCGCGGTGATGTAGCTCGCACGGACAGCGGCTTTCTTGCCGGAATTGAACAGGAAATTGACAATTTCCTGGCACACCAAATGCTCGGAGTGCCCGCCTGCGCCGCTAATTACGCTGATTCCGTGCGCCGCTCCCGCTTGCCTCTCCGCCGCCGTTTGCGCCGCCGTTTCGGCTATTTCCTTTCTCCCGTGACCCTGCTGCGCTTGGAACACATGGGAGCCGGAGCTGAGGAATATTTCTGTGCCGCCGTGCGGGATGATGTGCTGGCGCTTCAACAGGATTCCGACCGACAGTTCATCCACTCCTGTTCTCTGCATTGGAAACATGTGCGCCCGCGTATGAAACAGACGTTGGAATGCGAAATCGGTGATTTTCCGGAAAATGACATTTCGGCTGAGCTGGAGCAACTGCGCTCCGGACTGGCGCATGACTTACGGGAACCCTTTAAGCGCCAGCAGGTGCGCTCTTTCATGAGTAAATTTTTCAAAGCTCAGGCCGGGTGGATGCAGGCATTTATCATTATTTGTTGCTTCCTGCTGGTAGTTGCCGGGCTTCTCGGCTTTGTGGGGCAGGATGTGCTGGCCGTTGCTACAGTGGGCGTGGCTGGTGTCGTATGGCTTCTGGGTTCACTTGCCCATCTGATTATCGCTCGCGGCATACAGCCGTTGGTTAACAGGGCAGAAGGCGTTATCTTTGATAACCTCAAACTCCGTATTAACGAACTGGTCAAAGGCATCGTGGTTTCCCGTGTGTCGGCATACCGACGCCTGTATACCGTGCCGCGCCGCAAAGTAGCGGAGCATGAGGCCACCCTTCAGCCGCTCATGGATAGGCACAGTGAGGTCTACCGCCAACTGCGCGCCGCCTCGCCGCATTTGTAAATTTCCCTCATTCCGCTATGCAAGCCGACCTTTTCACGCCCCACGGCAGCTTCCGTGACCCCCAGCCGGAATCGCAGAAGGGGAATATGCCGCTGGCGGCACGCATGCGCCCTGAAACGTTGGAAGAGGTGGCGGGACAGGGGCATCTGCTGGCTCCGGGCAAACTTCTTCGTCGTGCCATTGAAACGGATCGCTTCTCCTCTCTCATCTTCTACGGTCCGCCCGGAGTGGGGAAAACCACGCTCGCCTACGTCATCGCCCGCTCCACAAGCGCCTTTTTTGTGATGCTCAACGGCGTGGAATCCAACGTGAGCGAGATACGTGATAAAATTGCCGAGGCTCGCACCCGCATGGCTCTTCATGGGCAGAAAACCATCCTTTTTGTAGATGAGCTGCACCGTTTCAACAAAGCTCAGCAGGATGTCTTGCTGCCGCATCTGGAGCGCGGCACTGTCCGCTTTATTGGTGCTACCACTGAAAATCCCTACTTCGCCATCAATTCCGCCATGCTTTCCCGCTCCCAGATTTTTCCGCTGGAGCCGGTGCCGGATGCGGAAATAACGGCTCTGCTGAGGCGTGCCGCGGCAGATGAGTCCCGCGGTTTGGGTCACATGCCGCTGGAACTCTGTGAGGACGCTCTGCAACACATGGCTACCAAGGCAGACGGCGATGCCCGCAAGGCTCTCACCGCACTGGAGGTGGCGGCGCTTTCCACCCCGCCCGGGGAAGATGGACGCATTGTTATTGACCTTGGCGTCGCGGAAGAATCCATCCAGAAAAAAGCTGTCAAATATGACCGTGCCGGAGACGGTCACTATGATACCATTTCTGCTTATATCAAATCCATGCGCGGCAGTGACCCGGATGCCGCGCTCTACTGGCTGGCCTTCATGCTGAACGCCGGGGAGGATATACGCTTCATTGCCCGCCGATTGGTTATTTGCGCCAGTGAGGATGTAGGACTGGCCGATTCCAACGCCCTGCGCGTGGCACTCGCAGCAGCGCGCGCTGCGGAGATGGTGGGCATGCCTGAAGCGCGCATTCCTCTGGCTCATGCCACCGTCTACATCGCCACGGCTCCCAAGAGCAACTCTGCCTATAAGGCGCTGGATGCAGCCTTGCAGGATGTGCGCGAGGGCAAGACGCTGGCCGTTCCTGATCATCTGGCGACCCCTACCCGCAAAAAACTGGCACGGCTTCGCGGTGTTTCAGAGGAAGCCACGCAGTATAAATACGCCCACGATTACGGAGATGATCACTTTGTGCCGCAGGCCTATCTGCCGGAGGGCAGGGTATATTATCACCCTACCACCAACGGCATGGAATTGAGAATCTCTGAGCGCATGGAATACCTGCGCCGACGTCAGCAGGAGCAGGAGTGACGCTACCTCTCCGTGGGCTTGATACCGTGTCGGCGATAGAGTGATTCCATTTGCCCGTGAAGCCAGCGTCTGAAAGTTACCTTGTCCGTCTCTTCTTCTGCGCGTGGAGTCCACGGTAGGGGATATTCCGGTGAAATCGCACCATGCTGTATCAAAAGCTCCGCAAGCTCTAATTGTTTCTTGGTGTGTTGCTCGAGTGTTTTGTCATCCCGCAGACTGAGTCTTTTGAGAACAATCTGCAAGGGCGTTTGCTTAAACTGCTCCGCTGCGGCGGGGATGAGGTTCGGATCTGCGCCTGCCAGCAGTAATTTGCGGACATCCTCTGTGCTTTTCAGCGGGTATTCCATGGCAGCGACTTGGAGAACGGTAGTTACTCCGCGAGCCTCGTTCAGGTTGATTCTGCCCTCATCCAGCAAGCGGAAAAAGATAGCTTTATGATTGTATATCTGCGCACCCGGGTTAATCGGAGAACCCTCACTTGTGTAAAAGAACTCAGTTTTCACGAACCCTCGTTCCAATGCCCATTCCATAGCATCAGCTGCATGGGGGAGGCTGCAAATTGTCAGCAACATGCCCGGGGCTCGGTGTAAGCCCTCACCCGGTTGCTGTACTAACCAATCCGCCAGTTCGTAAAGCTCCTCTTTTTTGTATTTTCCACTTTTCAGAACATGCATCAACAGAGAGGAATTAACGTATTTCAAATCATCTGAGTTTTCTAAATCTCCCTCCAGGTTGAGCATGGCACCGTGGCGTACCATCGCTTTGATGATATTCGGTTCTCCGCAGTTAGCCAGAGCAAGGACGAGGGAATACCAACCCTCGTCATCAGTGTCACTTGTCTGGTGGGCATTGCCGCTGACCGCCGCTTTGCTGAGCAAGCTCTTCCATTTGGCACAGTTTTTTCGCAGAGCAAACTCTAATTCCAAGGAATGGAAAGAGAAAGGGGAAAACTCTTTCTCGCTGAAAAGCCAGAAGGCTGACCGCAGGTCTTTTCTGTTTTCATCCCTCATGTCGAAGAGCAGATAATGTTCTGCCTGTCGCAACGCCTCGCGTTCTTCCGCCGTCCATGATGGGTGAAAATCCCCGTCCCCCAGTCGAGTCAGCGGAGTACCATACAAATAAAAAGCCAGACCACCCGCTGCCAACAGCAGCAGCCCGAGCAGACAGATGATGACACAGAGCAGTCGTTTTACCCATTTATTTCTAAGCATACGAACATTATGTCGCAACAGGCAGAGCTGTGCAATCTTTTTTTCCTGCCATAATTAGGAGGTAAATTGACTACGGGGTTATTTTCGGCATTGGCTGATTGTTCGGAGCTGGATTTCGTGTTCCCCTTGCTTTGAAATCTTGTTTCTTGGCTTAGACAGAATAATTATGTGAACCTGATTTTTTTTGCTTTATTTACTGATGATTTTGGCATTGGGTGAGAGCCCATAGGTCTGCGGTTCATACATGAGCTGTGCTTCGGCGGGTGGCGCGGTGGAGATTCCGGCGCGTTTCACGCGGGCGTAGTAGCTCATGTTGAGCAGCTTCCGCCCGCTCCAGCGCGTGCAGAAGCCCCGCACGCGGTCGGCCAGATATTCCTTGTGGTCAAACCATGGACTCCATGGCTGCCATGTCAGTTCCAAGCCTGCCGCCTGACTCGGCACATGCGGGTTGATGGCTTCCATGCAGGCGGGCAGGTAGTCCTCCAGCACGATATACTCCAACTCCGGCGCAACTTTGGCGCAGGTAAGCGTCACGCGCACCACATCGCCCACACAGAACTCCGTGGCGGGTTTCCAGTTGCCCTCTGCGTCTTTTTTCTCGTATACGCGGGTGACCTGTAAGCCCTTTTCCGTCACGCCCGGGTATTCCGTCCTGTCCGGCAGGGCGCGGAATTTCACGTTGAGGTAAGCCGTGCCCTGTGTGGTGGTGAGGACGGTGGGAAGCTCGCTGAGCCTGCATCCTGCGGGCGGGGTGTAACGGGTGATACCGTTGCCGAGTGTCAGCTGTGTGCCATCCTGCAGCTGTACGGTCGCGGCAGCTGCCTGTGCGGGCTCAAGCCGCAGGTATTCGCCCAGAGCCAGGAACATCCACCCGCTCTGCCAGGTGCTCATGTGGCGGTAATCATGACCGCGGCTGCGCATCCAGCGCAGGAAAGCGGTGTGACGCTCTGCCGGATTCTTCCTCAGCTCTGCGATGAATTGAATATCCCTTTTCGCGCTGTCTTCCCAACGGTAGCCGGATGCATTGTCCGCCCGGGCAGCATCCAGAGCGGCGTTGATGAGCTGATGATTGCCGCAGGCGCGTCCGATGGCGTAACGGCTGTAGGGGGAAAGCTTTTTCATCTCCTCTTCGCTGCGGGAGGAGAGATAGCGGCGCAGCTGCTGCATCTTTTCTTCCGGCAGGGGGATACCCTGTTCTGCCGCGATGGTGAATACCAGCGCTGCATGAGCACTTGCCCAGAGGCAGGACTCCTCGGAATCCTCCCAGTAGCCCAGGCCGCCATCCTCCCGTTGGCGTTTGAAGAGCTTGTCCACGGCATCGGTGATGACCTTGCTGACCTCCTGCGGGCTGACGCTCTGCATGGCGGGGGAGAACGGCGCAAGGCGAGCATGGAAAATCCACGGCAGCAGCCCGGAGGACGTCTGTTCCGTGCATCCGTAAGGATAACTCAGCACAAAATCCATGGCAGAGCTCAGATGCAGCAGCGGGTTGGCAGAAAGCTCAAACTGCACGGAGCTGCGGGCGGCATGCGCCACTTCCGCAGCGGGCAGGGAAGCAAGCTTCAGCGGTTCTGCCCCGGCAGACAGCACTAAGTGGTGCGTTTCTTTGAGCACCGGGGCAGGGAATCGAACGGGGAAGCTGCCCTCCACGGCATCGCCGCCGGCGGCTGCGACAGCTGTCCAACGCAGGGTGTTTTCCCCCTCCGTGGCGGCGGTGAAGTCAAAGAAGAGCGTGCCGGTGGTGCCGGCTTTCAGAGCGATACTCTGCGGAGCGCCCGCTCCCTCAAGAGAGACCTGCCAGGTGTCATCCCTGTCGGTATTATTGGTGATGGTGAGGGGGAGACGGAGCCGGTCACCCACGCTCATGAAGAGCGGCGTGCCGGGTGTCATCATGACCGGCTGATTGACGCGGAACTCGCCTTCCGCCTGCCCGAAACGCTTGCCGCAGCGGCTGACAGCCACGGCAAAGACACGGTAGGTGGTGAGGGTGTCAGGCAGCTTGACCCTGGCGGAGAAGTTGCCCTCCGCATCCGTTTTGAGCGCAGCCTGCCAGACCGCTACGGGAGCAAAATCGGTTCGGAGTCTCGGTTGGGGCATGTCTTTTCCTGTTACTCTGACGGACGGAGCAGCCGGGGCGGATACTCTCAACCCGTCTCCTAACCCGTCTCCCAAGTCTATCTTCAAGCCCATGCTGTCTGCTCCCTCTTCTTCGATGTCAATTGCCTCATTGACCGTGCCGCCTGCCTTGTTGGCGTAGTCCATGGGAACACCGGAGCGATATTGATTCCGATAGTTGCGAAACCATCTCCCGGCACCGATAATTCTGCCGTCGCGGAGCGGTTCCAGCAGCACGGGAGTGAGTTTTTCCTGCTCGGTAAGCCAATCCCGGATGCTGCCTCTCAACCGGAGTATTTGCCGACGCGTTTGGGTGAATGCGCTGCTGAATATCGGTAGTTCATAAGGGGAGACGGACAGCATACCTTTATCTACGGCGAAGAGTGTGACGGCTGCCTCAGCGGCACTTCCGTCCGGCAGTGTAACACGCCCGCTCAGCTCTGTTTCGTTCCCCGGAAGAACATCCTGCCCGGGGGTGGTAAGTGACACATGCACCTGCGATTCCCGGCGCGGAACGATGCAGTGAGCGTAGTCGCTGACCCATTCGGTATAGAGATTGTTTTTCCCCGCAGCCGTTTGCAGCAGTTGGCAGGTGATGCGCCCGCTCTCACCCTCCTGCAGGGGGATGTTTTGGATTTCCTGCTTTCCTTGCACCCGGATGGGGATGCACCTGATTCCCCGCGGGCTGTGCAGCACCAGCAGCGCATCGCCCGCGCGGTGCGTCTGAAGCTCCAGATGCAACCCCTGTTGCGCGGGCTTTGCGGTGATACGGGTTATTTTCTGAGCGCGGGCTGCCGGCTCATTCCTTTCTTCATGTGCATCCCAGATGTAATAACTGAGGTGTGTTTCCAGTTTGCGTCCGGCGGAATCAGTGCCGGATACCAGGACCGTCAGCGGACGTCTGCTATTTGCCTTTTCGAATAATTCTGACAGGGGCAGGGGAATGCCCGATTCACAGTTGGCCGGCACGGTAATATCCTGCTCCAGAAGGCATGTTTCCTGCTGCCGCGCAATGATGATGCCGCCGGGAAGTTTTTCTTCCTGTATGGTATCGGCACACACGCGCACATGCACCGTCTGGTCGCGGGGGAGTGGTTCATCTCTGCTTCCCGCCGTGTGCAGAAGCAGGGATGAGTGGCTCAGTGATGCTGTGAAATCAGCAGCGTAAATGCGTTGGCTCTCGTCCGGGAGCTGCAGGTATTCTCCACGGTCATTCACGATACTGCCGCGAACGCTCAGCCAAGCCTGCCCGTTGAGGCGGCGCGGGAAGTCCGGCGTGATGATGCCGCTGATGTCGGCTTTGCCCTGCGCATCTGTTTTAACGCGGAATTGCAGTGACTCGACGGGCTTTTCTCCCGCCGTGCGGGAGAGCATGGGGGCAGAACAGCTCAGATTCAGCTCAGCTTCGGCATTGCTGAGCGGCGTGCCGTTCAAATCCGTAGCCTGTAGCGAGACGCTGAATGTGTCCGGGCAGATGGGGGCTGCTTTCAGGCTTATCTCGGCGGTGAAGGAATCCCGGCGGAATACCTGACAGGAGAGCACCGGGCTGTTCTCATCGAGTTGCTCTCCGGGCGCATCCAACTCTACACGGTATTTCCCCGTGACATCTTCTTCTCCGTCCGGCAGGGAGAAGGAGTGAGCCCAGCAGCCGTATTCATCCGGCGTTATGTCCCGGCGGAACAGGAGCTCACGGTTCGGTCGGAATACCTTCAGCTGCAAAAGTTTCACGTCCTCCGTAATGCTGCATTCGGAAGCGGGGGAAACGCGGCGCAGTATACCGCGCAGATGAACAGTATCGCCCGGGCGATAGAGTGGGCGGTCGGCAAAGGTTTCAGCCTGCAGTTTTGTTTCGGGCGTGTAGTAGGAGGAATCGGTAACGGCGGTGGTGTAATCATCCCCCGCACAGACAATGCAGCGTTTATCCCAATCCCCGGTGTGGCAGATGCCGTTGCGAATCGGAAGCCGCTCTCCTTTTTGGGTTATCAGCTCACCGTCTGATACCGTGGAGCCATCGCTCAATCGCGTGAGAATAAGCAGCCCCTCATCCGCAGAGGCTCGAAGGTCTGTCACGTGGATGGGAAAGTAGCGGACCTGCTCAAAAATGTCCGGTTTCAGCCCCAGTGATTCAAGGACACGGCGAACCGCAGCTGTCACTTTCGCTTGAACTTTCACAATATAGAAGCCGGGTTTTGTATTCCCTCCCGTAAGCGTGTCCAGATTCACGCAGATATCACGCGAATACAGCAGCTCGGAGCTGTCCACCGCCTGCGGAGAGATGGTTTGGGGATCGAATGCTGTCAGCCGCGGCAGGAAAAGCTGAGCGGTGAGACGGTGTTTAACCAATTCTCCCTCTGTCTGAAGAATTCTTTTTCGCAGATGTTTCAGGGTGTTCTCCTTATCCTCGCTGTCTCGTTTCTCTTGCAGAGCAAGTTGGTAGCGCAGTGCTTCCAGCTGCTTTTCGAGCTCCGTTTGCTCCGTCAAATCGGACATCTTGCGCCCCTCTTTCAGGAATTGCTCCGCATCCATGTGCCAAACCTGCATTTGCAGTGATTCCACGTTGTGGGCAGGCAGACGGAAGCTGTGGTCGCCGCGCAGGGGGAGCTGTGGCATGCCGAGCCCCAGCTGCGGTGCTGCGGGATGAATGCTGAGGCGGTGGTGGTGATCGCAGACGGTGGAGAGCCCATTGGCCGTGGCAGTTCCGGCGGGGATGATGATGTCCAGCTCCGTGGGTTCCAAGGCGCTGAATTCCACATGCAGAGCGTCTACCGTGTCATCCGGGAAAAAGCTCAGCATTTCTTTGCCGTCAGCATCTTTGGGAATCCCGTTGAACCTGCTTTTTTTGCTCTCTTCCGGCGGAAGCAGTCTGAAGCTGACTTCTTTTCCGTTCAGGGAAAGTGTTTTGGTGTTACCCTTGTCAGTAGCTTCCTGACCGTTGGCGCGGATGGTGAGGGAGCGGAAAATGGTTTCAAGCGCACTTTTTTTCACGAGTGCGGAAAAGGAGATGCGCAGGTACATGCGCCCGGATTGTCCCTCTGCCGGGGGTGAGGTGAAAATCTGCTGGGTGACATCTGTCCCCGCTTCAAGCTCCGGAGTAAACAGCCGGGCTGAATAATCATTTGCCTGAAGCCCGCTTTCTTCTGCCGGTATGGCGCGGAACTCCCATTGGTCCCCGTTTTGGGGCAGCTCCGGAGCCCGCACCAGCACGAAACCCGGCACGGGGGTATCGCTATTCACCCGGCTCCAATCCGGGTTCTGCTCTTTCAGCACCTGAAGTGCCCGGTTCTGATATTTTGCGGGAATCATGCCCAGCCTTGCGGGTTCAGCCTTGCCCGGATGCGGCTCTCCGAAACTGTAGGTGCCGTCTTTTTCCTCTCGGCAATATCGGAATGAATACTGCACCGCAGTATCTGCGGCAAACGCCAGAGCTTCTTTGCTGAGCCGTTTTTCGGGGAAAACACAGAAAGCGGCGGTGGGAGTGCCGGAAACCTGTTCGACTCTCAGTCCGCTGCGCGGGCAGCTGAAGCGGAATGCAGATTTCTCCATGCTTTCGCCGCTCAGGTATTTATCCTGCCCGGGCTTGAAGGTGAGCTGAAAAGTCGTGAACACAGAGGTGCCCGGGGCAAACTCCACCTGCAGGCAATCCTGGTCAACCCACCGGCATTCCGGACGGTGGGTACCATCTCCCGTCACATCAAACTTTTCCGTCTTTTTCCATAATTCGCTCTGCAGCACGACCGGCTCGGGAAATCTGATGAGGATACGATTCCCCTGTTCGACAATGGTTTCCGCCAATGTTGATGTACACATGACTCCGAGAGCAAGACCGGCAAGATAGTTGTTCATAGCAATCAACAACTATCATACACGCCGCCTTGAGCCTTGGCGAGCAAAAAGCTGCCGGAAATACTTTTTTTTCACATGTGTCCTAAAGTTTGACGAAAATACCCATTATACACTAAAAGTTAGCATATTTTGTCAAAATTCCTTGGCGGGAGTATCATGAGGTCCATTCATTGCAGGAATTTTCCGTTTATTTCTAAAACCGCGTAAG
Source organism: Akkermansia sp. (assembly GCA_045579245.1). Taxonomy (GTDB): domain Bacteria; phylum Verrucomicrobiota; class Verrucomicrobiia; order Verrucomicrobiales; family Akkermansiaceae; genus Akkermansia. The sequence continues at coordinate 75,984 of JAZNLU010000104.1, forward strand.
CCGCTTACTTTTAATTTGTAATTTGTAAATCGTCATTCGTAAATCCACGTGTCTCAAATCTTTGGGACACGTATGACTTTTTTTACGCGGTTCTTGCCTGATTATTTTATCGTTGAGTAATGCGTCAGGATATCAGCGGGAACGTAGGCAAACAGAAGGGTGATGGCAGATTCCGCCCCGGAGTTGTCTGATTCCAGTATACTGATAAGCCCGTTGCCGTGCTGCCTGATGATGCAGTCAGCAAGCTTTTCGGTAGGCATGGTGTGAATGACGGCTCCCGTAGAGTCTGCGAAACTGATGGCGCGGCGATTTGTGAAGAGATAGCTTTGCCCGGAAACGAGTTTGCGTTTGACTGTCGGCGCAACGGCAAAAACGGCAATGAACAGGATGAGCAGGCCGCCGACAAAGTTTCCGGAACAGAATTGATGAAGCGTAGTGAACGGTTCTGCAGGGTAGAGCAGCCAACAACTGTTCACAAAAAGAACTATAGAGATGAGCAGAGGCAGGTATTCCTTTGCGCTCCGTTTCGGGGAAGCCGCCTTGCCCTGCCAGATGATTACTTCTCCATCCGTCATGGTAATGGGGGTGTTCATGGATTGAAGTATAACACCAATATAAAAATAGTCAATGGAATCTGAAAAGTATGATTAGGGATTGTCTCTTGTATATGTTGCAAACAGTAACCGAATAGCGTTAGAAAACCGAATGTGGTTGCAAAAGTTACTAATTCGGGGTATACTCTGCGCAGATATGAGAGAGGCTGCGGAGGATTTGAATGAATTTAACAGCTGGGATATTTTGGGTGCCATGTTGATGATAACCATGGTCCCTGCCATTATGAACTTTGTGTTCAATGATAAGGATGTGGTGAGCAGCGTGGTGATAGCCGGAATCGGAGTTCTTATCAGTTTAGCCGTTTTTGTGATTTCCCTGCTTACGCGGTGGCGTATCATAGGCGTGATTGTTAACTTGCTCGGAACTGTACTTACTATACTATACATCGCCGTTACTGTATACCTCTGGGTGTGGGGAGTGGGATCCGAACAAAATGCGGATGCTTTACCACAGCAGGTGCAGCAATAAAAATGGTTAGGAAAGCTAAAAAATTATTGCATTGGGAGCCTGTAGGCTGTATACTTAATCCGCATGGTAGAGAACTTCTTATATATTCTTGCTGCGTATCTGATAGGTTCAATTCCGTTTGGCTATATTGCCGGGCGAATCAATGGTATTGACCTGCGCGAGCACGGTTCGCATAATATTGGAGCTACCAATACGGTGCGAGTGTTGGGAAAACGCTGGGGTATTCCGGTGTTTATTCTGGATTTTCTGAAAGGCTTTGTGCCGCTTCTGCTAATGAAGTATCATCTGGGGGATGATGTGACAACATTCGATTCCGGGCAGATGGGCTGGCTTGTCGGCATGCTGTTTGCTCTGGTCTTGGGACACACTTTTACTTGTTTTCTGCGCTTTAAGGGCGGCAAGGGCGTGGCAACCACGGCCGGATGCCTTGTGGCACTTTCTCCGGAAGTCGGCATGTGGGCGGTGATTGCCTGGGTTTGCTGCATGGTTCTGACGCGCTATGTGTCGCTTTCCAGTATGGTGGCAGGCGTGGCAATGATGATTTCTGCAGGTTATATCTTTTGGTATAGAGATGGTGTTTGCAGTGGGGCAGATAAGATAGTGCTGGGTCTTCTTTTTCTGATATTTGTACTGGTGCTGGTGAAGCACCGCGGAAATATCATTCGCCTTTGTAACGGTACGGAACCTAGGGCTTTTTCATCCAAAAATTAATTTGAACGAATATGCAGAGAACATTTAGAAAAACTGCGGTGATTGGAGCCGGTGCCTGGGGTACAGCTCTTGCCTATACTGCGGGGGTGGGAGGTAAAGAGGTGGTGCTTTGGACCTACCTGGAGCGGGAAGCGGAAGCTATCCGAGAGACGCGAAAGAGTTTGGTGGCACCTATGGGGGCGAACCTGTTGCCGGAAAATGTGTTGGTAACCAGTAAGTGGGAGGATGTCGCTGATGCTGATTTGGTGTTGGTTGTGGTTCCCAGCGTGGTGATGCGTAGTGTGGCGCAATCGCTCTCGGAGGTAGGGTTGGCTGAGGATGCTGTGATTCTTACCTGCTCCAAAGGAATTGAGAAAGATACGAATCTGTTGATGAGTGAGATTCTTGCTTCTGTCCTGAATTATCCCGTGGGTGCGCTTTCCGGTCCGAATCATGCGGAAGATATTGTGTTAGGACTGCCCAGTCTCACACTCGTTGGTTTTGAGAATATTGAGATAGCCAAGGCTGTGCAGCGACACCTCAGCACGCCGTTCCTTCGTATTTATACGACCACAGATGTAGTGGGAATGCAGTTAGGTGGTGCCATGAAGAACGTGTTTGCTCTGGCCGGTGGTATCTGTGCCGGGTTGGGGTTGGGTGATAATGCCCGTGCTGCACTTGCAACCCGAGCTCTGGCTGAGATGACACGCATGGGGATTGCCCGCGGAGGACGCATGGAGACATTCATGGGGCTTTCCGGTATGGGAGATTTGGTAGTTACCTGTTATTCCGAGCATAGTCGCAACCTGACCGCCGGACGGTTGATTGCGGACGGAGTGCCGACGGAGGAATGTCAGAAGCGTATAGGGCAGGTCGTGGAAGGTATACCCAATACGCTTTCCGTTTACCAATTGGCTCATCATCTTGGGGTACGAACTCCGCTGACAGATGCAATGTATGATATCCTTTACGGTGGTAAGCCTGCACGCAGCGCGTTGGATGAGCTGATGACCCGAGTACTGAGAGAAGAGAATGTGACCGATTGACTTTTTCTGATGCCGATGCACTCCATCGGCATCAATTGTGTAGACTGTTCAGCCTTTGCTGCGTTCTATGGTAGGAGGAAAGAAACATGTCTGAATCGCTTGAAAATTTATGGTTGGCAGAGCTGTGGATGGAACACCGAGATCGCATTGCTCGCTTGCTGATACTGCGTATGCCTGGTGCCTTACATCGTAGGGTTGGGTTGGAGGATTTGTTGCAGGAAACGTATCTTACCTGTGGGAAACGTATGACCTATCTACGTGAGGAACCGGAGATTCCCATGTATGCCAAGTTGCGACGTCTGGCTCTTCAGACGCTTGTCGATATGGAGCGTAAACACTTGGGTGCCGGAAAACGGGATGCCATGAAGGAGTATTCCCCGGAGGATGCAACTATGATGGATGCTTGGGCGCAATTTGCTGATTCTATCTCCAGCCCGCGCTCTCACATGGAGCGTCTGGAGCGCCAACGACTCATTCGCGAGCTGTTGCTGAAACTTTCTGCTGCAGATCGGGAAATCCTGGAACTACGCCATTTCGAGGAGCTGAGTAATAACGAATGCGCTGCGGTGTTGGGAATTGAGGTAAAGGCTGCCAGTATACGTTATGTTCGTGCCATTAAACGTTTTCGCGAACTGATAGAGACAGAATATCCCTATATGTAAATGTGAGTTTCTCTATGGATGCTGAGGCAAAAGAAGAGTTGATAGCTGTTCTGGTGGATGAATATCTTGAGTCGCTCCGACGAGGCGTTGCTCAGGAGATTGCGGATTTTGCGGCTCACTATCCTGAGTGTCAAGATGAATTAAATGAGTTGCTGCCTACATTAATCGAGATGGAGGGGGTGAGTCGAACCGCGACACGAGCAGTGCGGGATGCAGCCGCTTCCTATCCGAAAACATTGGGAGGATATCGTCTGCTTGAACGGCTTGGGCACGGAGGCATGGGAACGGTGTTTCGTGCGGAACATGTGGCACTGCATCGGGAAGTGGCCATCAAAATACTGTTTCCCTCCTGGAGCGCGGATGAACGCCATTGTGAGGCTTTTGAAAAAGAATCCCGCGTGATAGCCGGATTGCACCACACCAATATTGTAGAGGTGTTTGGAGCCGGGCATGAGGGAGATTTTCGTTATTACGTGATGAGCTTGGTCAAAGGGAGGGGGGTAAGCATTTCCTCTCTTCGTGCGGCTTATCCCGGAGTGGATTTCCGCGTTGCCGTTGCTCGGGTGGGACTTCAGGCATCAAAGGCTTTGGCATACGCCCATTCGCAGGGGGTATTGCATAGGGATGTGAAGCCGGGTAACCTACTACTGGATGCTGAGGGTACGTTGTATGTGGGGGATTTTGGGCTGGCAACTGTGCTGAACTGTGGGGAGGATGCTCCGTTGGTTACCCAGAGTCATGATGGAACTTTGCGCTACATGGCACCGGAGCGCCTTTCGCGCGGGATAAATTCCTTTGCGGGAGATCAGTACGGATTAGGACTTACGCTTTACGAATTGTTGACAGGAAAGGCAGCGTTCCGTGAGATTGAACCGGGAAACCTAATTCACCGCATATGTTCTGAATCTTTGCCTCCCCTGCAAGGATGGGGAGAGTTGGGAGCTATCATCAACAAGAGTATAGCGTTTGAGCCTGCTGACCGCTATTCCGATATGGGTGAAATGGCTGCGGATTTACAGCGCTTCCTGAACGGTGAACCGGTAAAAGCTCGTCCGGTATCTTTGATAAGACGCTATATCATGTGGATGAAGCGGCGTCCGGCCGTGGCTTTGTGGAGTCATGCGGCTGCGGGACTGGTAGTACTGTTGTTCGCCAGCATTTCCTGGGGGTATGCCAATGAAAATAAACAACGTCGGCGAGCGGAAGAGAATGCACAGATTGCGGACGCAGCTCTTAAGCGCATATTTAACGGCATGCTTAGCACGGATAGTGAGGGTCGGGAACTGCTGCAGGTTACTCGCGCAGACGCTCGTTTGCTCCGCGATCTCATGCCGTATTACGAGCAAATTGCCTCTCAGGCAGCCGGAGGGGGGGCTGATATGGGATCAGCCTGCTGTACTCTGGCAACCATTGCCTTGCAGACGGGTGATTCTGATACTGCACAACAGTATTTTCAACGGGCCTTGGAGAAATTGCCGATGCAATCTGTGGAATATGCTCGCTCGGTGAATGGGTTGGCGATGTGCTTGTGGGCAGACAGGTCTAAGAGAAGCAAAGCGCGTCAATTGCTGCAAAGTCTGGTATCTCAGAGCGGTGAGAGAAATACGGTGTTTGACGTGAGAGTGGAGCAGGTGCGTGCATTGCTCATGTTGGCTGATCCGCGGCGCGGATTTCGCCATTCCCGTCATTTCCCTTCTGTTGAGAAGATAGAGGAGCGCCGTCAACGGCGAGAAAATTACATGCGACAGGCTGTTAAGCTTATCGCCGGACTGGTAGAGGATAACCCCGACCATGAGCAGACTCGTCTTTTTCAGTTGATGCTGCTGGAGCAGTTGCCTTCCGGTGAATTGCGACGAATTTTGGCACCGCACGGAGAGCAGTTTGCATCGTTGTTGGAGGATTTGCTGCGCCGTAATCCGGATAGTCGTGCCTACCGCCGCGCTTACGTGCAAAGTAGGTTGCGACATCGCGGCAAGGGGCAGCTTTCTGCGTTGGAAATGGCAGCGACGGCGCGAGCTGTGGAGTATGCACAGGGGTTGCTGGCGGAATCTCCGTCAGACAGCAATCTTCTGCTCATGTATCTGGGTATTCGGGACCGATATGCACTTATGCTTAATAAGCAGGGGAAGGATTTGGAAGCCATGGTGTATAATGAAAAAACTCTGGGAGTTCTTTCATTGCTAACCAGTAGAGCTGACTTTACTCCTGAAATGCGTGAGCAGTTGGTAATGCTGGTTTCCTTGCACCCTACTGAGGAAGCCGCTCGTGCTCAGCAGGAGGCGGAAATATCCCTTCTATTGCAGACTTATGATGAACAGCGTTTGGAGGAACTCCGTGTTCGTATGCGGCAGATAAGACACCGTCGTTCCCCTTGGTTGAGAGGTCAGACACCTCCGCTCTACTCTGAGAATGCTCCCCAATGATATGTGCCACTTGGATTTTTAACGAGAGAAAGGTGTGCATTATTCAAGATGCTCTCTGCTGTCTCATGTGCTATTCTTGACGAGTTTGTAGACTGAATGTTCGGAAATATAGATGCAATCTCAATTCGTGTAAATTCTTTTGTTTGTATATACGCCTATATCAGAGATGAGTTTGTGCTGCGTGTGTTGAATTCGACAGCTGTCTGATTGAATTTGCTCTATGCAGGGTAAAATTCCCTATTCTCCCGGAGACGAACGCAGGGAAGGAGTTTTCGTTTTCCTTCCCTGCGAGTAGTCGGAGATTACTTGCTTGATGTTTCTTTAGGCAAGCGTTGATCTGTGAGCCTTGTGGATAATTTCAGCTTCACGTTTGACGCGCACCTGGAGGTCTGCCAGGGCGTTCATGTAGTAGATGTAGGCATCAAAAGGAGAGGGGTAGGGGGTGAAGCCGTTACTCTTCTCCATATAGTGGAAATGGTCGGCGCTCTGGAGTTTGCGCCACACATGAATCATGTCGCGATCCTCACTGGCCTTGACTGATTTTTCCAAATCGTAGATTTTCTTGATGGCTTCCTGCTGCATCACGTTGCCGTTCCAATGGGTGGTGGTGCCGAACGCAGAGCAGGTGATGGGGTTGGGACAATCAATGGTGCCGACAGAGGGGAACTCCCGCACGGCTTCCGTGGGTGTCATGAAGTTTTCCCCGTTGAACAGAGCCGCTGAAATCATAGTGCGCCAGAATTCAAAGACGCCCGTGGTATCCGCTTGTCGCTCGCCGAGCGTCTCGTAGTCCATGGAGAGGTTGACCACCTGACCCTGCTGCTGAGAGAGCCAGCCGGCGAATGTGTAGGGTGAGAGGGGGTATTCGCTCCATGTCGGGTCTGTTCGACGGTTAGCCAAATCATTGGAGAGATGGCGGTTGCGGATGATGGTCTTGGTCTTGGCAATAAGCGGGGCGCACTGGAGGGCGTTCGTGTGGCGGTTGGACATCATGCGGCTGTTGCCATCTGCCATAACGCCCTCAAATCCCATATCATATGCCTGAGCGGCAATGGCGTTGGAGTAGAGCATGCCCGTGTTCCAGAGAACGGTAGGACGCTGCCCGAACAGCTTCTCAATGAGATCCATGTGCTCCTCTACCTGCTCGGCGAATTCCTCTGTGGAGTAGAGGGAGGCGAGAGAGGCGTAGTAAGGCATGGCCAAAAACTCCACACAGCCGGTGTCAGCCAGCTCCCGGAAGGAGTCGATGAGGTCGGGGCGGTGGTAGTGAGCCTGTTCCAGAATGACACCTGAGAGGGCTAGGGCAAATTTGAATTTGCCGTCGGAGAGCTCAATGAGCTGTTTCATCATGCTGTTGGCTCGCAGGTAGCAGCGCTCTGCCACCTCGCTGAGCACACGTCCGTTCATCCGATCATCTTCATAGAACGCGTGTTCGCCTATCTTGAAGAAATCATACGGAATCAGGCGGTTAGGCTGATGAGCATGAAAGGTAAGGGTGATATTCATATCCTGGTCTGTGGGGATAAAGTTTTACCAACCGAGCACGTGTTTATACACGCGAATCATCTTGTCCGCAGCGGTTTCCCAGTTGGAGTTCTTGATGTCCTGCGCACTCTGCTCTGCCACCTTCTTGTAGAGTTCCTCGTCCGTGATGAGGTCAACGATGTGTTTTGCCATCATATTCACGTCCCAGAAGTCAGCCTTGAGCGCACCTTTCATCACCTCTGCCACTCCGCTCTGTTTGGAGATGACGGCGGGAATGTTGAACTGGGCGGCCTCCAGCGCAGAGAGTCCGAATGGCTCGGAGACGGAGGGCATGCAGTACACATCTGTCATGGACAGCAGCTCGTTTACTTTCTGCTTGTTGAGGAAGCCGGTGAAGTGGAACTTGTCGCCCACACCGTGGAAAGCTCCTGTTTCTATCAGTTGTCGGAGCTTTTCCCCCGTACCTGCCATGACAAAGCGAACATTGTCCGTCTGCTCCAGTACCTTGGCCGCAATTTGCAGGAAGAACTCCGGTCCTTTCTGCGCGGTAAGACGCCCGAGGAAGAGCACGAGCTTCTCCGGGAACTTCTTCTTGCTGTGGAAGACATGCACCGGGTCAGCTCCGTTGTGTACGGGGAAAATTTTGGCAGGATCAATGCCGTAGTGTCCGGCAGCAATGGTCCCGGTGTACTTGGAAACGGGGATTACGGCATCGGCCTGTTCCATGCCGTATTTTTCAATGTCGTAAATCCAGCCGCGTGCATCTGCTCCGGCTCGGTCGAACTGGGAAGCATGCAGATGTACTACCAGAGGCTTGCCTGTGGCTTTCTTCACTTCCACCCCCGCCAGATAGGTCATCCAGTCGTGTGCGTGTACCACATCGAACTCGTAATTGCGTGCCATCACCGCGCAGATTTTGGAGAATTCAATCACCTTGCGGGCAAGGTCGCCTGCATACAAATCTTCCTTGCCGGTAAAGAGTGCCAAATCCGCCTTGTGTACACGGGAAAAGAGCAGTTTTCCTTCCTTGGTGAAAGTTATGGTGCCGGGGGTGCCTTCCACGCAGGCGTAGGGATCAAGATTAATGGGTGCTTTGCCGACTACGCTGAAGCTTTCGTAAGTGTAGCCTTCCTCCAGTGTTTCCATTTGCTCGTGTTTGAGCGTGTTGATGCCGGTGAGAGAAAAGCCATCATATGCAGCCTCAGGTGCAGCTTTTGGGACAATTACAGAGAGATCAACCTTGGAGGCCAGAGCTCTCGAGATACCCATGCAAGCCACACCGAGCCCGCCGTTGATAAGCGGCGGGAACTCCCAACCCAGTTTCAGTACCTTGATTTTTCTCATAATGCTCTGTCTGTTATATTAAAAGGAATTTGGGCGCATTTCACCCGTTGCGGTTTTATTAAACCTCAACTGAAAGGATTTGTCCAGCTCAAACTCTGTTCAATATCTCACGAAACATGTCACGCAAGCAGGAGCGTGCGCGCAATTAGGAAAACTGGAACTGTTGGGAAAGTTCAGGCCTCCCCCTTGTTGGCTCGGCGAATATCCTCCAGCGCGGCAATGAAGTCATCCAGAATTTCAGCAGGTACCATGATGCGGTCTCGGTTGGAGCTTACTTTTTCCGTGATACGCACCACCCGCCCCCGGGCATTTGCTTTGAGGTCGATGTAGAATGTTTTTCTGTCCGCAATGATTTTTTCCGTACAAATGATATCGTCATCCACAGCTGTATGTCGGCTTTTGTTGTGAAATAGCCGCTCTATTGGAGAGTATAGCATAGAGTAGGCGTTAGTCAATCATCAAATTAAAATTTTATATTCATCATATTCCATTTTCAATTGTGCTGCGATATCTGTGAGAGATTCGGCTCTTAGTCTGAATAAATAGTATAGAGGGAATAGTTATATTTACGTTAGTGAGAACGGCGAGCTGTAGTTATCACGCTCTACCGGTGAGCGTGGTATAGGTCTGGAGGGCGTAGGAATCAGTCATGCCGGAAACGTAATCAATGACGTGGGCAAAGCGGGATTCCCGCGTGGCAGCCTCCTCAGGCGTGGCATGGAGAACAGCGGCAATTTTCGGGCTGAGCGGGTGGGCAGAATCCTCCACCCAGAGCAGGAAGAGCTCCAGTAACCCGCGAATGACGTTGAAACCGGTGATTTCGATGCGCTGCACGCTCTCGTGGCTGTAAATGTGGCGCAGGGAAAAGCTGCTGACGGCTTCGTAATCCGCGCAGAGGGGAGAGGCTTTCATGAGCGATGTGGTGAGCGTGCCGCTCATCATCGCATCATACTGCTCTTCCATGGTATGGCGGAGCGCGCGGATGCATCGGCCGATGGCAAGGGCGCGGGCATAGTGGATGCCGGCGGCGGGGCCGTGGCGGCGGCTTTCTTCTTCGGCGCGGTCGCGGTATTTCTGTTCCAAGCGGCCCAGCAGGCAGAGCTGGTTCAGCGTTTGGTCATAGCTGATGATGCGGGAGATGAACGCATCCTCCAAATCCGCTATCAGGTAGCTGATATCGTCTGCTGCTTCCATCAGAAACGCCAGCGGGTGCCGCGCCCAACAATCCGGGGCAATCTCCGGCATGCCACAGGTATCTGCCACGGTGCGGAATGTGGGCAAATCATCGGTATTGATACCGAATTTCTTATAGCGGCGGGGTGCGGTACTTGCCGCCGCCGGAGGGCAGGGGTATTTGGTGAAGGCACCCAGCGTGGCACAGGTTAAATCCAGCCCGCGCCCGTTGATGGGGTCACAGATGCGGGTGAGCAGGCGGAATCCCTGGGCATTGCCCTCAAAACGGAATCCCGCAAAGTCCGTGGAGCAGATGCCGGAGCGGATGGCTTCTGCAATGGCGGTTTCGATGGCTTTTTCCCCGGAGTGCCCGAACGGCGGGTTGCCGATATCGTGTGCCAGACAGGCCGTGGCCACAATGTCGCCCAGCGGGGAGAGGTCAATTCCCGAGGCCTCACCGCGTTCCTCAATGATTTCGCGCAGCTCCAGCGCCAGAGCGCGCCCCACGTTTTCCACCTCCAGACTGTGGGTGAGACGGGTGCGAACATAGTCATTGCGCCCCAGCGGGAACACCTGGGTCTTGTCCTGCAGCCGGCGGAAGGCACTGGAATACAGCACGCGCCCGAAATCGCGGTTGAACGCGCTGCGTTTTCCCGCCGTGCCGCCGCTGCCGCTCAGGCGGGTGCTGCTCAACAATGCCGACCATTCCATACGAGCAGAATACCACAGAAAAACGATGCCTGACAAGCGGAAAGCGCATTGACGAAAACGGATGACGCCATAATACTGCCAAAAACGGTTTTGCGGAAAGGTTAAGCTTGACTCTGCGGAGGTGTTGGCGTACAATCCCGCCCGCCATGAACGCAGAACAGATTAAGAACACGCCGCTGTGCGACAAACACGTCGCCCTCGGTGCCAAGATGGTCCCCTTCGCGGGGTGGAATATGCCGGTGCAGTACACGGGCATCATTGACGAGCATAACACCGTCCGCAATGCCTGCGGTGTGTTCGATATCTCCCACATGGGGCAGTTCGTGGTGAAGGGTGAGGGCGCTACCGCCTGGCTCAACGGCATGTTCACCAACAACCTCAACAAGCTCGTGGACGGTATGGGCCAGTACTCCATCATGCTCAACGAAAAGGGCGGCGTGATTGATGACCTCATCATCTACCGTCTCGGCGCGGAAAACTACTTCGTGGTGGTGAATGCCAGCATGATTGATGAAGACTACGCCTGGCTCTCCGCTCACAAGCCCGAGGGGATTGAGCTGACCAACCTGAGCGCCGACTACGTGGGTCTTGCCGTGCAGGGCCCCGCCTGTGAAGAGGTGTTCGCCAAACTTTGCCCCGGTGTGGAGCTGCCCGTGCGCAACGGTATCCTCTGCTTCAATGCAGACGGGGATGATGTGATTGTGTGCCGCACCGGTTACACCGGCGAGAACGGTTACGAGTTCTTCTGCCCCGCCGCCAAGGGTGTGCAGTGGTTTGAGAAGGTCATTGACTGCGGTGCCAAGCCCTGCGGTCTGGGTGCCCGCGACAGCCTTCGTCTGGAGATGTGCTACTCGCTGAACGGCTCGGACCTTTCCCCGGAGAAGACCCCGCTGGAAGCCGGCCTCTCCTGGTGCTGTGATTTGACCAAGGATTTCATCGGTGCTGATGTGCTTCGTCAGCAGAAGGCTGAGGGCCGTCCCACGGCTCTGGTGGCCATTGAATACACCGGCAAGGGTGCGCCTCCCCGCCACGGTTACGAGGTGCAGCTGCAGGACGGTACGCCCCTGGGCGAGCTGTGCAGCGGTGTGCTTTCCCCCAGCCTGGGCAAGGGTATCGGCATGGCCTACGTGCCCGCCGCCCTCGGCAAAATCGGCACCCCGGTGAATGTGATGGTGCGCGGCAAGGCCGTGGCTGCCGTCATCGTGAAGAAGCCCTTCCTCAAAAAGTAATTTTCCCACAGAAACATTTAACCCCAAACATACATAAACATGAGCACGAATCCTGCTGAATACAAGTACTCCTCCGAGCACGAATGGGTGAGCCCCGTTGTGGACGGTGTGGTGACCATCGGTATCACCGACCATGCCCAGTCTGAGCTGGGTGATGTGGTCTATGTGGACCTCCCCTCTGAGGGTGACTCCTTTGCCGCCGGCGACAGCATCGCCGTGGTGGAGTCCGTGAAGGCCGCTTCCGATGTGTACAGCCCCGTTTCCGGCGAGGTTGTGGAGGTGAACGAGGCTCTGGATGCCGAGCCCGGTACGGTGAACTCCGACCCCAACGGCGCCGGCTGGCTCTGCAAGGTGCGTCTGTCCGACCCGTCCGAGCTGGACGCCCTGATGGATGCCGAGGCCTACACCGCCTTCTGCGAGTAAAGCAAGCTTCCCGGCGGGCAATTGTCACTGCGTCAATTGCCCGCCGCTTTTTTATTTCCCCTGAATAAGATTTATCATGATTACCGCTCAGACTTCTTTTATCCCGCGCCACATCGGCCCCTCCGATGCCGAGGTGCAGGAAATGCTGCAGACCATCGGTTTCTCCTCTCTGGATGAGATGACCGATGCCATCGTCCCCGCCGATATCCGCCTGAAAGCCCCGCTGGCCATGGAGGCCCCCATGGCAGAGCAGGAAGCCCTCTCCGCCCTCTCCGGCGTGCTCGCTGCCAACAAGCCCGCTCACAGTCTCATCGGCCAGGGCTACTACGGCACCTTCATGCCCGCTGTCATCCAGCGCAATGTGTATGAGAATCCGGGTTGGTACACGGCCTACACGCCCTACCAGCCGGAGATTGCTCAGGGGCGTCTGGAGATGCTCATGAACTTCCAGACCATGATTGCCGGGCTGACCGGGCTGCCCGTGGCCAATGCCTCCATGCTGGATGAAGGCACCGCCGCCGCAGAGGCCGTGAACCTGTGCATCAGCTCCAAGAACCGCAGCAACACCTTCTTTGTGGCAGACACCTGCTACCCGCAGACGATTGATGTTATCCGCACCCGCTGCGAGACAACCGGCGTGAACCTCATCGTGGGTGACTGGCGCTCCCTGGATCCCGCCTCCGTGGCCGGGCTTGCCGGTGTGCTGGTGCAGTACCCGGACAATCTGGGCAGCGTGGAGGACTACTCCGAATTCTTTTCCAAGTGCCATGCCGCCAAGGTGCTGTGCGTAGTGGCAGCCGACCTGCTGGCTCTCACCGTGCTGAAGGAACCGGGCGCTTTCGGTGCCGATGTCTGCGTGGGCACGACCCAGCGCTTCGGTATCCCCATGGGCTTCGGTGGCCCCGCCGCCGCTTATATGGCATGCTCTGATGCGCTGAAGCGCAAGCTGCCCGGCCGCTACATCGGCCTCTCCGTGGATAAGGACGGCAAGCCCGCCTATCGTCTGGCTCTCCAGACCCGCGAGCAGCACATCCGCCGCGAGAAAGCCACCTCCAACATCTGCACGGCTCAGGTGCTCACCGCTCTGCTCAGCACCTTCTACGCCATGTACCAGGGCCCGCAGGGACTGAAGGATGTGGCCATGACGGCTCACCGTCTCGCCGCTGCCTTTGCCGCCGCCGTGACCGCCGCCGGCAAGAAGGTGGTGTCCGCCAATTACTTTGACACCGTGGCCGTTTCCGCTCCGGGGCAGGCTGATGCTCTGGTGGCTGCCGCGCTGACCGTCGGCTACAACATCCGCCGTATCGATGCCGACACCGTGTCCGTTTCCTTTGATGAAACCACCACGGATGCCGACGTGGCCGCCCTCTGTGCCGCATTCGGTGCTGCTGCCGGGGAGGTGCCCGCCGCCGCCGTGTGGGCAGGGGAGTTCACCCGTACCTCCGCTTTCTGTCAGGAGAAGTGCTTCAACGCCTTCCATTCCGAGACGGAGATGATGCGCTACATCCGCCGCCTGGAGAGCAAGGACCTGGCCCTCAACGAGGCCATGATTCCGCTGGGTTCCTGCACGATGAAGGCCAACTGCGCCGCCATCATGATGCCCATCACCTGGCAGGCCGTCACAGAGCTGCATCCCTTCGCCCCCGCAGACCAGTGCAAGGGCATGACCACCATGCTGCAGCAGCTGGAGAAGATGCTGGCCGTGGTGACCGGATTCCACAGCTGCTCCCTGCAGCCCAACTCCGGCGCCGCCGGTGAATACGCCGGCCTGCTCACCATCCACCGCTACCAGGTGGCTCAGGGGCAGGGGCACCGCAATGTCTGCCTCATTCCCAACTCCGCTCACGGCACTAACCCCGCTTCTGCCGCCATGGCCGGCTTCAAGGTGGTGCCCGTCAAGTGCGACGAGCTCGGCAACATCGACCCCGCCGACCTCAAGTTGCAGGCAGAGACGCACCGCGACAACCTCGCGGCGCTCATGGTGACCTATCCCTCCACCCACGGTGTGTATGAGTCCGGCATTGCCGATCTCTGCCGCATTGTGCATGAGAACGGAGGTCAGGTGTATATGGACGGTGCCAACATGAACGCCCAGTGCGGTCTGACCAACCCCGGCACCATCGGCGCAGATGTCTGCCACCTCAACCTGCACAAGACCTTTGCCATGCCGCACGGCGGCGGCGGCCCCGGCGTGGGTCCCATCTGCTGCGCCGAGCATCTGGCTCCCTACCTGCCCGGTCACTGCTGCACGGCTGAGACCCGCACCCAGGGTGCTGTCTCCTCCGCAGAGTACGGCTCCGCCGCGCTCAACCCCATCACTTGGATGTACCTCACCATGATGGGCTTCGAGGGACTCAAGCGCGCCTCCCAGATGGCCATCCTGAACGCCAACTACATCGCCAAGCGTCTGGAACCCTACTTCCCGACCCTCTACGCCGGTGCCAACGGTCTGGTGGCTCACGAGTGCATTCTCGACACCCGCCCCATGCTGGACAAGAGCCACCTGAGCGTGGACGATATGGCCAAGCGCCTCATGGACTACGGCTTCCACGCCCCCACCATGAGCTTCCCCGTGCATGACACACTCATGGTCGAGCCCACGGAGTCCGAGAGCAAGTATGAGCTGGATCGCTTCATCGAGGCCATGATTGGCATCTACAACGAGATGAACGCCGTGGCAGAGGGAACCGTGCCCGCAGATGACAACGTGATGGTGAACGCCCCGCACACCGCGCTTGCCGTCTGCGCCGATGAGTGGACGCACGCCTACACCCGTGAGCAGGCTGCTTTCCCGGCCTCCTGCCTGAAGCTGCACAAGTTCTGGCCCGGTTGCTCCCGTGTGGACAACACCTACGGCGACCGCAACTTCTGCTGCACCTGCGATACACTCTGCAAGGCTGAAGAAGCCTGATAGCGCTCGCACTCAGAAAATCATCAGCCGCCCCGCTGCAAGCCATCGGGGCGGCTTTTTTGTCCCGTCATCAGAACGGAAGGAGGGGTGGACGGATTAGAGCGTGCGGTAGAAGTATTCCTCATCCATCTCCCGCGAAATGAGCCCTTCAGCCTTCATCCTGTTTGCAATGAGAGCTGCCAGTCCGTAACCGATTTCGAAACGCTTCTCCAGCATATCTTCCTTGATGCGCTTCTGCGTTTTCGTAAACTCGCAGACCTTGCGGTATAACTCTTGCCTTTCAGGAGAGGCCAGATAATCTACTCGCGTACCCGACGTCGGTTGTACCGGCGCACTCGCCGCCGCCTCATCCGGCGTGACCATATCCATCATGATATTCATCATCTCCCTGAGCTTCGGTGTCATTTCGTCCTTTTCCATGTGCCCATTGTAGCGTGTCCACCGTCAATGAGCAATCTCAAATGCATCATATATTGAGGAAAGCGCACGTATGGATTCAGCTTGCTTGACTCTGGGTGTGCGCCTGTGCTAAAATGTGCGGCAATGAAATCTTTCCTTTTTTTTATTGCCATACTTGCTATGGCATTGCCGCTTATGGCACAGGATGAATCTGCGGCAACTCAACCCAATGAATTCGAGACGGAAGAAATGGCTCAGATAATCGAGTTCATTAATCGACCCACGAACGGGTATAACTTTACCTGGCGGGCAGGGGCGATATCAAGATTCCTCAAGGAACACTCTGCGCACTTGCAGGAGATTCTTAACAGGGCGACTCCGCGAAACTATGCCGAACGCAACGTGTTGGCTCTGGCCTTGTGGCTGGCAAATACCCCGGAAGCTACGGCTCAGCTGGAGACAATGGCAGAGTATAATCCCCTGCTTGGAGCAGAACCGCCCATAGGAGCAGGAATATCAATGAACGCCATGCGTCCGGACATGACCCGCCTGGAGCAGCTGTACAACGGAGTGGAAGAAGCAAACGTACTGGATATGGCATGGGGGGTATACGACGTGACCCGCGATGAGGAAATCCTGGCATCATTTATACGTTGTTCCGCTCGTCTCTCAGCTCCGGCTGAGGGGGCATACGAATACTGGTGTATACCCGCTGAGGGGCGGCGGCCATTCCCGTCTCACGCCGTGGGAATGGATATCGTGGCGATGGCGGCAAAGTGGAGTATCCTGAGCCGTTCTGCTCAGGATGAAACGTTCGCCGGCGAGCTGGAGCGAGTTCTGCTGCTGCAAGCCCCGGAGGTGCAGAATCGCTTCCGTGAACCCTTGCCTGATAATGAGCAGAATAAACGGCAGTACTCAGCGGAATGAATCGCTATGCGACATCTTTGCAAGTAGAAGTCTCATATTATCAGGGAATGTTAGAAAGTTAGAATTGACATGGTGTGAAAATCCGTGTAAGCTGAGAGCATGAGTACAACTGTAACTATTCATGAGGGTGGGTTGCGCTGCTGCACCACATGGGAAAGCTCCGGTCAGAAGTGCTGTACTGATGTAGGGACGGCATTAGGCGGCAAGGGAGAGTATCCTTCACCTGCCGCTATGATGGCGGCTTCCGTTGCTTCCTGCATGCTGAGCATGATTGCCTGGACAGGGCAGAACAAGGGGTTTGAAACTAAGGGTATCAGTATTGCTTCCGATTATGAAAATAATGAAAAAGGGCAGATTGCTGCGCTGGTATTTGACATTACCGTGCCCATTGAAGCTACTCCTGCCACGCGCCGCATGATGGAAGCGGCTGCTAAGAACTGCCCGGTGGGTGCTATTATTGATACCGCTGTTGAAAAGAAGATTAACTGGAATTGGATATCGGTCTGAATATAATAATCACGAAGACTGATTTTCAATCATATACATTTTTTGTGATGAAAAAATGTGACATTTCTCCAAAAAAAGACTTGCCGAAATATCAAAATCAGGTATAATGAGCCCGCTTCCTCACTGCGTATGTAATATGTGCGGTAGTGAAAAGGCGGATGTAGCTCAGTGGTAGAGCGCAACCTTGCCAAGGTTGATGTCGTGGGTTCGAATCCCATCATCCGCTCTGCACAAAAAAGTCACCCATAGGGTGACTTTTTTGTTTTCTACAATCTCAAAGGGTAAGACTCAATGATAAATGGTACCGTTCTTTTCCCTGAATTCGCGGGGATTGATGGCATTCGGGCTGCTCCAGAGCCCTTTCTTTGCCATGCGGGCTGACTGCTGCGCCTTTTCCAAATCGGCATCGGCCTTGCTGTCGGCGTGGTGAGCGTAGTACCACGCAAGCCCGGCTTTGAGCATCTCCTTATTCACATAGGTTTTGCCCACATAGATTTTGGCAACGCTGCGCCCGTAGCGGTCCGTATCCAGCACTTCCAGCCGGATTTCTTTTTTGAGCGTGAGTTTGCGCAGCATTTCCCGGGATTGGTTGGAGAACTCTTGTCCCTTTTCCGGGGCATCTATGCCGTGCAGACGCACCCGCACTTCTTCTTCCGTCCCTTCAGGGATAAATTTGAGGGAATCGCCGTCCTGAACATAGACACATTTGCCGCGCACAGATTCGCCCGTCGACAGGGCGGGAGCCTGCTGCGGTTCCTCCGCTGTTCCGGGGGTATAATCCGTGCCGTGGCTGCGGCGGTCGGAGCGGGACTCAGCTGCATTTTCATCATTCCAGAGCCCCTTGTGTGCGCTGCGGGCATCGGCTTCCGCCTGTTCGATGTCGGCATCCCGTGTCCTCACATAGTGCTTGGCAAGTCCGGCTTTCACCAATTCCGAATTCACGTAGATGCCGCCCACATATACCTTGCCGAGGCAGCGTCCGTAGCGGTCAGTGTCCTGCACTTCCACGCGGATATTTTTCCCCTGAGTGAGGCTGCGGAGCAGCTCCCGGGATTCTTCCGAAAAGGGTTGACCTTTTTCCGGTGCATCAACACCGAGCAGTTGGATACGCACTTCTTCTGTCTTGCCGGGGAGTCGGAGTTTCAGCGTATCTCCGTCCTGCACATAGGTGCACTTGCCCTCCAACAACTCGCCGTGCGCGGTGGATATGCCAAGCAGTATCAGAATCCAGGAAAAAAAGCGTTTCATGTCAGGAGTGTGTGTTCAGTGTTGAATGTGGGCGTGATTGACTGCGTGTACACCCCCCAGGTTGTGGGAGGCAGCGATGGCGCCGGCGATGTAATCTAACCCGCGTTCTACGGCTTTTTCCAAGCTGAGGCCGTGTGCCAGATAGGCGGTGACGGCACTGGAGAGGGTGCAGCCGGTGCCGTGGGTGGAGATGCCGGTGATGCGGGGGTGGCTCCACTGCAAGGGGGCGGCTCCCGGTGCGGGAATGAGAACATCCGTACAGACGGAGCCTTCCAGATGCCCGCCCTTGGCCAGGATGGCGCAGTTGTAGCGGGCGCTGAGGGCAGATGCCGCCTCGGTCAGTTCCGCCACGCCGGAGACTGATTCTCCAAGCAGGATTTCCAGTTCATCCTTGTTGGGGGTGAGCAATGCCGTGCGCGGCAGCAACACGTCTTCGTATACCTCTATGGCAGCCTGCTGCATGAGTGCCTCCCCGGCGGTGGCTATCATCACCGGGTCAACCACGATGGGACCGTTGAAGCCTTCCAGACCCGTGCAGCAGGCACGCACTATCTCCGGGGAATACAGCATGCCGGTTTTGACGGCTTTTACCGGGAAGGTACTGAGACAGAGCTTAACCTGGGCTGCCACGAACTCCGGTTCCATGGCGACTATGCCCTCCACGTATCCCGGTACCTCACTGACCACACAGGTGACAGCGGTGAGCGGGTAGCAGCCAAGGGCAAAACCGGTCTTGAGGTCAGCCTGCAGTCCGGCTCCGGCAGAACAGTCGGAGCCCGCGATACTCAGGAATACGGGTGCGGAGTTCATGAGAGGGCGGATTCAAGTGCGGAGGCTACGCGCAGCAGCTCCGTTTCTGCAAAATGCCTGCCCAACAGCTGGATGCCGACAGGGCGTGCTCCCTCTGTCTGCGGGCAGGGGACAGAGATACCGGGAAGCCCTGCCAGATTGGCGGGAATGGTGTAGATATCCGACAGGTAGACTTGCAGCGGGCTGAGTGATGTGTCGTTGAGCGCCGGTGCGGGTGTGGGGGAGACGGGACCGAGGATGAGGTCTACCTTCTCAAATGCCGCCGTGAAGTCCTGTGCCACCAAGGCTCGCACTTTCTGTGCCTTAGCGTAGTAGGCATCGTAAAATCCGCTGGAGAGAACGTATGTGCCCAGAATAATGCGGCGCTTCACCTCCGGTCCGAACCCCTCTGCTCGGGAGCGGCTGTAGAGCTCATCCAGTCCATTGGTGTTGGCTGCGCGGTGTCCGTAGCGTATGCCATCGAATCGTGACAGGTTGGAGGAAGCCTCAGCGCAGGCGATGATGTAGTAGGCTGCCACCACGGCTTCTGCATGCGGCAGAGAGATTTCCACGACCTCTGCCCCCAGCTCTGTGAGGGTTTTCACGGCCTTATCCAAAGCGGCAGCCACGGCGGAATCGTTGCCGGAGGAGAGGTATTCTTTCGGCAGTCCGATGCGTTTGCCTCTGATATCCTGTCCGAGCCCGGCGGTGAAGTCTTCTGTGGGGTGGACGGAGCTGGTGGAGTCCTTGGCATCATGCCCACAGAGAGCGTTGAGCAGCAGCGCGGCATCCTCCACATTTTGGGTCAGCGGCCCGATTTGGTCAAGCGATGAGGCAAATGCTACCAGCCCGTAGCGGGAAATGCGCCCGTAGGTGGGCTTGAGACCCACAATGCCGCAGTGTGAGGCAGGCTGGCGGATGGAGCCGCCGGTGTCGGAACCCAGCGCGGCGATGGCCATGCCGCCTGCTACGGCGGCGGCGGAGCCGCTGGAGGAACCGCCCGGTGCGTGCCCGGGGGCGGCGGGATTGTCCGTGGCTCCGTAGGCGGAGTTCTTGCCGTAAGACCCCATGGCGAACTCATCCATGTTGGCTCGCCCGAAGGGGATGGCTCCGGCGGCGCGCAGTTTGCAGACGGCGGTAGCATCATAGGGCGAGACAAAGTTTTCCAGAATGCGGGAGGCGCAGCGGGTGGGTTCTCCCTGGATGCAGATGTTATCTTTCACCGCAATCGGGATGCCGCCCAGCGGCAGGGAGAGGTCTGCCTTGGCGGCTTCTGCCAGAGCTGCCTCTTTATTCCATGAGATGTAGGCGTTGATTTCCGGGTTGCGTCTGTCAATGTTGCGGGAGATTTCCTCCACCAACTCAGTGGGGGAGATGCTGCCGGCCAGCAGCTGTTTGCGCCAGTGGGAAATGGAGCCGATATGCATGATGGTAAACGGTGGTAAAAGCTGGGTTATCAGTGGGCGGATTCAACAACCTTGGGGACGCGCACCTGACCGTCCTCCTGCTGGGGGGCGTTGGCCATGGCGGCTTCATTGCTCAGGCTCTCACCGGGAATGTCTGCACGCAGGGCATCAAACACGGGCAGCGGGTGGTACATGGGTTCCACTGCGGCGGTGTCCCACTTCTCCAGCTGCTGTACATAGGCCAGCACCTGATTCAAATCCCCGGAGAAACGCTCGGTTTCCTCCGCCGTCAGTTCCACTTTGGCCAGTTTGGCAATGTAGGCCACATCGATGAGAGCTTGCGTATCCATGGTGTCAGAGCTGCTAGATTATTCAGTCTTGCCTTCGCGGCTGTCTGCGCGTGGCAGTATACCACATTTACGCCGATAATCAAGAATATCAGCTCAGAATGACGAAGCGAAGACCGGGGAATTTACTTGTATGTGTTGGTGTATGTGCTATGATGCCTGTATGCTCCGCTGTATTTCACCAATTCCTTCCGGAACCATGGCAGCTGTGTTACGCTGCCTGTGTCAGGCTGCTGCGTTGCTGTGGATGGGGGTGTGCACATGGGCGTGGTGGTGCCGGGGCAGCTATGCGGATTGCGGTGTAGGTGTTCGGCTGTTGGGCTTTTTGACGTGGAGTGTGCTGCTGTGTGTTATCCCGGTGGTTTGTTCTCTGCCGCCAGTGGATAAAGACGGAAAGATGCGTTGGGCTGCGCCGTGGCGGATCTGTGTCTGCCTGCCTGTTCTGTTTCAATGTGCTTTCCTGTTATATTGGGCTGGAGATGCCCCTGCCGCCTGTGCAGAGGGTGATATTCTGGCGGCGGCGGGAATTCCGGCGGCTTTGCTGATGAATGCCGCCGTGCTGCTGATGATGGTGTTGCTTCGCGCGTTCGGTAAATGGAGTCAATAGCGTGTGGGGGTGTATTGTTTTAGGAATAGGAGATTTTTCTTTTGATTAAGCGGCAAATTGGATAAAATGCAGGTTTTCGATGCGTGCCTTCGTGCGTGCAGATTGTCCGTTGATGATTCGACGTGGATAGCGGTTCATCCATTCGGCCAGACTGTTGATATCGTTTTGATCAAGCGTGTCGAATGTTGTTTTCTTGGGTAATATGCGCCTGATGAAACGGTTTGCATTCTCGTTACTTCC
>JAZNLU010000105.1:0-30348 GCA_045579245.1 Akkermansia sp.
ATGAATAAAATCCCGCGAAAGCTCTTCGATGGTAAGTCCGCAAATGAGATGGTGAAGGCTCTCGGGCTGAATTTTGGGGATGCAAAGCACTAAGAGCGCATTTTTTTCAAAAAGTGTTGCATTTGAACTTGCAATTCACCAGCAGAATCAGCCGCAAGTACGGCTGATTCGGTATGGGGGCTGAGAGTAAAAACCGGTTTCAGCGCGGTGCTGAGAACTGCGGGGCGGGCAGCTTCGATTCAGAGCTGTCTGAGCCGACCATATCGCCCACGTCTTTGAAAGTGACGAAGAGGAAGAATGCCAGAATGACGAAGAAGAAACCTGTCTGCACCAGTTCCAGAACCTTGCCGCTGACGGGGCGGCGCAGGATGATTTCTGCCGTGCCGAGCACCACGTGACCGCCGTCTACGATAGGCAGGGGCAGGATATTGAGCACGGCAAGATTCACATTCAGAACCACGGCAAACCAGAGGATAAGCCGCCAGCCATTCTCTGATTGAAGCATTTGGAAGAGGTAGTTACCGATGCCGACGGGACCGGAGAGATGCTCCATGCCCACGCTGCTGCCGGGGGAGGCTACCTTGGCGATGGTATCACCCATCCATTTGAGACTCTGAGTGACCTGTGATTGCGGAGAAGGATGCGTCAGCCCTAAATCGGCATCCATGGAATTAGCCCAGTTGATACCCAGCAGGGGGTAGGCTCCCTCTTTACCCTGCCAGTTGGTGGGAATGGCGGGGATGACGTTCACGGTGGTGCTGCCTTCCGTTCCGGGTGTTGTCAGCGTGAGCTGCATGGGGTTCCCATCAGCCGAGGCTACGGAAACAGCGGAGGGAGAGTAGACCGGCTGCCCATTCAGCGCGATGATATGCTGTCCCTGCTTCAAACCTGCTTTTTCTGCCGGTGAACCCGGTGTGATTTTGCCCACAATGGCGGGGGCGGCGGGAATGATACCCACCTGGCGCATGCCGCTGCGCTGCCACCACTTGGTCTCCGGCAGCTTGTAGCCGCAGGGAATGGTGAGTGTCTCCACCGCGCCGTCTGCCTTCTTGCGTTCTACGGTGAAATTGATTTTCTCATGCTCGCTGAGGGCCACCAGCTCGCGCACGCCTTCCATGTTGCCCATCCACTTATCGACTTTCTGACCATCAATGGCTCGGATGGTATCGCCGGGTAGGAGCCCGGCTTCTGCGGCGGGACTACCGGGGGGAATGTAGCCGATGGTGGTGGTGGGCAGTTCGCTGACAGGCTTGCCGACACCCCAGACGATGAAAGCAAAGACATAGGCAAGCAACAGAGAGAACAGAGGACCTGCTGCCGCGATAATTACTTTATCCAATGGCTTGAGCGGTTTCAAATCGGTGGGTATTTCAGCCTCGCCCTCAATGCTCTGCATGTCTGCCAGCTGGGGCAGGGAAACAAAGCCGCCCGCCGGAATCCAGCCCAGCCCCCACTGTACGCCGCCGATTTTTTTCTGCCAGATGGGCTTGCCGAACCATATCTGGAAACGGTCAATGTAAGCACCGCGCCACTTGCCTGCCAGAAAATGCCCCAGCTCGTGCACGAAAATCATGACGTTGAAGAAGAGCACGACCAGAATGATGAGCCATGCGGTTTCGAGGTAGGAAAGAAGCGTTGCCATAGTGATTGCTGCCATTGTATCGGAGTTGCATCATGTCCGCAAGTCCGCGTCCTGACATAAAAAGGCTGCGGATGATTCTCCGCAGCAGGAAATGGTTTCAGAATTATTTCTTTTGTTTTTTCTTCTTTTTCTTGTTGCCTTTTTTCTTTTTGCTCTTTTGGGGCTTGTCATCTGCCTCGTCATCGGAATCTCCCGCATAGTTTGAGCTCAACTCGTTGATGCCTTCCATGACGATAACTTCAAAGGGTTCCAGTTCGATTTCCAGATTTTTGTCTACGTCCAGAGCTTTGCCGAGGATGTCCGGCTTGCGCTGGTCGGCAAAAGAACCGGAGAGCACTACCGCTCCCTTGTAGCCCGGCGGAATGTCCAGAATCTCGCGTAGCGTACCATTGAGGGATTTCTTGCTATCGGAGGAGTTGCGGAGGGTGAGGGTGCATTTTTTGCTGTTCCATGCGGCCCAGCCGTAAACGCTGCCATCTGCTCCGTCCCATGGCTTGCCGCCGACCCAATGGATATCCGGCAGGACATCCTGATTGCGGCGTATCCAGCGGATGCAGTCGGCCAGTTCTTTCCAGAGCCGTCCGTTGTCCTGCATCATGAGGTCGCTGTCCACATACAGCTCCTGCAGGGCAGAGCCGCAACCGAAGGCTGTGCGCATTTCCTTGATGCAGTTGGCCGGAGATTTGCTCATTACTTTGGGCGGGCCGTTTTTGGTGATGATGGTGCCGTGGGTCATCAGCGAGTTGATGGGGCAGAACGGAGCCCCATCCACAAAGACCTCATAGACGAGATTGTCCCGGTAGTTAATCCAGCGGTCGCGCTCATCTCCCATGCTGCCGGCTTGTCCGAAGTCGTTCTCCTGTCGCCAGACGGAGTCGGATACATGGAACCAGAACGGGCTGGCCCAGGTGCCCACGGATGTGTTGATGAAGAGGTCGGGCTTCTGCTCCCGCAGGGCTTTAATAACGCTGATGATTCCTTCCGCATCTTCCGGGGCTGCCGGGCCTTTGGCATGGAACTTCGTGGAGATGCCGTCGAATTTGAAGTAGCGCATGTTGTACTTCTTGACCATATCCTTGCAGCGTCCGGCAAAGGCATTGAAATATTCCTTGTTAGAGAGCTGGAAGCTGCTGATTTTGTTGTTGGGGTGCGTCTTGTTCCAATGACCGATACGCATGGTTTTGGAAGAGCCGTAGCCGCCCACCGGGCCAAGCCATGTGCCCAATCCGGCTTTCATGCGGGAGGCGCTCTTATCCATGGCTGCGAATCCTCTGGGGAAACCACAGTGGAAATCCCACAGGCTGTTGAACTCATCCCAGCCGTCATCAATGACAAAGCAGTCGATGGCCACCTTGTGTTTTTGAACGAGATTTTTCTGCCAGATATCCAACAGCTTCATCCACATGCCCTCGTTGGTGCGTTTGGCTGGATCCTGGTGGTCATGCACGACGATGCCGATTTCATACCAGTCATTATAATGAACCAGCAATTTCCAGGGCTGCACGCGTTCGCGCTCGTGGTAGGCCAGGAAGGAGCGGCGCTGTTGCTGCGGTGCGAAGAGTCCGATGACGGAGGATACTTCCCATTCCTCGCCTTTGTGCAGAGTGGTGCGGCGCTTCCATGCGCCCTGTACCAGATTATCACTGCCGTCTGCCGCTTCTGTTTCACTTTCGGCGATGGGCAGGGAGAACTTTACCTGACCGCCACAGGCGACGGCCCCCTGCCGTGTGTTGACCCAGTAGCGCAGGGTATAGATGCCGGCAGCGGGGACTTGAACGGTGTAGGTGTTCTTTTTGGGCGAGATACCTGTGATTCCCTGGTGGAGATCTTCGGTGATGAGTTGCCCTTCTTCGCTCAACAACTGGACACCCAGCAGATGCAGCCCCCCATCGCCGGAATCCTGCTGAAAGCTCAGCACACATTTGCCTCCCCGGGTGAATTGGATGCTGTTTTCGCTCAGCCCCAGATTTTTGATGGTCGGCCCGTCTTTTTCGGTGAAGTGCTTGCCGTATTTGGTGGCCATGCCTCCCTCCAGATGGAAAGCTTCGCCGA
This sequence comes from Akkermansia sp., assembly GCA_045579245.1. Taxonomy (GTDB): domain Bacteria; phylum Verrucomicrobiota; class Verrucomicrobiia; order Verrucomicrobiales; family Akkermansiaceae; genus Akkermansia. The sequence goes on from JAZNLU010000105.1 coordinate 3,695, forward strand.
AAGAATCCGGATTCCAGACGGTGGCATCTCCCACGGAGGCTCCGCTTCCACCCTGACCGGAGACGCTCATGATGGACATGGGCGTTTCCAATCCGGTGAAGATGCGCTCATTGACAACGAGGTTGCCGTGTGTGGTATTACCGGAGACGATGGCATCCCCTCCGTCTTTGATGTTGATGCTGAGGGGAATGATGGAATCGAACTCAACATTCCTGGCTGCTTGGATGCGGAATTCCTGACGCAGATAGTGCGAACCGTTGCGCAGTACGGCCTGCCATTGGATGCTGAAGCTCTTATCCGGAGCGGTGAAATTGGCGCTGATGCTCTGGCCGTTCTGCCGTTTTGCCAGATTGACGTTTTTCTTGTCCTTTTCCAATGGGGTAACGGTCAGCCCTTCACAGCTGAAATCGCCGGAGGAGTATGTTTTCCCGTTGTGCAGCTGCACGGTAAACAGAGCTGGCGTGCCGGTTACCAGCGTTTTTCCCGCCGCATCCTTGAGCGAGGAAAGGATGATACCTTTATCGTTTTTATGAAACTCGGCACGCAGCACATTGTTACTCAACGTCAGTTTGCCGTTGCCGTCATCGGCTGCTTCGGCTTTCCCGGGTTTTGGCCCGGGGAAAGCCACGGCGGCAAAAAGCGGGGCCCCGGTCAGGAAGAGGGCTGTTCCCAGAATAAGGGGGTAATGGGATGAAATTTTCATGATGATGCAACCCGGATTGTTCTACACAACTACCGATTGAGCGTGCTTATAACATATCCGCTTTTTGCTGTCAATTCAGAAGTTCCGGAAAAGGAAGTGCCTCCATCCCGCTTGCGGGATGGAGGCACAAAGGTTGGAAATCATGGTTACTTCTGCAACAGCTTTTCCAGCAGCGCTTGGGAATTATCCGCCAGTGCGGCGGGGTCTTCCAGCATACCGGCGCGGAGCAGGGCGGTGTTGATGATTTGTCCGGCCAGCAGTTCGGCCAGTGCAGCATCACTTTCTCGCAGCTCTGCCAGTTTCATCACGATGGGGTTGTGGGGATTGAGCTCAATCTCCGGGTGATTCTCCGGTACGTCCTGCCCCATGGCCTTGAAGTAAGCCTTCACCTCCGGGGAAAGATCGTTTTCTCCCTGCAATGCAATGGCGGGCGCGTTGGTGACACGATTGCCGGTGGTCACCTTGCTGAAGCGATCCTTGAAGGTCTCGCTCACCCACCCGGTCAGGGCGGTGGCGGCGGCTTCATCCAGCCCGGGACGGTCGGGTTGGGCATCCTCGACCTCCGGCAGGTCAAGATTGGCGCGGTCAATGGCCTTGATGTCCTTGTCGGCGAATTTCATGAGGCTGTCCATCACGAACTGGTCGCCGCCCTCCGTGAGGAAGAGTACTTCAAAGCCGCGGGCCTTGAGCGCATCCAGATACGGGGAGTTCTCCAGCTGAGCTCGGGAGGCTCCGTAGAGCACGTAGATATCTTTCTGATTTTCCTTCATGCGGCTCACATAGTCGTCCAATGAGGTGAGCTTGCCGTCCTCCGTGAAGGTGGACTGGAAGCGCAGCAGCTTGCCCAGTGCGTCCTTGTGCTCCCAGCTGGTGACCACACCTTCCTTCATGTAGCGACCGAACTGTGCCCAGAATTTTTCGTATGTCTCCGCATCGTTTTTGGCAACGCCCTCCAGATGCTTGATGAAGCGCTTGGTGATGATGCCGGAAATCTTGCGCAGCAGGGAGTTGTCCTGAAGCATCTCGCGAGAGATGTTCAGGGGCAGGTCCTCGCTGTCCACCACGCCTGCCAGGAAGCGCAGCCACTCCGGCAGCAGCTTTTCCGGCTTGCTGTCGATGAGTACCTTGTGGCAGTACAGGGACACGGCGGGTTCGCAACGCCCGAATCCCATGGCCTCCGGGTTTTCTTCCGGCACAAAGAGCACGGAGTTGAGCACAATCGGGGCATCTGCGCTGAAGTGCATGTAGCTCATCGGCTTGCTGTCCGTGTGGTGGATGAACTGGTAGAAACCCTCGTATTCCTCTGCGGTCACGTCTTTCTTGTTCTTCATCCAGATGGCTTGCACGGTATTGAGGTGCTCGCCGTTGAAATCGATGGGGAAGCCTACGAAATTGCTGTACTTTTTCAGGATGTAGCGCACGTGGTCGGCCTTGGAGAAGTTGGCGGCATCTTCTTTCAAATGGATGAGGATGCTGGTGCCGCGCGGGGTGTCGGCTGCGGCTTCGCCCAGCTCGTAGCCCTCGCGCCCATCGCTCACCCAGTGCACGGGTGCGGCCTCCGGCTGCCAGGAACGGGTGGTGACCTCCACTTTGTCCGCCGCCATGAACACGCTGTAGAAGCCCACGCCGAACTGCCCGATGAGGTCCTGCGGGCCTCCCTGATTCTCCTTCATCATCTCCAGGAACTTCTTCGTGCCGGAGTGGGCGATGGTGCCCAGGAATTCCACCACCTCGTCAGCGGTCATACCGATACCGGCATCGGCGATGGTGAGGGTGCGGGCTTCCTCATCCGTGGTGATGCTGATGCGCAGCTCCCGTTCCGGTTGATAAATGCCGGATTCCGTCAGCTGGCGGAGACGCAGTTTTTCCAATGCATCGGAGGCGTTGGAGACAAGCTCTCGGACGAAAACCTCGCGGTCACTGTAGAAAGCGTGAATCACAATGTCCAGCAGCTGCCGGACTTCTGTCTGAAATTGGTGTGTCTGCATAGTGTTGTAGGGAAAATAATGTCCCCATTGTAAAGAAACCCGCGCTACCGTCAAGATTCAATCGCGGCATGAAATGCTGCGTAGCCAGCAGAAATCTATTTATCACTATTGCTTAGGGAAAAAAGATGGTGAAAAGACAATGAGAAAAGAGCAAACGGCATGTGTTAGCTTTGCATTCTTCGGTAAAATTGTGAAGAGTTCGGCTTTTGGCTTGCCAATCATAATAAGAGGTGGTAGTATAGCCCAGCTTCATGCTCCGGTAGCTCAGTTGGATAGAGCACGAGCCTTCTAAGCTTGGGGTCCCGCGTTCGAGCCGCGGCCGGAGCGTGTCTTGTTACAACCCGTCCGATAAAATCAGTCGGACGGGTTGTTTTGGGGTACGCCTGACGCGATATGTGCACTGTGGTGAAAGTCTGTGCGGAGCCGTGATAATGCGGAATCCCGAACCAGAACAACAAAGAAGTCGGCGGTTGTGAGGTTGATTATCCAAGCACAAAGTGCTTGGTCTACAGGGTGTGGGTGCCCGTGGGAAGGACTCAAAGCAACGGCGGCGGAGGTGCGTCTCAACGGATGAGATAGGGGGGCTGAACCGGGAGAAGGCATACTCGAGAATCTAGTGTCTCGTTTAGCTAGTCCTACACAATGCTCTCAACACGTAAGCATTTGTATTATAAAGAATAAATAAGCTTGCTTATTGTAATGAACTGACTCGACAAGACACTAGTGCACCGCTGTAAGCTCGAGCATGCATGACAACGAGCGAAAAGCAACAAGTGTGCCCCGGGGAATAGACATCACAACCGTAGATGAAGAGGCGCGATGGTTGAGCACTCACATGGCATAACTGAGAAAGCTTCTGCTCAACGAGCCTTACTGTTCGCCGGAGGTAAGGGGGGATTATTCCCAAACTGAACGGATGTCGGCAATAACCGGGAACACCCGCGGTGATCGACTGAGTATTATACTATTGGCTTTTGTACAAGCGCTACCCCATACTCGGCCATTAAATGAGCGAATCAGGTTATGGATTTCAACTGAATCGGAGCGGCCATCAAGCCCACAAGGCCGGAGCAACGCTGTAAAAGCGCCGTAGACCTTGATAGGAAAAGTTCTTCGAAAAGGGTAGCCACGACATCCGGCTGTCGAGACTGGCACGACGTATCGAAGATAAACGCATTCTCCACTACACCTGCCAAATGTTCAAGGCGGGAATGTTTCGTTGTCTGCCAATTATAATGGGCGGCAACATTTGTTCAGCCGATAGTCTTTTCCGCTTGTTGGAGGTGTCCTGTCGGAGGACAGCTCTTTGTTTTATTATTGTTCCTAACATTATCATAATAGATAAACTATTGTCTGCGCGACTCAATGAGAACTTGCCACAGGTGCATGATGGTGATATGATGTGGGGAGTATGATGGAGTTAATTTATCTACAGACGCAGGCGATTACGGCGGAAACCCCTTGGTTGCTGCCGTTGGCGTTTGCTTTGTTTGGGGCGTGTATCGGATCATTTCTCAATGTGGTGGTTTACCGCTTACCAAGAGGGCTAAGTGTGAATGAGCCCAAGCGCTCATTTTGCCCCAATTGTGAGAAGGAAATACCTTGGTATCTGAATCTGCCGATTATTAGCTGGCTGATGTTGCGGGGAAAAAGCGCCTGTTGCGGGTGTCGTATACCTGTGAGATATTGGTGCGTAGAGACTGCATGTGCGGCGCTTTTTGCGCTGATTGCCTGGTATTTCTGCATGGATGATATCTTTACGCAGATTTTGCTCTGTGTGTGGGTAGCGCTGATGCTGGCTTGCTTCTGCATCGACTGGGAGCAGATGGTGGTGCTGCCCTCGCTCACGGTGGCTGCTGCTGTGGCGGGGCTGTTGCTTGCCGGATTGTCTCCATGGATGCTGGAGCCGACCTCTCTGGAGCCGTCGGAGGGCTTGCTGTGGAGTGTGGTGGGTGCAGTAGGTGGTTTTGTGTTATTCCGTGTAGTGGGGCTGATTGGTCGCTTGCTCTTTGGTCGCCGCTCTGTCCGCTTGGCGCAGGCTGCCGCATGGTCTCTCCGTCAGTCTGAGGATGGGGAGGATATTGAGCTGATGCTGGGAGAAGAAAAATTGCTGTGGAGTCAGCTGTTCATTGAGCCTTCCAACCGATTGATTCTTCAGGGAGCAACGCTGGATTCCGACTCTTGCGAGCCGGGAAATCTGGAGTTTTGCGTGGATGCTCTGCTGCTGCCGAGCGGTGAGCGCGTGGAGTTGGAAAAGGTAGAAAGTCTTTCCGGCAAGGCGGAGGGGTATACCGTACGCCGTGCCGCCATGGGCAGCGGAGACGCGTGGATAGCCCTGGCAATCGGAGCTATCGGCGGTTGGCAGGCGGTGGTCTTCTCTCTGGTGGCCGGCAGCTTCATCGGTCTGCTGTGGGCGGTGGTTGCCCGTATTGGATTCGGTAAGCCCATGCCATTCGGTCCGGCTCTCATCATTGCTGCCGTGGTGTGGCTTTTCTTTGGTCTGGAGATTCAGGATTTGCTGGAAACGCTTTCTTTGTAAGGTGAATCAGGTGCCGGTCAAACGTAGTTTTCATGCGTCGTTCAGGAATGTTGTACTGAGCGACATGGGGGAAGACAAAAACACCGGTGAGCTGATTTTTCTGATACATGTAGGGAAGCGGTCTACGCTGCCTCCCGGTTTCTTGAAACAGTATTGTAAGGAATCCCTGTGCCACAAGTTGCTCCGGTGGGGCAGGGCGTTACTGGGGCGAGCGTTAACGCCCCCGCTTTCGTTTTCTGAATTAAGCTACCGTTACTGCCGTATTCCGGTGTCCATGCGCAGCACTGAGGGTGGTGATGTGTTTTCCCGCCGGAAACGGGAGGATGCCTACACGCTGCTGCGGGAGGCCGGATTTTACCTGTACCATGCGGAAGATGGCTGGAATGCCTGGACTCCGTATGAGGTATACTGTGAGCTGATGAAGCGCGGACTCGTTACCGAGCCGATGCAGACGCTCGTTTTTGACAGAAACCGCCGTTATATGCGGGAAATGCTTACGATGCCTGAATGAGGGTAACGAAAAACGCTCAGGAGTAACTCCTGAGCGTTTTTTATGCTCGATGGGGGACTCGAACCCCCACGGCTCTCACCATTAGATCCTTAGTCTAACGCGTCTACCAATTCCGCCAACCGAGCATCGGTTGCCACAACGGGCACGGGCGAACTATACACCAATCGTTGGATGAATGCAAGCCTTTTTTTGTTGTTTTTTGAAAAAAAGAGGATTTTTTATTGTTTGGAGCCTTGGTAGGAACCGCGCCCGTCATAATAGCGTGTAGTACCACCGGATTCTGAGGAAGATCCGCGGTAGGAGCCTCGGGCGTCGTAATAGCGTGTACTGTTGCCGGATTTGGAGGCAGAACCCTGAAATGAACCGCGGGAATCGTAGTAGCGTGTATTGCCGCCGGATTCCGTGGAAGAGCCTTGGTAGGAGCCGCGGGCATCATAATACCGTGTGGTATTGCCGGATTTTTCTGCGGTGCCGATGAGCCGCCCGGATGCATCATAATATCGAGTAGTGTTGCCGGAGGTTCGGGAAGAGCCGTTGAATAGACCGTTTGGACCGTAGAATTGCTGAGCAGCCGCCACGCAGCTGAGCAGTACCGAAATGAGGAGTGCGTATTTCATGTGGATGTCAGATGGTGATGTGATTAACCGTTGCGGAAAGTTGCCCCTGTGCCAATTGGATGCTCAGTTCATCTCCCGGGGTGAATTCTGCTGCGTTGCGCGCGGGCTTCCCGTCGGGAGTACGCACCAGAGCGAAGCCTCGTTGGAGCGCATGCTGCGGGCTGGCCGCAGACAGTCTGGCTTCCAGCGTTTCTACTTTTGCATAGGCGCGGTGTAGGTTAGCGGTGAAACTGCGGCGGAGTGATTGTTCAGCCGCAGTGAGTCTCTGTTGAGCGGCATCAATGGCGCGGTGAATGATACGTGGGGAAAGGTGAGCTTCTGCGGTATTGAGGCGTTCGCTTGCGCTTTGCAGCCGCTGCTGACCAAGCCGGGAAAGCTCCTCCTCCAGCGTATCCAGTTTTTGTTGGAAAGGTGCGAGGATTTCGGCAGGGCAGAGCAGCTTTCCCTGAGCAGCTGCGCGCAGCCGTAGTTTCGCCATCTGGAGACTCTGTTGCAGGCGGCGGCGTAGGTTTTGTTCTGTTCCCTCCAGGCGTGCCAGCAGTTCTGCCGCATCCGGGGTGGTCAGCTCTATAGCGGCAGTGGGTGTGGGAGCCCGTAGGTCAGCCACGAAATCGGCTATGGTAAAATCCGTTTCGTGTCCTACGGCAGAAACTACAGGAATAGGGCAGTCTGCCACGGCCCGCGCCAACACCTCCTCATTGAAACACCATAAATCTTCCAGAGAACCGCCGCCGCGTGCCAGTATCAGGTAATCCGTCCGGGGTAGTCCGTACTGTTCCGGGTGCCCCAGACGTTCGACTGCCTGAGCAAGCCCGTATTCCGCGCCTTTTCCCTGCACCTGTACCGGGTAGAGGTATGTCTGTATCCACGGTGCACGCTGTTCCAGCCGGTGTCGCATGTCTTGTATGACTGCTCCGGTGGGGGAGGTGATGAGGGCTACACTTTGCGGGAAACGGGGTAGGGGGCGTTTGCGGGCAGTGTCAAACAGTCCCTCTGCCATGAGCCGTTGCTTGAGTGCTTCAAATTGCTGCTGCAGGGTGCCCTGTCCGGCTTCTTTTACCCGCTCAACGATGAATTGAAGTGCCCCGCGCCCTTCCCAGACTGTGGCTTTGCCGTATAGTTCCACCAGCATGCCTTCCCTCAGCACTATGCGCGCACTGCGGGCGCGAAAGGCATACATGGCGCACTGTAATTGCGAGAGCGAATCTTTAAGAGTAAAGTATATATGCCCGCTGGCTGCTGTCTTGCAGGAACCGATTTCACCCACGACACTCTGCTCTCCCACCTGAAGCTCAACAGCGTGTTTGAGGCGGGCTACCAGCTCTGTGACGCTCAGCGGCATGGGTGTCGTCTACTTTTTCTTTGCCCTTTCCTGCAGCAGAGCCATGTTGGGGTCTGACCATTCCGAATCGTACCCCTTGGCATATGTGAAGAGGTCGCGGTGGATATACTCGTAGTAGGCTTCTTTTTCCTCATCGCTCAGACCGTTCCAGATGCAGATGTTGAGCGTGCGGGCTACCTTTTGCATCATTTTGAGGGTAAGCTGACGCCCCATGCGTGCTTTCTGCACCTGCTTATGGGTGAGTTGTTCAATGGAGGATGTAACCAAATCATGATTATCCAGCCCCCAGCGCTGCATGATGTCATCAAGGCGCTGCGGGCCGTGGTTGCGTTCGTTTTCTTCGTTCATCTTTAAGGATATATGTTGTGTTGCCGTGAGGGTAGTCTGAAAGGGATATCAATAACCGGGAAGTCGGCGTACATAGAATCCACCGCAGGGGCGGCTCTTGGTGTACCAGCGCGGTCCCACGCCGCGTCCGCTGCCGGTGGTGTCAAAACGCATGCCGGCAATCATCATGAAGACATGACCGCGCTTGGCGTACACCGTAATCCATTTGCCGAAGCCCGGTCGTCCCCAGCGCAGGAAATAGCCTGATACGGGCTGCCGCCCCTGACGGAGCATGCCGGCTTCCCGCAGCACAAAGGCCACACTGCCGGAGCAATCGTAAGCGGTATCATGGTGTCTGCCGTGTCCGCCTCCCAAGCGGTAGGGGCGTCCCACTATTTTGTTAGCCGCCATGATTGCTTTTTTCACTCGCTCCGGGGCGTGCCGCGGTATGCTTGCCTTACCGCTGGGCAGCAGGCGTGGGGTGTAGCCCGCTCGGTACACGTACTTCGGGGTACGAGCAGAAGCTCCTTGGCGATACCGCTGTTGCTGACATCCGGTCAGCAGCAGGACGAGAAGCAGGAGGATGGATGTAATATAGCGATACATGAAAACTGGCTTTGCTGTTTTATTCTACCATATCTACCCCTGATTGCAAGAGATTATGATATATCTGTGCCCAAAAAAGCGCAGACTCCATGGCGGAGTCTGCGGATGAGAAAAGAGACGGTGCTTATGTTTTACACGATACCCTGATCAATCATGGCATCAGCCACCTTCACGAAGCCCGCAATGTTAGCTCCAGCCACGTAGTTGGTGAAGTCTCCCTGACTGTCGGTGGAATACTCGCGGGCGTGGTTATAGGCATTCTCGTGGATGTTCTTCATGATGTTGAAGAGCTTGGCATCCACTTCTTCACTGCTCCAGCTCAGGCGCATGCTATTCTGGGACATTTCCAGACCTGAGGTGGCCACGCCGCCGGCATTGGCAGCCTTGGCAGGACCGTAGAGAATCTTGGCTTCCAGATAGGCGTTGATTCCATCGAGATCGGTGGGCATGTTGGCACCCTCTGCCACGAGCTTACAGCCGTTTTTGATAAGAGTGGCAGCCTCGGCACCGTTGATTTCATTCTGCGTGGCGCAGGGGAATGCGCAGTCACAGGGAACAGCCCATGGACGCTGACCTTCAAAGAACTGCACGCCCGGGAACGCATCGGCATATTCCTTGATACGTCCGCGGCGGACATTTTTGAGCTCCATAATCCAGGCGAGTTTTTCGGCGTTGATGCCCTCGGGATCAAAAATGTAGCCGTTGGAGTCAGACATGGTGACCACTTTTGCTCCCAACTGATTGAGCTTTTCGACCAGGTATTGGGCCACGTTGCCGGAGCCGGAAACCACACACACCTTGCCGGCAAGGTCATCATTGCGCGTAGCCAGCATGTTCTGGGCAAAATAGACGCAGCCGTAACCGGTAGCTTCCGGGCGGATAAGGGATCCGCCCCAGTTGAGCTTTTTACCGGTCAGCACGCCGGTGAACTCGTTGCGCAGACGCTTATACTGACCGAAGAGGTAGCCGATTTCACGGCCGCCTACACCGATATCGCCGGCGGGTACGTCTGTGTCCGGGCCGATGTGGCGCTGGAGCTCGGTCATGAAGCTCTGGCAGAATGCCATCACCTCGCGGTCGCTCTTACCTTTGGGGTCAAAGTCCGCTCCACCTTTGCCACCGCCCATGGGGAGGGTTGTCAGGGAGTTTTTGAACACTTGCTCGAAGCCGAGGAATTTGAGGATGCCGAGGTTGACGGAGGGGTGGAAGCGCAGACCTCCTTTGTACGGTCCGATGGCGCTGTTATATTCCACTCGGTAACCGCGATTGACCTGCACTTTGCCTTTGTCATCCACCCAAGGTACACGGAAGATGATGGTGCGCTCCGGTTCAACAATGCGTTCGAGAATACAATTATCTTCGTACTTCTTATTGGAGTCAAGTACGGGGGTGATGGTGGAAATCACCTCTTGCACGGCTTGAAGGAACTCGGGCTCAGCGGCATTTTTGGCGCGAACCTGTTCCAATACACGCGTAGTATAGTCTGACATAGTGGTGGGGTGCGGCTGGATTCCGCAGACGCGTCGTATCGCACGTCGGCGGGCAGGCGCGGGCAAATTATAGCAGATTTTGTTCACATGAAAAGTCTTTTTTTGACAAAAGTCTCCTAATTATTGTAATTAAGCTGTTTTCTTCTTTACAGGAAATGCATTAGAATACATGGGAAATACCCACATTGAATATATGGGCTGCACAGTTACTGCGGGATTCATAGGCGTAGTTAAGTCTGATGCAGCGCTGTGTGTCTTCCGGATGCAGCTGCAGCCCACACCGCAGGCTGAATCCGCAGCGTTCAGGTTCGGCCGTGCGGTATTCGTTCTCACCGCTGCGCGCATTCGGGACATTGCGTACCATGTCTCCCGTGAACTCCGCTTCTGCGTATAGGATTGCCTGTGCCGTACGCCATGAGATGGAACAGCCGATGCTTCCGCTCAGTACGGTGATACCGCTGATACTCTCGTCATCTACTTTGAGGCTACTTCCTTGGTAGTATTCTGCGCCGCCATAGAGTTCCCAGATAACACTCTGACGGATGCTCATTCCCCAGCTCAGGAGGGTCTGGGCGGAAATACTGTTATGATTCCATGTTTCTAATCCTGAGTAGATGCCGGGGTCGGTTTCCGTGCGTCCTGCTCCGATAGCGCCGTACAGTTGGAGGCGATAACGTGAATCCTGCTTCAGAAAAGAATGCCCGAAGTAGGCAGCTGTGTGCAATGATAACTGGTCGAGTTCTCCGAAATATTCTCCGGTGATGCTGCCGAGAGCACCGCCCAGCGCCAGTCCCAGTTGGGTGTTTTCGGTCGGGTGAGCTTCCGCTCCGAAAGCAAGGCCTCCTGTAGTGGTGTCTCCGCCGGGAACATCACCGTCGTCATCTGTTTCCATAAGTCCGCCATAAATGGCTGCCCATGTAGTGGAGTCGGTGTTGCGGCTGTTGTTGCGCACGGCCGTCATAAAGGCGTGGGAGGCAAAGCGGCTGCTCCATGCGCTTTGCATAGCCGCTTGGCTCAGCGCTGTACCCATTTCTGGGGAGAGGATGATATCTGCATCTACTTCTCCGTCGTTGTCAGTTTCTTCTTTCGATTCTGTATCCTTGTTGTTGTGCGGGTCATCCGGGTCATTACCGGAAGTGTCAATTATCGGACCGTGCGGATCATCTTTATCTGAGTTGGAATTCCCGTCGTTTTCCCCACCGTCGGAATTGTCACTGTTACTTCCTTCCGCTCCGGGGATGGTGGGGCCGGGATCGGTAGGAGCGTCCGGCAATCCATCTCCGTTGTCGGTTGAAGGCGGTGAATCAGTTGAGGGTGGATTTGTGTTTTCAGGCTTTGTTTCCGGAGCGGTGTTCGGAGGGGTTGTCGGTCCGGCGGGTGGTGTGTTCTCGTCTGAATTATCCGGAGATGTGTTAGAAGGTGACTCCGGCGTGATAGTTGAGGGCGTGTCAGTAGGTGAAGACGGGATATCGGATGGGGCGAGAGGGCTGATGCTTATCCCTTGATTTGATACTGACAGTTCGTATTCTTCACTATCTATACTGAAAAAGTTGTAATAATCAGTTACAGTTCCGGACAACAGACGGTCATATGTCAGTACTGTACGTTTCTGACCCATTTCCGGCGCGTTTTCCATACACAATGCTGTGGGAGAGTTCAGTACCAGTATTTCCGCGTGCAACGTGGCGTTTGTACCACAGAGCAACATGTTACCTCCATTGAGTGTGAGCGCTCCAGAGATGCGGGATTTCCCGCTGATTCGGAGGGTGGACGAGCTGCTTGCTGTTCTCCCGATATCTGTCGCATTGCGGAGCTGAGCTGTGGAGAGATTTCCGCTGACTGTTGCTCCGTTCAGATGCCAGACTGCACTTGCGGGAATGGGGGTACTACTTTCCGTGGAGAGTAGGAGTACTCCGTCTGTTTCCACTTGAAGATTTCCTCTGAATGCTCCGCCGCTGGATAAATCCAGAGTTCTCGCAGAGCTTAGTTTCAGTTCTTCTTCAGAGGTGAGCGTTGCGCCGGCAGCAATGCTCAACTTAATTCCCGCATGAAGCTCAATGTGGCGTGCTGATATGTCTTGAGTAATGCTGTAGTTATCAGCAAATATCAATTGATTACTTATGGTGGAAGCTCCTGCTATAAAACCTCCGTTGAGAAGGATTTCATTGCTGATGTCGTATCCTCCTAAGTCCAGCAATCCTCCGGAGACTTCTATTGTACCTGTGCCGAATGAAGCTGCTCCGCCCGCAATGACTGTTCCCTCTTTAATTTGCGTTCCTCCGGTATAGGCATTATCGGCATTCATTTGGAGCGTCCCTTTTCCTTCTTTCATTATGGTGCTGCTCCCGATAATTTGTCCCATACCGTTCAGCGTGGTATTACCATCTCCTTTTACGCATACGGATTGAGGCATCACCAAGTCACCGATTGTTACCGTACCTGCATTTTCAAACACCACCGCTTGTCCCTCTTTGAAACCGTAGAGTCCATTTGCCCAGAAATTTAATTTGCCGTCGAATATCATCACTTTGTTGACATGAGGTCCGTCCTCATCTCCACCCGGAATAAGTGATTCTGCTTGTGTGGCAGCTGCAGAACAAAGCAAAATATGCAGAAGAGGTTTAAGAAGAGTTGAATGTTTCATGGTAAGAGAAATTGTAGGGCGATATATCACCATTACTGTGTGTCCGCAATGTAAAACTGCGTCAATGAGAAAAAATGACACTCTTGGGATGTAGTGAAATAACTTAAAAATACAATAATGGGTTGAAATATTACGGCTTTGAGAGTATTCTGCTGTCTGTATGATGCGGTTTTATTTCCCCCCGGTGATAGAGATGAGTGATGAGCTTGCGGGCTTGATTGCGGCAGACTGCGGCTTTTCTGAAACCGGGGATGGTCTGAATACCCGCAGAGTGCTGCCGGTATTGGTGATGCTGGGCTTATTCCCGGAGCTGCCGTTTCGGAAACTGACGGATGGCTATTGGCGGGAGGGATTGAAACAAAAGGATTATAAGGCAATACTGGAGCGCTTTATTGCCCGGAAGCTGGTGAAGTTTGAGAAGCCGTATTACTCTCTCTCTGCATCTCCTTCAGCTGTGAGGGTTGCCAAGTGGCTGGATGACACGTATTTTGCGCCGTTTCTGGAGAGGGTAAAGGAGTGGGCGGGTTTTTTGGCAGAGAGGCAGACGTTTCGCTCGTCCGGGGCTCGTAGCGGAATCATATTCGGGGGGAAGCATTGGTCGCAGGTGCAGCAGCTGCCGCCGGATGCCCCGGATTTCCTCTCTCCGTATTATCTGTGCCGCATCCTGCGTCTGCGCGGGGAGCATGTGTTGGCATACCGGATTCTGCGGGAAAACGCACAGCATGCGGATCTGCTGGATAATAGGCTTCAATCGCATTCTACCATGTCTGCGTTGGAAGTGAGGAGGTGGTATTACGGTCTGCTGAATAACCATTTTGAACCCGTTTCTTCGCAGCCGCAGGAAATGCGAGACCTTGCTTTCCGTGATAACACCTTACTGAGCTGCCTGAGTTCTCGGAATGATGATGATTTCTTCCAAGCACCTGATGAGGTGGAGCGCATTTGCCGCACCTCCTCAGATGCAGAGTTGCTGTTTTCCATTGTGTTTCATTGCCTGCAACGCGGAGAGTGGGCGCCTGTCCGTGCGCTGGCGGCAGAGGAAGCAGCACCCGTAGCGGTGCGGAACCTGGCTGCTCGTTTGTGCCAATGGACGGACAAAAAGCGCTGGACTGCCCTGCGCGGCGCACAGAAAGAATTGCTGCATTTCTCTGCCGTGAGTATCATGCTGACCCCCATACTCGCGCTTGCCAATACAGTTAATAAATCTAACGTCAAGTCATTGTATGAGAGTGTGTTTTATGCTGTCTCCACGGCGTATGGGCGCTCTCTGTACAGCTTGGTAGAGGGCATGCTGCTACTGCGGGAGGGCGAGCGCAGCGGTGATGAAGAGGCTCTTCTCCTGCGTCCCATCGGCAGTTATTTCCTGCTGTTGGCCACACTGGCACATCCCGATTCCATGGAACTTTCTCCGGAAGATACGGCCATGGCGGTAGCCGCCTGTATCACCTTGCAGAGAAGGGGGCTGACCCTCTATGCCTGGTACATGGCCTCCATCCTGCTGGGGCAGGGCAGCATTCCGCAGGAGACCCGGGAGACGCTGCAGCGAATCGTGGATTCCCGCTCGGACTTGGTGCCCATTCCCGGGCTCCGAGCCTTTACGGGGCAGGATGATTTGGTGTTGGAAAAGTTTCTGGAAGCCGTGCGTGACATTGCCGGTGAAAATGCATCGGAATCCAAACGGCCTGCCGGTCGGATGGATTGGGAAATTGAACTGTTCGGTGACGGGGTGGTTCATGAAGTCATCCCCATTTACCGTTCCTGCACGAAAAAAGGAAAGCTGAGTGATGGACGTAAAGCCGGACTGGCCGCATTGAAAGAGGGAAAATATGATGCCTGCCTGACCGCGCAGGATGCTGCCGTGGTGGCAATGATACGTTATGTGTCATCGTGGGACGGCGGTTATTACTATATTCCTGCATCGGCGGTTCAAAAACTCTGCGGGCATCCGCACCTGCGGGTGGAATGGGAGAAGCGGGAGTACCGCGATATCTCGCTGACCCCGGTCACAGCCCGCTTGGACATCCGCAAGAAGGGAGAGGCCTGTGTCATTTCTCTGCCGGATACCGCCTGTGAGCATCCCACCCTGCTGCATTTGGGGGATGATAAATTCGGGCTGCAAATGCCCTCTGCCGCAGAGTCAAAACTGCGGCAGCTCATCGGGAAGCTGGGAAACAAGGGGGATCTGGTTCTGCCTGCCAAGGGTAAACAGTCCGTTGCGGAGGCATTGTCGGCACTCTCTTCTCAATTCCGGCTGACGGGTGATTTGAGCATCGCTCACGCTAATCTGGCAGAAGTTCAGTCGGTATCAAAGCTCGTGGCTCTGCTGAGCGGGCGTGAGGGCAGCTTCCTGGGAACCCTGAGCGTGGAAGCCTTCGCCGGGGCGGCGTTGCATGTGCCCGGCAAGGGGGAGAGCTCTCTGGTGATGAACAGGGGAGAGGAAAAAATCCTTCTGCACCGCAACATGAAACAGGAGCAACAGACCCTTTCTGCCCTGCTGGAAGCCTGTCCCACACTCCGTTACCACATCGGCAACTCCGTCAGCTGGCAGGTGGATGACCCGGAAACAGCGCTGGATATCCTTTCCGAGCTGCAGGACTACGGGCAGGACAACATCGAGCTGCGCTGGCCGGAGGGACAGTCTCTTTCCCTCTGCACGCTGGCATCCGGCTCATCTTTTAACCTGCAGGTAGGAGAAACCGCTGAGCGGTGGCTGAACGTCGGCGGTGATGTCCGGGTGGATGAGACACGGGTCCTGAAATTTACGGAGCTGCTGGAGCTGTCGCGGAATCGCAGCGGCTCCTACATCTGCCTGGGAGAGGGGCAGTTCCTGCGGCTCACCCGCTCCATCTCCCGGCAGCTGGAAACGCTCAGCACCCTGCTGCCCCCGGCGGACAAGAGCGGGCGGGCACGTAAGACGCTGGAGCTGTCGCCCGCCGCCGTTGCCTTGTTGGCGAGCACCCGACAGGATGCCGCTCTCCCGGCCGCACTGGAAGCCCCCGTACAGCGTGTGCGCGAACAGTTGGATTCCTGCCGCAACAGCAGATTGCCGCGTGCTCTGCGTGCAGAGCTGCGCGATTATCAGCTCACGGGGTATCGTTGGCTCATGCAGCTGATATCCAACGGAATCGGCGCTTGCCTGGCAGATGATATGGGGCTTGGTAAAACCGTGCAAATCCTGAGCGTCCTGCTGGACAAAGCCGGGGAGGGTCCCAGCCTGGTGCTTGCTCCCGCATCCGTCTGTGCCAACTGGGTGCGGGAGGCACAGCGGTTCACCCCCACGCTGCAAATGCACCAACTGCGCAACACCGGCCGCACTGAGCTGCTGGAAAAACTCGGTGCCCGGGATGTGCTGGTGTGCAGCTATGGGCTGCTGGTCAGTGAGGCAGATGCCCTGAGCGGCATCTCCTGGAACACCGTCGTGCTGGATGAAGCCCAATCCATCAAAAACAGCCGAAGCCAGCGTGCAGAGCAGGCTCGCCGCCTGACGGCAAAATACCGCATCGCAGCCACGGGCACACCCCTGGAAAACAATCTGCTGGAGCTGTGGAGCCTCATGGAGTTCCTCAACCCCGGTTTCCTGGGCGCTCGCAGCAGCTTCCTCTCCCGCTTCAAAGACAGCCCGGCGCGCCTGCGGCGTCTCATCTCCCCCTTTGTCCTGCGCCGCCTAAAGAGCGACGTGCTGGATGAGCTGCCCGAAAAACTTGAGCAGGTGCTGCAGGTGGAGCTCTCGGAAAAAGAACGCGCCCTGTATGAAGCCCAGCGCCGCCGGGCCTTGCAGGAAATGAACGGTGAGACGGAGCGCTTCCGCGTGTTGGCGCATCTGACTCGCCTGCGCCGCCTCTGCTGCCACCCGCAGTTGGGGGTGCCGGATTGTGGCCTGACCACCTCCTCCAAATTGGAAGCCCTGCGGGAACTGGCTGCGGAACTGCAAGCCGGCGGACACCGCACCCTCATCTTCAGCCAGTTTACCGATGTGCTGGAGCACGTTCGCAGTCTGTTTGAGGAAGAACATTTCTCTTACCTGTATCTGGACGGCAGCACCCCCACTGCCGCTCGCAGCACATT
This sequence comes from Akkermansia sp., assembly GCA_045579245.1. GTDB lineage: Bacteria > Verrucomicrobiota > Verrucomicrobiia > Verrucomicrobiales > Akkermansiaceae > Akkermansia. The sequence continues at coordinate 20,527 of JAZNLU010000105.1, forward strand.
GGTGGATATCTTCCAGCAGGGAGAGACTGATTTCTTCCTCATCTCGCTCAAGGCCGGCGGCGTGGGGCTCAACCTCACCGCTGCGGATTACGTCATCCTGCTGGATCCATGGTGGAATCCCGCCACGGAAGACCAGGCCGCCGACCGCGCCCACCGCATCGGGCAGGACAAAAACGTCACCGTCTGCCGTCTCGTCTGTGCCGATACCATTGAGCAGCGCGTCCTGGAACTCCATGCCCAAAAGCGCGAACTTGTCGATTCCGTCCTCACCGATTCCCCCGCCGCCGCAGAGTCCCTCAGCATAGAGGAACTTCTTCAACTTCTTAAATAACCGCTATAATCGCGTTATTGTTCTATAAACTGAATAGCACATTCTCATGTCATTGGAAATGAGATATTTGCGAATAGTTGTGTAAAATCGTCGATTTAATCTTGCATTTTGCACGATTTTGCATATAATCTTCTATGTAAATCCTTTAGGGTGTATGCTGTGGCTTATAAGTGCTCATATACAAAAACTGTTGGAGATGTGCCCGTTGTGACAATTGCGGGACCTTGTCAATCAGGCAAAACCACGTTGGCACGGCATTGATACCTTGATTTTGATTATGTGAGCGTGGAGGATATACGCGAACGCCGTTTTTTTCGCGAAGCCCCCACGCACTTTTTACAGATGCACAAAGCTCCCGGGATGTTCATTGTTCACATTTATCCAGAGGTTTTTTCAAGATATTTGGCCAGATTTTTGTTGATGATGTCTCGACCCTCCTTTCTCTTTTCGTTTGACATTTGGTATTCGGTCGGATAAAGAAAGTCTATGAGCTCGTTTGGATTGTACCAGCATGGGTCGAAGCAATCTTCTTCGATATGCCAGGCTGCGCTGTCTTCTCCCACGATATCAGAAAGCAAATCAAAAGCAGTATAATTGCCTTTGATGAAGTTTATGCAAAATTCCCAGCATTCATCCTTCTGTCGGGTTACCCTTTCCTTGGAAAGTAAGGTTTTATTACGGTAGACTGCAATGATCATGTAGTCAGTACCATTTTCGGTGCCCCATTCTTCATTTCTGGCGTAGTATGTATTGTTCATGATGCTCCCCTTTCTGGGAATTATTATATAATAATTCCCAGAAAATATCAACTTTTATATTTAAAAATATTATTTAATAAAAGTTTGAAATAACTATTATTTAAATAAATCTTAAAGATAAGAATTAAAGTGGAATAAAAGTTATTTATATAATAATAGAAATGCCTATATATAATCTTACTCTGTTTGTAAGCTAGGTGTGTAGTCTGTGCTTGAAAAAGTGAAAGTTTCTGCTAGTATATGTCAAGAATAGTTGAGAGTATGGTAGGAGCAAAGCCGTTTATTAAGTGGGTAGGTGGAAAAAGCCAGCTGATTAGCCAGCTGGAGGCTTTGTTGCCTTCAGATTTCAGACGCTGGGAGGACGTCACCTATATTGAGCCGTTTGTTGGTGGCGGTGCCATGCTCTTTTACATGCTGAGTACATATCCAAACATTAATCGAGCGGTTATTAACGATATTAACCCGGATTTAACGACTTGCTATCGCACGGTTCGGGATGCACCGGATGCTCTTTTGTCTGCATTGTCTGAAATTCAGCGTGAATATGATTCTCTCGGAAGCGAGGAAGCCAGAAGTGATTTCTATTATCGCATGAGAGATTGCTTTAATGCCAAAAATCTCGACCCGGTACAGAATACAACTCTCTTTTTCTTCCTGAACAGGACTTGTTTTAATGGCCTGTATCGAGTGAACAGTAAAGGTGGTTTCAATGTGCCTTTCGGAAAATATGAAAGTCCCTCGATCTATAGTGCCGAGGTGATTTATGCCGATAGCGAACTTTTGCAGAATGTGGAGATTCTGACGGGGGACTTTGAACAAACGTTTAGCCATATGAAAGGTAAGACTTTGTTTTACTTTGACCCGCCCTACAGACCCTTGAGCAACACCTCTAGCTTCAATAATTACAGCAAGGAAGCATTCAATGATTCTGCCCAGATTCGTCTGAAACGCTTCTGTGATCGAATCCATGAAGCCGACGGGCATTTCATGCTCAGTAATTCCGATTGCAAGGCAAAGAATGCTGATGATACGTTTTTTGATGATCTGTTTGCAGACTACAGTATAGAGCGTGTGTGGGCATCGCGATGCGTCAATGCAAATTCTGCGAAAAGAGGCAAGTTGACAGAGCTGCTCATTAGTAATTTTAGAATTGAATCAAATATGTTAACTGCTTGATATTATGATTAGTAGTAAAGTTTTCGACCGCCTGCGCCCCCTATTTGACATCATCAGCAATTCAAAGGGAAAAACAATAGGGCAGATAAAGGATGAAATGAGCATTGCTCGCAGCAAAATGGTTAAAGGGGCATCAGGCTTAATCGTAGAAAATCTTCTCGGTATTCCGAATAATAATCGAGATGGAGCGGATATACCCGAAATTGGCTGTGAAATTAAGATACTGCCTTTGCAAAAGAATAGAGATGGTGCTATAAAAGCAAAAGAGCCGACAGCCATCCAGATGATAAACTATGTAGAGGTTGCGAAAGAAACGTGGGAAACAGCGAAATTACGAGGAAAAATAGACCTTACGTTTTGGGTAGTATATCTGGCTAAGAAAGATGGGAAAGCGTTGAATCAAAATGATTATGTAATCGTAGATTATTTTCTGGATCATCCTGACGATGTTCAAAACAGTGTATTCAAAAAGGATTGGGAAGAAATCCAGGAATATATTAAAACCGGCAGAGCTGACCTTCTTTCGTGTAGTATGGGCGAATATCTTGAACCCAAGACAAAAGGAAAAAATAATCAGGATAAAACCGATGCGCCGGATGGAAAAGGGGGTACTATTAAGGCTAGACGTCGGGCTTTCTATTACAAAAAGAAATACACAAATACTGCAATCATCCCTAATCTGGATTTGTCTTCTATAACGGAATGATTACCCCTTTTTTCAAATCTGCGAACCGCGACTTTACTCTTTTTCATGGAGATTGCTTCAAGCTGCTTCATGAAATTAATTTTAAATTTGATTGCCTTTTTGCGGATCCTCCCTACTTTCTCAGTAATGGTGGAATTAGTTATCAAGCCGGAGAGGTTGTTTGCGTCGATAAAGGAAAATGGGATAAGGCAACTTCCCCTGAATATATAGATGAATTTAATAAAGGGTGGATTTCTCTTTGTCGTGATAAATTGGCAGATAATGGTACAATTTGGATATCCGGGACATATCACAATATTTTTAGTATAGCTGACATACTTAAGAAACTTGGCTTTAGAATTTTGAATGTCGTAACGTGGGTCAAAACGAATCCTCCGCCTAATGTATCTTGTCGTTTTTTTACCTATTCGACCGAGTTTGTCATATGGGCACGCAAACATCATAAAAAGCCGCATTATTTCAATTATGAATTAATGCGTCAAATAAATGGGGGGAAGCAAATGACAGATGTTTGGCAGTTGCCTGCCATTGCACCTTGGGAGAAGACATGTGGGAAACACCCTACGCAGAAACCCCTATCGTTGCTTTCCCGTATTATTCTTGCTTCAACTCCTGAGAATGGCTGGATTTTGGATCCCTTTTGTGGAAGTGGTACAACAGGGATCGCGGCCTCATTACTGGGGCGCCGCTTTTTAGGAATTGAGAGAGAAAAGGAATTTCTTGATATGGCACGAGCTAGAAGAGAAGAATTGAATTCTCCCGAACGGAGAGAGCTATATTACTCCAAAATTAAGGATTTGAGGCAAATATAGCGGCTTTCTTTCACCTATCCACCGTAAGCGGGAAGCGGTGGGAGAGGGGGTAGTCGTCTACCTTGATGAGCTCGACGCCGTACATGGCGGCTATTTGGGGGGCTTTGGAGGCGGCGTAATCTTCTCCGTAGTAAATGGTTTTGACGCCGTGGGCGCAGAGGGCCTGCATGCAGGAGGTGCAGGGCATGGTGGTGCAGGCCACGACTTTTGCCTCGCCGCGCTTGAAGAGGCTGCAGAGGTTGATTTCTGCGTGGAGCATGTATTTCTGGCGCTCTTCGCGGGAGTCCCAGAAGCCTTCCGGGGCGGTGAAGCCGGGGAAGAGGCCGTTGTAGGCGGTACCGATAACGCGGTTGTCTTTGTCCAGCGCGGCGGCTCCGACCTTGCGGAATGGGTCTTCGGAGCGGAGGGCGGCCACGTGTGCCAGCGCCATGACGTATTCGGGGATGGGGAGTCGTTTCATCGGTGTGGGTGAGGGGTCAGTCGTTATCGGAGGCAGAGTGGAATCGGTTGGTTGCATCTGCCAGGAAGCCTTCTGCAACCAGCTGTAGTGCCTCTTGGCGGGGGATACCGCGGGAGAGCAGGTAGAAGAGCTGTTCCTCATCCATGGGGGCAGAGGCACTGCCGTGGGAGCAGCGCACTTTGTCTGCCAGGATTTCCAGCCCGGGGAGGGAATGGATGGTGGCTTTCTCGCTCAGCAGCATGTTGCGGTTGCTCTGGTAGGCATCTGTATGGTGAGCTCCGGGTGCCACATAGATGTTGCCTGCAAAGACGGCGGTGGCGCTGTCGTCCACCACGTTCTTGTACAGCAGGTCACTTGCCGCACCGCCCACATGGTGAACCTGGCGGGTGTGCTGGTCAAGCACCTCACTGCCGGTCAGCCGATTGGCGGAGTAAAGCCTGGTTTCCGTCCCTTCTCCGGCGGCATAGATTTCCGCCACGGTTTCTTCGCGCGTCCAGGTGTTGGACTCGTGTTGGGTGAGGTGGCTGACACGGCCGCCGAGGTTCTGGATATTGGTGATGCTCATGTGGCGGGCAAAGCCGCTGCTGCGCAGGGAAACACGCAGTTGTGCTCCCTCTGCCACATGGATGTTGCGGGTGGCAAACAGGGCGGCTTCTGCGGCGTTTCCAGTGTGGCGTTCCTCGACTTCCGCTTTCACACCGGGAGCGACCATGATGTAGGTGGAGGGCGCGTAGAAGCTGTCCGTGGAGTATTCCAGAACAATGGGTTCTTTCGTATCTTCCTCGATGTAGAGGGCATAGCCTGTGCCGAATTGCTGCAGGTGCAGACCCAGCAGGGCATCAGAGCCGATGGTGGGCATCAGCATTTCCGTCTGCCGCAGGTCATCGTCCTCTGCGGAAACGGGCACAGCACACTCTCCTGCCCGATGAACGCGAGCTTCGCCGCAGGAGGGGGTGTCAAAAAGCTCTGCCAGCGCGGCGGCGTGCCGATGCGGGCGCCCGAATCGCCAATCTTCATTCAGTCGGTCAGGCAGGGCGGCTTGGTCAAACCGCTCCCGGCTTTCGCTGAGTGCCTGCTGAAGCTTTGCCTCGGCTTCTGCCAGGGCGAATGCTTCTTCCATGCTCATGTTCTGCGGAAAATCCATAGTGTTGCGGTGCTGGGGGGTTAGCCGATGGAATCCTCCATTTCCAGGTCGATGAGTCGGCGGAGTTCCACGGAGTATTCCATGGGGAATTCCTTGACCAGATCATTGATAAAGCCGTTGACGGCCAGGCTCATGGCCTGGGCGCGGGTGAGGCCGCGCTGCTGCAGGTAGAAGAGCATTTCCTCATCCACCTGAGAGACGGAGGCCTCATGCTGCACGGCAGAGGCATTGCCGTTGACGGTGATGGCGGGGTAGGTATCCGTTCTGCTGGCGGCATTGATGAGCAGGGCATCGCATTCCGTGTTATTTTTGCAGCCCTGCATGCCCTTGAGTACGGTGACCTCACCACGATAACTGGCCCGCCCCTGACCAATGGAGATAGACTTGGCCACGATGTTGGAGGTCGTTTCCGGTGCGGCGTGAATCATGCGGGCTCCGGTATCCTGCACCTGGCCGTCATGAGCCAGAGAGATGCTGACCACCTCACCGCGGGCACGCCGCCCCTGCAGCACCACGGCCGGGTATTTCATGGTGAGCCCGGAGCCGAGATTGCAGTCAATCCAGCGGATTTCTGCGTCCTCCATGGCGAGCCCGCGCTGGATGACGAGATTGTACACGTTGGTGGCCCAGTTCTGGACGGTGACGTACTGGATTTTTGCGCCCTTGAGCGCCACCAGCTCCACCACGCCGGAGTGCAGCGTGGAGCTGTCGTACATGGGGGCGGTGCAGCCTTCCATATACATGATTTCCGCGCCTTCATCGGCAATGATGAGGGTGCGCTCAAACTGCCCCATGTTGGCGGAGTTGATGCGGAAGTAAGCCTGCAGCGGCTGTTGCAGTTTCACGCCTTTGGGTACATAGATGAACGAGCCGCCGGAGAACGCCGCATGGTTGAGCGCGGAGAATTTGTTGTCACCCACGGGGATGACCTTGCCGAACCAGGGGCGGAAGATGTGTTCATACTCCTTGAGCCCTTCTGTGGAGTTCACAAAGATGACCCCCTGCTTGCTGAGCTCCTCGCGCATGTTGTTGTAGGCGGTCTCAGAGTCATACTGAGCATCCACCCCTGCCAGAAACGCGCGTTCCTGCTCCGGTACACCCAGACGCTCGAAGGTGCGCTTTACCTCGTCCGGCACCTCGTCCCAGCTCTTGCGCGGCGTGGTGCCGTGGGAGAGATAGTAGCGGAAGGAGTCAAAATCCACGTTGCGGATACCCTCCGGAGCCCAGTGATAGGGCATGGGCATCTCATTGAACTTGCGCAGGGCCTCCTTGCGGAACTCGCGCAGCCAGTCCGGTTCCCCCTTGGCATCGCAGATGTAGTCGATGGTGGCTTCCGTCAACCCGTAGCCGGCATCGTACTTGTGGTTCTCCGGGAAAGAGAACTCACCGCGCGTGTCCAATTGGAACGGCGATTCGACAGACTCGTCCATACCGCAGTTACTCCTCCTCGTTCCTGACAAAATCGAAGCCGTGCGCCTCGATGTAATCCACCAGCTCAAAGCCGCCCGTGCGGACAATCTTCCCCTTGTAGAGCACATGCACCACATCCGGGCGAATGTAGTCCAGCAGCCGCTTGTAGTGGGTGATGACCATGAAACTGCGGAACGGTGCGCGCATGGCATTCACGCCGTCAGAGACAACGCGCAGGGCATCCACATCCAGCCCGCTGTCCGTTTCGTCCAGAATGGCGTAGGTGGGTTCCAGCATCATCATCTGCAGCACGTCATTGCGCTTTTTCTCACCGCCGGAGAACCCTTCATTCACCGCGCGTGCGGTGAATTTGGTATCCATTCCCAGCTCTTTCATGCGGCCTCGCAGCTGCTTGTAGAAATCCACCACGTTAATCTCCTCACCCTTGGGCAGACGGGCTTCCAGCGCGGCTCGCAGAAAGTTGGCATTGCTCACCCCCGGCACTTCAACCGGGTACTGGAACGCCAGAAAAAGCCCGGCGCGGCTGCACTCATCCACGGACATGGCCAGCAAGTCCTGACCATCCATTTCCACGCTGCCGGCGGTAATCTCATAGGCGGGATGCCCGCAGAGCACCTTGGAAAGCGTGGATTTGCCGGAGCCGTTGGGGCCCATGATGGCATGCACCTCGCCCTTGGGGATTTCGAGGTTGATGCCGTTGAGGATTTCCGCGCCATCCTTGACGCGGGCGTGCAGATTTCTGATAATCAGACTCATATTATACAGTTTTGACAGTATCCGGGATGAAGCCGTGCAGGCAGGCATCCATGCGGCAGACGCGGGCTCCCTCGGGAAGGTCGAAAACATCCTCCGGGCGCAGCCCTTCCTTGAGCTGCACGTCTATCACGCGGTCATTCACCTCATCCTGCATGTGAACATGCGGCACGAGGTTGGCGCAGTAGCGTGAAGGCCCATTGTCGAAATGCAGGTGGTTGATGATACCGGCTTCCGTCATGGCTTCCAGACTGTTATAGACAGTGGCCAGGGAAATGCCGGTGAGGTGTTGGCGGCAGCGCTCGTAGATGGTGGCTGCTGTTGGGTGGTCGCAGGAGCTGAGTACCACTTCCAACACCACGTGGCGCTGACGCGTCATGCGGACTCCGGCTCGTTTTACCAGACTCGCTGCCTGGCGGCGGATTCCTATAGGTGTATGTGTTGCAGTCATCGTGTGTCGTGTTTTATAATGGTTATAATTCGGCGCGGGAGCATTATAGCGATATCCGAACGCTTTTACAAGGCAAAAACGCAAGTTGTCAAAGTTTGTAAAAATTGCAAAAATGCAAGTTATGCTCGCTTTGCAATTTTGAAGGAGTATTCTCTGCAACTTACAGGAATCCTTCGATAAGTTTCTCAATTTTTGATTGATACTTTATTGGGTGAGCTGTTGCATGCAGACCCAGTATACTGTGACAACGGAGATTACCAACAAGAACAGGACAAAAAGGCTCTCTCCTACGCCGCTGCGGCGTCCGCCCTGACGTGATGTCGTGCCTATAACCCGCTGGCGGCGCATGCGTCGCTCTTCAATCACATCTTCCTGCGGTCCCATTGTGTTACGCCTGCTTCGCGGTTGCTCCAGCATATAGTCAGATGCTTGCCATGCTGTGTCGCGCCATACCTGCGGGGCATTGATGCAGCTGCGCCGCACGCTATGCTCTAAATCCTGCATTTTTAGACGACGGAGTGATTCGTTTCGGGACATGGGTGATGTGTGATGGAGAGAGTTTTCTGGGGAATTTTAGGAAAGCAGGAAGTGGTATACAGCCCAACTGATAAGTAAAAGCAAAAAGAGTGGGATATGAAAAGCTAAACCGCGCATAAGCTCGTCGCGTATTTCTTTCCATTTCAGTTCTTTGCGAGCTTCTTCTCCGGGTTTTCGCGTGAAAATGTCAGTGTGCCGATAATGCTCGGCTGAGGCGTATATTTCATTGAAATCGCTCTCTGCGCGTTCCAATTTGGGTAGTGCTTCGTGAAGCCTGGCTGCAAAGCCTTCTGTGCTCCACTGCTCCGGTTGCATGGAAGAAAGAATTTTTAGATGTCGCTTCAGGTGGTCACACACGCGAGACACTTCCTCGTACTCTCGTTTCATGGAATTCATTTCCTGCTCCATTCGCTGTACTGCGTAGTGCAGCTTCATGCCAACATCATTCAGTCCTTCGTTAAACAGGACTTTTTGCTCATTGCTTTGTTCCAATGCCTGTCGCTGGGCCTCCCATTGAGCGCGTTGGGCTTCAAAAAATTCCGCTTGTTGACGAGCCTTTTCTACCTGCAGCCGTACTTGTTCGGGACTGTGCTGCTCTCCATCCGCTGTGCGCGGATTTAGCTCCATCTGGCGATATTTTGATTCCGAAATCATTCCTGTTTCTTTCTCACTTCCTGCCGGGATTGTACCTCTTGACCTCTTGTCTTGTCAAGAAAATATCTAAGAAAACTTGATAAATATAATTTAAAAATAATAAGTATATATTGGAATTCAGGAAAAATTTATAATTTAAATATCAAAACATGAATTGAGTTTGCTTTGTATGATGAAGAATTAAATCATCTCTTAGAGGGGAGTTGATTGTCGGTATTAGTATCTTGCGTCAAAAAATAGCGTGAATGACGGGAATGTTGTCAGTTTGAGTTTGAACCGGAAAAATCAATGGCGGGTAAACCGTTGTTTTTTAGTGGGATGCGGGCAATCCTTCCCGTTTGTTTCTATCAAAATTTTTTTCGCATAGAACGTACATTCCCGGACGGTTCTATAATCTGCACTAGGATAAATATAATCTAACGAATTGAAATAAGGCAAAATAATCTTAATTCAGGCTTGATTTTAACATAGTGCGGCGTTATAATATCCGCACTATAATGGCTATTCTTAAAAGGCTCGATAAGCGCACCGGTATCACTTACGTATATGAATCTTCTTCTTACTGGGATAAGAAGAAACAGCAACCTCGCAGCAAGAGAACACTTATCG
>JAZNLU010000106.1:0-4712 GCA_045579245.1 Akkermansia sp.
TTTTCTATATGTTTGTTGTTTTACAGCGAGCAGCCCGGGGATACCCAGTTCTACGCGCGTCGGAACGCTGAGAGACCCGCGCCGCGCTCGCCGGGGGCGAGTATATCGCATTTCGAATGCGATGCTGCGCGGGCGTATGAAAATTTATCTGAAAGATGCTGTTGACTGCATCGCATAATCCATCCGACCAAATCATCTTACTTTCTCATATGATAAAAAGAGCGGAGGTGAAGAGTTGCGATATTTAGGCTGATTCGCTCTGCCCCTATTCTTATGCTGCTCTATCCCAATACGATTTCCTGATACACCATCAGAAATAACATTCCCCATTTAGTACCCATTGACAGATTTCATTTATGTGCTAGCATACCTAAAAAGCTTGCCATTCCGGCACTATTACGGTAATATGTGCAAGTCACTCCATTGCCATGAACATCCCTGAACAAAACCAGCTACAAGAAGTTGCAAGCAATTTTGAAGCAGCCTCTCATCAGAACGGCATTTGTTACTGGCTGGATACAGAACTCATGCTTCTTTTGGGCTACACCGACTACGCCGCCTTTCGTAGTATAGTCAACAGAGCTATTGCCTCTTGTGCTGGGTTAGATATTGATCCGCTGGATGACTTCATTCGTCACGAGCACGTTGCTACTGACGGCACCATTGGACACTACAAATTTACTCGGTTGGCCTGCTTCCTCATCACTCAACAAGCAGACCAGAGCAAACAACAAGTTCGGCTTTTGCAATACTGCCTTGCACGCATGGCAGATACTATCATGCAACAAACGGACTTGGAGCGACTTGAAACACGTACTCGACTCAGCAGTGAAGAGAAAGCTCTCTCCTCTACCGCCAAAACACACGGGCTGACCAATTTTGCATATTTCAAAGATCAGGGTTATCGCGGTATGTATAACATGAGTCTAACTTCTCTCAAAAAGAGAAAGGGGTTTAACGCGGTCGGAGGAACATTGTACGATCGTATGAACAATACGGAGTTGGCGGCAAATCTCTTTCGCATTACCCAAACCAATGAACGCATTAAAAGTAAAAATTTACGCGGACAACACAACCTCGAAACTGCAGCATATGATGTCGGACGCAGCGTTCGACGCATCATGATAGAAAACACCGGCAAAAAGCCCGAAGCCCTTCCCTTAGAAGACAGCGAAATTAAAGAGCTCAAGAAGGAAGGCAAAAAAGCAGTCAAAAATATTCGCAGGATAGATACTCCTCAGACCGGACGCAAAAAGAAATAACCGCCGTCCTGCCTTGCTGCTCTTTCTGTAAGTGGTGGATTCCGCTCCTTGCTGTCCGGTGATGTTTTTCCGCATTCACTTATCGTCAAAAAAACGCTGCCACCCTTGATAGGCAGCAGCGTTGGAAATTGACTCAGCTGTCAGGCTGGCTTTACTTGCGACGGCGACGGGCAGCCAGACCGGCCAGAGCCAGCAGGCTCAGCGTAGCCGTGGTCGGCTCCGGAACAGCGGGAGTGGTCGTGAAGCTAAGCCCCGAAATACCCGTTATATTGCTACCAATCGTGATATTGCTCGCAGTCAGACCTCCGTCAATATCCAGCGTTGCAACATCAGTGGTACCCTTGGTCATGGAGAGCGTTGACTCCGTGATAGTAAACGTAAGAGTATTCAATCCGTCAACCTTATAGAACCAGCCCTTATCGCCAACACTGATTGTACCCTGAACCTCATTTTTGTTAGAGGAAGAATAAGTGGCTTCAGAAGTAGTAAGACTTCCATCAACGCTATCGGTTGTATCACTGAATCCCAGGTACGTACCGGCCTGAGAGTTAATATTCCAGCCCGAAGCCAAGGTAATAACGGGAGCTGTGATATAGCCGTTGAAACTCGTGCTATCAATCGTGAAAGTCAGCGTAAAGGCATCACCTGCCTGATATCCCGAACCCAGAATAGCATTCGTTACGTCCTCAGCAGGAGTAGCAGCAGCCACACCGGCCAGAGCCATAAGAGCGATAATCGTCTTTTTCATTTTTGTTGTATTTTCTATATGTTTGTTGTTTTACAGCGAGCAGCCCGGGGATACCCAGTTCTACGCGCGTCGGAACGCTGAGAGACCCGCGCCGCACTCGCCGGGGGCGAGTATATCGCATTTCAAATGCGATGCTGCGCGGGGATAGTAATAGGATGTCTCCCATGTGTTTTGTGAAAAAGCCTATACTCTTATGAATCCCTGTTGTAAAACCTGTATATCTTGTAGCGAACATACATGGCTTGCCATTGTGGCCTCATCTGTGGCACAATTGAGGCACCTGTTTGAATAGTTCATCACAAATGGTGAATTTATGATAAAAACTGCTTGCAAAATATAAAAAAAACGCTAAAATCACCATATATGGTGATTTTAAACAACGCAGCAGAAATAGGAAAAGAAATACGCTTGCGGCGAGAATCATTGGGGGTAACGCTGCAACAACTGGCAGATTTGACAGGAATCGGCATCAATACACTTAGCCGTCTGGAGCGAGGGGTGGGCGGAGTTACTCTGAAAACACTGCTTGCGGTGATGCAAACACTGGGCTTAAAATTAAGAATGGAAGTAGAAAGGAGCTGAGATAAATGGAACGCCGAGCTACTGTTTTTGTCAATAGAATAGCAGCTGCAACACTTTTCAAACATGAAAAAGCTGATTCGCGGAGATATGAATTGCGTTACCTGCCGGACTACCTGACACTTCCGCAGGCAACAGCCATAAGTTTGCGGCTGCCTCTGCGGAGCGAACCTTATTTTAGTGATTGTCTGTTCCCCATTTTTGATAACATGTTACCGGAAGGGGAGTACAGACGCGGTATCTGTCTGCGGCTTCGTTTGGATGAGTCAGATTCTTTCGGTTTACTGTTAGCCTTGGCTCAATATGATTCCATTGGTGCCGTTACGGTTAGGGAGGATAAACAATGAATGCTCCTCTTTTTTCAAGGTATAGTCCGGCTGAGTGCCGGCGGTTGTTTGACGGGCAGAATATCAGCCCGATTTTGCCGTACGAAAGCTCTCCTTTCAACGATGAGGAAAGTGAGGCTGATAGTCCCGGCTGCATATCTGTATCCGGAGCACAGGAAAAATACTCTCTGATAACGGATGGTCATTTCCTGCGCTACGCAAAACAAGGGGAGCAAGGGCTCTATATATTGAAGCCGCGTCCGCACCGTATGAAGCTGCGGACGGATATGCCGGTGAATGAGTGGCAGAGCATGCGCTGGGCAAGTGAATTATTCGGGCTTCCCGTAGCAGAATGTACTCTCTGTTTTTATGGGGATGGTGAGCCGGCGTACCTGGTGAGACGCTTCGATGTGAAACCGAATGGCAGCAAGCGCAGAATGGAAGATTTGGCTGCGTTAGGAAATGTTCTCACACAGGGAAACAGTGGCAGTAAATATGAAGGAAGCTATGAGGAACTTGCCTCTCTCATTGCTCGTTACGCCATTGCACCGCGTATTCAGCTCATGCTCTTCTTTCAGTATGTAGTGGTCAATTATCTGCTGTGCAACGGTGATGCACACATGAAGAATTTTGCCCTTCTGGAGAACGATACCGGAGGAATGGTGCTGGCTCCGGCCTATGATGTCATGAACACCCGCCTGCATGTGGAAGATTCTGACTTTGCTTTAAGCCGCGGTTTATTTGCCAATGGTCAACCTGTTTCTCAATCGGGTATGGGAGCTCATTTTCTTGATTGGGCAGAAAGAATAGGACTCCCCCGTAAAGCTGCGATTCGTTATTTGAGAAAAGCGCTCTCTCAACAGAATAAATTAGAACAACAAATACATGCTTCTCTGCTCAGCAGGAAGGCACTTCATTCCTACCTGTACCACATCCGCGAGCGTTTTTTGCGGCTGCAGAAAGGGCTGTGACTACCTCTTCAATACAACAAAGAAAATAAGACCGCTGCCGGATAAAGGCAGCGGTCTTGTTTGATTTGTAAACGAACAAGTAATAAATTACTTGCGGCGACGGCTTGTCACGCCATAGCTTTAGCGGCGGCGGCGACGGGCAGCCAGACCGGCCAGAGCCAGCAGGCTCAGCGTAGCCGTGGTCGGCTCCGGAACAACATAAGCGCTGTTCACTTTAACATTGAGAGTTGCTGTGCCGTCTTGACCACCACCGTTCATGTTGTGATTGCCGCCGGTGAAAGAAGCAACCTTCGTGCCGTCAAGGTACAGATCAGCAGCAGCAGAACCATTCGTGCCACCCAGATAATCTACCGTGTATGTACCGGCTCCGAGAACGTAAGCACCGGATGTGCCAGCGAACGTTGAGGAGTTGTGGATGCCACCCACTGCACTGATATCACCATCTGTCACCGTCACACTGTATACACGATCAAGACGCAGCGTAAGGCCGTTCTCTGCGTTGTAATCCAGGGTGAACACGTTAGCGGAATAGTTGCCGCTGGCTGCAGAGTTGGCATAGTAACCCAGAAGGTACTGGGTGGAGGTCGGCAGTGCTTCATCCAGCACAAACGTGAAATCAAAAGCACCGGCATAGAAGTTGCCACCGGGAGCCATGGTGGTGTCTTCCTGAATGGTAACAGCGGAAGCCACACCGGCGAGAGCCATAAGAGCGATAATCGTCTTCTTCATTTTTGTTGTATTTTCTATATGTTTGTTGTTTTACAGCGAGCAGCCCGGGGATACCCAGTTCTACGCGCGTCGGAACGCTGAGAGACCCGCGCCGCGC
>JAZNLU010000107.1:0-19290 GCA_045579245.1 Akkermansia sp.
GACCGCATTTTCGATGCCCTTCGCGAGACACCGGAAGACCCGCGCGGCGTGTTCGAGAGGTTCAAAGCAGCATCAGAAACACCCGTTGCCACCGAACAGGTCAAAGAACAGGCTTCCTGACCCCACATGCAGGACAAACGACAGATAACAATCCCCAACCCCACCTCCGGCAGAGTGCATTCTCCCGGAGGTGCTTCTTTCCCTGCACATGAAGAAAAATACTGACGAAGAAATGATAAGCATCCCCCGCAGCGTGTGGGATCAGCTCCTCCAGGAACGCGAAGCCGAGCAGCGCGTTGTCACCAACCGGATGCTGCGTGTCCTCTGCCACTGGTCGATTGTGACACAGGTCATCATCCTTGTGACCGCCATCGGCACCGCCATTGGCGGCATGTTCAAAGACACCTTCCCCTGGCCCGGCACACTGACCGGTCTCATCATCGGCTGGCCTATTGCTCAATACTACGTGTACCGGCTCAAGAAAAAATGAATAAGCACTTAGTGCACAAAGGCAAAAGAACAGCTTCCCGTTTTCTCTCCACCTTGGCAAATTGAGTCTCGGCATTCATTTAATCCCGGAGCAGGCCGTACTCCTGAATCAGGGCACACTCTCGGTCCAGATTCTTTCTGTCCTGCTCCAGGATACTTTTCTGCATACTCACCGCCTCTGCGTGCATCTTGCGCGCCGATTCAGGGTCGGTGGCTCCCTGTGCCCGGCGAAAGGACACATATTCTTCCATGGCGTGCCGCCAGTCGCCGTATTCTTTCCAGCTGCGCATCAGCAGTGCGATTTTCTCCCGGTGCTCGTACATCTTCTGCTTGAGCTGCTGCACCAGCAGCTCGTGCTGTCTTTTTGCATCCTGATACTCATCCCATGTCGTCAGCCGAGTATCCAGAGAAAAGTATGAGTTCATGTCCAGCCGCACATCCTCCGCGCTCATGAAGCCTCCCATGTTGCCGCCGCTCATGTTGAAGAGCGTCGGGCTGTAAAAGTTCACATGCAGCGAGGGCCAGTAATCCAGCGCTATTCCCAGTTTTCGCAGGCGAGAGGCCTCCAGCTCCATCGCCGCCAGCGTCACGGATACATCCCCGGGGCGTTTCATCTTCTCGCGGTAGTCCTCCGGGGTGATGCGCGGGATACCGCCGGGGTGCAGCTTCCAGCGCGCTTCGTAGTTATTCAGGAAGGCGCAGACTTTGTGCCAGCGCTCGCGCCGTTGCAGCTCGCGTTGTTTCTGCACGGTTTGTCGGTTGGTTTCCGCATCCTCCTGCCACAGGTCATCCTCTGCCTGCTCGGTGGCCCGCTGGATTTCTTCCTCTCGGTAGAACTGGTAGAGCCGTGCCGTCAGCTCGCGCCGCTTCTGCTTCAGGTTCTGCTCGGCCTTGTAGGTGGCCAAGGCGGCGGTGTAGTATTCGATGGGCAGGTTGATGAGCTCCGGCAGGCTGAAGATGATGTTGATATCAAACTCGCCGCTGCGCCCGCTCATGCCGTCATCCTCACCGAAGAGCGCCATGCTGTAATAATAGCCCAGATTCACCTGCGGGATGAGGTTGCGAAACACGCGGTTCTGATTCTTTTTGGCATCCTCCACGGATTGCACCGCCTGTTTGAGCTCCAGATTGTTCTTTTCCACCATCGCCCATGCTTCCCGCCAGCTCAGCGTCCGCTCGGGCAGGCTCTCGTAGGCGGGCAGTTTGTCGTAGGTCTGCACCAGTTCCTCGCGGGCATCGTCCAGCATCCTGTCCACGGAGCAGCCGCAGACCAGCAATGCCGACAGCAGGAGTAGAAATCTGTATGGTGGTTTCATCATTATTTCAGAACGTTTCCTATCGGTCGGAAAATGGCAAAGAGGATGGGCACACTCGATACCAGCACGCAGATTCCGAAGGCCAGCAGGAAGGTGCGGATGTCATCCTCCAGCTCCCAGAGTGTCAGCGTGATTCCGGGGCTTTTGTAGAGCGTTTCAGTGATGTAGCCGCGCACACCCCACAGCCCGGCGAGCGCTCCGGCGAACCCGGCGGCCACCAGCACCACGTTCTCAGCGATGAAGGAGAGGTAGAGCAGAAAGCGGTTGATGCCGAAACTGCCGATGAGTGCATAGATATATTCGCTCTGCCGAAACTCCAGAGAGGAGATGCTGGTGAGCAGCAGACAGATGATGGCGGAGATACCGAGAGTGACCCACACGCGGAAACGGTACTGAATCATTTCCAGCTGGCGCAGCTCCCGCAGCAACCCTGTGCTGGACAGAATGTTCATGTTGGTCTTATCCAGCCGGGAGAGCTGGCGCAGCATCTGCTCCCATACCTCCACCCTGTCGGCGGTAGCCTGTTTCACCTGCAGGACATATTTATTCATGTAGCCGTTCTGCCAGATGAATGGCAGACTGCCCGTGGGCAGGAAGAGTGCACCGCCGGGGTAGAGCTTTCGCAGCAGCGGAATGTCTGCATCTGCCAGGCTTTGCGCGGTGGTTCGGTGTTCCTCGATGCTTACCTCCACGGGTCCCCGATACGAATCCGCCTGCTGCGGCAGCAGGTAGAGCCCATTGTGCTGCGCCGCACCGGGAAACAGGGCGGTCATCACCGGCGGGTATTCCACCAGAGAGATAAACTGCTGCCCGCATTTCGCGCTCGCAAAGGATTCCCGCATGTGATAGAGGTGATACTCCTCCGGGCGCTGCGGAATGATACAGGGACCGCGTTCCGCCAAGGCATTCTGCGCCTGCACATACTCGGTAGCAACCACCAGATCCGCGCCGCTGCTGCGGATGCGGTCGCGCAGTACCTTCACGGAAATCACATAGCTGCTCAGGAAAATGAGTCCGCAGAAGCTCAGAAAGAGCACCACAAACAAACGCGCCAGCGGGCTGGAGATACGCATCAGCCAGCGGTGAATCGTATCCCGAACCAGGTACGGCAAGATGAGTAAGGTGGATTTCATCCCTGCGCAGAACTGTCAATTCGTACTTTGTTCTTCTGACTTCGTCCTTTTCAGGCACAGATGCGTTTCCCCATTGAACACCATGGCATAGCCCGGACGCAGCGCGGCGAGCAGTTCCTCCCAGCTCTCGAAACGGCGTTCACCCGCCTCTTGTGCCAGCTCTGACTTGCTCACATAGACATCATCAGTCTCTGCCCGGTAGCGCAGGTGCGCCACGAGATTAGCCCCCACCTGCGACCAGACCCGCCCGCGCATCTTATCCGGTACGGTGAAGTAGTACACCATCGTTTCCCCCCTGTCCCCTTTTTGCACTTTGCTGTGCGACCAGGGGGCGATGAGGGTGCGCCCGCCCCCCATCTCCAGCAGGACGCTCAGGCGCGAGGCTTCCAGACGCGAAAGTGCGGGATCGGTCATATTGACCACTACATAGAGGACGCTGTCATCCGCAATGGTGACCGCGGGATTATTGGTACCCACCAACGCCGTCTGACCTTCCTCCGGCATGGCAAAGTGGTACTGAATCCGCCCGTCAAAGGGCATGGTGATTTCGCGCAGCTTGCGCTTCTTCTCAAAGGCCTTTTGCAGGCGTTCATTACTCAGGCGGGCATTCTCGCGGGTGACGGCAATCTTGCGCTCCAGCAGGTCGAGAGCGCGTTTATCCACATCAGCCTTGAGATGCTGCACCACATACATGCGGCGCTCCGGCGGAAGCTTGGAGATGAACTCCAGCTCCTCCTTCTGGCGCACCAGTTGGAGGATTTCGGTTTCGGCGGCCAGGTTGTTGCGCTCCATCTGCTGGTGGAGCTCCTGCTCATCCAGCGCCAGCTCCTCCGGGTTGATACGCAGCAGCAGCGTATCCTTCTTCACTCGCCCCTCCGCGCGGTGAATCACCTCCACCTCCCCCGCCATGTCCGGCGTAATCGGCAGCACACGGCGCGGTACGACCTTCGCCGGATGGCGGGAGATGCGGAGGAATTGCTCATGTGTTTCCTCCGCTTTCTGAGTTAGTTCCCGAGAGGGAGGATTACTCTTTTGGATTTTCCCTGCACTCTCTTTGTTCCTTTTCCTAATCTCCGCATTTTGCATTCCACCCTTTTTGAACTGCTCAATAAGCTGTTCCTTGGCATCTGAGGAAATGCGAGGCACACCTTCTGCACTAGCATACCCTACTAACCATGCCAGTAGAATGAACACGAGAAATAGCGAAATTCGAACGTAAAACATTAATGTATGCGAGAAACATTCATTGCTTCAGGGAGTCGGAATCCTCCTCCCCGAAGCTCAATTGATTAACGTGTGTACAACTTGTGTATTCGATTAATCCTGATCCAACGCAACGCGATATGTTTCATTAATCGTGTACGTAGTTGTCTCCATATCGGGGAAAATTGTATCGAGAGTGGAACCGGAAACAGAAACTGTACCATCCGAATTAAAGGTAAGCGACAAAGCACCTTGAGTCTCAGAGTTCCATTCTCCGTTCATTTCCGAAACGGAGTACGAAAGCGTTGCTGTGGTCTTCCCTGTCTTCGTGTACACGTAATTTCCTATTTCTACCCATGAAGATTCACTACCGTAACGCACAATAACGTTGCTATTGTGCTCATTATTCACAAAGAAAAACGCCATACCTCCGGACGAGCTTATGTAATGGAATTCATAAGCATTGAGGTCATCTGGAGCCAAATCTGCAACGGGTGTGTCGTTATCATCCGAATTGTCCGCATCGTCACCATCATCCGTTGTAACATCATCGGAAGATGCAGGTACTATACGGAATCGACAATCGTGGTCACCTTCGGAATTGTCCAAAACGCATGTACCATCATAAGGACTCGTAAATACCAAGTCGTGAGAATACGTTACACCATCTGCCGCCATAATGTTTAAGGTTGCAGAGTTTGCAGTCTTTTTGGTATATTCGTATGTGAACGACATACCATCGGCGTGCATAACCACCCCTTGAGTCGCAGAATCTATCCTATAACCAGCAATAATACCGTTGGGCATGAAGAATTCAAAAATGCAGTCAACCGGCAAATTATCAGGAGCAAAACCCACTACATCGCTGTCGTCAGCCCCCGGATCTGTTGAATCATCGGTATCTGTATCATCCGAGGGCGGTTCCAAGCCACTATCATCAGACAAACGGAAAGTATACTCATCATAAACTGCCCCTTGGCTATTGTATTGGGCATTACCACTTTCTTCATCACGGAAGGACAGCTCCCATATTCTTTCCATTCCGGAAATGTTCACTTTTAAGATTGCTGTATTCTTGCCGCTCTTCGAATACTCTGCCGGGCAGGTAGCACCCTCAACAATGACTGCTTCCTCTGACACTATTTTGTACTGATACACGGTGGACGAACCATGAGAAAATTCCAGAACCTTTCCGACGGGAAGAGATTCGGGAGCATAATCCGCAACAGCCGGCTCATCAGGCTCATTATTATTATTATCATCTGATGATGAATTGTTATTAGAATTTACGACAAAAGTAAATGACCCCATCTTTTTGTCACCATGGTAGTAATCACCTCCCGTTGCAGAGGTAAAGACAAACTTTCGCTCAAACGTCACCATGGGAGAATCATCATACTTGTAACTGATGCTGCACGTTTTGTCTCCAGTTCTGGTATATTCCATGGAGGCACTCTGCCCATTCTCATTCACAAATCTCGTAGGCGATGTAATGACGAACTTTGAAATCTTTCCTGTTTCTATTGATGACATGGTAAATTCCATACCGGGAGAAAGTTGCTCCGGTGCTGCAAACGTCTCCTGCTGAACAGTATTATCTGCCGAGTTATTGTTATTACTGCTACCAGAAGAGGACTTTCCACCGCCTCCACCACCGCCGCCGCCGCAGGAAGAGAGGGCAATAGAAACAGCACTGACTAATACTAGTTGTTTAATTATTTGCGTCGCTTTCATAGTTATGAATAATTAATATTTATAATATATTATTCAATACTTCTACTGCAAATTTATTTGCTTATTGTATCACTACAATGAGTAGAAATATTGATTTCTCCTGTTCCGAGGCTGGGAAAGCCGGCCATTTCTATACCATCCACATACGCTGTTACCATGATGCAGCCGAAAAGTTTACAGGAGGGCGTAAACCTTTTGCGTGCATAATGTGGTTGTCATGTCATCATTGCAGGACGATGAGAAACCTCCTACGCCTCCACAGGAAGCGAGGGTAAGGTAATCAAACCGGCAAGAAGCATATTCGAATGAGGCGGTATATTTCCATGAATCGTGTTGATTGCGTGTAAACAAAATACCCTAGGGGAGAAGCTGACAGACCTCTTCCCGCAATCCTTATACAACATTGTGAATGCTGTTGCAAGTAAAATCTAATAGTTACCGTCTTTTTTTGTGCGATATCATCTTGATACAGCAAATCATCTTGATACAGCAAAATAACGAAGTAATCAAATATGTTGCTGCCGGATTGTCTTTCTGCCCGCTTGATTCTAGCTGATACTTGGGAATAATGACCTTAATAACAACGTTGAGCATGTCAGCATTCAAAATGCATACCCACCTACCGAACAGACATGAAAGCAGCAAAAAATATCATTAAGGATTTACCACTGAATATGAGCGATGTAGCAAGACTGGTTCTGGAGGCAACGGAAGAACTGGGCGAGGTGGAATGGAGGTCGGCCGCTGAGGGCGATGAATACGCGGGAATGTCCATAGTTTCAATAAGGGACGTGCCATTCTGCACAGCATTTTTGCCTATGGAGTACGGCAGGAGTGGTGCGGGGAGAATCCGGTGAGCAGCATTGAGACAAAACGTATTCAGGAAAAGGAGATTGTGCCGCTGAGCCCGCAGGAAGTACAGCGGCTGGAGCAGGTCGCGCAACTGGCAGAACAGCTGGCGGGCGTTGCGAAGAGCCGCAGGCTTCAGCCAATGGCAGCCGGATGTCTGCCGCCACACCTTTGCGAATTATCACGCCGTGTATTTCCGTGATTTGGGAGCGTTGCAGTTGGAAATGGGGCACTGCAGCGTGGAATTACTCGGCACACGTTATTTGAATCTGCCACAGGTCAGGCAGGCGAAAGTGTATTGGAGATGATGCCGGTGGGCAAAAAAAGCCTCCACCCTGCGGTGGAGGCGAAAGATAAACGGAAACCCCGCATCAATAGCTGCGAGCCCAAAGAACACGACGCGTGGTGGGGCGGCCGGTGAGGATGCAGGGAGCTTCCGGGCCGGTGCCCATCTCACCGTGGGGAATGCAGCGGATGGAGATGCGAAGGCTCTTGGCGAGCTCTTCCTCCTCCTCCGGTGTGCCGTCCCAGGGGCAGAGCAGCCAGTCGGCATCGCCCTCACCGGCGAAGTTGGCCTTGAACGCCTCCAGATTATCACAGGGGCGGATGTGGCTGTCGCGGAAATCCAGCTGACGCTGCAGCAGGGAATCCTGAATCTCCTGCAGGAGTGCGGTAATACCGTCCGCAAAGTCGGTTTCAGCAACAAAGGATTTTTCGTTGGCGGCCTTGTCGCGGCGGCACACGCATACAGAGCCCTTCTCCAAATCGCGCGGGCCGATTTCAACACGCACGGGCACGCCTTTCTTAATCCACTCCCATTTCTTCATGCCGCCGTTGATATCGCGGGTATCGACCTGCACGCGAATGGGGAGGCCGTGGAAGGTCTGAGAGGAAAGGCGGGCGGCGAGCTGCTCGCAGTGGGCGATGATGGCATCGCGCGTATCAGCCTTGGGGGTGACGGGGATGATGACCACCTGGCGGGGAGCCACGCGGGGCGGGCAGACCAGGCCGTCGTCATCGGAATGCGCCATGATGAGCGTGCCAATCATGCGGGTGGAGACACCCCAGGAGGTGGTCCAGGCGTACTGGCGCTCGTTGTTGCGACCGGCAAAGCTGATATTCTGAGCCTTGGCGAAGTTCTGGCCGAGGAAGTGGGACGTGCCGGCCTGAATGGCCTTGCGATCCTGCACCATGGCTTCCACGGTAAAGGTGCGCACGGCACCGGGGAAGCGTTCATGCTCCGTCTTTTCACCGGGGATGGAGGGAACGGCGAGTACATCGCGCTGGAAGTCCTCATACACCTTGTGCATGACGGCGGTTTCTTCCTCTGCCTCCTCGCGTGTTTCATGGGCGGTATGCCCCTCCTGCCACAGGAACTCTGCCGTGCGCAGGAAAATACGCGGGCGCATCTCCCAGCGCATCACGTTGCACCACTGGTTCACCTTGATGGGAAGCTCGCGATAGGATTCCAGCCAGCGGGAGAAAGCGGCACCAATCACCGTCTCGGAAGTGGGGCGAATCACATACTTATCCGTCAGCTCACCGGCGGGAATCATGCGGGTCTTGCCGGTTTCCGGATCCTTGACGGCTTCCAGACGGTGGTGAGTCACCACGGCACACTCGGTGGCAAAGCCCTCTGCATGCT
The DNA here is from genome assembly GCA_045579245.1 of Akkermansia sp. Lineage (GTDB taxonomy): Bacteria > Verrucomicrobiota > Verrucomicrobiia > Verrucomicrobiales > Akkermansiaceae > Akkermansia. The sequence goes on from JAZNLU010000107.1 coordinate 8,370, forward strand.
CGGCTTCCTTTTCCAGATAGGAGACGGGGATGAGCATGGGGAAATAGGCATTCGTATGACCGGTGCGCTTGAATTCCGCATCCATCTGCTGCTGAATCAGCTCCCAGATGGCATAGCCCCATGGTTTGATAACCATGCAGCCGCGCACTTCGGAGTTTTCCGCCATATCGGCGGCCTTAATCACCTGCTGATACCACTCGGGAAAGTTTTCCGCGCGGGTGGGGGATATTGCATTCTGTTGAGCCATGTCGGAGATATTAGTTGTTATTGAAAAAAAGTCAATGTTAAAGCATCAATCAATACGGAGCCTGTTGACGGAATCGATAATTGAGTACGGAAAGCGCCAGCATGAACAGGCAGGCAATCCACATACCCAGCACGCTGAAAACCACAAACAGCGTAACGGCGATGTACAGACTCACCCCATGCATCAGGCGAGGCGAGCGCATCAGACCATTCATGACCTGCCCACCGTCCAGCGGAAAAACGGGCAGCAGATTCAACACGGTCCACCAGAAAGAAACGGCTACCATGTTGCAGAAAAAAAGAAGCGGCATGTACGACCAGAATTGCAGGGCTTCACCCGGTATCACATTGAACAAAAAGTAGCGGGTCAAATACAGACCGAACGAAAAATCACCCACATACAGACAGAGAACCACGGCCGACAAAATCCCCAGTAGCAGGGAAGCGGCAGGTCCGGCAATGGTCATCATGACTCCCTGCGTTCTGGTGAAACTCGCCCCCACGTGAGAGCAATCCCCGCCAAGCCAGGCAAGATGAACCTCCGGGCGATTCCCGGCAAAGAAACGCCCCACCAGCGCATGCCCCATCTCATGCGACAACAGGCAAATGAAGCCGGCAACCACAAAAAGCGATACGCTCAGCAAATCCTGTATTCCCGTGCTGGTCAGCACGCCCCCCAATACGGCCAGAGTCAGCCATAAGGTAGGATGGATGCTCACCGACACCCCGAAGAGAGAGAAGCGTATCATTGCCCTGTATTCTACGCCTCAGGGGGCGGGTGGAGCAAGCCCCCAATCGGACATCACCCGCCGGATGTCAGAAAAAACGGGTGTATTCCGCAGCCCGGTGAATGCCGAGCGCCCGAATACACCCGTTTTGCTTCGTAAAAGCATCAGGTAACTTCTAATAAATCGCCGGATGGGACTTTAATGTACAAGGAACGAAGTACGATGTACAAAGAAGTAAGGCGATTCTCCGGCTCGCAGTAGAATAAAAAGTTGGTTGTAAAGCGAGCGGAATTCTGCACCTTGTCCATCGTCCGTTTGACTTTGTACTTCCTTAGAATTTCCCTTTTACCGAGCCAATATTCCCATCAATAATTCAGCTCTCCGGAAAGCACCTTGCGCTCGAACTCGCGGATATCCACCACCTGGCCGCTGCGGCGGGCATGCTCCACAGCAAAGGCGATGACATGGGAATGAGCCGATGCCTCGATGGGCGTGGTCATGAGGGACGTATCACCCACCACGAACACGTCATCATAGAGGTGATTCACCAGCCCCCAGTCACCGCCGCCGTGCCCGGCATAGCCGCCATCGGGAGTCTCGATTTCCACCCGGCGCACTTCCTTGCTGAAATGCTCCGTGATGGTGATTTCGCCCGGGCCGTTTTCCTTGTAGAAAGCACCGGCACGCAGTTTGGCTTTCGTGCCGTAGATTTCAATGTGGCGGCCTTCCTCAAAGGCCGTCATGGTGAACGTACCCGTGATACCGCCCTTGAAGTTCATGATAGCCACCTGATGGTCAGGCTGGTCATTATCGTCGCACTGGAAAGCATCCCGTCCCCAAGGGGACGTGCGGAGCCATTCGGTAATCTCTTCCGGGGTGGCCGTTTCTGCACCATCCATCACCATACGCAGCCAGCGGCGGCAGGAATCATCGGTGATGTATTTGCGGGCATCCCACGGGTCTTCGCCGATGGGGGTGGTCCAGTCCGTGCAGCGGAGGGGGCGGGGCTCAGTCAGCGTTTCCTTGCGGAAGAATGACAGCTCACCAAAGCTGGATACCTGTTCACAGGGCTGCTCCATGAGCCAGTGCAGGATATCCATGTCATGGCAGCATTTCGCCACAATCATGGGGGTGGATTTGGCGCTGTTACCCCAATGACCACGCACGAAAGAATGACCGAAATGCCAGGCACCCACGCCTTCGTTGGCGTTGAAGGTCATGATTCTGCCCAGTTCACCGCTGCGGATGACCTTACGGATGGCATTGTAGAAGGGAGTATAGCGCAGCACGTGGCAGATAGCCACGCGGCGCCCCAGTTTTGCCGCCAGGTCACGCAGCTCCAGCACCTCGCGCAGCGTCTGGGAAATGGGCTTCTCCAGCAGGACGTCGTACCCCAGCTCCAAGGCGCGTTTGCAGGGCTCGAAATGATAATCATCCTGGGTGCCGATGATGACCATATCCGCCATCTTCGGCTGGGAGAGGAACTCATCCGCATTGGCAAAAATCTTCACAGCGTCCCGCTCGTCTTCGGGCGCAAAATCCCTCACCTGCTCCGCACGCACCCTCACCGGGTCTGCAGCCGCCACGATGCGGAAACGCTCCGGGTATTCCATGGCGAGTTTCATGTATGTGCGGGTGCGCGACCCGCAACCGATGCCGGCAATGCTCTTTCGCTTCATGCGGTTCAGAATACAATATATCAGGAGATAGTCAAGGGGGTTTTTGTGGCAGGATAATATTTATTTTGGTTTCTTAATCATTTCAGAACACTTTTTTCTTGAAAATCATGCAACCATCCGTTAGATTACGGGGTGATGAAAATACATTTTTGCGGAGCAGCTGAAACAACGACGGGTTCCCAGCATTTGCTGGAGGTGAACGGCGTGAGGATTCTGTTGGATTGCGGGATGTACCAGGGTCACCGCGAGGATCAGTTACGCATCAACCGCGACTTCCCCTACTTTGACCCTAAATCCGTTCACTGCGTGGTGCTGTCGCACGCGCATATCGACCACTCCGGCAACCTGCCCAACCTGGTCAAGAAAGGCTTCGGCGGTTTCATCTACAGCACCCATGCCACGCGTGACCTCTGCCAGGTGATGCTGGCGGACTCTGCCCGCATTCAGGAAAGTGACTGCAAATTCCTGAACAAGATGCACAAGCGCAAGGGCGGTGAGGGCAGCGTGGCAGAAATCATCTACACAGAGCAGGATGCTGAGCTGTGCCTGCGCCGCTTCATCAACATCGGCTACGAAATAGCTTTCCCCATCGCTCCCGGGATCACCCTCACCTTCTACGATGCCGGGCATATTCTGGGCGCGGCTCAGGTAGTGCTGGATATTGATGACCAAGAGGACGGTCAGCACAAGCGCCTGCTCTTCTCCGGCGATATCGGGCGCGGCAGCAACGAGCTGCTGAAAGACCCCGTGCCGGTGCCGGATGTGGATATCATGCTGATGGAATGCACCTACGGCGGGCGCTACCACGAAGCTCCGCCGCGCGATGACCAGTCCTTCTGCCAGGAGGTACACGAGGCCATGAAACGCGGCGGCAACGTCTACATTCCCGCCTTTGCCGTGGAGCGCACCCAGCAGCTGCTCTATATTCTCAACAAGGCCTACCGCAACGGCAAGATGCCCAATTATCAGGTGTATGTTGACAGCCCCATGGCCGTCAGCGCCACAGAGATTTTCCGCCTACATCCGGAATGCTTCAACAAGGAGGTATACAGCTTCCTCTTTGAAGAGCGTGACCCCTTCGGCTTCGAACAGCTCCACATGGTGAGAACCATCTCAGAATCTCAGAAACTCAATCACATGCACGAGCGAGCCATTATCATATCTGCCTCCGGCATGTGTGAAGCAGGACGCATCCTCCACCACCTGAAAAACGGCATTTCACGCCCTAACAACACTGTTATCTTCGTGGGTTACTGCGCCGCCAATACGCTGGGGCGCCGCATCATGAACGGGGCGCAGGAAGTCCGCATTCTGGGCGATCTTTTCCCGGTGCGTGCCCGCATCAAATCCCTGGATTCTTTCTCCGGCCATGCAGACCACAATGAACTGCTGAATTATTTCCACTCCACCGGCGGCAGGAAAAGCAAGGTCTATCTGGTACACGGTGAAAAAGAATGCTCTGCGGCCATGAAGGAGGCGCTGGAAGCCGACCACGACGGCGAAATACACGTGGCCAGGCTCAACACAACGGTGACCTGCTGATTGGGAGACTCAGACTTCTTTTAACTTGACGAACGAACAGATTTTGCTACGATAGTCTGCGTATGAGAAAAATCGACCTCCTCATGTTGACGGCTCTCACAGCAGCCCCGCTGATGGGTAATGATTTGCAAACACTTGCAGATTCACTGACTGTGCAGAATCCCGCTTCTGATTCAGAGAAGCTTGAGATGCCGGTTATTCCCGGTGCTGAAGTCCGCATTCTTGGTGCAGATTACGAGCACATTATTGATAAGGAAGGCAATATTCGTCCCGTAATTGAAGATACTCCCGTTCACATCAGTTTCGAGGTGCAACGGGGTGACCAGAAGGTGGTGAGCCGTGATTACGCTGTCACCGTGCCCACAACTCCGGGATGCATTGCCACGACGAAAAACCCCAAACCCAGAGTTATTCCTGAGTTACTGAACTGGCGCGGAGCGGAGGGGGTCTACCGTCTGCCCGCCGTCATCCGTGTGCGCTGCACCGCGGACTTTGCAGCCAAATTTACCGAGGAATTGCAACAAATCGCCCACAAGGCAACGCAGCAGCAGACTCGGATTGTACCTGTTTCGGAAGGTGAGACTGCCGATATTGTTCTCACAACGGAGAGCGACTGTCGTCTGGGTGATGAGGGCTATGCGCTGAGCATCACCCCGGATGGAGTCCAACTGGTGGCAGATACGCAAAAGGGGTTGTTCTGGGGAACGCGAAGCCTGCTGCAAATGATAGTCAGCGGTAAGGGTACCCTGCCCTGCGGCAAGGCAGAAGATGCCCCGCGATTCGGGCTGCGCGGCTTCATGCTGGATGTTGCCCGACTCCCCGTACCCATGGATTACCTGAAGAATCTGGTCAAAACCATGGCCTGGTACAAGATGAATGAGCTGCACCTCACCATCAACAACAACTACATCTTCCACGAGGACTACGTGGACTTAAAGCTTGACCCGTTCAGCAAGAGCTACAGCGCGTTCCGATTGGAATCCGATGTCAAGGGCGAGGACGGCACCCCGCTGACGGCGCAGGATTTGTCTTACTCCAAAAAAGAGTTTGCTGAGTTCATTGCATTCGCCGCCGGATACAACGTCAGTATCATTCCGGAGTTTGACGCCCCCGGACACGCTCTGTCCTTTACCCGAGTGCGCCCGGACTTGATTTATCAGGGCCCGATGAATCATGATAAACGCCGTTGCGAGATGCTGGACGCCGCCAATCCGGAAACGGTCAAATTCATCAGCAGTGTGTTCGATGAGTATCTGCTTCCCTGCGGCAATGAACAGCCTGTATTCGGGGGATGCAACGTGGTACACGTGGGGGCAGATGAATTCTTCGGAGCAGCGGAAGATTACCGCAAATTTGCCGATGGGTTGCTGAAACATGTGAAGAGTCGTGGCTATACCCCCCGCATCTGGGGCAGTCTCAACACCAAGAAAGGTAAGACACCCGTACTCGCCGAAGGGGTTCAGATGAATCTCTGGAACGGGGGCTGGGCAAAAGCGTGGGACTCTGTCAATCAGGGGTTTGATGTTATCAACACCAATGACGGAGCCCTCTACATCGTGCCGGAAGCCAAATACTACCGCATGGACTTGAACCACAAGTGGGTATACAACAGCTGGAAGCCCAATGTCATCGGAAACGAAACTCTGCCGGCAGGACACCCCCAGCTGTTGGGCTGTACCTTTGCCGTGTGGCAGGATATGACCGACCGCCGATACAACGGCTACGGCATCTACGACATTGCCGATATGGTGCGCGATTCCGTGCAGGTGGTCAGCTCCAAGGCATGGGGCAAGGCTGAGCTGACGACCTCGTTTGATGAGATGAAGAGTGCTGCTGTCACCATCGGTGATGCCCCCGGAACCACCCTCAACTTCCGTCGGCAGGAAATCCCGCTCTCCGTCTCGGTTCAGAGCATCCCGATGCAACTGAATCAGGGAACACTTGCGCCGAACTACCGCATGAGCATGGAGCTGGAACTGCCGGAGGCTCCCGCAGCGGGGGAAGAACAGGTTCTGTTGGAATCTGCCTGGGGCAAACTGCTCATAGCCATGAAAGATGGGACTATCGGCATCCGTCGCTCAGACTCCATGGAGTTCAGCTTTGGTGTCAAGCTTCCCGTGGGCAAGCGCGTGCGCCTGGAACTGGTTGCCACCCGCACCCCCGTAGAAAAAGGCAAGGCCCCGGAAAGCAAGAACATCCGCACGGAAGAATTGCGTGAAGTGGCTCTGCTCATCGATGGTCAACCCTGTGGTAAACTTGAACTGGTTGGGCGCAACGAGACTATCGAGGCCATCAATACCAACGTTATGCTGCCGCTGGATGTGCTGGGCTCTTCATTCAAAGGCAAGGTCTATAGCCTGACGGTTGACCCCACTATTCAGAAGTGATGGATACCACACCCCAGCAGAACTTTGAAGCCGGCGCCGCCGCGTTCCGCGAGGGACGCGCGGCGGAAGGCGCAGAGTACCTCCGCAAGGCGGCTTTTGCCGGCCATGCAGAGGCGCAGAACCAGCTGGCCCGCATCTATTTTGCCCGGCTCAAGACCCGCACGGATCTGGCTGACCTAGAAAGCGCCGCGCAAGGCGGTGATCACGTGGCTCTCTTTGTGATGGCTATGTGCTTTCTGGAGGGACGACTCATTGACAAAGATGAGGAGAAAGCCATTCTGGCACTGCAATATGCGGCACAGCACGGCAATCTGATGGCGCAGAGTATGCTTCATCAAGCTGTCTGAATTCGGTAGTTTGGCTACTTAATCTGTATTCAGGAGCGTTATTGTAAGACGTGCGATAATGAAACACTATGTTCACATTATCGCACGTCACTATTGTTAATCTCCGCCAAAATACCGGCAAAATGCCCAGACATCGGTTACATCCTCTGGATTCCTGTAAAATCATGAGGATTAATGATCCTGCCATCTGCCCCCAAAAACACATTCCCCGGACACTTCCCCCCCATACAACGTCTTAATATTGAGAAAGATTATACGCAATTTCCATGGAGACTCCCCATTCTGATTATTCACGCGGAGATTCTACGAAAAATTGTGCACTATGACGATACTGCGGGCAGTTGTTTCATGGTACCGGATGAAAAGTTATCGAAAGACTTGCTGCTTTTATAATCTCGGCATTTGTTCAAAAATATTTTCAGACACGTCGGCAGATTGTTCAGGGAATACAGAAGCAAGAGAACGCCGAGCATGTTTTCCTAATCCTCATGTAATAGCTGTTGGCATTTCGCCAAACAAACATCGCCTCAAAGCACCCCGGATTTAATTGACATTCAGAAAACCCTATTCTCTCACCACCTATAGAAAGCAAAGAGGCGAAGCGAACCAGCCTTCCAGATAGTCGGATGCCAGACTGGTTTAATAAGCTTGAATTCCGTGTGCATCATGACAGCAACACGAATAGGGTACGCCGAGCTTGCTCTGTTATTTTTCAGTGGGGAGGACTGATTTTGCTGGAAAAAGAGGTAAATAAGTGATACAAATAATCCCGTTATGGCAACACCTCCTTTTGTATATCAGGAAATGTTCCCCATGGGGGAAGATACCACGAAGTATCGTCTGCTCACCAAGGATTATGTGAGCGTGAGTGAGTTTGAAGGAAAGCCCATCCTTAAGGTGGAACCGGAGGGTCTGCGTCTGTTGGCAGAAACCGCCTGGCACGATGTGGCTTTCTACCTGCGCCCGGAACACCTGAAGATGGTTCAGGGTATCCTGAGCGACCCCGAGGCCTCGGAGAATGACAAGAGCGTGGCGCTGACCATGCTGCGCAATGCCGAGGTGGCGGCGCTGGGCGTGCTGCCGCTCTGCCAGGACACCGGCACGGCCATCTGCGTGGGCAAGAAGGGCCAGCAGGTCTGGACCGGGTATGACGATGCCGAATACATCTCCCGCGGCGCTTACGACTGCTACACCAAGAACAACCTGCGCTACTCCCAGAATGTGGCGCTGGACATGTACAAGGAGATTAACACCGGAACCAACCTGCCCGCACAGATTGACCTCTTTGCCACCGATCACGGCATGGACTACTCCTTCCTGTTCATCGCCAAAGGCGGCGGTTCTGCCAACAAGACCTATCTCTACCAGGAAACAAAGGCGCTGCTCAACCCCACCTCGCTCAAGAAGTTCATGGTGGAGAAGATGAGTACGCTGGGTACGGCGGCCTGCCCGCCCTACCATGTGGCTTTCGTCGTGGGCGGCACCAGCGCCGAGCTCTGCCTCAAGACCGTGAAGCTGGCCTCCACCAAGTACTACGACAGCCTGCCCACCTCCGGCAATGAACACGGACGCGCGTTCCGCGATGTGGAGCTGGAGAACGAGCTGAAAAAAGAAGCCGAGAAGCTGGGGCTGGGTGCCCAGTTTGGCGGCAAGTGGTTTGCGCTGGATGTGCGCGTGGTGCGTCTGCCGCGTCACGGAGCTTCCTGCCCGGTGGCACTGGGTGTATCCTGCTCAGCCGACCGCAACGCCAAGGCCAAGATTACCCCGGAGGGTATCTTCATCGAAGAGCTGGAGTACGACCCGGGCAAGTATATCCCTGCCGAATATCGTGAGACCAAGAGCGAGGGCGTGCCGATTGACCTCGACCGCCCGATGAAAGAAGTGCTGGCCGAGCTGACCAAATACCCCGTCAAGACCCGTCTTTCTCTCTCCGGCACCATCATTGTGGGGCGTGATATTGCCCACGCCAAGCTCAAGGAACTGCTGGATGCAGGGAAAGACCTGCCGCAGTACATCAAGGATCACCCCATTTACTACGCAGGTCCCGCCAAGACTCCTGAGGGTTACCCCTCCGGCTCTTTCGGCCCCACCACGGCAGGGCGCATGGATTCCTACGTTGACCTTTTCCAGAGCAACGGCGGCAGCATGATTATGATTGCCAAGGGCAACCGCGCCCAGTGCGTGACGGATGCCTGCCAGAAATACGGCGGCTTCTATCTCGGCTCCATCGGCGGTGTGGCCGCAGATTTGGCCAAGAACTGCATCACCTCCATCGAATGCGTGGAATACCCCGAGCTGGGTATGGAAGCCATCTGGAAGATTACCGTGAAGGACTTCCCCGCCTACATTCTGGTGGATGACAAGGGCAATGACTTCTTTGCCGACATCCGCGCCGGCTGGGCATGCCCCGGCTGCGTCCACTAAGCCACCCTCCTCTTTACCCCGCTCCGTTGCCACATGCAACGGAGCGGGCTACAATCTCTCAGCACCTATGAATCAACAACTCTCCCCCCGCGCCCAACGACTTCTTATTCAGGTAGCCTGCTCCGCCGTTCTGGCATGTATTGTCGCCCCCGGGCCTGTTCTGTGGCTGACCGCCGTTCTGGTTTGTATCGGCGGCACGGGCATATGCCTCTATCGTTACCGCTGCATGCGGTTGCAGCCACAGCGTCTGACATACCTCCTCATCTGTCTCCTCTGGCTCTGGGGCAATACCGCCGTCAACCTTTGTCCCGGCAGGATTTACAACAACGCACCGCTCAGCCTTGCGCTGCTAGCTCTCCCCATTGTCCTCATCCTCAGCATAGCTGCCCAGTCACCCGCTCAAAAGCGCGCCCGTCTGGAAGCATTTTTCCTCCCCGTCGGATTGCTGGCACTCATCCCCTATGGGCCGAGAGACTGGGAAAGCGGAGTCATTATGGCATGCATCGCAACGGTTCTGTTCGCCATTGACACGGTATGTAACATCATCGGGGCGGCATTTCCCCGAACCCGCAGACATACCCCCCGGGTAAAGCTTCTGCTCAGGGTGTGTACCGCGCTTTCTCTCATCGCCGCCTTTATTGAACCGGGGTTCGTACTGATTCCGGCAGCTATCTGCATCATCGCCTGCGGCGGCAGAATCTCAGATTACTGCAACCGCCGCTGTGGCATCCGAAACCCCATCGCGCTCTGTGCCCTGCGCAGCCTTCTTGCTCTTGCGCCCCTGGGCATCGTGAACTACGTTCTCCACCTCTTCCAATTTTTCTTATGAGCAACCTCAGCTGGCTAGAAAACAATAATTATTTGGAAAAGAAGCAAAAACAGGAATTCTCTATTGCCGCGTGGGTTTGTTGGGGAATAGCACTCATTCTCCTGCTTATTCCGGTTCGCAGCAGTTTTCTGCGTATCTACCACATCAACGCCGCACAGGACACGCCAACGCTGATCGGCCATGTCCTCCAGCTGGAGAGGAAGCCCTCTAGACAACAGCAACTCTACGAAGCCCGCGTGGAAATTACCTACCAGGGAGAAGTCTACACTGTGACCGAAGCCGGATTCCGGTTCACGGATGACATGTATGAACGCGCCATGAAAAGCGGCACCGTACCTGTCTACCTCAACCCCGACGCACCGGAAAAATCGGTTCTCAGCAAAGGGATTACTCCGCGCAATTATATTCTGCCTGCGCTCTTTTCCTTAATAGCACTCGCCCTTATCTGCTCCGGCGCTTACTGTCTGAAACGCAGCCGTTAACTGCTTTCAGTGTACTTCTCTCTATTCTTCCTCTGTTTCATCAGTCCGGCTACTCAATTTTGATTGAAAGCCGACACGAAAAATGACACCATTAATTTTTCAAAACCAACAGATTTCCACATGTGTCCCAAAGTTTCCTGGCTCATAAGGCGAAAGCCCGATGAGATATGGAGTTGCGGAAAAACGACGCAGACTTTATGTTCACGACGTATCAATAGCAACATTTTCAGGGCCTTCTTGCGTCAAACACAGCGGAT
>JAZNLU010000108.1:0-10852 GCA_045579245.1 Akkermansia sp.
GGCATAAGGCGACGCATTAAGTTACAGCGGGTTCATTGTCCCGTATCCTTATCATGGGGCTCATTGTTGCATTCTACCTTAGACTAACCGACCGCATTATGTCACCCCTGCCGGGGTTCCGGTTTGTTTCTTCCGTTTTTCCCGGGATTCCGCTGCTAAAGCAGCTCCATCGCCGGGCTATTATATATCGCCCCTCAATCGGGGCTCACTATTCCGCAGCCCTTTGGGCTGCCATTCTTTTTCACTACCGCCGTTCCGGCGGTAATTGCACTATCCTCGCAGAGGATAATTTCGCTCATGGCAACAGCCATGAATTTCGCTGCCCGTCAGGGCAATTTCGCTATTGAGTATCAGAAGTGAAATTATGCCCATTCGGGCAGAGTGAAATCCGGCGTGCGCCGGGTGAAATCGGCTCTGCGAGCCGGTGAAATTGCTCGCTCTGCTCGCAGTGTTGACATTCCGCAGCCCCGGTGTGCTGCCATTCTTCATCACTACCGCCGCCAAGCGGCGGAAATTCAGAGCCCTGTGGGGCGACATAAGTTAGCCCGGGTGTGAAGCCGCAGCAGCGGCGTAACCCCGGGAATATACCAACATATATAGATGAACCCCGGCAGGGGTGGCATAAGGCGACGCATTAAGTTACAGCGGGTTCATTGTCCCGTATCCTTATCATGGGGCTCATTGTTGCATTCTACCTTAAGACTAACCGACCGCATTATGTCACCCCTGCCGGGGTTCCGGTTTGTTTCTTCCGTTTTTCCCGGGATTCCGCTGCTAAAGCAGCTCCATCGCCGGGCTATTATATATCGCCCCTCAATCGGGGCTCACTATTCCGCAGCTCTTTGGGCTGCCATTCTTTTTCACTACCGCCGTTCCGGCGGTAATTTCGCTATTCTCCCCGAGGATAATTTCGCTTGAACCGCAGGCGAGAATTTCGCTGCCCGTCAGGGCAATTTCGCTATTGAGTATCAGAAGTGAAATTCTGCCCATTCGGGCAGAGTGAAATCCGGCGTGCGCCGGGTGAAATCGGCTCATGATAGCCGATGTATTGGCTCGCTTTGTTCGCAGAGAATAAATCAGCTCTTGTCAGTGCTTGACTCCTTTGTAATAATGCGTTGATAGTAACAAAACTCATTTGCGCCAATTTGCCATGTTTTGTAAAAGACGTTCGCATAAATGCGATAACGGAAACAAAAGTCCTTTGAGAAAATACATGTCGATAGAATAAAATGTTGAAAATATAATAAATTACGAAGATTTGCGAATTTTATAAGTTTTTATAATAAAAAGGAGGAAATGGATTGACTAGTTCTCATAGGTTTGTTACATTGTCGACAGGAGGAAAGAGGTATGAAACGTTGGTGTATTCAGGAGCTTGTTGAGTGGAAAAATAATCCGCATCGAAAGCCTTTACTGTTGCTGGGTGCGCGACAGGTGGGTAAAACCTGGCTGGCTCGGGAGTTTGGCCGACAGTATTATAAAAATGTAGTCTATGTGAGATTCGATAGGGATGATTATGTGCGGCAATCTTTTGAAAAAGACTACGATATCCCTCGTTTGATGGATACCTTGCAGGTGCATAGCAGAACGCAGATTGTGCCGGGAAAAACACTTATAATCCTTGATGAAATACAGGAATGTCCTTGTGCGCTTACCTCACTTAAGTATTTTTGCGAGGACGTGCCGGAACACCATATCATCGCAGCCGGTTCTCTGTTGGGTGTATCTGTACATACCGGAACCGGATTCCCTGTGGGCAAGGTAAATCGGCTGAACCTTTTTCCCATGAGCTTTTCAGAGTTTTTGGAAGCAACGGGGTTTGGTATGTACGTGGAGCCCATCCGCAAGAGGGATTGGGGAATGTTGCGCACCTTTCATGACAAGTATACGGAGCTTTTGCGTCAGTACTATTTCGTCGGCGGCATGCCCGCAGCCGTGCAAACATTTGTTGACACACGTAATCCTCATGCCGTGAGACGGGTGCAGGAAGAGCTGTTGGGGGATTATCGTAACGATTTCAGCAAACACGCAACGGCATCTGAAACTCACTATATTACGCAGATTTGGGATTCTGTCCCGGCACAACTTGCCCGAGAAGACAAACGTTTTATTCATTCCGAGGTGGGTGAGAAAGTGCGGGCTCCTCAGTTGCGTGGCCCTATCCGTTGGCTGGATGATGCTGCTTTGGTGCAGATTGTTCCGCGAGTGAGAAAGCCCGAGCTACCCTTGTCTGCTTATAAGGATGGTGCGTTCAAGATGTTCTTTTTGGATGTGGGGTTATTGGGCGCTTGTTGCCATTTGCCGCCATCCGTTATTTTGGAGGGCAACAGCATTTTTGGTCAATTCAAGGGAGCTCTCACAGAGCAGTATGTGCAGCAGCAATTGAGAGCCGAATGCGGCATTTCTCCCTATTATTGGTCTGCTGAACGGGCTCAGGCTGAGGTGGATTTTCTCATTGAATGCGCTTATCATATTCTGCCTGTTGAGGTAAAGGCTGAGAGGAATCTTCAGGCTAAGAGTCTGCGTAGTTTTTGCAAACGTTATCAATACCCCGTTGCTCTGCGTCTTTCTTTGAGTCACCATGATATCAATACTGTACACATTGCACACGATGAGCATAGTTACACTGTGGTCGATGTTCCCCTTTACGCCGTTTCCGCAGTGCCTGACGAAATGGCGGCGGTATTTCCGTCTTTGCCGTTTTGCTGAGGCTTGGTGAACTCTCTGCATGTGTTGAGATGGGGGAATAACATCTGATGGCTCTTTTTTATTTCAGAGAGGTCTGTTCTTGCCAGAACAGACCGACTTTACTCTCCTGAGGCAGGCTCAGATACCGCGTGCGGAGCAGCTCCGTGCTGCGGTGGCCCATCTGGAGTTGCAGCTCGTGCAGGTTGCGGAAGTGGGCGGCGTGGTAGCTGGCGTAGCTGTGGCGGCACACATCCTGCGGCCAGGGACGCGTCTGGCGGTTCCAGCCGGCTCTCTGTCGCACCGCTCGCCAGTGGCGCAGCCATTGCGGCGGGCAGATGCGCTGCGGGGCAGGGGCTTGTGTTGTGCTCAGAAGATGCAGCGCCGGGCGGAGCAGGGTCACGGGGCGCGCGCCGCCGGTTTTACTGTGCTGCGGGGCTATCAGCACCCGTTTGCCTGCCAAATCCACATCGCCCCAGTGCAGCCGCGCCACCTCGTGCGGGCGAATCCCTGCATAGAGCATCAGCCCCACCGCTGGCAGGCAAATGCCGCCCTTGTACTCCCGCGCGGCCTGTACCAGTTGCTCCGCTTCCTCCGGCGTCAGAATCGGCACCGTCTTTTCCACCACGCGCGGGGCTTCCACCCTTGCCACCGGGTTCTCGCTGCACCAGCCGCGCTTCATTGCCGTGGAGAACACCCCGCTGAGCGTCAGACGCGCCTTCTGCCGCTGCCGTGGTGTCTCAAAAGCCGCTTCAATATATGCCGCGCACTCTGCCGCTGTGATGCTGCGCACCCGCCGACGCGCCAGCCCCGGGCAGCGTTTCATGAAACGCCGCGTCACATAGCGGAAATCGCAGATCGTCCGTGCCCGCCTGTGCTTCCGCGCTTCCAGAGCCGCTTTTACCGCCTTGTCAAACGTCACCGTTCGTTCCTGCCGCTTCAGCTCCTCCTCCCCCGCCGCAATACATCGCAACGCTCGCTTCACTCTCCCCCGGCCCGCTCGGACAGCCGCACACGCCACCTGCGCCGCTTCCAACAGGGGTAATTTCGTGCTTTTCAGTAATGCCAAGGCTGCTGTTTCCTCGCTTGTATGTGGTATGGTATTCATAAGTTCGTTGCGAATTCGGAATTCGTAAGTCAAGCAGAATACCCGTTATTTGTAAATAATTGAGCATGCTGTTTTCTTCATGCCCGCCCCTTGTGACACACAAAGTGTATAGATGGTCATTTTTTTTGGATGAAATGTCTTCAAATCAGGATTGATTTCTCGGTGGTTGTGCTGTATTTCTTACGAATTCCGAAAGCGTAGAATGGCATCAGCTATGGAACGGGTCATTTCTATCACAAAAACAAAAGGTATTGGTAAATTGGAGTTTTCGGTACCCCAAAAAGCAGGAGTCTATCTTCTTGTAGGAGGCAATGGTGCAGGTAAGACGACGATTCTGACGGCATTGCACCGCATTTGCGATGGAAATGCCTTTTCACGTACATTCAGGTCGTCTGTGGAGTCCAAGACGGTGGACCGCTACAAGGAATCCTGCATCACCTACAGAGTTGACGCTAACAAAGTCAGTTTTTCGAAGAAGGTGAAGAAATGGGCTCCGACCCCCAAATCCAACGGGTTTGTTCTTTCAGAGTTCGGATTTAAGGATTCCGTGTTCATCAAGGCCTCAGACAGCCGCCTTTCCCCCAGAGAGGAGGAAATCCGTAAAGGCAATCTTGAGCCTGCAGACGAAGAAATCAAGAGCATCATGAACCGTCTGTTTGATACAGAGCGTTTTTTCTCGATGCAGCGTCTGCGTAATACCTTTGGTCGTGGAAGAGCGTTCACCCATTTCTATGTCATGGATGATGGCAGAAAGGGGTATTACTCTGAGAAGAGCTTCAGTACGGGCGAGCTGGCCATGCTGCGCCTGGTGGAGCGTACTCGGGATATCGCTCCTAGTTCTCTCATTCTGTTGGATGAGGCAGAGCTGGCCTTGCATCCCCGTGTTCAGCTTCGTTTGCTGGATTACCTCTCACAGCTTGCGGCTGATAAGAATCTGACCGTATTCGTTTCCACTCATTCTCCGACCATGATACGGGCTTCCCGTCCGGCTCAAATCATGCTGCTGAGTGAAGATGCCGATGGCGAGGGCTGCATGACGGTGGAAACACCCTGTCACCCGGCATACGCCATGGGCTTTGTTGATGAATTCGATGAAAATGCGCCGGACTATGTCTTGTGTGTGGAAGATGTTAAAGCCCAGTTGATTTTGCGGGAAGTTCTGGGGCAATTCCTCTCTTTGCCGGGAAATGTGCATCTGCAACGCTTGCAATACCGCATTATTCCCGTTGCCGGCTGGAAACAGACGCTGGAGTTTGTCCGACGCTCCTCCGGTATGCTGTTCTGCCATTCTTGCGTGCGTGCCGTGCTGGATGCGGATGTCTTTGAGCGCACACCGGATGATACCGACTCGAGTTATCAGCGCAAACATGCGTACGTGGTAAATTATAGCGATGTCGCGTTCTCTCTTGGCGTGACACCGGAGGTGGGTATCGTCTCCGCGCTGGAGAAGAAGAATCCGCAAGTCCTGAGACAAATCAGAGACACATTCCATGCCGATTTTGCATCGTTTGCTCAATCAGATGAATACGTCTCGTGCAAGAAGAAAAATCCCAGGTCGGAGGCAAAAGCCAAACTGGAGCTCATCCTTGCCTACCTGTCATCCCGCTGTGCTCAGCCGGAGGATGTGATTTTGTCCCGAATGATACCCTGGCTCATCCCGGATATGTATACCCCCTCCCGGCTGGCTGAAATAGCAGGTAAAATCCTGTCTGTCGCGAAAAAGTAAAGCATTCATGCCCTGTCATGTGACGAATCTGCACCACTCCCGGTTCAACAAATAACAGTTTTTTAATCAGAATATACTATATACTATGAAACTCCATCTCCCTGTTTTACTTCGTAAGGCCTTGCTGGCCTGTTTCTCCTTTACTTTCGCTTGCACCTGTTCAGCCGCTGCTGCTGACCTCACATTGGGTAACGAGGATTCGTTGACGATTGATTATGCCGATATCGGTTCTATTCCTGACTTGGAAAATGGTACGCTCCGATTGAATGGCGATACCATTCTCCTTCTTGAAAATTGCGGAGAGGGAGATGGTAAGACTTACTCTCTTGCCATTGGTGTTTCAGGACTGGTGGATGCCATGGGCAATCCCATCACTTTGGATCCTTCCAATAACGCCATTTCCCACTACTTCGACACCACTCAACCCGGTGTCGGTTTCTGGACAGATGCCACGCTGGCACTTACTGATGATGGTACACTGCAGTTGGTTCGCCACCATGAGACGGTGAAAGCCGCACAAACTATCACCACTCGTCAAACCGAATCGTTGGTGTACAGTTATTATGCGGGAATCAGCTTTGAAGATATTACCCAATCTTCCGACTCCTATGCCTACGGCGGTGCGATTTATGGGAATTACTACAGCAGCACGATAACGCTGAGCGGGAACGGGAGCGTGACGTTCAGAGGGAACACGGCTTCCTCCTCCTATGCCTACGGCGGCGCGATTTATGGGTATGGCAGCACGATAGAGCTGAGCGGGAACGGTAGCGTGGAGTTCAGCGGGAACACGGCTTCCTCATCCGACTATTATGATGCCTCCGGCGGCGCGATTTATGGCGGCCCGATAACGCTGAGAGGGAACGGGAGTGTGACGTTCAGCGGGGACAGGGCTTACTCCTCCGGCGGCGCGATTGATGGCAGCACGATAACGCTCAGCGACAACGGAAGCGTGGAGTTCAGCGGGAACAGGGCTTACTCCGGCGGCGCGATTTATGGCGGCACGATAACGCTGAGCGGGAACGGGAGCGTGGAGTTCAGCGGGAACACGGCTTCCTCCGGCGGCGCGATTTATGGGTATGGCAGCACGATAGAGCTGAGCGGGAACGGAAGCGTGACGTTCAGCGGGAACACGGCTTCCAACTTCGGCGGCGCGATTTATGGGTATGGTGGCACAATAACGTTGAGCGGGAACGAAAGAGTCGTATTTAGTGAAAATAGTATAGTCACAGGCAACTTTTGCAGTGGAGGCGCTGCCGTGTCTGGTGATTCAATTATCTTGACTCAGAATGGAACGATCTCCTTTAGAAAAAATAGTGCCTATGGCCTCTGCCCGGATAGTTCCGATCTTACCATACATGGTGGCGCGATTTTTGCTCAAATCGTTGAGATAAGCAACAACAATGAGGTTGATTTTAGTGAAAATTTCACAAAATCAGAAATAAGTGCTGATGCTGCCCGTGGAGGAGCGATTTTTTGTGCGGAAAGCGTTTTGTTAAACAACAACAAAATCGTCAGTTTTAAATCAAATACGAATAATTCGCATGGAAGTTTGTCAACATATTCTGGAGGTGGTGCCATTTACGGGGATTCTGGAAGCGTAATTGCATTAACATATAATGACATAGTGATTTTAATCGGGAATGTTGCTTCTGGTGTGTACTATGATGACTACCATGTAGGTGGTGGTGCGATTTATGGCGGTGATGGTAGTACGATAGAGTTGAATAACAACGGTAGAGTTACATTCTGTGGGAACTCGGCTTCTTACAACTCCTCCTTTTTCGGAACGTTTGATGTCTCCGTCTATGGCGGTGCGGTTTATGCTTACGGTGATTTAAGCATACGGAATAACACTTTCGTGCTCTTTGAAAAGAATGTGGAGAAACGTATTGATAAAACCTACCGTCTTCGCAGTATTTACGCCGGAGGCAGCGGGGATGTGATTTCTCTGTCCGCTGCGGCGGGGAAGAGTATTGAGTTCCGGGATTCGGTGTATGTTGCTTCCGGCTCTACGGTGGAGCTGAATGCGGATTACACCGACGCGGAAGGAGTGATACATAAGCAGGCGGGGGATATTATCTTTACCGGCAAGTATACGGAGCAACATCTCAATGAACTTCTGACCGCAGACGGTCTGAATCGCACGGCAACGGAAGCGGAAATCCTCAACTCGCGTACGACGGAGGTGCAGGCCATGACGAACCTGTACGGCGGTCGCCTGCGTGTGGAGGATGGCGCAATTTATAAGGGCTATGGCATCACTGCTATGGAGAATTCCGCAGCCACCGTTCTGGTGAAAGATGCAACTCTGGAGCATGCTGGGCATGATTTGGTATTCCATGACGGCACTATACTGGAGCTGAAAGGCAAGAATTCCATGAGCGGAAACTTGTCGCTGCAGACGGATAGTACCTTATCAATCCACGTTGATTCGTCACATCAAAATAACGCTGCTTTGACGTTGTCCGGGACTCTGACATTGGGTGATACGGTTACTTTGTGTCTGACTGTTGACGATGTTCTGACCTCGGGGCAAGCGTATAAGCTTCTGACGGGGATTAGTCAACCGTATTCATGGGATTCTTCCACCGTGCAGGTAACGAGTGGGACAACGGGGTGGAGCGTTGATTTTAATGACCTGTCATGGGTAGATAACACCTTGTGGTTGAACTACAATAACCAACCCGCTTTGACGATTGCCACATGGACCAATGAAGCGGGCAATCGACTGTGGGATGATGCTTCCGTAAACTGGGAGCAGAATGACTATGATTATGCCTACAAGGATGGTGTGCAGGTCATCTTCGGTGATAAGGCAGCCGGAACGGTGACGCTGGTAGGTGCATTGTCTCCTGCGTCTGTGTTGGTAAATAGTTCAAAGGATTACATCTGGAATGCAGATGCGACTGAGGGAGGTTCGCTGACCGGCAGCATGAAGCTGACCAAGGATGGCTCGGGCAAATTGACCATTAACACCTCCAATAGCTATACCGGTGGCACGGAAATCAAAGGCGGCATCCTGGTTGCCAATCATGTTAAGGCATTGGGGGAAGGAGCGGTCGCTCTTAACGGCGGAACGCTGGAAATCGGAGTAAGCGGCATCACCAATACCGTCAAGAATATCGGAAACAGTACCCTTTCTACATCTGCCGGAGTTACTCATGCTCTTACGGGGATTATTTCCAATAGTGGCACGCTGAGCATCAGCGGCAGTATTGATGCGAGTGCGTTGGCGCTGGATGTGACGGAAGCAGGCCGCGTTTCTCTGAGTGGGGCAGATGTCAGCTTGTCGGAAAGCGGCTTCACCCGTGCTGCGGGATACAGTGTGTTGATTGTGGAGGGCGGAAAGACCGTGAACAAGGGAGTCAGCATCCTGCATGATGATTACCGCATGCGCTCGGAGCTGGTGCTGGGAGAGGATGGTGTGGCTCGCGCCGGTGGTGGGGTGGACTACAGCCGCTTCTTCCTGACCGGAGAGGATACGGTTTCGGTGAGCGAGGTGGATGCCGTGTCTGAGTCGAAAGGAAGCGACCTGTTGAATGTCACCATGGACGGCGGTGCGCTGGAGGTGGATGCCGATATCACGGTGGAAGCCTCCGGTGGCAACATTGTCATCACGGATGACAGCACGCTGCGCGGGGCGATTGCCCATGCAGATATCACCGCTGCTGCCGGGGACTACATGAGCGATATTTCCGCCGTTATCGGCGGCGGCAGCCGTGTGACGGTGAACGGCGGGCGCATCTGCCTGTCCGGGGACAATGCGTACACGGGTGGCACAGTCATCAACGGCGGTGTGCTGAGTGCCGGAAGTGATACGGCGTTCGGGACGGGCGACATCGTGCTGAACAAGGGAGAGCTGAATCTGAACGGTAAGGCTGCGGAAAATGCTCTGTTGGCTAACGGAGGCATGATTGCCAACGGCGGAGCGTTCCGTGGCTCTGTGAGCGTTAACGGTTCCGTGGGGCTGCGCGGGAATATGTCTGCCCGCAGCGTGAGCATCAACTCCGGCAGTGTACTGACGCTCAACGGCAGTACCATCAGCGTGAGTGGAACGCTGACGCTGGGCGGCAGTGCGGTGCTGAATCTGAACGGCTCCGACTTTGGGGACGGCGATGTCCTCATCACCTTCGGCAGCCTGAGCGGCAGCGAGAAAATGCTGACGGTGGATTACGGTGCGGACAGCGATCAATACAGCGTGGAGCGGGAGGGGAACGCCCTCATTCTTGCATGGCTGGAGGAAACGCAGCCGGAAGAAGAGCCGCTCCCCGAGCCGGAACCGGAAATGCCGCAGCCGGAGACACCCGCTCCCGTGCTTGATCGGGAGAGCTGCGATGCGTTGGCTCAGAGCAGTTGGGGGGTATTCACGGCATCTCATGCCTTTGTGAGTGCCGTTCAGGGACTGCGTGATTCCACGGGACAGGTGGGAACAGCAGTTGCTTGGGTGAGTGCCCTGGGAGGCGTGCATCGGATTGAGGGCACAGAAACCTGTTCCGGGTCAGATATTGATTTGTATGGAGCTGCGTTCGGTCTGGAGACTCAGTTAACAGAGACGGATTCCATCGGCTTTGCCTTAGGCAAGGTGGGAGGTGAAGTGAGTCTGAAGCAAGGAGGAAGTCAGATGGAACAGGATAGCATTTACCTGTCTGTGTATGGTTCTCATTTGCTGGCAGAATACGCACGCAACCGTTGGCTGACGCTGAGATGGAGTGCCGCATACGGCGTGACGGATACAGAGGGAACTCTTGGGCAGGAGGATTTGTCCCTGAAACAGGACAATGTACAGCTGAATGCCCGTTTGGAATGGAATTCTCAGCTTGCCGAACGTTGGACGCTGCACGCCTTTGCCGGAGCAGAGTATTTTGCAAGCGGCTCCTCCGAAACAGGGGAAGAGCAGAGCGTGCGGCTGGGTTCCATTCAGAACCTGCGCGGAGAAATCGGTATCGGCACACGCTACGCGAGCGGTTCAACGACCGTGTACGGCGAAGTCCGCTACCTGAACGACATGGTACGCAGCAATCCGTATGCGGACATCAACGGTCTGCGCGGCTACGGTGCGAACCCGGGGCGTCAGGGTATCGGCGTGACGCTGGGTGCGCAGCAGGAACTCGGTAATGGTTGGAGCGTGCATGCTTCCTATAGCCTGGAAGCCATGAGCGAGGCTACCATGCATTCCGCCAATATCGGTGCAGCTCTGCGGTTCTGATTGTTTTTGGCAAAAAACGACCGCCGGGAGAGGGGATTCCTTTCTCCCGGCGGTGAATTGTTGCTATCTGTGAAAGCTGCGCGTGAAAGTTAGCACGTGAAAGGGGCTTACGCCCCGTGAAAGC
>JAZNLU010000109.1:0-53622 GCA_045579245.1 Akkermansia sp.
TATACTCACCTCCATGCCAACATCACACTTCCACTACGTTTACATCCTGTGGGATGCCTCCACGCACTCCCACTTCTATGTTGGCCATACCTCTGACCTAGCTGCACGACTCAAAACGCACAACGCTGGGCACGTGCCGCACACATCTAAATATGCCCCATGGGAAATTCACTCAGCCATTGCCGTTCAAACAGAAGAACAAGCATCTGAGCTGGAGAAATATTTCAAATCACACTCCGGGCGAGAATGGGTTATCAAACATCTTGGCTTGCCCGTAGGCATGAAATCAGCAAATTAGACATTTTGTCTACTTCTCGCTCGCTTAGTCATTGCATTGGGCTTCACTAAAGCTACGCCCACCCTAGCGCTCGCAAGCCTCGCCACCGCCCCACCGGGCGCAAAACGCCCCCAAAAAGCCTACTATGCCTACCGGTCACGGCGTAGAAAGTAGGGCGCAAGCCCTAACTCGAAGCCGGAAGCTCGTTTTCCTAAGCTCAAATGCTTTTCAGGGTCACTAAACATGTCTCGAATCTACAATCTGTTGATTCTGTGAGTTTAGGCAATTTTGAGCAGATGGAGGCTCTGCGACAAGCAAAGATGCTTCGAACTGAGAAGCCACACAGAATCAGTAGTTTAAGTGCCATTTTTCACCGAGTCGCAACCTAAAATGAAACATCGCTTGCAAGGGAATAAACAGGGTTAATTTTCCTCATCCTCGTCAGGTTCGGGGACTCTGCTGTAATCCGGCTGAATTGGAGTATAGCCGGGAAAGTCATACACCCCAAAGCTGCGGTGACCGTTTTCTCCATCGGCATGAAAAATAATGAGGGCAACTACGCCACGAGCCTTGGCTCTGGTGGTAGCCGGGAGGGATTCATTCAATTCTGCGTATCGCATAATCATGAATGCAGCATAGCAATCCAACAAGCCGGCCATGTATTCGTGTGTGAGCTTTTGTTGCAATTCAATCGGTAATGAAGCCATAGCCTTGGGCAACACATTTTGCCAG
Source organism: Akkermansia sp. (assembly GCA_045579245.1). Taxonomy (GTDB): domain Bacteria; phylum Verrucomicrobiota; class Verrucomicrobiia; order Verrucomicrobiales; family Akkermansiaceae; genus Akkermansia. The sequence goes on from JAZNLU010000109.1 coordinate 1,010, forward strand.
CCGAGCATATCATCCCACATCGCTTCATCAGCTGCCTTTACGGTGGCGTTGTTGCGGATTGCAATGGCGAATTCTGTAATGAAATCGGGGCTTGATAGATTCAGTCCCAGCGGCGTGATGGCTTTGTCGAATGCGTCCACAATTGCCAGTGCCAAAGTCGTTTTCTCATCGGCAGATAGTCGTTTCATCCTTTCTGTAGCCCCGCTGAACGCTTTCTTCTCTTCTGCGTATGGGTCTGTCTCACCCACGGGGACGCAGTTGTAGAACATAATGGGGCGAAATCTCTCCATATTATCCGGGTCACTAAGTACTGCTTGCTGAGGTAGCTGACAGCTACTCAGCCCCGCCGACGTAAGGCAAAGAGCTGTGGGGGCAAGGATTTTGGGGAAGATGTTCATAACTAAGCGTGTATCTGTTATGGGGCATTATATCAATTCCTGTCCCTCTGTTCAAGCGTGGAGGACATTTTGTTTTGTGGGAGAATAAACGCAAAGAGTCTCACATCCGAGTAACGCGGAACGGCAACACTTGATATGGGGACAAGTCTTTCGGTGCATCGTCTTCCAAGCCCGGGCAATACACCATGAAGAAGGTAACCTGACCATTGCAGACAGGCAGTTCGAGCACGCATCCCGGGCTGGCAGGTAGCCAGAGATGCCCTTCTTTTTTGCACCATTGACGGGGTTCCAGGTTACTCTCAATATACCGGGTATACGTATCCATGCTCCGGCTGATAATCACCCCGATTGCTGACGATGAAGCATCCATGTGCATTCGCAGGATGGGCGTAGCGTCCCGGGGCAAATCCAGGGCAAACTCATCCCGGATTCCTTTTGTCACTCCTTCATAATAAGAAAAAGCGACAACACAGGGGCCGTGTCCCACCCGTGGATGGTAATTCTGGTGAAATTCAATACTATTCGCCACCAGCCTATGACCAAAGCGTCCGGCGCTCCAGTCATCGAATATCGACATATACACCCGTTGCAAGGGAGATACATGCCAGGTGGGTGTCGTTCCCACCCCCGAGCAGCAACTCACATCCAGCTCATACCAAGTAATCGGACTAAAACCGCGAAATCCCCAACAGAACAGCATCACCGCAACCAGCAGGAACAGCACCTTTCGCACCACGGGATGCCACCGACACAAGCCACGCATCAGACGCCACAGCCAGCTGAGAAGCAGGAGAAAGGTAAAGAGCAAGGCGGTGCCTACACTCAGCATCCAGTGCCAATGCCCCCCTACATCTTCCTGCAGCACCACACAGGTAATGACTCCCGCCCATGAAAGGCAGAAGGCGGCATACAACCCCAACATCACATAACGTTTCATGGCCATAATTCTATGCCCTCCGGGTAAACTTCGTGTCACATAATCCCCCGCATCTTATCAATGTAGCCAAGCGTGTAAAATTCTCAATGCAGCTTATTCATCCCCATCGCCGCAAGGCACAGGGAGCAAATGGCAAGAATTCTGGAGAATTGGAACTTGGTCATAACTAAGCGTGTATCTGTTACGTGTATTATATCAATTCCCGCCCCTCTATTCAAGCGTGGATGGCATTTTGTTGCGAGTTCCCTTCATTTTTGTTGTCGATGGCGGGAAATCAGAGCTCCGGCTTCGCGTAGCCCTATCGGGCTCTTGCTACGCCGAGACGGGCAAAAGCCGAGGATTTGCTCGAAGTGGAGCCCTTGGTCTGCCGGGTGCGAGGATTGGTCTTTTCCCTTGTGTTGCTCTGGCATGCGGAACTTTCATACAGAAGAATAGACGAAGCCGAAGCGAAAAATGCGCCGTGATTCATCAAGATAAGAGCTGAGCACAAATCACAAGCGCATAATCAGAAAAGGACGCCATTCGGTCTGGAATAGGACCGTTTATCCTTGACTCCAAAAGAAATTAGTGTAGCATGGTTGTGTATGGCTGTTCCTAGGCACTCAGATTTGTATCGGCTGGTTCTTGAGGCGTTGCGCGATGGCGCAGTACACCATTGGAGAGATTGTGTCCCTTACATTGTTGAGAAGCTGAAGCTGACACCTGAGGATTGCCAGAAAATGCTGCCTAGCGGGCGTAGGCCTATGCTTTTTGACCGCGTGCAGTGGTCGATTACCTATGTGCGGCAGGCGGGTATGGTGGTGTATCCTAAACGTGGATATTGCCAGCTGACGGAAGAGGGCCTGCGTGTCGTGAATGATGCTTCTATCGTATTGGACGATGCATATATGATGCGCTACGATGGATTTGTGCGATTCAAGAAAGGGAATAAGCCCCAGGGCTCGCACTCTGCGGTGGTGCCGGCACCTGAGCAAGCCGGGACGGATGAGACGCCTGTGGAACGGATGAACTCCGCATACGAGGAGTTACGTCGGGTGTTGGAGTCTGAAATACTAGAGGAAATTATGCGTAAGAAGGATGCCGGTGATTTTGTCTTCTTTGAGCGATTAGTCGTAGATTTAGTGATGGCAATGGGGTATGGCAGCAATATGGAAGGGGCTGGCGTGGTGACAAAGCCTACCGGTGATGGAGGTATCGATGGTATTGTATCTGAAGATAAACTAGGGTTTAACAAGATATATATACAGGCAAAGTGTTGGGCTCTGGACAGTACGGTCGGGTCGCCGGATGTTCACCAGTTTCTCGGAGCGCTAACGGCTAATTGTGCGAGCAAGGGCTTGTTTATTACTACCGGGCGGTTTTCTGCTCCTGCTTTAAAACTTGCTGATTTACCGCATGATAAGAAACTGGTTCTGGTGGATGGTTCTATGCTGGCTAAACTCATGATTGAGCATAGTGTAGGCGTTTCTTCGGTGAACCATTATGTGGTGAAGCGCATCGATTCGGATTATTTTAATCCCAATTGAACACGGTGGCGGGTGGTAACAATCGTTTGCGCAGCTTGCCCTAAAACGGCTGACCACCAATGCTGACTGTCTGGGTGTTTCGTACAGTGCCTGTAGATATATTGACTACGCCGTCATATCAGCCCAAGATATTCACAGCAACTCATTAGAGCGTGGCTGAAGGATTCAAGGGTAAAATAGGAAACGATATTCACCGCAAGGAGGTGAACGTCATGAGGGTAGAATCTTCAATACTTGAAGCAGGTGATGGCGGAATTGTTTGAGGTCAGCAAAGTAGTTAGGATATGCTTTTTCCAGCTGTTGAATAGAATTCATTTTTACCAGCACGACTTGGCGCTTCAGGTTGTCCCGGGATGCTTCTTCGGCCCGGATATAGGCAGAATATGCTTCTTCGTATTCGCTGGCTGTGTAATGGCGCACGGTGGCTTCTTTTTCTTCTGCGTCGAAGATGAGCAGGGCATGCCCTTTGGTGCGTTTGGCATCGGATTTGAGAATATGGGTCAGGGTGAAGCTTTGCATGACTTCGAGAACCTGTAATTCCTCCATTTTCTGTTTCAGGGCGAGGCATAATTCCTGCTGGCTCATGCCTGTATGAGCTGGTGCTACCGGCTGTTTTTCCTTGTGCGCAAAGGCACTGGAAACCATGGTAAAGAAATCGAGCCATTCCTGACTACCCCGGCTGGATTTGAAGTTTTCGCCCATGAAAGCCTCAAAGATTTCTACGGCAGTGGCCCAGATGTGCTGAAGTCGGGTGCGTAACTGCATTTCGATGCGCAGCCCTTCGTAATCCTGTTTTTCGGGGTGTGTGGTGTGGTAGCTGAACACCAGATGTATTCCGCGATAACCTGAATTCTTGGGGGTGCTGATGTAGTCATCCACCCGCACGAGCTTGTGTGAGAGTCTGTTGCTGCTGTCTGTGTATTGCTTTTTCAGCAAATCAAGATCCTTGATGGTGGGTAGAATGGCACGGATTCCGCCAATGTCGTGCATGCGTTTGAGCTGCATGTCCGCAAAGCGGTGCAGTTTGTCCAGAATGGCGGGCTTGCGTTTAATTCGCTGTGCTACGATAAAATCGTTAATTCCAAGCTGGGCGATTCTTTTTCTGAGGGTCGCTTGAAAAGTATTCAGCGGCATGGCATGCAGGACTCGAAAATTATCTAACACACCCAGAGCCCACTTCCTATCCTCGGAGGTGAGTTCATCAACATTGCGTAGCATATCACCAGCTTTGATAATCTGCTTGCCGCTGTATTGTCTTCTTTCGAAAGGTGACATAATACCTTGTTCCGGGAATAACATAGCACAGTTTGGTATTAGTGTCAATCTATTCAATCGCAGAGTCCTCGAATATTTCAAGATTGATGACTAATCCTCGTTTCCTGCGCTTCAGCCTGCTTTAACAGGCCGAAGCGCAGGAGAAGAACATCCGCGTGCTGTCCGAGATGTCTGTCCGATTGCAGACTATCGAGCACCGGATGGAGGTGTACCACATGCAGCCGCCCTTGGTGACGAAGCAATCTCCACCAGCGGAATGACAGCCAAAGAAGACAAAAAGACACCCGCAAGGGTAGGACGGGAGCCAGACCTCATTCTTGCCCAGCGTTGGGGGCGTCCTAGTCTTGCGGGTGGTGTTTTGTGCGTTGATTCTGCCCATCCGCTGCGAATGCTGTATTTCATTTTCCATGACCTCTTACAAGCGATGTGACAGGCTCCAGAATAGCGAAGCGGATTTCATAAAACGTTTTTATCCAATATATTATAATGTGATTCCATATTTGCTTGGGCTGAACGTAGGAAAAACGAAAAAAGCGAATTCCGGGCGCAAATTTCCCAAGCTGATGGCTCGTTAACTCCAGCCTCCGTTTTTTCGGAGAAAAAACTTCGGCTTGGCAAGCCTTTAGGTTTGCCAAGCCAACTTTTTTTGAGTGACAACGAAATAAAAAAGGGAGGCTGCCACGCTGAAGCACGAACGTGCGGAAGCGGGCACACCCGCGATGCAGAAGACAAATGGTAAGCAAGGCAGATAAGCTGGTGCAAAATCCATTTTTGTATTGATTGTGCCCCCTCTCCCTCATATACTACCTCCATGGGCTCGTTCTACTACGTCTACATTCTGCGTGAGGTCGCTACCGGGAAACATCACTACACAGGCTTGACTCATGATTTGCATGAACGCCTAGCTATGCACAATGCAGGGCACGTACCGCACACCTCCAAATTCGCCCCGTGGTATAATTGAAACCGCCATCGCTTTTCGTGACAAAGAAAAAGCCTTTGCCTACGAACGCTATCTTAAAACAGGCGCCGGCAGAGCCTACGCCATTAAACATTTTTGATTTTCAACACCTACGCCCGCTTAGTCATTGCAGGGGGCTTCGCTAAAGCTACGCCCACCCTAGCGCACGCAAGCCTCGCCACCGCCCCACCGGGCGCAAAACGCCCCCAAAAAGCCAAAAAGCCTACTTGTCGCGGCGTAGGGCGCAGCCCGAAGACGGAAGGGAGTAGCGCAACTATCGCCCATGCGATTCGTAATCATTGGCAGGTTGAAAGCATGCATTGGGTGCTTGATGTGGTTTTCGGAGAAGATGCTTGTCGAAAACGAGTGTACAATGCAGCAGAAAACTATTCACGAATGATGAAAGTGGTATTGAGCTTGTTGCGCAATCATAAGAAGAAGACAGGAGGAACAAAATCGTTGGCAAGAATGAGAAAACACGCCGCATGGAATAAACGAGTACCGGAGGAAATCCTTTTTAGTGCATTCGGCGCAAAAAACGAAACAGAGGTAAGTCAATAAGAAATCCCGACATCGAAATGCGTTTGCCCTGGGTAGGCTTGTAATTATCTTGACCGGCAGATTCCCCTGCGCTACAATGTGAGACACAGCAAACACTGCACCATGAAACAGCTCCTCTACCCCATCCTCCTGTGCATATTTCTCAGCTCCTGTCTGCTGAGTCACCAACGCATTCTCGACCACGCATTCGTGTTCGATGCCGTGCACCTCACCTCCGACAACACCTATTACGAGCGCGATGGCAAAACCTATATACAAGGACAGCGGGTGCAGATAACACAACGTGACCCGGATTACCTGTGGTGGAATATCAAAGGCTCCTACAGCTATTATTGGAAAGTAGTACCGGGCTCGGAAGGAGAAATCGTTTACCGGGAAGCAAGTCTGCAGCGGGAAGACGGTAAAATATATCTGTACAGTCCGGGAAACAGCACGTGGCAACGACTGCAGCCCCAACCATCCCGGAAATACCGAGTCAACGGGATTCAGATAAACGGATTTACCTACAAGGAGGATGAAAAAGGGCAACCGCAAATCTGGAGCACGGACAGGGAAAAGAAACTGTGCAGCCGGGCTCTCTATGCCCTGCCGGCAGGAGTTGCCGCCCTGGTACTGGTGGACTTACCCGTCAGCGTGGGGGCCTGGAGTATAGCGGCTGTCGGCTCTGTCATTGCCCTGCCTGCCACCCTGCCGCAGCAACAGACTCCGACACCATCACCCCCCGTTCCCGTAGCGGGAACAGGGGAATAAGACTCGCATTCAGTTCACTTCTTTCTTTGCTGACAGGATTTCACGTTTTTACCTGTACATCGCATTTGAAATGCGATTTGCTTATTTTTCGTTCTCTATCAAAATCTTACAGAGTAACTGTATTTTTCTGCAACATCGCCATCTGTATGGTAGCAGCGGCACGATTTCCACGCCGTTGTATACCACGGGGTCAATGCGGGTCATGCCCACATTCTTGAGCACCGTCAGGTGGTTGATATAATTCGGGGAGAAGCTCATCCAGAACTGGGCACGCTTGATGGTGGGGATATGTTTCACGAGTGATTCCACCTCCTCGTGGTACATGCGGTAAATCTCATAGGTCCCCACGCACTCCGGGCAGGTAAAGGCCTGGTGTTTGCTCATGGCCCCGGTTTCCTGAAAATCTCCGTTTTCCCAGTGGCGGCAGGGAGCCGTTACCTCACGGATGTTGATTTCCGGGTTGAAGTTCGTGGCAAATGCCTGACCGTGGTCACCGCCGTTCACGTCAATGATATCCAGATACTCAATTTCGTCGAAATGGTGCTTGAGAGCCCAGGCGGTGTAAACATTGGTCACACCCGGGTCAAAACCGGAACCCAGCAGGGCGTAGAGTCCGGCTTCACGGAAACGCTCCTAGTACGCCCACTGCCAGCTGTACTCAAACTTCGCCACATCGCGGGGCTCATAGTTTGCCGTATCCATGTAGTGGCCAACCGGCTTCCAGACAGGCATCCATGAGGGGAAGATCCTGATAGGACAGCGCCACATTGAGCACCAGATCCGGCTTAATTTCACGCAACAGCGCCACCGTAGACGTCACATCATCGGCATCCACGGCGTGCGTGGTAATCGCCACACCCTCGCGGGCAAGCACGTCTGCCGCAATGGCATCGCACTTGCTTTTGGTGCGCGAAGCAAGATGGATGTTTTTGTAGACATCCTTCATCTGAGCACACTTGTGTGAACCACCACATGGCCCACACCACCTGCACCGATAATGAGTACTGTGTTCATCGCCCCGAGAGAGTGTATGAACTCACCCCGAAAGTCAAGTCAAATTGCCGCTCACCGCGACATCATCCGATATTTTTTTCAATCGACGCCAAACCGGCATTCTTTCTTGACTCTCTGTAGCTCTCCCTCTATACTATGAGCATGACAAGCAGACGTCGCTACCGCCGCACCCCGGCCTACACGAGAATCCCCATCATTCCGGGCATTCTCTACATCAATCTGAGTGCTTCCGGAATCACCCTGAGCTTTGGTTCTTCCACTACCGGACGAGCAACGGTGGGCAAAAGCGGTGTGAGACTCAACAAGAGCATCGGCGGCTTCCGCATTGGCAAGAGTTTCAGTTTTTCACGCATCGGCAAGCTTTTCGGCAAGGGAAAACAGGGAGATGAGTAAAATCATTTCCGGTTTCTTACCTCAACAAATCGCCCCGCTCGCAGATATTGGCAAGCGGGGCGATTTGTTATGATGGAAAAAAATGTTACTTCGTGCAGAGATTTCTCCAATCGTTGAGTGTCTCTATCACTTGCGTAGCACCAACCACATTCTTGATCATATCGCCATCCTTGCTCACCACGGAGACAGAGGGAGGCAGCGGCATCCCACAACCGGGCATACCCTGGAAGTTGGTAGCCTGCAATTCCGAGAACATGATGCAGGGATTCTTCAGCTTGTATGACTTGAGGTATTTCTTGGCAGCCTCTTCTGTAGTATCGGCATCAATAATAATCAGCTCCACTTTGCGAGCCTTCATCTTTTTGTACTGCTCAATGGCCACAGGCATACAGCGCTGGCAATGCACGCACGTACTGGAAGTCACCAGATAAATGAAAAAATCAGCCTTTTTGTTCAGCTTGCCGCCAACATTCTTGAACTTTCCGAAGGCTTCCACAACAGCACTTTCTGACGAAGCTTTCTTTTCAGACGTCTCGTCTGCATCACCCTTACTGTCCTTTTTGGATTTACTGCTCTTCTTGCTCTTTTTTTTCTTTTTCTTTTTGCTCTTCTTTTCCGATCCTTCCTCCTCATCGTCCGCAGACTCATCAGCTGTAGCTTCCGTTGGTTCTTCAAACGTATCCATATCCCCGGCAGCTTCCTGCGCAGACAGAGGCGCAAGCAACAGACCCGGGAATGCAAATAACAGCATCAGTAAATAGCAGCGTATGTTCATGTGAGTGAGTGTATCAGAGCCCCCCCCCCATGTCAATGCCAATTCAATCAAACGAATCAATACAAAAACACGCAGCGACTTTTCTTGACCATTGAACGCAAATTTGCTATTTTCGTCAAAAACAGCATAGCAACATGAACAAGCAGCTCTACATCTATGACTGCCACGGAGCTGTCATGCTGAATTCCGATGGCAATTTCATGACTATCGGGGCAGGAGAGAAGAACACTTTCCGCGTGCACATGCGTACGGAAAACGGTGGATCATTTGCCCAAAGAAATGAGACCTGCCGCTTCTTTCCCCATGGCAAAGTGGAAGGCTACATCGTCAACGGAGAGTTCACTAAATCCGATGTGGTTATTCTGCCTGACACCCTGTACCTGATGATATTAGACGGCGGATGTTTCCTCTGCTGGTATGGACAGCAACCGAATTTTTCTGCATTAAACCCGGAGGAATGGTATATTCTGCCCCCCGGCAGCGAACAATGGTACGGCGCCTACGGGCTCACTGATTTACCCCACGTAACCCGGGAGTTCCCCGAAGATACGCTGGTAACATTCAGCGGTCTGGGGAGAGATGCCTTCTATCTGCAGCATATTTTGGATGTAGCCGCCTACGCGGGAGAATACATTCAGCTGAATCCCCCGCCCGAACAAGTGGAACAGCAGGAGGACAGAGAGTTACGCTGCCCCTCATGCTGGCTGACGTTCAAGCCGGAAGAAGCACTCTCCATCGCGGCGCATCCGGATTTGCTGGGCGACCCCATTTTGGGTGAGGATGACATGCTGCGTTTTCGGCCTTCAGCATGGGATGAGGCGAGCGGTTTCCCGCTGGATGCCTGCGGCAGCACCTGCACGGAATACGCCTGTCCGCACTGTCTGCTCAAACTTCCGCCGTTCTTTTACACAACCATCCAGCATATCTTCTCGCTGGTGGGAGTTCCCGCTGCGGGAAAAACGCATTATCTGACAGCACTGGTACCTGAATTGGAGAAAGAGTTCCCCCGCGAGTTCGGCATGGCGTTCCGTGATGCCGATCCGTTGATGAATGAGCCGCTGAATGAGTTGCGCATGCGCCTGTTCAACGCCCGAACTCCGCAGGATGCGTATCTGGGCAAAACGCAAGTGCGCGGCAATCTCTACCAGCAAGTGTGGCGGCGCGGTGTGTTTGCCAACATGCCCCGTCCCTTTATCTACAATCTCAACAAGGGAAATGAAACTCACTCCATTGTGCTGTATGATAATGCGGGGGAGGATTTTCAACCCGGCAGTGATTCAGAATACACGCCGGGCAGCCTCCACATGGCCGTGGCAGATGCCATCCTCTTCCTCTTCGATCCGACAGCCAACCCGGGATTCCGGAATCTGCTCCGTGATGGGGAAGACCCTCAGCTGCGTTACAACCTGTACCGCCCGGGGCGGCAGGCTATCCTGTTGGCAGAATCAGAGATGCGGCTGCGCACAAAACTGAATCTTCCCCCGGCTGAGAAGATGCATGTCCCCATGGCTGTCATTATCGGCAAGTGTGATACGTGGTCACACTTACTGGGACCGGAACCTCTGCTGCCCGCCACCCGCAACGGCATGTTCATGCCGGAGCATATCAATCTCAACTCAGCGAGACTGCGGCAATTCCTATTCAACATAGCACCCCATATCTGTGCCAATGCAGAAGCCATTTCTTCCAATGTTCGCTATTTTGCGGCCTCGGCCCTGGGCGCTTCCCCCATCGAATTCAAGGACGAAGCCAGCGGAACAATGCTGATAGGACCGGCCTCCGGCGAATTGCACCCCTTCCGTGTAACGGAGCCGGTGATGTGGGCTCTGCATGAGACTGCACCCTCACTCATCCCCAGTGCAACAGTTACCTGATTCTATTCCCTCATGGCACTCCAGCTCATCTACACCAGCGCCGAGCAACTCCTCGACTCCTCCCAGCCCGGGTACGGAGTAGTAGCTCGCTCAGAAGTGATGCCGCGGGAAATGCGCAGAAAATTGGTTGAGCTTAGCCGCTACAGAAGCGTGAGCGGCAGCAGCTCAGCCGCAGTGCAGTGCTGCTACTCCACGCTGGCGCATGCCAACGCAGAATACCACGTACTGACAGTATCACAACCTGCCGGGGCCGATTACAGCGGGAGGCTTTGTTACATTTCCCACCATCTTGTACTGCTGCCGGAGGAGGTAACCGCACTGCAACGCAACAAACACCGCCCCACGCCGGCCGGCATTATTCTGGCTCTGGGTGAACGCGGCCTCTGGTGCAGCCGCTGGCAAGGTCCGCCGAAATTCATCTCAGGAGAACCGGCTCTGCACACAGAGGATATCCCTGAAGCCGGCAACCAGAGCACTTGGAAGCGCCTCACCGGGCACAAAAGCAACGCTCGGGCGTTCAACACACCACCCTTTGACCGGGATTGTCTGATGATAGTGCCGGGCTGCACCCCGGTGGCTGATATTCTGAAGCTCTGGCATGAGAGTGATTGGCTCTCCCTGCACTGCGGATGGGGAAAAACTTTTACCACGCATGCGGACGATTCCGACAACTTCAGATTGACTCAGCGTTGGTCATGTGAGGACTCATCTCCGCTTATCCGAAAAGCAATGAGAACAGGGCATCCCGTTCTTCTCATCAGTTCAGATCTGGAAATCGGGGAGCTGTCCAATGATTCTCAGACTGCTACAACCGTCATCCCCCCTGCCGGGGTTATTGCTCCGGAAGACTCTCAACAGTTTCAGCGTACATTGGCAGCAAGACAGGCTGCCCGCATGATTCCGCCCTATCAGTACTCAGAGGAACCGGATGAGGAAATTTTTGATTTATCTGCCATCCGGAAAAAAAGGAGCAGGCGTTTCATAGTACGTGCGGTCGCCTCCATCCTGTTGCTTGCCGGTGGGCTCACCTGCGCAGCAGTCTACTATTTCTATCATCATCAAGGTGCTGCCCGAATTGGAGATAATGCAGCCTATCGCTCCCTGCGCACCATGATATCCCGTCCCTATGATGCCTCTCTTGCTGCTCAGGAACTGGAAAAAACGGCAGCTCTGGCAAAAGCATCACGGGAGCCTGAAAGCCCGAGAAACAGAGCAATAATTCGGATTGTCGAGCTATTACAGCAGGCTTCCGAATCAGAAAAACATGCATCCAACCTCCGGCAGCTCTGCAATCTGGCAAAGCAGTGGAAGCTTAATAAAGTGCGGCTCTGTCTGCTGTATATGAATGAGGCAACCCACAACCGCCCGGCAGAGGAATGGGTTAAAACCTTTTCCCGGGATGGACTCAGAGAATGGGAACGTCTCATTGCGGATGAACCGGAGCTGCGCGCCGGACTTAACGAACCCGAGTTGCTGGCATATTTTGACCGGGTGATGGACTCCCGCTCGGATAAATTGGCACCGGAGAAGATTTCTTCCGACGATAAGAACAACGACACATATATTCCTCTTACCATCAATGATGAATTACCGGAAGAACTTCTCCGTTTACTGCGTTCCGTCCCCATCACGATTGAACAAGGTACATGCAGGCTGTTCCGCATGCCGTGGGACACCGCTGCCGACAAAGCAGAGGAAATTAAGCTGAATCCCTCCCGTCTGATATGCATGATTGTCAGAAGTGCAGCGGATGATTATTACCACCTCCGCTTCATATCGCCGGGCGATAAGTCAGGCATGGCACATGCAGATATCGATATCTGTGTGAGCAAGAACAAGCTGGTAAGCGTAAGCAGCAGCGGTGCTCCTGTCGCTCTCAGTTTCCCCGTGGCGGATTCGCATATCATCCTGATACCGAAGTTGGCAATTCCTCTCCGCGGGCTGCTTGCTCCGGTTCTGCCTGACATTGACAACGATGCCTTTACTCTGACCCGCCGGGATCTGGAAGTTATCCCCCCCACAGCCAGTCACATGTCTGTCAGCCTGAAACTGGCGAACAAGACGGGCAAGCCTTGGAATATGCCCACGGTGAATGGCTCACCCCGCCAATTTTCATTCCGCCTGCCGCTTCTTGCCGACTTCAACAAAATCTCCGCCATGGAAATCATCCCTGCCGACAAAGGTGCGGTTCGCTGGGGTGGAGTCACGGAAAACGGAACAGCCGGTGATTTCTCCGTCTTCACCTGCAAACTTACTCCTGAATCCGATATCAGCAATAAATTACAGGACACATTCCATAAATTGGCAAACAGCGGCTGTGCAGGAGAGGTAAGCCAGGCTGACCCCATGTTCAGTCTGGCCATGGTATACACCACTCTGTTACTCATGGATAAGCAGGATATAACTCCTGATGAGTGGAACAGTGCGGCAGCCAGATACTGCACCCTCTTTAATAATAAGGCGTTCAGCGAACTGATGCAGCGGGTTGCCCCGGAAGCGCAGGATGTTCTCCTGACCCATGATGCTGCCAGCTCACGGAGCGCAGCCGCCAAAACGGAACAGCGGCGTGTCCTCGGTCTGCTGCAGGAAAAAGAAAATCGCAGCAAACTCATCAACTGCATACTGGCATTCTTCAGCTATCATCTTCAGGATACGTATAGGAAAATGCAACAGCAGGCCAATCGCGATATGAATATGCGTCTGCTGCTTCGAAAAATCAGCGGTGAACACAATCGACTCCACTGGCACTTTGAGCTGCAGCCGGAGGGGGAGACTCAGCGGAATTGAGCGCCAACCATGAAAATAGCCATCGTTTCAGACATTCACGACCACATCATCCACCTGTTAGCTGCGCTTGCCACCGCAGAGGGTGCAGGCTGTGAGCGTATGATTTTTCTGGGAGATATGGTCCACGCCTCCACTTTTTCTGTCCTGCTGGAGGAATGGAAAAAACCTCTGGATTTGGTTTTCGGCAACAATGAATATGAGCTAGAAGCATTCACCGCCATGGCTGACGCCGCACCGCATGCCACGCTGCATGGGGATTACGGCGTTATTGAGTGTGACGGACAGATGCTTTTTTTCTGCCACATGCCTGCACCTGCCCGGCGGGCACTGGAATCAGGAAGCTTTGATGCCGTGTTTTACGGGCACACCCATTGCGCGGATTGGCGGCAAGTCGGTTCAGCCGTCATCGCCAATCCCGGAGAAGTCCTCGGCCGACAATCTCAACCGAGCATCGGCGTATATGATACCGAAACGCGGCAGTTGTTCCACTATAACATATAGAGCAAAACATGGATTACCTCGTCTACAGACTTTCTGAGCTGGCAGGCTCACCGCTTCCGAATGTCCTGAATGAAGAGGAGGAAGCCAAGGCTGCCCGACGGGGAGAGCCATTCCGCATCATCCGAACACTGCTGAAAACGGAGCTTTCCCGCCGCTGCGAGGCAGCGGCGCAGGAGATTAACTTCACCTACGGGGCACACGGCAAGCCGCATTTCAGACAGCAGGGGTTCAATATCTCCCATTCGGGAGACTGTCTGTGCTTAGCCTTTCATCACTCAGATATAGGGGTAGACGTTGAAAAGATTCGCCCGCGCCCCATGCCGACACTAGCCAAACGCTTCATGGCAGAGCAACAGTTGGATGCGTTCCTGCACAGAGGCAGTCCCGTGGATGAGTTCTTTTTCTGCTGGTGCGCTGCGGAAGCCCTGGTCAAACACGCCGGAGACACCATCTGGAACGCTCAGGCATACCCCTTTCTGTTTGAAGCAGGAGATATCCGCCCCCTGTTTCCGCACGCCCCGCAAGTTCAACTCTTCCGCCCCATGCCGGGTTATTGCGGGGCTCTCGCCTACGGCCCATGAGTACGCTATATAAGCTTGCAAAATTTCCCTGAACCGTTAGAATACCTTCACATCGATTTTCAATCGTATGCCCGTGTTTTCCTATCCTCTGCATGCCCAGTTGATGTCGCTGTTACTGACAGCGACTCCCGTTCTGATTCTCTTCGTCATTGGCGGCGGTATACTGCGGCGCAGGCTCAATCCGGCAGTGCTGCCGCCCGTACCGCTCTTTCCCGGCGCCGTCTTCCCCAACGTCTTTGACTGGCTCTACACCTCGTTTTTCATCCTGTTTACCGTATTGGGAGCACTGGCCATGCTGGGGACTCCTCCCCCATCCGGCTTATCAGCCTCCACGCTGTTAATGAATGTGGGTCTGCAGTTTGCCGTCTATCTGCCCTTCATTATTCGATTTTCGCTGCTGCCGTCTCCGGTGCGTCCTCATCTTGGGATTGGAAAAACTCTGCTGTATCTGCTGATAGCTCTGCTCGTCATCATCGTACCCGCCGCGCTGATGGATCACAGCGGCTTTAACAGCTGGCTCATGGAAAAAACCGGCTGCCCTGAACTGCAGGATATCGTTGTCATGTTCAGAGACGGCTCCCCTGCCCGGCGCGGCGTAATAGCGTTGGCAGCCGTTGCCATGGCCCCGGTCTGTGAAGAAATCGTTTACCGCGGGTTTATCTATAATCTGCTTAAACGGTACAGCAGCCGTTGGACCGCAATCCTGCTTTCCGCTCTGATGTTCAGCGTGATTCACGCCTCTCTGGCTCAGACCGCGGCACTCACCATCTTCGGCTGTGTTCAGTGCATTCTGTATGATAAAGCACGCTCTCTCTGGCTGCCCATCACGCTGCACGCGGTCTACAACTCCATCACTCTGATTCTTATTTTGGTTCTGCCGTATTGATGCCTACCCCACTCTCAGACCTCGGAGAAAACGCCGTACTGGAACGTCTGCTCCGCCACTTGCCCGGTAATGACTCATTAATCATCGGACCGGGGGATGACTGTGCCGTAACGGCGCGCAATAATGAGTGGGATACGCTTCTTAAAACCGACGTCGTGGTGGAATCCGTGCATTTTACCCCGGAAACCCCACCGGAACTTATCGGCAGAAAAGCACTGGCTCGTGCTCTGTCCGATATAGCCGCCATGGGGGGAATACCTGAGCATGCGCTCATTACCCTGCTTATCCACCCTTCCCGCCCCGTGGAGTTGTTGGAGGGAATATACCGTGGTGTTTATCAACTGGCATCTGCACACGGTGTTTCCGTGGCCGGCGGCGAAACCTCATCCCTGCCATATGATGGTTTGGTCATCAATGTGGCTCTGACAGGTCGCGTGGAGCGGGGGAGAGCCGTTCTGCGTTCAGGTGCCCGGACAGGGGATATCCTGTGCGTATCGGGGCTGCTGGGCGGCTCATTTCCCTCAAACCGCCACCTTACTTTTGAACCCAGACTCAAAACGGCGCGCTTTCTTCTGGAAAACATGCTTACCCCCACGGCGATGATGGATTTATCCGATGGCCTTGCCACGGATTTACCACGGCTCGCGGATGCCTCCGCCTGCGGTTATGAAATCATCCCGGAGGCCATACCCTGCCACCCCGGCTGTTCTATCCGTCAGGCTCTCACTGATGGGGAGGATTACGAACTACTCATGACTTTTGCTCCGGAGACCGCTCAGCGTCTCTCTCTCATAGACTTGCCGATTCCCATCACCCCCATCGGCAAAATTGTTCCCCGCAACCGCAGAAATCTCGGTTCCGGCTGGCAGCACTTTTCTGCCTAAATCCTTTATTTGACCACCCTTTCACAGGGGGATTTTATACCCAAACCAAACCGTCTAACTTTTGTTTAAATTTAATTCAATTGCTACATTCTTAAAGCTTTGCAACTTTTTCAAATTTTGTTCCACAGGCTTTTTCTCTTACTCCGACAGCAGTAGAATAAATATCAAGAAACATTAACTAAATCTAAAAAGTATGCCAACTTTTTTTTAAGCCGTGGAACTCCCATGGAACAGCAACTTGCAGGGGGCAGATAAGGAATCGAACAAAAAAAATCTTTCTTGCAGCAGGAAGTCGTGGCATATTTCCCCCCGCATCACCGCCCGCCCCGAAAAACAAGAAACGGGAAAGGGCACACAATCACCAAGGGAAACAAGAGATTTCAGGCAATGAACCAACAGGAAAAGGAACAGGCCATCTGGACGCAGATCGCAGAAGATTTGCGCAGCGTTGGCAGCGTGGGGGAATATGGGTTCGAGACCTACATCTCTAAACTGAGACTGCTGCGGGACACCGGCACCAAGCTGGTACTGGAGTATCCGCAGGACATCGTGTTCGACTGGTTTGAGATTAATTACCATGACCAGATAGTGAACGCAGCGGTTCGCGTGCTGAACGCAGCCCGCAGCATTGAGTATGTAGCCGCAGGGGCAACAGAAGTCGCAGAAGAGACCGAGCCGACAGCAGAGAAAATATCTGCCCCCTGCCCCACACCGCAGAAAGAGGAAAAAGCCCCCGCAGCCAAACGCCGCACGCGGCGCAACAGCAGCCCCGCCAACAGCGGGCTCAATGCCGACTATACGTTTGACGGCTACGTGGTAGGCTCCAACAATGAGTTTGCCTACGCTGCGGCGCAGGCAATCGTGAACAACCGGGATTGTACCTACAACCCGCTGTTTGTCCACGGGGACTCGGGGCTGGGTAAAACGCATCTTCTGCAAGCCATCGGTAACGCCATTCAGGCACGCAATGAGGGGATAAATGTTCTCTACGTCACCAGCGAGGATTTCACCAACGCCTACATTGATGCCATCTCCAAGAAAGGAGACGCGCTTAATTCTTTCCGCCGCAAATACCGCAAGGCAGACGTACTGCTGATTGATGACGTGCAGTTCATGGCACGTGCCGGCAAAACGCAGGAGGAGTTTTTCCACACCTTTAATGCGCTGTTTGAAAGCGGCAAGCAGATTGTCCTTTCCGCAGACTGCCCCGCCTCCAACATCACCAATCTGGAAGCCCGCCTCACCTCCCGCTTTGAGCAGGGGCTGACCGTGAGCCTTCAGGCTCCGGATTATGAAACCCGTATGGCAATTCTGCGTAACAAGCTGCGTAAGCAGTGGAAATCTGACCTGCTGAGCAATGAGGTGCTGGAATTCCTCGCTAAGAACGTGACCCACTCCATCCGCGCTCTGGAGGGAGCGCTGGTACGCATGACCAGCTACGCCTCCTTTGCCCGCCGCAACATCACGGTGGCGGATGCCCGCCTCCAGCTGAAGGATTTGCTGCGCCAGCAGCGTTCTGCCAAGGTTTCCGTCAGCGAAATCCAGCAGCGTGTGGCAGAAGAATTCAACATCCGACTGGCAGATATCAACGGTCGCCGCCGTACCGCCGCCATTGCCCACCCCCGGCAGGTGGCCATGTATCTGGCCCGCAAGCACACCGATACCTCTCTCCAGGATATCGGCGCTGCCTTTGGCGGGCGGGACCACGGCACCGTGCTGCACGCTGCCCGAACCATTGAGCAGAAGCTGCGGGATGATGCTGAGCTGCGCTCCGTGGTAGACAGACTGGCAGCAGCCTTTGCCTGACCCCGGCTTCCCCAACTACCCTGTGAACCACTGATGCTTTATCTCGAATCCTTCACCCTGCCCTCCGTTGCAGCACAGGAAGGTGCTTTGACGTATGTTACGGATACCAACGTGTATCCGTTCAAGCTGTTTACCGAGGATGTTCCTCCGCTGGAGTTCGCACCCGTCACCATTCTGTACGGCGGCAACGGTTCCGGCAAGACCACCATCCTGAATCTCATAGCGCAGTATCTGGAACTGGGACGCAGCGGTCCCTATAATAAGACGAAATACTTTGACACATTCAAGCAGCTCTGCTCTGCCAAACTTGCGGGGGAGGATGAGCGATTCCCCATCGCTATCCCGGCAGACAGCCGCTATATCTCCAGTGATGATGTCTTTGCCCGCATCCTGAAAACACGGAGGGATAACGAGGAGCGGGATTTGCGGCTCAATGAGGAATCCCGCAACTGGCGGCATGATATTAAGAAGCTGCGGCTCGATACTTGGAAACAGGGCGGCGTGGAGCAATTTCTCGCCCACCGCAATGCCCTGCGCCACAATCCCGGCAGCTATGCGCGAAGTCGCGGTGTAAGTGAACGCGTGCGGGAATACTCCAACGGAGAAAACGCTTTCCTGTACTTCACGGAAACCATCGGCGAGACCGGACTGTACCTGCTGGATGAGCCGGAAAACAGTCTCTCCCCTGCTCTCCAACTGCAGCTGGCGGAGTTCCTGCGTGCCAGTCTGGAACTGCGCACCCAATTCATCATTGCCACGCACTCTCCCCTGCTGCTGACTCTGGAGGGTGCCAAAGTGTACGATTTGAGCACCCAACCCCTCTGTGAACGCTCTTGGTACGAGCTGGAAAATATACGTCTGCTCCACGATTTCTTCATGATGCACCATGACGAATTTCGCGAGCGCACTACCCCAACTTAACCATGCACGGACGACTTTATCAACTGACCGAATCGGAACTACTGCCGGGCGAGCGTATTTTGTGGCTGCGCGAAACAACGCCTGCCCCATGGCAGCAGCTCAGGACAACTCTGCCGGAAATGGCCGCGGAAACAGCATGCGTATTCACGGCGGCAGTCATCCTGTTCTTTATTCAGCTACATCTGGCACCGGTTCTGACCGTCGGCACGGTAAGTGTGCTTGCCCTGCTGATAGGTGGGTGGATTATCCGTAAGGTTCATCGGTTGTGCCGACGCCGATTCAGACAATGGGAACTTATCACCAACCGCCGCCTGCTGTTCTGTTCCGTGGAGTGGATGGAGCTGACGCTCCGCTCCGCATCTATTCGCGGCATCAGACTTGTCCCGGAAAACCGTCAGCAGGATGGCAGCGCTGATTTACGCATCTGCGGACCGCGCCGCCTGTTGAGCCACCTACCGGGCAAGATTCTGGCGAGCGTCCCGGCAGCGGATGAGGTGACAGAAGCTATCCGCTCAGACATTCCGGCTCCCCTGTCTCTCCCGCCCTCATTGGAGTACAGACATCCTCTCCTGCCGAAAGGCGAACCGCTGCTTGCAGAAGAAACGGTAACGGTACAGGATAAACCCACAATTCAATTTTGGTTTGGTATAAGTGCGCTGCTGTTCTGTCTCGGTGCGGTCGCAATCGTTTCCCTTCTGTATCCTCCTGCGGAAACTTCCGTCATTGCATGGATATTCTGGGGAGTATTGGCACTTCCTGCGGCAGTGATAAGTGTCATTCAGCTCAGAGCGCAGTTCAGCAACAGACTCCCCATCAAGGAACACTT
This sequence comes from Akkermansia sp., assembly GCA_045579245.1. Classification (GTDB taxonomy): domain Bacteria; phylum Verrucomicrobiota; class Verrucomicrobiia; order Verrucomicrobiales; family Akkermansiaceae; genus Akkermansia. The sequence goes on from JAZNLU010000109.1 coordinate 20,666, forward strand.
CCTTATAGGTCAGCATTTCCTGTACGCAGACCGACATACCCCACGCCCGGTCTCCGGCTGTTACCCCATCTGCAAAACGGTTTATGCGGACGGCAGCGGAGAGATATATTTTTCCCGTCCCGAAAAAAACAGCCGCCGCGCCAATTCTATATGGGGGACACCCCGCTCCAACCAACATCGCAGATTGGAGCATATTCTCCACGCGCTTTCCGTGGGACACTGATGTGTTCAACTTTCTTCCCACCTGTAAAAAACAGCAGATACCATGCTGAAATAGTTGTACATTCTCTTCTCAAGATGCTACACTGTCACTGTCTCATGAAAAAGAAGAAGTGGAAAAAAATTCGTGTAGGGCTCATTGGGCGCATCATCATTGCCCTGATGTTGGGGGCGCTCATCGGTTCACACGCCCCGTTAGAAGCAGTACGGACATTCAACACATTCAACGGACTGTTTGGGCAGTATCTCGGCTTCCTGATTCCCCTGCTCATCGTGGGATTGGTGGCGCCCGCCATTGCCGACATCGGCCGCAAGGCCGGCAAAATGTTGCTTATCACCGCACTCCTGGCTTACTGCGCGACTCTTCTTTCCGGCTTTATCTCCTATCTTACTGCTTCCGGAATTTTTCCCTATCTGATTGAATCTGCCACCACACTGCAGACCCTTGATAAAAGCGCCGAAGCCTCGCCTTGGTTCAGTATCAGCATTCCCCCGCTCATGGGGGTCATGTCCTCTCTTGTTTTTTCCTTCATGCTGGGATTAGGAATGGCATACTGCCAAAGCAATACCCTGCGCCGCGTCTGTGAGGACTTCCGGGAAATCATAGCACGCACCATCGGCAAAACCATCATTCCCCTGCTGCCGCTCTACATCTTCGGCATCGTCCTCAACATGACCCGGAGCGGTCAGGCAGCCGAACTGCTTAGCGTCTTTATCAAAATCATTGGTATTATCTTCCTGCTGCACATCTTTATACTGCTCCTGCAATACTGCGTAGCCGGGATTGCGGCGCGGCAAAATCCCCTTCTGCTACTCTGGCGCATGATGCCCGCCTACTTCACAGCATTAGGCACCCAGTCCTCCGCTGCCACCATTCCCATCACCCTGCAACAAACGCTTTGCAACAAGGTTCACAAGGACGTTGCAGGTTTCGTTATTCCCCTCTGTGCCACTATCCACCTCTCCGGCAGCACACTCAAGATTGTTGCATGCGCCGTCGCCATCATGCTCATGCAAGGCTGCCCGATAGATACCGCCACCATGACCGGATTCATCTTCATGCTCGGCATCATCATGGTAGCCGCACCGGGAGTACCGGGCGGGGCTATCATGGCGGCTCTGGGTATCCTGCACTCCATGCTCGGATTCGGAGAAACCGAACAAGCGCTTATGATTGCCCTCTACATTACCATGGACAACTTCGGCACCGCCTGCAATGTCACGGGTGACGGTGCTCTCGCTGTCATCATCAACAAATTTTACAAATGCGGCAGCTGATTACCATCTCCCCCGGTTAGCTCAACAACCGTTAGGATTGGGATTTCTCTTCGAAATACGAAACATACTTCAGCTGATGATTCGCAAAACCAGACCCCATATCTTCCGAGTCATTTGTAACCTGTTTTTGACTGATGTTATCTTACCTGCTTCGTCTCAGCCTTGTACATCTCCGGCTGACTAACAAGCTTTGCGAATTCGCTTTTTACTTAATAACTACTTATGGTAAACGTATTATGTTAAACTGCTATCCCAAAGTGTAATCTATGGCTTGGGTGCGTATGTTGATAAAAATTTATTATTGCACAATTATAAGACGAATCATGAGTTTAATAACAAAGCACCCATATTCAGAATAATTCTAAAAATTATACGATGAGAAAATCTGCGCTTGCGTTGCCGGAAGGAATCATATAAAATAAACCCGCAGCGGGGAAAGAGTCCTCGCTGCCAAGCTCAAAACAAAAATCCAGAAGATGATTAAGGTAGCCATCGTAGGATATGGGAATATCGGCAAGTACTCAGTAGATGCGCTGCGCGCAGCACCCGATATGGAATTAGTAGGCATTGTACGCCGCGTCGGCAGTGCCCCCGTGCACGGAATTAAAACCGTGACCGATATTGATGAACTCGGCAAGGTGGATGTGGCGCTGCTCTGCACACCGACCCGTAGTGTGGAAGAAACAGCCCTGCCTCTGCTGGCCAAGGGTATAAATACCGTGGATAGCTATGACATTCACGGAGGTATAGTCGCTTTACGACGTTCACTCGGCACACAGGCTTTGAACAACCAAGCTGTATCCGTTATTTCTGCCGGTTGGGATCCGGGCTCTGACTCCGTGATGAGAACCCTGATGTTGGCCATGGCTCCCAAGGGTATCACTTATACGAACTTCGGTCCCGGCATGAGCATGGGACACAGCGTGGTGGCTCGCTCTAAGACAGGTGTGAAAGATGCTCTTTCCCTTACTATTCCCACCGGATCCGGCGTACACCGTCGCATGGTCTACGTACAGTTGGAGGAAGGTGCCGACTTTGCAGAGGTCGAAGCGGCCATCAAGGCAGATGATTATTTCTGCCACGATGAGACGCACGTGCAGCAGGTATCTGATATAGATTCTCTAAAGGACATGGGACACGGTGTTTACATGGAGCGTAAGGGGGTATCCGGCACCACGCAGAATCAAATCTTCAAGTTTGAAATGCGCATCAACAACCCTGCTCTAACGGCTCAAGTCATGGTATGTGCAGCGAGAGCCAGTATGCGATTGTCTCCCGGCTGCTATACCCTGCCGGAAATTCCTCCTATGGATTTCTGTCACGGCGATCGGGAGTCTCTTATTGCTCAGCTGGTATAAGCATTCCTCCTAACATCAGTATTAAAACCGGGATAGGTAGTTCACCTATCCCGGTTTTATTTTCCGCAACACTCACGTAGAAAAACACTCCGAGCATCACTCCCTTCCGTCAGTTTCTCCTTCTTCAGAAAAAAACACCGGGGAAATGAGGCGTGAACTTTAGAAGACGAACACCGTCATGAAGCCCCAGATGAACTCCGCATCCGTATCGTAATAAGTGGGGTTGATGATGGCCTGCACGTGGGGTATCACCTTCATGTATTCATTCACCTGAATGCTGTAAAGAGCCTCCACCTGGTGCTGGCGACCCTCGTAGTAACCGCCGTCGCTGTTGCGCTTGCCCTTGAAGAGGCCATAGGAAAGTCCGCAATAGTCCTGCGGACGGCTCGGGCAGAGTTTTGCCTGTGCGCCGATGGCAATGCCGAAGGGCTCCGTCACGTCATCGCGGAAGCCGTAGCCCGCGCGGCTGTAAAGGGTCAGCGCATCAGACTGCTTGTACTCAATGCTGCAGGAGAAGCCGCCGCTGGCATGCTTCCCGGAGGCATTGCCCGTGGAGCGGTGAATAAAGGGAGAGAAACGCAGGATGGTCTTGCCGTCGTTGCAGATATGACCGTACTCTGCCGTGGCCAGATAGCCATCAGAAATGCTGCCGCCGAAGGGATTATCCCCGGGGCCGGCGGTGTTGCGGGAGATGCCACCGATGATATAGTTGCGGTCATCAATCTGGTGCATGGCAATGGCGCCCAGGTTGTACAGCGTCACCGGATTGGTGAACGGACCGACAAAGCCCGTGTTGTTGAAGCCGTGATAACCGCTGGCGGCAATGCTCACGCAGTCGATATAGTTGGACAAATCCACAATACCGGCGGTAAACACCGTGCGCTTGTTGTTGCGGAAGTGCATCAGCATCGCCTCTGCCACCATCACATTGTGCGGGCCCTTAGCGTTGTTGTGCACACTGTGCGGAATGCCGAAGAAGCTCGTATAGTACGTATCGCTCTGGGCGGACTCGCGGTCCAGCCCCCAGCAGCTGTCCACCTCCAGACGGAACCATGTACCGCCGCCGACAGAGTCCTCAATCAAACGCTGTTGCAGCTGCAACGAGGCCATCAGCAGGTTGTTATGATTATTCCCCCCGGGCATGGCACCCTCCGTATTCCACAGGTTGTACGCCACATTCAGATTCCACTGCGTACCGTACTTCTCATCCATGTAACGCTTGTACGGACGGGAATCTTCATCTGTGGGCAACAGAAAATAATACTCCGTCCAGTTAAAAGGCTCAGATGCCAGTGCAGGCAGAGCCGCCAGCCCGGTCAGAACTGCCATCATCAGTTTCTTGAGTTTCATAAGTGCTTCAATTTAACGGCGCATATACGTGCGCTGCATCAGCCTACCATATAGATCGTAGCATAGCAAGGAAAAAAGCAATAATCAGCAAGTGCCGTACGCTAAATCAAGAGCAATTAACCTAAAGACGGCAGCAGGCCATGCAAATATTTGCATGGGCTGCTGAATTTTAAGCGATTGACTTAGCTTTAGAACGTACGGCCGGCGCCGATGTTCAGAACATGCTCGTTGGAGTCATCCATGGCGTTGAAGCTGTAGTTCACGTCGGCACTCCACTTCTCGCCCAGACGGATGGTGGCTCCGGCTTCCACGCCGACACCCTGACGGCCGGGATTGGCTCCGCTGCCGCGCAGGCCGTTTACCTCGATGCTCGGGTTGTTGCGCACCATGTCGTTGATGTAGCGCACCTCACCGTACAGCACCACGCGTTCGCAGGCCGGAGCCGGAGCACACTTGCCGTCAGTGATGGGCTGAGCGCCCTTTCCGGCCACGTAGCGCACCCCGACACCGAGCTCACCGCGCAGATTCTGGACAGAGCCGCTCTTGCAGTTCATGGTGCGGTCGGATTCGGAGGCAAAGTACTCCAGACCACCGAACACGTTGTAAGCGAAGCGGTCGGTCACCTGCTTGTTCCAGGTGAGGCGGGTATTGAGCTGGACGCTGTCCTGCTCCCACTTGGCTCCCATGTACTTGGACTCTGTGGTGCCGGTGGCGGCCACCCAATCCAGGCTCAGGCAGGAGTTGTTGGCGAACTTCTTCAGACCGTGCTCTCCGTAGAGGGCAATGTGGCCGGTCTCCTGGTCAATATCGCCCAGACCGTCAGCGGAGACCTCTCCGTCCGTGTAGCCGAAGGCCACACCCAGGCTGCTGCGCTTGCCAACCTTCATATCCACACCCACGGCAGCGCCGAAGAGCGTGATGTCAGAACCGGCAGCTGTGCCGGAGCCGGAGATATCCGTCATGCCACCCAGCAGGGAGGCCCAGGCCGTACCGCGACCGTTGGCGATGCAGCCCATGTTGTTGCGCTGCCCCTGAACAGCTCCCACGAAAGCACGGGAAGCGGAGACGATGCCCCAGTTACCCTGAGCCAGCACGTCTGCCGTGGCCTGGTCAAACACGGGAGCGGGTTCCGGCTGAACCGGAACATCGGGGCCGACGATGGGTTTATCTTCCTCGTCCTCTTCCGGGCCGACGATGGGCTTGTCTTCCTCGTCCTCTTCCGGACCGACGATGGGTTTGTCTTCCTCTTCTTCACCCGGATCGACGATGGGTTTGTCTTCCTCTTCTTCATCCGGATCGTCAATAGGTTTGTCTTCCTCTGCCAGCACGACACTCTTTCTGTCTTCGCTGATTTCTACGCGGTAGCCCTCCTGCTCCTCGTTGTTAATCAGGAAATCCAGCTCGGAGAAATCGCCGGTGATGGTACCGGAGTTGCAGGTGACAAGAATGTCGCCCACAGCGAACTCTCCACCGGCATCCAGGAGAACCATTGCCACACCGTTGCTCAATGTCAGGCTGCCGCTCAGTGTAATCTGCTTGCCGCTGTAGAGGATGATAGCACCGCTCTCTTTGATGGTGACATCGCCGGTGATGGTGTGTTCGCTGTACCTGGCAGCACCCTTGTCAGGGAGCGCTTCCAGTGTCGTGGTGTGCAAAGACTTGGCGGTGATAGCACCCTTGTCGCGCAGGGAAATACAGCCGGCAGAAGCAGGTTCCTTACCCACAAACTTCATGTCGCTGGCCACCTCCATGCGCCCCACGTACGCCTCAGCATTGGCAACCGTGCACCCCGTGACCTCGATCATGTTATTCGCCGCCTTGCCATTAAGATCCAGCGTGGCCTGGTTCTGCAGCTTCACAGTACTGGCACCCAAAGCAGTATCTGTGCCTATGGTCAGTGTGGCATCCGGACCGGTAATGATGGTGTCACCTGTCTGTGAGTTTTCTCCTGTGATTTCCACATTGCCGGTAACGGTCAGTGAGGTGTCGCCGTAAAGGGTGGCGATAATCTGACCGCCGGAGGCATGCATCGTCGCGCGGTCAATCATACCGCTCAGCACTGTGTCATCACCGCTCACGTTGATGACGGGTCTTGCGACGATTTCTCCGTTTTCATTTATGGCGGACGCGGGCATGAGGCGCACACTCTGATTCACAGCCAGCGTACCGGCAGACATTTGAATCTCCGGCAACGGGGCATCATCTCCCTGCGCAGTCTTGCTGGCTTCGATGATTTCGCTTACCCGATGATCATCCCCGCTCGCGATGGTGTAAGTGCCATAATTCACACCTGCACCGAAAGTGACTATCCCGGTGGATTCATTCAGTCTACCCTCGCGGGTGCCGATGAACACGCCGAAGTCCTCATCAACAGGATTGATTTTGGCACCGGTGCCTTCTACATTGAGTACCATCTGAACCGTAGTGCCTTCATCACGGCGGAACCCGTTCTCTCCGGTGTTGCCATTCACGTCCACTAAGGTGGCCTCCATCGGCGTCGAGGGAAGATTCGTGACATCATACTGCCCGCTCAAGGTCAGCTCGCCGGAGTTTTGAATCACGGTATTCAGGATAATCTTCTCATCAGCTATCAATCCGCTATAGGCATCCCTGCCGTTGCCTTTAATTTGGCCCCAGAGCACCAACTGACCATTGCCGTTGATAGTTAATTTCCCTTTGACTTTGAGATGATTGGGGACTATCGCTCCGTATGTTGTGCTGTCTGAATACGTGTAACTGCCAAATGCGGTAATGAGTTTTTTGTTCTGATTATCATCTATAGTAAAAGCACCCACCGCCTGACCGGAATTAATGGTCACATCAGTCGTATCAGCAGTAATGGTTGTATGTTTTGCGTCAGATTGATTAGTGTCTACGAGACCTACATCAATGAGAGCTTCCACAGCATGAGCCGTAGTAGTGAAGCTGATAGACATAGCCGCCAGCAATGCCACAAGAAGTAATTTCGGTAAATGAAGTTTCATTGTCGTGGTATACTTGTCAGGTGTTAGAATTGCGATATGAAGCAGACGACACTCGCCCACAGATGCAGACTCTATCGTATTTCAAATGCGATAGCAAGTAAAATGTTTGTACAGAGACGATTCCCGAGGTATCCCGGTAAACATGCTCTCCTGCCCCCCAATATACAACATATTAACTTTGCACAATATTAATGAATATCTCACCCCTTGTGCTACCAGCGCTGCACGCTTATTGCAAGCAAAAAAGCGGCGCAGCAGCGCAGCTTTTTTCACTCGTAAATCGTCATTCGTAACTCGTAAATCCCTCAGACTCCTTTTTTGGTATCCCAGAGGACGAGGTGGAGACGCTCCCCGAGGCGGACGCCGTGTTGCAGGCACATCTCTGCCACAGCGGGACGGGCGGCGGCCAGCTCCGCACGGGTGGCAGCGCAGGGCATGAGCATGATTTGATGCAGCGGCAGCTCCAGCGCGTCGATGTCGCGCCAATCCGCCTCCCCCTGCACCACAAACTTGAACCACACATTGGGCATCTCCGCAAAGGTCTCCAGCGCATCGAAGCACAGCGCCGCGCCCGCATCATTGCCGGAGTGGCGCAGCTTGGGCGACACATTCCACCAGTCCACCCGCTGCCGCAGCGCGCGGGAGGGCTCCACGGTGCCGTTGGTTTCCACCTCCACCACATAGTCGGGCGGCAGCTGCTCCAGCAGCTGCTCCAGCTCTGCCTGCTGCAGCAGCGGCTCGCCCCCGGTTATCACCAGGTGGCGGCAGGTGTACTCCTGCAATCGCCGGGCCACATCGGCCACGGGCAGCTCCAGCCCTGCCCCCCAGGAGTGCTTGGTATCACACCAGGTGCAGGAAAGGTTGCACCCGGCAAGGCGCAGAAACACGGCGGGAGTCCCCACCTGTGCACCCTCGCCCTGGAGGGAGTAAAAAATCTCGGGGTCAGATTTCAGGCGTGCAATATTCATGAGTCTGTGCTAATCTGGTGTGCGTCATGTATCTTAATAGCAGAAACAGCAGCGGCGGTCAACCTGAAACTGACGGAAAAGGCACGCCTTTCCGGGTTTTATTCGTTTGTCTGGGCAACATCTGCCGCTCTCCTGCTGCGGAGATTCTGTTCAACGCCGCCGTGCAGCATGCCGGGGCGCAGGACCGCATCGCCGCAGACTCCTGCGGCACCGCCTCGTACCACATCGGCAGTAAGCCGGATTCACGCATGCTCGCGGCGCTGCAACGCGCCGGATATGCCTGGGGCGGCCACCGCGCCCGCCAGTTCCGCCGGGCAGATTTTGAGCAGTTCGACCTCATCATCCCGCAGGATGAAAGCAACCGCGCGGACATCCTCCACCTGGCCCGCACCGCAGAGCAGAAAGCAAAAGTCATCCCCATGAGCCGCTGGTTCCCCGCCGATGCCGCCGACCGCGAAGTCCCCGACCCCTATTACGGCGGGGAGGCCGGCTTTGACCACGTGATCCGCCTGCTGGAGCACGCCACTGCGGCGCTGGTGCAGGACATCGAACAACACCGCCACTGATACCTCCCCATGGGCATCTTTCAACTGGTAACGGACTACAAACCCTCCGGCGATCAGGAGCAGGCCATCCGCAAGCTCCTCAAATCGCTGGAGGCGGGGAACCGTCACCAGTGCCTGCTGGGCGTGACCGGCAGCGGCAAGACCTTCACCATGGCGAACATCATCGCCGCGCAGGACAGGCCGGTGCTGGTGCTCTCCCACAACAAAACGCTGGCAGCCCAGCTCTATTCCGAGCTCAAGAGCTTCTTCCCGCACAACGCGGTGGAATACTTCGTCTCCTACTTCGACTACTACCAGCCGGAGGCCTACATCGCCAGCACAGACACCTACATCGAAAAGGACAGCGCCATCAACGAGGAGATTGACCGCCTCTGCCTCAACGCCATGCGTTCCCTGCTCCTGCGGCGGGATGTGATTGTGGTGGCCAGTGTCTCCTGCATCTACGGTCTGGGCGCGCCGGAGGACTACCGCAACCTCACGCTCTCCATCCATGTGGGCCAGGAGATTGACCGCGATGCCATGATTGCCTGCCTGGCAGAGCTGCTCTTTGAGCGGCATGACTACGACTTTGACCGCGGCCGTTTCCGCGTGCGCGGCGACGTGGTGGAAATCTACCCCGCGCAGAGCGACGGCGAGGCTATCCGCGTGGAGTTCTTCGGCGATGAGATTGAGGCCATATCGCTCATCGATGCCGTGACCGGGCGCGTGCGCGAGCGGCTGAACAGCTACCTCTTCTTCCCGGTGAAACAGTACGTCTCCTCGCCGGAAAAACGCCTGCCCGCCATCGCCTCCATCCGCGCAGAGCTGAAAGAGCGCGTGGAGTGGTTCGAAAAGCAGAACAAACTCATCGAAGCCCAGCGGCTCAAGATGCGCACGGACTACGACCTGGAACTCATCAACGAAATCGGCTTCTGCAAGGGTATCGAGAACTACTCCCGCCACCTCGCCGGGCGTGCTCCGGGCTCCACCCCCTCCACCCTTCAGGACTATTTCCCCCTCGACCACCTCACCATCATCGATGAATCGCACGCCACCGTCCCCCAGATTGGCGGCATGTACGAGGGCGACCGCTCCCGCAAGCAAGTGCTCATCGACCACGGCTTCCGCCTGCCCTCCGCGCTGGACAACCGGCCGCTGCGCTTCGACGAGTTCATGAACTGCCAGAGCCAGCTGCTCTACCTGAGCGCCACCCCCGGACCCTTCGAGTACGTGAACTGCGTGCCGGGCAACAAATCCTACATCCCCATCCTCAAAGCCAAGCGCGGCAACACCCACGCCCGCAGCCGCAAAGCCAGTCAGGCCATCACCACCGCGCCGGATGACTTCAGCGGCGTCTTCTTCCACAACATCGCAGAGCTGCGCGTCCCGCCGCACCCCTCCTCCGCCCCGGTAGAGAGCTTCAACCCGCGCGGACTCGGCCAACCCCTCATCGTAGAGCAACTCATCCGCCCCACCGGACTGCTGGAGCCGAAAATCACCCTCCTCCCGCTGGAGGGGCAGATAGACAAAACCATCGAGCTCTGCCACCAACGCGTCTCCGTCCGCGAGCGCATCCTCGTCACCACCCTCACCAAACGCACCGCAGAAGACCTCACCGACTACCTCCGCAACATCGGGCTGAACGTCGAATACATCCATGCAGATGTGGATGCCATCGAGCGCGTGGAAATCCTCCGCAAACTCCGCTCCGGCAAAGTCGATATCCTGGTGGGAATCAACCTCCTGCGCGAAGGGCTCGACCTGCCGGAAGTCTCCCTCGTCTGCATCCTGGATGCGGATAAGGAAGGCTTCCTGCGCAACGAAACCAGCCTCGTCCAGACCGCAGGCCGCGCCGCCCGCCACGTCCACGGCGAATGCGTCCTCTTCTGCGATGTCATCACCGACTCCATCCGCCGTCTGGTGGAGGAATCCGACCGCCGCCGCGCCATCCAGCAGGCCTACAACGAGGCACACGGCATCACCCCCCACACCGTCGCCCGCGCAGACCAATCCACCCTCCGACTCTACACCCCGGACGACGCAGACGACTACGACGACTTCACCGAAACCGCCCTCCACGCCGCCGAAGGAGAGGAAGACACCGCCGCCCTCATCAAGCGTCTGGAAAAAGAGATGAAAGAAGCCGCCGCCCGCCTCGATTTCGAAGTCGCCGCCGTCCTCCGCGACAAAATCAAAGCCCTGCGCAGCGAATGAGGCGGGGCTGCCCCCCTGCTCCCCTCCGCGCAAAAATTCGCCGCCCGGCAGCGCTATTCGCGAAATGCGGGAACTCAGGACTCCCGATTTTCGGGAATCTGCGCGCCATTGTTCCCGATTTTCACCCCCTCAAGTCCCTAAAATGTGGTCAAAACGCCCCAAGTTCGTCCGAATTTTGCAAATGAGTGTTGATAATGAGTGTGTAATAGATGAGCAACGTTTTATACCCCCTTCACGTTCCGGAAAGCCCCGCCCAAAAAAACAACGCCATCCTCGACTTAGAGATGACCACCAGTCTGTGGGATAAATCAAGGCAATAAAGGTGAGAGGAGAGTCATAATTTCTTCTCGAACAGGCGTAATACTGAAACAGCCACATAAATATGTTTCTCAAGACTAAGGAAAAGCTCTAATCAGACGCAGACGGTTGCGCCATGATAGAGGCTCACCGTACGCACACCGTCCCCCGTCCATACACTAAAGCACTAGAATTCTTCTAGAATCTTATTAACTAATATCATTTCAGCTCTGCGAACCATTAAAATTAGTATTTATTCTAAATATATTTAGATCTTTATTTATATTCTTAGTTTTAAGATTATCAACAACAGTCTTCTCTGTTTCTTTTGACCAATAAATAGTTAATTTATTTTTTGCTCTAGTTACTGCTGTGTAAAAAATATCGTGCGTTATATTCTGAACGTTATCTTCTGTAATTATTATTTTAACAGAATCGTATTCGAGGCCTTGTGATTTGTGAATTGATGTGGCATATGAAACAACAAAGGGAACGATGCAGTTTTCGTTATCTTCTTCTTCAATATCCCTAGGCTCGAACACGTCGAAGCTTACTACTGTAGAGTTACTTTTAAAATTAACAACCTCACAATTATTGTCGCGTATAGACATTGAAGTTAGCACCCTATCTATTTCGACTTCGAAAGTTATGCGGCGAGGAGAAGATTTTATCTGAATATTTGTTATCTTTCCTTTCAAATTATTAAAAAATATATTTTCAAATCTAGTAGTTTCCCTAAAAATAATGGGATCTCCTATTTTATAAACATAAACGCCCCATCGAACTGCAAAATTTGGGTTACTGCCCTGCATTATAGCATTGATATTATTAATACCATACATACCGTCGTAATTCAAATTTAAAATAATTTGATCTTCAGAAAAAGTCTCGTATACAGAATCATCCAAATTTGCTGAACAATTTACTTTTCCTATGAATGAATGGACATGAGGATCCAATCTTCTAACACTATCCCATAGAAGGCGCAGATCCGTATTAGCACTTCTATGTATAGTTTTCAACTCATGAGTAACTCGCGCAGGAAGTAACCTTTGAGCAAAAGCAAACCAATTTCCATATTCTATAGAGCCAAGCTGAAAATCGTCACCTACAAGAATTATACAATTCGATTCTACGACATTTAACAGTTTCTCCATCAATAGATTTGAAATAGTACTACACTCGTCTATTATAAGAATATCACATTTAAAAACACTGTTTCTGTTTTCATATAAAAAACTTGCTACCGTTTGACAACATCCATCAGATTTTAAAACTTTTCTTTTTATATTTTCTACGGCAGCATTTGTATTTGCAAGATAATGTATTTTATCAAAACAATACAATTCAGAGATATAGTTAATAAGAGTCGTTTTCCCTGTTCCCGCGGGTCCAACAATCAAAGACAACATTGTATCTGAAAATAATTTTTGTAAAATTATTTTTTTCTCTTCACTATCGATAGGATCTTTTCTATTTAATATCCAATTATTTGTATAGGCCTCATGATTTTTTACGCAAAAAGAACATTTGGCTGATAACTTCTTTATAATATTTTTAAGAGAGTCTTCATTTCCTTTAATATATAGGTAGTTATTTTTTGTCGTGCATATTTCACGATGCTTATGGTCACGATATAAATTTTCATTATGACGAGTTACGAGAACCTGTATATCTTGAAAATTGTGCAGCTCTTCCAAAGAAACGTATAGTTGATTATCTTTTGCCGCTTTATTTTGCAAGAATCTACTTAGAAATTCGTGTTCTCTATCTTTATATTCTATACACTCCAACAATGTTGAAACAGAAGGATTATGACTAACTAAAGATGTGCAATATGGCATCTTATCAAACGGAATACAACCATACAGCAAATACAAGTTTAATAAATGTTCACACGGTTTATTGCAATATTGTTTACTCAATATATCATAATTTAATGTATAAATTAGATATCGTAAAACAGTACTTCCCGATTTATTAGAGCTAAGATACGACTTACATTTATAAAGAAGCCTCCATATAGGCTCAGTTTTGTCCACAGAATAATTTTCAATATTATCTATTATATCAAGGAGAGAGCTATAACTTTCATCCAAAATCGACATTAACTGTTTATAGGAATTTGAATTATGATTTACTCTTACGTATTCGCCTACAATTTTTGCCAGCAAATTGAATTCACGAGGATAAATGGCATGACTACAACTTGAAACAACAGTAACAGGAACTGATATTTTATTTGCTATTACATCACATTTTCTATACTTTATTTTTATTGCATAATGGTCTGGCAACGCAAAATTCGAATAAACCAATATTCCATCACTTTTATTAGTTCTCGCCTTGCTATTTGAAAGAACCGATTCAAATATAACCTCTTCATTTACCACTATAGGCTTTTGCTTAACAACATATAATCTACGTTTTTCTTCAAACTCTATATCATTACCTCCATTTTTTAACAATTTACTAATTTCCGCGTAATGTGCACATTCCTGAGTAGCAGAAGCTCTGACCATATCAGAGAGCTCGCGAAGAATAACAATACCAAGTTTATCTCCTACAGTTTGTTTAAGCTTTATCAAATAAGGAATATAATAATACACTAAATGCTCAGAATTAACCGCATCAAGCGTATAGTGTGAAGAAACTATTTCCAGATGCTTATAAAACTTATATATGTATTTATATTCTTTTATTCTGTCAATATTTTTTAATGAAACGCCTATATCACTATAATCGTAATAAGGTTTACCTATATTATCCAAAGCAAAAGCAACAACTTCTACTAGATTTCTCAATTGTGCTAAAATATTTTGAGACATCAATCCATAGTTATCCTTCAATGCACTTACATTAGTGTCTATTACAAGTGATGCCTGCTGTATCTGTTCTAACGCATTCATAGTTGTAAATAATTGAGAATATTATCACATTATTCAATATACTTTAATTTACTATACGATTGTCTCTCACCCCTTCCGCAAAGCTTTGTACAATTCGTTCGCCATCGCATCCTGCACTTTCTGATAGAAATCGGGGTCGCTGAACAGCTTATCGAATGATGTTTTATTTTCCATGAAACATTGGGTAACGATGTCGCGGAACTTATCCGGGAAGAGGGATTGCACAAACATCTCGGTACTGTTGTCCTTGGCGTACTTGCGGAACTTCTGGACCTCGTTGTCCTTCATGAACATCTGGTATATGCCCTCGATAATGACCCGATCGGCATCGGTGAAATTACCGCTGAAGCGTTCATTCACCTTATCAATGATACTCTGGAGGGTATCTTTCTTTTTGCTCGGTACTTTCGGGGCTGAGCTACCGCCGGGAACGAATACAGGGGGCTTTTCGTTCAGGGTGATTGCACCACGGAAGCTTTCTGTAAGTGAGGCGTATTCCAGTTTAATCTTGTCCTCAATGTTGCCATTGGTCTCATCATCTACCTTGGGCAGGAGCCGAACGAGATGCAGCGTGTACTGGTATTCATTGAACAAATCCCGGTCGTGCAGACGTACCAGCTGAGTTACGAACGCGTATGCCTTGTTGAACTTCTTCACGTAGTCGCGTGCGGTATAGCGGTCATCTGTGCTCAAATCCATATAGCGGGCGATGACGGGACGGAACATGCCTGACAACTTACCAAGAGCTACGGTGTCCTGTTCCTTGCCCGATTGTGTCTTCATGTATTTATTGAATACCTCTACATCATCGAAGTTGTAGAGCATAAGATCACGAATCTTATTTCTCAGGTCGTAGACCCGGTTCAAATCTGTGCTGCCCTCCAGTGTGGTGGTCTCGTAGTACGGCAGAAAGGCATCCTTGATATCCTGCTCGGTGTTCTCAAAGTCCAGCACGAAAGTACTGTTCTTGCCTGCGGTTGTTCTGTTCAGGCGGGAGAGCGTCTGCACGGCGGTCACGTCGCGCAGCTTCTTATCCACATACATGGTGTGGAGTAACGGCTCGTCAAAGCCGGTCTGATACTTGTTGGCAACAACCAGTATGTTGTACTGACTGCTGTGGAAAGCCTTGCGGAACTTCTTATCGGTGGTGATATACTTACCGTTCTCATCCTGATTCATGGATGCCTCGGTGAACGGCTTGTCGCCGGGATAGTCATCGAGCTTCACTTCACCGGAGAAAGCAACCATGACTCCACAACCCGCGCATTCCCGGGCGTTCTCCTCGATATACTTCTTTATGGCGAGATAATAACGCACAGCGTTTGCGCGGCTGTCAGCCACAACCATTGCCTTGCCCTTGCCGTTAATCTGGTAGCGGCAATTCTCCAGGAAATTGGTCATGAGCATTTCCGTCTTCTGGGCGATCGTATAGCCGTGCTGCTTGTAGTACTTAAACAGCGCACGAGCAGCCTGCCCCTCGATGAGCTCCGGGTTATCCTCCGATACTCGAATCAGCTTGAACGCCTCCTTTACCGTCACGTAATTGGACAGCACATCCTGAATGTAACCTTCCTCAATGGCTTGTCGCATGGAATACACATGAAACGGTGCTTTGATTGGCTCGCCCTCCGGGGTGCAGCCAACAACGGTACCGAATGATTCCAGAGTCTGAGCTTTCGGGGTAGCAGTAAATGCAAAGAAGGACTGGTTATCGTGTCTGCCCTGCCCGATAACAGCATTGATATACTCATCAGTCAAATCCACTTCTTCCTCTTCTATTCCGGCTTCCTCCGCATACTCCTTGATGGCAACACCAAAGTCAATCAGGCTGCGGCGGAGAGATTTTGCACTTTCACCGTTCTGCCCCTGGTGCGCTTCGTCGATAATGATGGCGAATCGGCGTCCCCGGAACTTCTCCATGTCTTTCTTGGCAAAAAGGAACTTTTGAATGGTGCAGATGATGATGCGCTTTTTGTCGTTGATAGCATCGGCCAAGCTACGGGAGTTCTTCTTTTCGTCAATAGCCTCTACCATACCGGCCTTGTGCTCAAAGCTGTTGATGGTGTCCTGAAGCTGACCGTCCAGCACCACGCGGTTGGTGACAACAATAACGGAATGGAACAGACCCTTGTTCTGCGCATCATGTACAGATGCCAGTCGGTACGCAATCCACGCAATGGAATTGGACTTGCCTGAGCCGGCTGAGTGCTGAATCAGATAGTTGGTGCCCACTCCGTTCCGGCGCACATCAGCCATGATTCTACGTACCACATCGTACTGGTGGTAGCGCGGAAAAATCATCTTCTCCTTGGTCACTGTCTTGCTGACTCCGTTCTTGCCCACCACTTCCTCCTTTTCTTTCACAAAGGAAATGAAGCGCTTGATGAGGTCAAGCAAGCTGTCGCGCCGGAGCACCTCTTCCCACAGGTAGCTTGTAGCGTAGCCGTCCGGGTTTTCCGGGTTGCCTGCACCACCAGTCACACCGGCACCGTTGGAGCCTTGATTAAAGGGCAGGAAACGCGTATTACCATCAGCCAG
This sequence comes from Akkermansia sp., assembly GCA_045579245.1. Lineage (GTDB taxonomy): Bacteria > Verrucomicrobiota > Verrucomicrobiia > Verrucomicrobiales > Akkermansiaceae > Akkermansia. Next base: position 37,326 of record JAZNLU010000109.1, read on the forward strand.
CTGTGTAGTCATCCATGCTTCGTAAAGGTCAACGGCAAAATAGACCAGAAAGCGATGATTCAGGCGGAAGGCAAACTCCTTGGCGCTACGGTCCTGCTTATACTGGTTGATAGCGCACACATAATCCTGCCCGGTCAGTTGGTTTTTCAGTTCCAGTGCCACCACAGGTATGCCGTTGACGGATAACACCATGTCGATGGTATTGGTGTTGACTGTGGTGTAGCGGAACTGTCGAGTACAGCCGAGGATATTGGCGGCGTAGCGTTCGGCGTCGACAGGGTTTAAATCGGACTCTGGCTGGAAATAGCACACCTTCAGCTTGCAGCCCATGTCTTCAATGCCGTTGCGGAGTACGAACAGCACGCCTTGGTTAGAGATGGTGGTCTCCAGCCGGTGGTACAGTTTATCCGCTGCGGCGGCGCCGTAGTATTTGGTGTACTTGGCCCATTCTCTGGGCTGGGTCTTGGCGATGAACTCGCAGAGCACATCCATGTAGATGCACCTGGCTACATCGTGTTCCCGGGTGCATATCCAGTTTCCCGTGGCATCCTGCCCCTTGAATTGGGTGTAGCCGCCGTCCGGGGAAATCAGAAAGGACTCTATATCCCGCTCAAATCGTTTTTCGCTTTTGTCCATTATATTACCTCCTGACTTTAAGCAATAGAAAGGATTCCTTTGCCGAGCTTCTTCAGTATATTCAAAACCTCTCTAATTTCCGTTTTCCTAATAATTAATCGTTGCCCAATGGAATAGTTCTTATCGCCAGTTTTGAATAAATATTGTGCATCTACCATTCCGTTGTTATGTTCAAATAAGTGCCGTCTCTGAAAATAGAGGTGTAGTGTACGCAGCTCATATTCGGAGAGCCACTTCTCATAACCGAAGCCAACAGCATTATGGAAATGATTACTCCCCTTGTCAACAATCTGAAAATCATTTACTCGGACGCTTTTTCCGGTTATTTCTGCGTATCGTCGTTCTGCAAACTTTTGAAAAGCAGAAACACAGTCGCCGAGGCTCTCTTCTATCATGCTTCTGCACATAGTTTCAGCCTTATCCATATCGTATAGTTCACAGTATAGCTCTTTTACACGAGAAAGAGAGGCAAGTTTCTTTTCAATGGTATCAAGAGACTCTGAAAAAGAAGAACTCGCTGAATTATAACCACAGCAAGGGCAGAAGTAAGCTGAGCCAATAACACTGTACGTGGTGCTGCACTTCTCGCAGGTAATTTCTTGTTCCCATTCCGGCAGCTGCCCAATAGGATTGTTGATAAACGAAAGCCTTCTTCCTGGCTTGTATGTTATCTTACAGAACTTATTGTTGCGTGTTGATCGAACTATGCGCTTAAAAGACTTATCCAACTCTTCTTGAACATAGTTTATTGCAAAACATTTCGTAATCTCATGTATCTGCTCAAGTTGTTCCTGCGTCCACCACTTATCTGAGGTGTCAACGTGACCGCACATCGGGCAATGTACTTCTTCATCGGACACCTTATTTTCCCAATCATTAAGCTTGATCTTGAACTTATACAGGCAGTTTCCATTCGGGCACTCACGGTCGAAATATCCATTTTCATCCGATTGTATTATTATAGGTATGTTCATAATCTTACCTCCTTCTTCCCGGTTACGTATTCATAAATGAGGGAACGCTTGTACTGTTCCAGCTTTTCGATTTTTGCCTGTTTGATGGCGATGAGACGGTCGATTTGGGCGCATTTTTTATCGAGACAAGCAACTAATTCAGTTTGCTCGCCTTTGTCCGGTAACGGAAATCTAAAAGCGAGGACCTTGCTGGAATTTGTACAGGCAAGATTAGTGGTTTTAATCGCAGTAATGTCGAAGTACACTCGACCAACATTAGAAGCAGTCATATAAGCTAAAAACTGTGAGTCGAGTAAATCATTGGGCTGTAACGCAAAAATATGATTTTGATGAAGACAAGGCTCTATCTGACCTTGCCACACACAACCTCTTCCCAATTTATCACGATCGCCTCCTTCAGTCATCAAAACTTCACCTGATGACAGCCTATATTGCAAATCATCGGCCATAGAGACTTCTACAGTCTTTACATTATCTAAAACCACACCTCCACTCTGTACATTAGCTACGCGAAGATAGGGGCGTTCAATTGTTTCTGTTCCGACCGGATATCGTTTCCCGAGAGTAATGCCCGAACGGATTCTTGCACAATACTGCAATTTCACAGTTCCCCAATGCTCAGGAATCTCCCCAATCCAGTCAACACCGCTGTCCTTCATCGGCACGGTGGGATCAAGCCCTTTGGTGACAACCTCAGTAATCAAGCTCTGCTTGTAGGCCTTCAGCTTTTCAATCTGCGTCTGGACGTTCTGGATGAGGGTGTCGACCTTGGTGCGTCTTAAATCTAATAGTCTAGCCAATATTTCTTGTTCCTGAAGACAAGGCAAAGGAACGAAAAGATTAGCAACTTTACTTGCGTTAAGGTTGTTCTGTGTTGTACCATTAGATTCAGAAATAATGTAGGGTTCCCAAGCGTTTAACGCATATTTGAAAAACGAATTGTTGATATTATTTCTCAATACTATAGCTAGAAGCGCCTGATTTATTGTTGCAGGGACAGCTAATTCAGCAACCTTCCCAACAGAAGCATACATAGCGTAAAGTATTGTACCAGGAGGAAACACCTTTAAGTTTTTACTATGCCGAGCATCTTCAGAGATATACTTGTTAGTATCCGTTACGTATGCAGTGGCCGACATATCGGCAATAGCAACCCAAGGTATCCCATACTCTTTATCGACATAAAAGCTATCGTTTGACGAGTCTGGAGTTCCTCCACTTTGCATTGTTGCTGCCACGTTTTTCACACGCGCAGTTTTCCACCCCGCAGGCATCTCTCCAATCCATTCCACCCCACTGTCTTTCATCTCACGCATGGCCGAACAACTCCTTCATCAGCTTGGTTTCCTCTGCCTCCAGCTCCTTGATGCTCTCAAAAATGGAATCGGAAGACGGAGGTGACACGAACTTATAGAACAGTCGGGTAAAGGGCACTTCGTAGCCGATCTTGTCCTTTGCCGGGTCAATGTAGGCGTGCGGGTTATAGGGCAGCACATTCTTTGCCATGTACGCTTCGATATCCTCGGACAAGGGGATAATCTCCGTGTCGGAAGCGCCTTTAACCGGCTGTTTCTTGCCACGCTTCAACAGCGGCTTGCCGGAGTCATCCACCTGTGCGATTTCGACTGTCACCTTGGTGAAACCAAAGTAGCTGTTATCAAATACCTTGGACTCAACTGCCAGCCCGCTTTCCTCGTAGATCTCATCCGTGAATTCCTCGTAGGCGCGAAGGATGAGGTTGATACATGCATCGTCCAAATCCACGCGTTTGGAGCCGATGTTCTTACGGCGCTTGGTAAAGCACTTGCCGGCGTCGATTAACTGAACCTTGCCGCTGCGATGCATGGGCTTACCCTTGCTCAGCAGCCAGATGTAGGTGGAAATGCCGGTGTTATAGAACAGGTCGGTGGGCAGCTGGATGATGGCCTCCACCATGTCGCCCTCGAGCACGTAGCGGCGAATCTCGGAAGCACCGGAGCCGGCATCGCCCGTAAACAGGGAGGAGCCGTTCTGAATGATAGCCATTCTGCCGGAGCCTTCCTTCATCTTCTTCACGCCGTTGAGCATGAAAAGCAGCTGACCATCTGAAATAGCGGGCAGACCGGGGCCGAAACGGCCATCATAGCCACGCTTGGCTTCGGCCTCCACCTGAGACCGCTCTCGCTTCCAGTCAATGCCGAAAGGCGGATTGGAGATGATATAGTCAAACTCGTAGCCGGAGAAAGCATCCGCACTCAGCGTGTCGCCAAACTTCATGCCGGAAGCGTTACCACCCTTGATAAGCATATCAGCCTTGGCGATAGCGTATGTTTCCGGGTTGAACTCCTGGCCGAAACAGGTCAGCACCGCATCCTCGCTGATGGTTTGCAGACGCTCTGTCAGGCAGCCAAGCATCTGGGACGTACCCATGGCCATGTCGTAAGCCGTCTTGGTGCAACCCTCGGCCACGATTTCTGCCTTTTCGGGAGCCACCAGGAGCTCGGTCATGAGGTAGATGATATCGCGGCTGGTGAAGTGAGCACCTGCTTGTTCATCGTATGATTCCGAAAACTTACGGATGAGCTCTTCGAAGATGTAGCCCATGTCGGCAGAGGTGATTTGCTCCGGCGACATATCAGCCTTTGCCGAGTTGAACTCCTGCAAGGTCAGAAAGAGCACGCCACCCTTGACCATCAGATTGACGGTGCCGGCGAAATCGAAGTTTTCGATAATGTCCTTGACATTGGAGGAAAATCCCTTCAAATAGGCATCAAAGTTGCTTTCCACATTATCAGGGTCAGCAATCAGTTTGGCAAAATCGAAATTACTGGTGTTGTAGAAATCATAACCGGAGACATTGCACAGGATGCCATCACGGATAACACCTTCAACCTGCTGAGTATCGAGCTTTTTCGCCATCTCCACAACGGCAGCTTTCGTCGGTTTCAGAGCATCGTCAAAACGCTTCAATACAGTCATGGGGAGAATGACCTTGCCGTATTCATGAGGCTTAAACAGCCCCACCAGATGCGTGGCAATCTCCCAAATAAGATTGGCTTTCGCCTGGATGTTTGCGTTCGTTTGCTTTTGAAGTTCTGTTATCGACATGGTGTTATTCTCTGTTTTCGAGGCCAACTGTAACCTCTCCTCGCTTTCGGGCATTCTAACACACCATCAGGCATTTCTGCGAGCTTAAAGTGTGTTTGTTAGATTTTTTAGGTGACACACCGCATTACATCAAAACTTCTCCTCACTCATATTTTCCTATGGATAAGTAAACAGCTTCCTACTCCCCTTTAATTGTTGGGAAAGTTAGGTTGCATTTTCATTAACAGGCGGCATAATACCCTCATGACACGAGATAATAATACTGACAGAATTAAAGCAGAAATGGTCAAGGAGGCTGTTGAACGCAGCAATTTTTCACCTCTTGCGAAGTTTATGATGAAATGTCCCCTTTCTCGTACCCCGCTCGAACGGTTTAGTAACACACTAAGCAGCATAAGCTCCTTGTTCCGAAACCGCTACCGCAAGTAAACCCATACCTTTTTCTCATCGCCGCATGATTACCCAAAGACACCCACACCTCATGAATCACACACCGATGAACGCCCCCCAATCACCGGAGGATATATTGAAATTGCTTATAAGCGCTTGCGATAGCTCGTCCCAGATGTTTCCCGGGCAAGAAATCGACGCGAAAGCAACTTTAACGGAGCTGATGCCGGATATCAGATCCCGCAATTGGCAACGGGCGCGCAATAGCATTGACCTCAAACGCGACAGGCTAATCGGGCAAATTGAACAACAAATCAATACGCCTGTAGAGGTAAAAGAACACCACAAAAATGTTATTCGCTGGCAAGCGAAGGCACTCAAATGTCTGATTGACGGAATGGAGCTGCGACGGAAGCACTTCGTTCTTCTCGCGAAGGCTTAGAGGCAAGCGTTGTTCGCCACTACTGACGGGCTGCTTTCTCCCCCCACCCAAGGGGCGGGGGGAGGTGACGAATTTAAGCGATTTTTTATGCAAATCCAAGATTCAATCTGGAATTTGCATAAAAACAATACACTTCATTACAAGGAAGGATGATTGACACCAAACGTCATTCAGGGCATTGACGACGAGTAAAACACGCGGATTTCTGCCCTTGTCCTTCCTACCTTGTACCTCGTCCTTTGTACTTTACTCTTCCACCTCGTCGGCGTCGGAGAGTTTGAGGCGTTTGGAGGGGAAGATGCCCATCTGGCGGAGGTCGTCCAGCTGGCGGGCGTAGTTGCCGCGGCCGCGGTAGAGCTGGTCGCAGGCTTTGGAGTAGGCGTTCTGTGCCTGTTCGAGGCCTTTGCCGACTTTTTCCAGGCTGTCCTGAACGAGGCACATTTTGTCGTAGAGCTTGGTGGCGCGGTCAAAGATTTTCTCGACGTTGCGGGTCTGGCGTTCTTTTTGCCAGAGGTTGTAGGCAAGCTGCAGAGCCATCAGCAGGTTGGTGGGGCTGATGAGGATGATGCGGCGGCGGTAGGCCTCCATGGGCAGATCCGGGCTGTGTTGCAGGGCGGCCATGTAGGAGGCTTCGTTGGGCATGAACATGAGCACGTAGCTGATGGTGCCCTCTACGATGGAGGAGTAATCCTTGCCGGCCAGTTCTTCGATGTGTTTGCGGATGGAGGACACGTGGGCATCGAGGTGGTTTTTCCGGTCTTCATCCTTTTCCGCAGCAGCGTACAGGGCGTAGGCGGTGAGCGATACTTTGGAGTCCACCACGACGCAGCGGGCATCCGGGAAGCGAATAACGACGTCCGGGCGCACGTCGCGGCCGTCCTCGGTCTTGTGGTTTTCCTGCACGAAGTATTCCTCGCCCTTGCGGAGGCCGGATTCCTCCAGCATGCGCTCGAGTATCATCTCTCCCCAATCGCCCTGTTTCTTGGTGTTGCCGCGGAGGGCGAGCGTGAGGTTCTGCGCATCGTGGCCCAGGCTCTCCGTCTTTTCCATCATGAGCTTGATGGCAGATTCCAGCGAGGCTTTGTTGCCGGCGGCGGTTTCGTTGGTGTGCGTGACGGCTTTGCCGAGGTTCTCCAGCTGTTCGCGCAGCGGCTTGAGCAGGCCGTCCATGCTCTCGCGGTTCGTGTCCTTGAGCTTGCCGGCGTTCTGCTCCATGATTTCGCCGGCCAGGTTGCGGAACTGGGCAAAATGCTTATCCTGCATTTCCTTTATTTTGCCGGCTTCCTCCTGCCGGTGCTGCTGTTCTTTTTCCAGCGCGGTGCGGCTGCGCTCCAGCGCGGTGAGGGCCTCTGTATGCTCTGCCTGCAGGCGGCGGTGCTGCTCCCGCAGCTCCTCATGGCGGGCGGCTTCCTCCTGATAGCGCTTTTGCTCGCCCTCCAGCGCGGACTTGTGGCGCTCCAGAGCGCTCAGCGTGAGGGTATACTCCCCTTGCAGGCGCGAGAAATCATCCCGCAGGGTTGTGGTCTGAGCCGACTCCGCATCGCGCAGCTGCTGCAGGCCGGAGAGTTCCACGCGCAGGCGCTCTGTCTCCATCTGCGCCTCTGCCAGCCGCTGCACACTCCGAAGCCGAGACACAAAAAAGCCCAATGCCCCGCCAACAACAAAAAAAACTACGCACCAAATCTCCGTCATCATCTCAGAAGGTTAAAATTTGCCAAGCCAGAATCAGCCCGGAGCCATAGTAAACGGTTTCCCGCACGAGGTCAAGGGGAAAGACGAATGGAATGACGAAGGACGAGTTACGATTGACGAAGGGAAGGACGTTCAGGGCCGTCGACACATTGCTCTTGTTAACCTTTTCCCCGGCGTTTACGTTTGGCTCTGCACAAATCGCACTCACACAGATTATTAGAAGTGTAGTGGTTAAAGCCAACGATATCGGAACCTATTTTATCAGCCCTTGCTTTTATGGGTAGATAAAGAGCACTATCAGCCGAATCATAGTAACGACGAATAGCGTAAGCACAGCAATCTGCAATTTGCACCATGTTGGTATGATTACTGCTAACAAAAAGGGGAGTTTCGATAATGTGCTTAATTTCAGATTTGAATGTTCCCCAGCGATGATATCGCTTCATGTTGCAAACATGAGAGGCTGTCACGGACTCACATTCATCATGAATCAGCAAGCCATACTCTTTCTGCTCACTTGAAATATGCGAAAGGTATTTTTCAATTCGGGTCACAATGCGTTCAAAAGCCTGCGACTCCGGAGTCAAATCAGGCTTGGGCGGGTGATAATCCGTCTTGTCTATCACCTCGGCAAATATACGCACGTAAGACCACCCCTTGATCTTTGTAACTAAATCGAATATGAAGCGTTCGCGTTCTGAATACGTCAAATGTATATAAGCCTCGGTATTTTTGTAGATTTTTTTAAGCGCCCGAAAGTTCGGGATTACCTGATTCATCAAGGTAAAAGAGCTTCATATGGAGAGACGAAAAAAAAGGAGCGCCCAGGGTAGCTTCTTTCAAGCGGCGGGGTGCCAGAGCATCCCTTCCCAGGCGCAAGATAATTGTAGCAACTTTGAACGGAATGTCAAGTCATATTCAAAAACAGAATTGGAGCAACCCATACGTGTCCCAAAGATTTGAGACATGTGGATTTGCGAATGACGAATTACGATTTACGAGTTAAAAGTAAGCGGTTTACGCAGATACCGGAATAAACAAACACTTCCTGCAATGAGTGGGTTGCATGATACTCCCTCCGGGGAATATTTGACAAATTGCTCCGATTTTTAGTGTATAATGGATATTTTCGCCCAAGCTTTGGTACACATGCGTTTACGCAATTGAGGAATCGCAGCAACCAGAAAGAAGAATGGCATGACGAAGGACGAGTTACGATTGGCGAATTCGCATTTTGGAACGAAAAATGCGTGGTGAACCAGTTTTTGCCTTGAAACGGCTGCTGTGTGCGGGTAGAATGGGGGCAGAAACAAGACTTCGGTCTATATTCCCCTATAACATCATGAAAACACTCATCACGAATGCACACATCATCTCCCCCGGCATTGACATTGTCGGCGGGTCCGTCCTCATTGACGGCAAGCGCATTGCTGCCGTGCTGATGCCCGGTGAAACGGCTGAGGCCGACACGGTCATTGATGCCGGCGGCAACATGCTGATGCCCGGCTTCATCGACATCCACTCCCATGGTGCCGGTGGTTGCGACACCTGCGACTGCAAGGTGGAGAGCATCCGCACTATCGCTGACTGCAAAATGAAGGAGGGTGTGACCACCTGGCTGCCCACCACCCTGACGCTGGGTACCAACACGCTGGCCGATGTCTGCCGCTGTGTGAAGGAGTATGCCGAATCCCCCAATGGCTCCAAGACCCCGGGTGTGCACCTGGAGGGGCCCTACATCAATCCCCGCCAGTGCGGTGCCCAGAACCCCGCTTTCGTGCGCGAGGCTGATTATGAGGAAGTGAGCATGCTCAATGACATTTATCCGGTGAAGCTCATCTCCATGGCTCCGGAGATGCCCGGCGCGGTGGACTTCATCGCCAAGGCCAGCGCTGCGGGTATCACCTGCTCTGCCGGTCACTCTGCCGCCGGTTATGCCGATTTCATGAAGGCCAAGGCCGCCGGTCTGAAGCACCTGACGCACTTCTGCAACCAGATGAGCCCGCAGCACCACCGCGAAATCGGTCTGGTGGGTGCCGGCATGCTTGACCAGGATATCCTCATCGAGGTTATCTGCGACAAGATTCACCTCTGCGCCGACATGCTCAAGCTGACCTTCCAGAACAAGAACATCTCCCAGATGATTATGGTGACGGACTCTCTGGCATGCTCCTGGATGCCGGACGGCCCCGGCCAGCTGGGCGGTCTGCCCATCATTGTGAAGGGCGGTGTGGCTCGTCTGGAATCCGGCAATCTGGCCGGTTCCACCCTGCGCTATGCCAAGGGGCTGCGCAATGTGCAGGAGCTCACCGGCAAGCCGCTCAGCGAGCTGGTGAAGGCAACCTCTTACAACCAGGCTCGCTCTCTGGGTCTGTATGACCTCGGCAAGATTGAGCCCGGCTACACGGCTGACCTCGTCCTGCTGGACGGCGAGTACGATGTACTCAAGACCATCATTGACGGCGAGCTCCGCTACGAAGCCTGAAGCCCGTCATGATTGACTGAACCACCTCCACGCTGCGGGTGGAGGAAGAAGATTCCTCCACCCGCATTTCTCTTTTCCACCAGCCATTTCATTCTGCCATGCTCATCTCTCCCCTCGCCAAGAAACTGTGTCTGAAACAGGGAATCGACCCTGCCACCCTGCGCGGCAGCGGCCCGCGCGGACGCATCATGGCGGCAGATGTCACCACGCCTGCCCCGCGCGGCAAGGGAGAAACCACCATGGCGGATAATTGTATGGGTATCACCCGCCCGGAAAAGGACGGATTTCATATTTTTGACGATGAGGCAGACATGTCTGCCCTGGCGGCCATCAGCATGCCCATTGCCGTGCAATGCGAAAAGCTGCTGGAGAACCGCTATTCGCTCTTCGATTATATCGTGCGCGCCGTGGTGCGGGCCTGCACCGGGCAACCGGAGTGGATGGATGCCGACGGTCAGGTGAATGTGCTGCTGTTTGAACACAGCGGGCAGAAGGTGGCCGCCATTGCGGATGCCGCACGGAAGACCATCTACAAACTCTCACGCGAAATCGCCAAAGCACCCGCCATGCCGGAGGGATTTGCGCCCCACATCATCATCTGCGACACGAAAACCAGCCGTGACAGAGTGGCGGAGATAGTAGCCGCCGGAACCCGTCCGGCCTTTGCTCTGGTCATTCGCGGCAATACCCCGAAAGAGGACATTCGCGCCGGATACGAGGCTATCAGCAGTTTCTGTCTGAAATACACCTTCTACGCCGCCACCACCATGAGCCAGCAGGTGGCGGGGCGCATTGCCGCGCGGCTCAAATCCCTGCTCTACAATCCGGTGAGCTTGCTACTCATCCAAAATTGAGCTTTTTTGTTCCCATTAACATCGGTTTGGCTCAGAAAGTTAAATTTCAAAATTGACTTGGTGAGCCGGATGGGGCATAATATAAACATAACTTAAACTTCTGCCATGTCGTTCAAAATTCAGAATGTCGAAATCGGTGGCGAAACGCCTTTCTTCCTGCTGGGTCCCTGCTCTCTGGAAAACGAGGACTTTGCTTGGGAAATGGCTCGCTCTATCAAGGAAATCTGCGCCCGCGTAGGCGTTCCTTTCATCTTCAAGGCCTCCTATGACAAAGCTAACCGCACCAGTGTGAAGAGCTTCCGCGGCCCGGGCATTCAGGAAGGCTGCCGCATCCTCTCCGAAATCGGCAAGGAGCTGCAGGTGCCGGTGGTGACGGATGTTCACACCGAAGGCCAGGCGGAGTACGCCGCCCAGTTCGTTGACCTGCTGCAGGTTCCGGCCTTCCTGAGCCGCCAGAGTGACCTGCTGGAAGCCTGCGCCAAGACCGGGCGTCCCGTCAACGTGAAGAAAGGCCAGTTCCTGGCTCCGTGGGATTGCAAAAACATCTGCGAGAAGATGTTAGCCTTCGGCTGCGAGCAGTTCATGCTCTGCGAGCGCGGCACCAGCTTCGGCTACAACAACCTCGTGGTAGACATGCGCGGCATGTACTGGATGAAACAGTTCGGCTACCCCGTGGTGTTCGATGCCACTCACTCCGTACAGCGTCCGGGTGGTCTGGGTGGTGCTACCGGCGGCGACCGCGATCTGGCACCCGTGCTGGCCAATGCGGCCATGGCGGTGGGCATTGACGGTGTCTTCATGGAGGTGCACAAGGATCCGGACAACGCGATGAGCGATGGTCCCAATCAGGTGTACCTGCATGATCTGGAGCGCATCCTGACCAACCTGATGCTGGTACGCAAGGCATACGCCCAGATGGGCTGAACCACCGCCGTTTCCCTGACGTGAAACACCTGCTGACAGTTGTAGCCGCCTGCCTGATGTGTGCTGCCGCACACGCCCAGTTGCCGTCTGACGCCGTCGGGCCGGGAGAATTCCCCGGCCTGCAGCTGTTGCCGGTGGGCAGCGTCATCAAAGGCATTACCGTTCCCCGCTATGAAGCACACAAAGTCGCAGCTCTGATGCGCGCTGGGGAAATGACCGTCGCATCCCGCACTACCGTCAAGCTTCAGAAAGTCATGGTAAATCTCTATGATGAAAAGGGGGCGGTTACAGTAGCTAAAGCTCCCGGGGTGGAATATGACTTTACCACCAAGCACGCTTTCACCACCGGAAGAGTCACCCTAACAGATGAGAGATTTACGGCAGACGGTTCAAAAGCTCTCTACCATAGCGAAACCCAGCGTGGCATTCTCATTGGCCCGGTGCGTACCACTATCTCAGCCGCTCAGCTCAATAAGACTAGGAAATAAGCTCCCATGAAGCGATTTATTGCCCTCACAGCTTTGCTCACACCAACTGTATATGCCGCGTCTTCGGCCGGGTTAGATGCCCCCTCTCTTTCCGAAGCCGTTGATGCAGCCCGAAGAATTGTACAGGGTTGGCATGAATCAGCCTCAGGAGTTGACAAAGAACTTCAGTTTTTTCATTCATCCCTTCCTCAAAAAGGCAGTTCGGCAAAATTACCAGAATCAAAGAATGGAGATGCCGTCATTGTTTGTGACAGAGGACTGTTGTTTGATGCCAAAACTTCACGGCTTGTATATGTCGGCAATGTTCGCATGCGGGATACACGCCTCACCCTGCATGCCCGTGATAATCTGTATCTGCACTTGGACGCGCTCAGCAGTAATTCGGAAGATGAGAAACCAAACAAACAGGCTTCCCAAGAGCCCGGCACTTCGACCACTAACTCAACCCCAGCGACTTCTGTAAAGGAAGTAAGGTCAGAAACAACAAATTCTCATAAATCTGCGCCCCCCGCAACAAAAACAACCGGCATTAAAACGGTTGCAGAGAAACAGGACGCAGCAGATATCCCTCTGCATATAGAAACCGGTAGCGCAGAGGCAAACGTTGTGGATAACCGCATTATTCTCTTCTCCCCGGCAGGAGCGGATCCCATTATCCTCACGCGAGGAGAGGATGTATTGTCGGCAACCACATCATCCGATACATCGGCGCGCATATTAGCAGATGCTTCAGGCAATATACTCATTGAGGGAAATGATATTGATATCTCTTACACGGATTCCGAAAATGGGAAAGCAACCATTTCAACTCAAGGGGGATTAGTATACTACCACGCAGCAACTAATTCTCTGCATCTTTGCGGCAATACAGAACTTACCCACCCGGATGGTACACTGAACTGCACAGAATCCCTCTGTCTGGAGTTCGATAGAGATGAGAATGCCGCTCCGGTTAAACCCGGATTCCTGAGTCAGTTTATAGGCATGCGCCTTTCCGGTGTAAGAGCCGCAACTGCCTCAGGGGATGTAGTAGTAAAGACCAATGGAGTCAACGGAGGCTTGCCGGGTACTGCCCGAGGAGATAAGCTGGTATACAACGGAATCAGCGGCAATTGCAGCATAACGGGAGAAGACAGCAAGCTCACCTACGGAGCTCACAACAGCATATACGCCAATGAGGGTATACGCCTGTTGCCCAATGGTGATATTGAACTGCGTGGTTCCAATATCCACGGCACATACGAACGACTTTCCCAACGGGATGGAGCCCCCCCCGTACAGGGAACATTCAAAGCCAATGGCAACATTTTATTTACAGCAGAAACGGGCATCATCTCGACAGATAGAGGATTAACAGCCTCTGACGAGGAATTAGACTTCTCCTGCACCGGAGCAGTGAAATTGTTACTGGCGCAAAATCCCAACACCAAAATAAAGGGACAAAAAAAAGGAATACCCAATTTGGCCATTGCTCAATATAGTGACATCATCACAGCCACCGCAGCCGGTCAAGTTCGTGCCAAGCGTCGTATTGGAGGTGCTCTTGCCAGCCAGATGGAAGGAGAACACGCCGTTATCAACCTGAAGAACGGCTCTGCAATCCTGACCGGAGGGGAAACAACCCCTGCCGTTTTTGAGCATGATAAGAACCGTGTTGTTGCTACAGCAGGAGACACTCCGGCGGTACTGGACATCATGGAAAATGGAGATATTTCCCTGACTGGCAAGGATATTACCATCCGATTGCAAGGGAAAAACGGTCTAACAACAGCCACAGGTCACCACAGCATGAGGCTGTTCCGTGCAGAAAACCGTATAGAAAGCGGAAGTGGAGTCAGCATCACCTCTCCCTCTGCTATCATCACCACCAATGGTATATTTTCTGCTATACTACAACCGAGTGATAATACGGAGGAAACTTCTTCGCACGCCTTCGCCCGACACTCATTCAATTATGAGGGAGTCAAGTCGGCAGAAACGGCAGAGGGCGGCACGGTTCGCACGGAAAAAGGCTCTATGCAATGCACCGGTTACATTCACGTTACCATGAATCCTACTGTCGGCCCCGAGCATGAAATGGGGGGTGTGCAGCAGGCCATTGCTAACGGAAACGTGATGCTGCTGACAAAAGACTCAACAAATAGAATGATCCGAGCGAAAGGTGACCGTCTTACTGTTAATGGCAATACCGGTATGAAATCTCTGACCGGGCGGGAAGTCATCCTGGAAAATGAATATGACCGCCACATTGTTTCAGGCAAGGGAGCAGCTGTACATGTCGATAGAAAAAACAATGTACGCATCTCCGGAGAAAAGCACGAAACACAGGTTACCCGACTGAATGAGCAGGCAACCAAGCATAAGCAAAATAATTCAACACATAAGAAAAAGTAATATGCAGGAGATACTTCTCGAAGCAAAAGGGCTCTGCAAATCCTATAAGGAGCGCAAGGTGGTGGATTCCGTCAACCTGACGGTCAAATCCGGCGAAATCGTCGGCCTGCTCGGCCCCAACGGTGCCGGAAAAACCACCTCGTTCTATATGGTGGCCGGGCTGGTGCGCCCGGATGAGGGCACCGTCAACTTCTGCGGGAGGGATGTCTCCGGCCTGCCGATGCATCTGCGTGCACGCCTGGGCATGGGCTACCTGCCGCAGGAAGAATCCATCTTCCGCAAGCTCACGGTCGAGGAAAACCTCATGTCCATTCTGGAAACCCGCAAGGACTTGAACCGCAAGGAACAAAAAGCTAAGGCCGACGAGCTGCTGGAGCGATTCAACATCACCAAACTGCGCAAGAGTCAGGCCATCCAGCTATCCGGCGGGGAAAAACGACGTCTCACCATCGCCCGGGCGCTGGCATCTAATCCCAAGCTGTTGATGCTGGACGAGCCATTTGCCGGTGTTGACCCCATTGCTGTGCAGGACATTCAGCACATCGTGGCCTCCCTTCGCGAAACGGACGGACTCTCCATCCTCATCACCGATCACAACGTGCGCGAAACCCTCGGCATCGTTGACCGCGCCTACATTCTTTTCGAAGGGCGCGTCATCAAAGAAGGTAACGCTCAGGAAATCGCCCAAGATCCCAAGACGCGCAAAATTTATCTTGGTGAGCAGTTCAAGATGTAGCCTTGCATTGCCACATCTGCAGTGCGTTTTGTTCTGCAACAATGGGGGGGCTGAAAGGAAGCCGCGTTTTCGGATTAGCAAAAGATGCACAGCGGTGCTGTAATTTCAGAGATTCTGATTGCGCATGTCTGTTATTTCTCGCTTTCTAATTCTTCTCATACCCTGCTGTGTTTCCCTGCTTCAGGCAGAAACACTTGTGGGGAGATGCACCCATGTGACCGACGGGGACACCCTCACCCTAACGCTGCCGGACAATAGCATCGAAACAATTCGTCTCTATGGTGTAGATGCACCGGAAAATAAGCAGGATTTTGCGAACGAAGCAAAAAACAAACTCGAAAAGCTGATTTTCGGAAAAAAACTTCGAGCCGTAGTGATGAACAGAGATCGCTACGGTCGGGCAGTTGCCAAGGTATATGAGAACAATACAGATGTTTGCCTTGCCATGGTTAGGGAGGGATGTGCCTGGCACTATGTCACCTATGCCCCTTTGGACACGGATTTGGCAGAGGCAGAGGTGCTTGCCTCTGCCCACAAATTGGGACTCTGGCATCACCCGCATCCTGTACCTCCATGGGAGTTTCGTAAAGGTGTTCGTCCTGCGGTTCCCAATATTGAACGGCTTCCTTACTGGATAACGGATCGTGGCAAAATTCACAATTCCGGCTGCAAATACTTTGGAGTAACTCAGCATGGTCACTACACCGCCACGCCCACAGCAGGCGACAGTAACTGCAATCTCTGTGGTGGTACTCAAAGTAAAGAGTTGCCGACTTTCCCTACGTGGTGGAACATTATTCTTATCATTCTTCTGCTCGTCATCCTGCCACTGGTCTTGATTAGGCTTCTCCTCATTCGTCCGGGCTGTACCCCCGAAAAAAATGACAGACCGGTTTCTTAATACATCTCCCAATACTGCTTCGCCTGCTTTACCTGCGGGAGATTCAGATACCTGCTCAGGAGCAGCGCCGGGCTACGGTGTCCCATTTCTAATTGCAGCGCTCCCAAATCTCGGAAATACGCCGCATGGTAGCTCGCAAAGGTGTGGCGGCACACATCCGGCTGCCATCGGGTGAAGCCTGCGGCTCTCCGCAGTGCCCGCCAGCGGTTTTGCCAGTTGCGGGGAATGCGGAGGCCTACACCCTTTAACCGCTTTTTCTTTCGCAGCGGAACCACGCGCCCGCCTCCCGTCTTG
>JAZNLU010000110.1:0-28839 GCA_045579245.1 Akkermansia sp.
CCCTTATATGATGAGATTTTGATATGGTAACCCCCGCAAGCATCAGCTAAAATGCTTGCGGGGTGTTTAGGCTACTAAACTCTGGGGTAGCTATCCAGATAGGTGAACAAGTGTCATGTCACCCCAACTTCAAGTTGAGAGTCCCCGTCAGCAAACGCTGTTCACCTTACCCCCCTTGCTCCGTAGATCGAACGATTGCAAGATACACCAAGTGACTGTCAGCAGCAGTCAAGCAGTGATATCGTATTTATAAGTAAGCTCGTTAACGAAGCAGAAGGTACCAGAGGTAACACAAACAGAGTTATACTATCATGAGCCAACGACAAAGTAAAGACCTTGCAGTATATGCAGGAGCCGATATCAGCAAGGATACCATCGATATCAGCTACCATTTCGGTAACAAACTCATTATCGACAAGATTGCCAACAATGACCAGGCAATCAGGAAGTTTGTTAAAACGATGAAAATGGAGAAAGGAGCAGTTCCCCATTTCATACTGGAGCCAACAGGCTATTACTCTCGGACGATTTACAGGACGTTACGAGATATGAAGGTGAGATTTACCCAGCTGAATCCGAGATTATCGCGTCAGTTTGCCGGCTTTACCGGAGTAATGGAAAAGACAGATAAGAAGGATGCGCAAGTACTGGAAGATTATGGACGGTTATTAACCCCCAAACCAACAATTCCGGATGAGAATATACAGATGGAACTACATGACCTTTACGTCCTGCGCAACGCCTTGACGACGGAGCGTGGAGTATGGAAACAACGAAAGCTCCAATATAATCAGGGTAACACCAAACGCTTCATAGAAAGGGTAAGTAAGGCATTGGATAAGGAAATAGCGGCACTGGATGATACGATAGAACAACGAGTCAAAAGCCTGGAAGTCTACAAAGCAATCTTTGAAGAAGTCGTAAAGATTGTAGGCGTTGGACCTAACACCGCGTGTGCGATTTTGTGTCTGTTGCCCGAGATAGGCGTTTTGAACAGCAATAAAATCTCTAAGCTTGCAGGGCTGGCACCAATCCCAAATGAGAGTGGAACCGCCATCAAGAAAACTGCACATATACGAGGCGGAAGAAAACATGTACGCACGGCTCTGTATATGCCCTGCTTAACCGCCTGTCGCTACAATCCGGTACTACGCTCTTATTACCAGAGAATAAAAGAGCGCAAAGGCGGAGATGGCACTAAAGGAGCCAAGGCGATTGCCTTGACAGCCACCATGAGGAAACTGCTCATACATATCAACTCTGAAGTAAGGAAAGTTCGAGAGAAGATGCAACGTAACGTTGCCGCGGTGGGGGGTGGGGAGGCTGCGCAAGCCTCCCCATGCAGGTAGAGAGTGCCGCAGAGAGGGATCCAAGGGAGAGAGCGAGAAGCTCTCTCCCTGGTCAAAGGGGGGTAAGGGGGAAACGAAGTATCCCCCTGGGTATAGTGGCTATGTGAGCGACTGCTCCTGCTCATGAAGCGAAAGGACTCCCATAGGGCAGCTCCCGGAAAATCTGATTTCGGGAGCTCAGGTTTCACAACTTGAAAATTTGCACAATTTTGTATGACACAAAGCACGATTGCTGACGGGGTTCACCTATATTTTTGTATAATCCCCCGGGGTTACGCCGCTGACGCGGCTCCACCCCGGACTAGCCTATATCGCCCCACGGGGCTCTGAATTACCGCCGCGCAGCGACGGTAGTGATGAAGAATGGCAGCCCAAGGGGCTGCGGAAAGATAACACCCTGGGAGGGCGTAGGCTTGCCGTAGACCCCTGCTGCCAAAGCAGCAATTTCACCGGCGCTAGCCGGATTTCACTCTGCCCGCACGGGCAGAATTTCACTTTTTACGAGTAAACACGCCATTCCCATGCTCATTTTTCTCGACAATAGACGGTCATTTCCATTAACGCCGGAGGATGACGGGAGCTCGATACACAGCATAAAGTGGCAGATTGATGAGGCGGCATACTGAGCCGGCATCATCCAAAGGCATGGACTGTTCATTCCATAACGCCATGGATGCGCGGATTGCCTGTGCACAATGAAACTTACGGCAATATACCTTAAGGCTCTTGGCTTGCAGATTGGATTCTGCTTTCACCTCGATAGGGACAAGCTCCATTTCATGCTGAATGATGAAATCAACCTCTGCACGACCATTTTCTGCTGACCAATAAACGGGGTTTAACCCGGAAGTGGCACGGAGCTCCTGCTGCACATACTGCTCTGCCAATGCGCCTTTGAATTCGCAAAAAATACGATTCCCCTCCAGGATGACTTTTGCAGGCAGTTCTGCGTGTGCCGCCAATAATCCCACATCCAGGAAAAAAGTCTTGAAAGCCGCTTCTTTATAAGCTGCCACCGGTATGGCAGGCTTGGAAATACGAGGAATCGAATACAGTAACCCTGCATCATAAAGCCATTGCAAAGCTACTTCCAAATCCCGCATGCGTAATCCGGGTTCAACGGTTTTACATGTAAATTTCTTATTTTCTCGAGAAAGTTGAGCAGGTATAGAATCCCAGATTAATGATATTCTGGGAGTTACCTCTTTCGGGGCATGCTTGCTGAAATCACGCTGATATCCCAATAAAAGAGCCTGATGAATAGCACGCACCCTATTAAAATCGCCGGTCTGAACATACGCCTTGACAGCCTCCGGCATGCCTCCGACATAATAATAAATTTTCAGCATATCTGTCAATGAAGCTGAAAAGTTGTTCACCATGGTCTCATCATCGCTGTCCAGAAGCTCCACATACAGCTCCTTATCGTTGGCCGACAAAAACTCTCTGAACGACATCGGATAAAGAGTCATCATGTCCACTTTTCCCACAGGAAAACCGGTTCCTTTATGTTCATAAAGCCCCAAAAGAGACCCCGCCGCCATCACATGATACTCCAGAGCCTCTTCACAAAAATATTTCAAAGAAGTCAATGCCTCCGGGCATTCCTGAATTTCATCAAAAATGATGAGCGTCTTTCCCGGAATCAATCTGAATCCGGCATGTAATTGAATTACCTGCAATAATCGCTTAATGTTCAAATCTTGCTCAAAGTTTCGCTTTACCTGTTCATCCAAATCAAAGCGAATATAGGCAACATTCGAAAACTCCTGCTTCCCGAATTCTTTCATCAACCATGTCTTCCCGACTTGTCGAGCCCCCAACAACAACATCGGTTTACGCAAAAAATCCGTTTTCCAGCGCAGAAGCTGCGTTATCGCATCTCTTTTCATCTTTTTACCTCCTGATGAAACTCTACTTCTTTTCATATTGAATGTCAATAATATTTCAACCTCCATTTCACATTTTCCGAACGACTTTTCCACCAATTGCCCACATTTTCTGCACGACTTTTCCGCCGAACTCCCACATTTTCTGTACGACTTTTCTTCCAATCCCGCACATTTTCTGCACGACTTTACTCTGTTACCAAGGGTTTAAGCAGGGATGCGGAGACCGTCCGATGCAAGCTTACAGCTCCGTTCGTATGAGTCAGAACAATATTGAAGGAAAAGCATCTAAGGGGTAAAAAGCTAATCATCGGTATTCATTGCATATCTGCCACAGAGAGGAAAAGTGAAATTGTGCCTGTCGGCACAGTGAAATTCTCGCCAAAGGCGAGAGTGAAATTATCCGCTCAGCGGATAGTGAAATTACCGCCGCACAGCGGCGGTAGTGATGAAAAATGGCAGCCCAAAGGGCTGCGGAAAGATAACACCCTGGGAGGGCGTAGGCTTGCCGTAGACCCCTGCTGCCAAAGCAGCAATTTCACTCTGCCCGCACGGGCAGAATTTCACTTTTATTACCCGAGAGTAAATTTCTCGGAAAAAGCCTTCGTGAGCGAGGAACTTCTGCCACACAGCATACGCAGGAGCCCCCACATGCCACATGGGCACATGGGGGATATAGCACACCGGGCGGGATTGGCTCAGACGCTATGCCGGATGATTTTGCCGGTGTGCAGATAGATGATGTGCTCGCAGATGTCGGAAGCAAAATCGGCTATTCGTTCCAGATCACGGGAGAGGCCCATGCAGGCGATATAATATTCGGCTGCGGCGGGGAAGCGGGTGATGGCGCGGATGGTCAGCTGCTTGTTATTGTGGCGCATGTTATCCACGGCATCATCCCGGTCCATCACGCGATAAGCCAGTACAGTATCAGAGGTTCGGAGAACGGTCAGGGCATCACGCAGCATGCTGAGCACCAGTTCCGACATGGCGGCAAAGTCCGGGCGCTCCGGCACCGCATCATCGGGGAAGCGGGAGACTTCCTCTGCCCGCTCGGCAATGTGGGAACCAAAGTCGGCCATGCGCTCCAGAGCCGTGTTGATTTTGAGGATGGCCGCCACGGTTCGCAGGTCGGAGGCAACGGGTTGGTAGAGCGCCAGCGTTTTGAGGCACTCCTCCTCAATGCGGATTTCTGCGGCATCGATTTCCGAATCAGCGGCAATGACGCTCTCTGCCAGAGCGGTATCGCCGGTACGGAATGCCTCCAGTGCGCGGGTGATGGCCTGTTCCACCCGGCAGCCCTGCTCCGCAATCATGCTCTGCAAACGAAGCAACTCTCGAATAAAATGTTCTTTCATGATGGTATTTAGATGTGAGAAGTTTAACCGAAACGTCCGGTGATGTATTCCTCTGTCTTTTTACAGGAGGGATTGGTAAAGATGCGGCTGGTTTCCCCGACCTCGACAATGCTGCCTTTGTAGAAAAAGGCGGTGTAATCAGAGATACGGGAAGCCTGCTGCATGTTGTGGGTAACGATGACAATGGTGAAGCGCTGCCGGAGCTCCAACACCAGTTCCTCAATACGGAGGGTAGCCACCGGATCAATGGCACTGGTGGGTTCATCCATCAGCAGCACTTCGGGCTCTGCCGCTATGGCCCGGGCGATACAGAGGCGCTGCTGCTGCCCGCCGGAGAGCGCCATGCCGCTCTCGCGCAGCTTGTCCTTGACCTCATCCCAGATACAGGCGCTGCGGAGAGCCTGCTCCACCCGGTCTGCCATTTCGCTGCGTGAGAGCTTATAGTGCAGCCGCAGCGGGTAGGCCACATTATCAAATATGCTCATGGGGAACGGAGTGGGTTTCTGGAAAATCATGCCCACACGGCGGCGCAAGTCCAGCAAATCCACCCCGGGAGCCAGAATATTCTCTCCATCCAGCAGCACCTCCCCGGTCGCTCGCTGGTTGCGATGCAGCTCAAAAATGCGGTTATACACACGCAAATGGGTGGATTTTCCGCAACCGGAGGGACCGATGACCGCCGTGACCCGATTGGCGGGGATATCCAGCCAGTTGTCGAACAATGCCTGATTGGAGCCGTAATAAAAGTTGAGATTACGGACTGATATTTTAGTGTTGTTTTTCATGGAAAATACTTCTGGTGAGGATATTGATAAGAAGGATAAGCAGGCAGATGATGAGTGCCGCCCCCCAACCGGCAGCATGCATGCTCTCAAAGGGGGAATTCATGGTGTACTCGTTGATTAATACCGGAATGCTTGCCGTAGGGCGGGAGAAAAAGCCGCCGGGCCAGGCATCCGCAAACATGGCGGTAAACAGCAGCGGGGCTGTCTCGCCGCTCACTCTCGCCAGAGCCAGCAGCACCCCGGTCACCAGACCATTGCGCGCCGATCTCGCCACGATGCAAAGAGTGGCACGCGCGCGGCTCATGCCCAGCGCAAGGGCGGATTCCCGAAGCGTTACCGGAACCATGCTGAGCATATCTTCCGTGGTTCGCATGACTACCGGGAACATGATGACAGCCAATGCCACAGCCCCTGCAAAGCCGGAAAAATTCCCCGTACTCACGACCAGCAGCACATACACAAACAAGCCCACGATGATGGATGGCACCCCCATCATCACATTGGCACAAAAGCGAAGAACGGCGGCAAGTCTGCTGCCCTGCCCGAATTCTGCCAGATAGATACCACCCGCCATGGCCGGAGGCACGGCCAACAGAGTGGCGACACCCGTCATCATCAGGGTACCCAACAGGGCGTTGGCTATGCCGCTTCCCGGCTCTCCATAGGGCTTTGACGGAGAGGTCAGGAACTCCCACGAGATGCTTTGCGCCCCGTGAGTCAGCACGGTGCAGAGAATCCACCCCATGCCCCCGACTGCCAGCACCACGGAAAACAGGGAAAAGACAGAGAGCACCTTATTTTTGAGTTTCCGGAATAGTAACGGTCTGCGTTGAGCCGCTGTCAGAACGGATATTTGTTGATTGTTCATCATGGTATATTGTTGAGAACTTCTAATAAATCGCCGGATGGGACTTTAATGTACAAGGAACAAAGTACGATGTACAAAGGAAAAGTCAGGCGCGCCTCCGGCTCGCAGTAGTAGAATAAAGATTTGGTTGCAAAGCGAGCGGATTCTGCACCTTGTCCCTCGTCCATTTGACTTTGTACTTTCCGTTAATTTTCCCATTCACCGAGCTAATCAGACTTTTTAGAAATTTCTTGTTTTTTGTTAACGGGCTTCACCGCGTTTTGCACCGGTGAGATGCAGATAATACTGGGCCGCTATCTGGATTCCGAGACAAAGTACCAGCAGTACCAGACCCAGAGCAAAGAGCGAGCTGCGCTGCAAGCCATCGGACTCCGCAAAATTGCACGCAAGCGTTGCAGCAATGGTTGTGCCGCCGGAGAAGAGCCCCGCAGGCAGCTCCATCAGGTTGCCAATCACGAATAACACCGCCATCGTTTCGCCCAAAGCTCGCCCCATGCCGATGAATATTCCGCCCAGCAATCCGCGCACACCATAGCGCACCACCACATCGCGAGTCACCTCCCAGCGCGTGCAGCCCAGACCATACGCGGATTCCCGCAGCACCGTCGGCGTCATGCGAAACACATCGCGCATAACGGCACTCATGTAGGGCAGAATCATCAGCGCCAGAATCACCCCGGCCGTCAGGAAACCAAAGCCATTGTAATCCTCGCCCAGCAGCCAACGGCCCCCCGGGAGCTCCACAAGACCGAGAGTTTCCGCAAAAAAGGGCTGTACATGCTCCAGCATGAGAGGCACCAGCACGAAAAGCCCCCACATCCCATATATCACGGAGGGAATGGCTGCCAGCAAATCCACACAATAGCTCAAAGGCCGCCCCAGCCACCCGGGAACTTCCACCACAAACAGGGCGGCCACAAATGCCGGAGGCACCGCCAGCAGCAAGGCCAGACCGGTGGTAAACAGCGTGCCCGCCACATTGGGCCAAGCCCCATAGAGCTCTTGCGCAGGGTCCCAGTCCGATGACCACAGGAATCCCACGCCAAACTCCCGCCAGGCCTCAGCTGAGTGCAGTCCCAGCTGCAGAAAAATTCCCGGCACCAGTAACCCGATGCACAACGCACAGCCTGCGCATATCCATTTGAATATTCTGTCTCTCCTTTGCATATTACAGATTCACTTCGGCCGCCACGGCCTGCGTTCATCCGTAATGTAGTGCAGGAACGGTAAAATTTCAATCTTCCCACTGTGAAAGAAACGCCACACCAGACATGGCGATTTCGTCACACGTTTGTACTTGGTTCCTCCCGTTGTTTCGCAACCGGCGGCAACGAAAAACACAGACAGTCCTCCGATGCCGGGTCACAGGCCAACAGCAGCACAACAATGCTGCAATCTGTAGACATAGATACCAATCCTGAGCGTTTACTCAGCGCTATGCCAGAATCTCGCGCAGGACGGACAGGCATTTATTGTTCTCCGCTTCATTGCCAATGGTGATGCGGATGTATTCCGGCAGGCCATAGCCACCCATGGGGCGAGTGATGACGCCGCGGGCGAGCGCTTCGGCGTACACCTTGGCACCATCACCCACTCGCACGAGGATGAAATTCGTATGGCAGGGGATGTACTCCAGCCCCATGGCATCAAAGACGGCGTAGTATGCGGCGCGACCTTCATTCACCATTTCCACTGAACGACGCAGATGCTCCGTATCATCCAACGCAGCCAGCGCACCCACCTGAGCAATCAGATTCACGTTGAAAGGTGAACGAGCCTTGTTAATCAACCCGGCAATTTCCTCGGATGTGATGGCGTATCCCACCCGAACACCGGCCAGACCGTATGCTTTGGAGAAAGTGCGAAGCACCGCAACGTTTCTGCCATCGCGCACGTATTTGGCCGTATCAACCTGTTCCCCGGCGAACTCCATGTAAGCTTCGTCAAAGACGACCGTCACATGCTCCGGCACCGCCGCCATGAAAGCATCCACCTCTGCCTGCCCCACCATGGTGCCCACAGGGTTGGTGGGATTGGTGATGAATACCAGACGAGTCTGCGGCGTGATGGCGCGCAGCATCCCCTGCAAATCGTGAGACCAATCCGGCTTGTTGGGTACGGAAACATAGGTAGCACCAAACAGCTTCGCCACAATGGAATACATGGCAAAGGAATATTCAGCCGCCACAACCTCCGTGCCGGGTTTCAGGAAGGCGTGTCCCAGCAGCTCTATCAGCTCACTGCTGCCGTTTCCCACGGCCATCTGCTCAAAGCTTACACCGTAATCCACAGCCAAACGGGAACGCAGGGCAAAAGAAGCCCCGTCCGGGTAGATATGCACCCCGGCAACGGCTTGCTGCATGGCCTCCAGCGCCAGCGGCGAGGGTCCCAGCGAATTCTCGTTGGAGGCCAGCTTCACAATTTCCCCGGGAGCCATTCCCAGCTCGCGGGCAGTCTCCTCAATAGGTTTGCCGGGCTTGTAGGCCACCAGCTCCCATACATTCTGATTGGCGTACGGTAAAATACTCATATCTGATAAGAGAGAGCATATACCTTATTTTTGAAAAAACAAGTCTTGATTCCGGCATGGGGCGGGAGTAGAATAAATATATGAAATTCAGTCGCAAATCCTGTTTCTGCATGCTTATTTCACTAGTGGTTACTATTGTACTGGCGGTTACGTTGGGATATAGAATCCTGCAGCAAAATCAGGTTTCCATGCCCCTGCCTCTGCCCCACGCAAACGGCACATCTCTCTCCGGCGCGGAAGAAAAGGCGGATTTTCATTTCGTGTATCGTTGGAATCTGAGGGACTGTCCCACCGGAACGGAGATATTGGGGGCAATAGAACCAAGTGCCATCGAACAGGTAGCGGGGGATGCCATCTGGAATATTGAACTGACGGCAAAAAAAGGTAAACTTACACTGAAAGCAGACCCACCTGCGCTGAAATCCGTGTCCCCGTTCTGCAAGATAAACGCTCGCTTCTGTATCACGGAAAAACCCATAGTAAACCTACGCATGCCCGACACTCAAATGCACCCGCAGCGCCATTTCATTCTGGTTTGTGAGCTAGGCTCTGACTATGGATTCGGCATTTGCAGACAAACCTACTATCTGCAGGAGATGGTCGTTGATTTGGCTGACGGTGCGGCGGATTTGCAACAGGTCACTATCCCCCCGTCCCTAAGTCAGCTGCCACGACATCACGTCCTGCGCGGAGCTGCCACCGGACTGCCGGAACGCTTCTGTGGTACACCTACGGAAAAAGAACTGCTGAGGTATCTGCATTTGTTTGCGCAGATAGAAGATTCCGGTACTGCCGCCGCTCTTCTGCCCGGAATCCAGCGACGAGCCGACCAACTAATCAACACCCTGACGGTCCATGATAAGCCATGGCCGGATTGTTGGGGAAGCGGAGCTGAAACAGCCCGCGAACTCTCCCGCCGCGTTCTCCCCCTGCTCCGGCACATGCAGGAGTACAACTGCTACAACTCCTCTACTTTGGCAGAGTTCGTCAACAGCCCTACGTTCTCCCGCATCTTCGGTCCGCCGAATTAATTCACGCCCTCATCACACAAAGTATTTAATATTGTTATTTAATAGATAAAGTATTCAGCTCCGAAAAACGCGAATGTGAAGAGTACCCCGAAGAGGAAACACCTCAACACTTCATCCCCAAGCACTCAGAAAGTCGTGCATATAAAAACTTAAATTTTGATAAGTGTTGGCGTAATTTGTGCTTGCGCATAAGATAGGAGAAAGTATATACTGAATGACATGGAGTGGAATGACCGATTCATGCAGATTTTCCGCGAGGCAACGGAGCGCTATCATCTGAATACCAGAACGCCTGTTGACCGCTTTTTTCTACCTGAGGAGTGCGACTTCCTGATCAGCATCGGTCAACAGCCGGGAGAACTGCACGGATTTATTCAGGACTACGCGGTGCTGGGAGAACCCAGTCCGAGCAGTGCCCTGCTGATAGCTGCCACCCGCCGAGCGTTCTTCCTGACGGCGCAGCGCGGTATCTCCGGCAATGCTGCCCCGGTAAAAGCGGAAAATCTGCCGCCGGAGACAGATGAGTTTCAGGAGATTGCCTACCTGCCGCGCATCATTCGCAAGGCAGAAGCCAAATTGTTCGGCACCCTGGAGCCACGGCTCATGTATCCGGATACGAAAGACCGTCAATTCCTGCGGGAGCACGGCGACATCCACCCCAATGACTTTCTGCAGCTGGTGTGGAACACGCGCAGTGACCGCCAGAAAATCATCACCGCTGTGTTGAACGCCATCCAACAGCAGGAAAGCCGGAATACGCAGGAGCCCTCCGCCCCGTCTCAGCCGGAGTTCCGACAGGAAGAGCCCGCAGCAGCAGGCACGGAGCAGACTCCCAAGCAGACTGAGTTCAATCTTGGATAAACCGACAGACTATTGCCCATGAATCAAGAACCTTCACTTCACCCGGAAGAGGTTACCACCGAACCGCAGCGGATTGCGCTGGAGCGCATGTCGGCGGAACTGGTGCACAAGCTCAACGTCATGATAGCTGAGCAAGAGGAACGCGTACGCATCTTTGCCGAGCAGCACCACTCCCAATCCCCCCTGCCTCAACACCCGGCACCGGAAACACTGCCGGAACCGCCGGCGTACACAGCACCGCAGGCGTCTCCACAGCCGGAACACAAGAAGCCTCTGATGGCCAAATTCAAAGCCATTGCCCGGCGAAACGCACCGCCTTTAGTGACAGAATCCCCGCTCGACCGTAAGCAGGAGCTGCCGAATCCGCGCCCCATTCCGGTGCTGACCACTCCGCGCAAACCGTCGGAAATCAAGGAGGAAGGCAGCATAGGTGTAGGTACTATCGTGACAGGTATCGTCATCATTCTTCTGCTGCTGAGAGCATGTTCTTAACCCCATTTCCCCACCGATTTCAAGCAATATGACAAGAAGAACCCTTATCGCTCTGGCACTGGGCGGCTGCACCCTTGGGCTGTTACCCGTTGCCTGTAACAACGATTGGAGCGACACCGAACAGGAGGCGGCAAAGATACCCGCCATTCAGGTTTTTACTATCATGCAGCAGAAAGTCACCGACTACGGTGAATGGTTCGGCTACCTGAGGGGTAATAAAGAAACGGACATTCACCCCCGCGTGAGCGGCTTCCTCAAATCTCAGAACTACCGTGACGGGCAGTTCGTGAAAGAGGGGGATATCCTCTTCACCATTGAGGATGATTTGTTCAAAGCCCAACTTCGCCAGGCTCAGGCCAACCTGCAGGCATCTGAGGCCGCGCTGGAAGCAGCCAAGGCACAGCGGGAAAAAGCCGCGCTGGATGTGAAGCGCTATGAGCAGTTGGAGCCCAAGGCTGTCTCAGAGAAAGATTTGACGGATGCCCGCCAGAATCTGAAAGCTGCCGTGGCGAATGAAAAATCCGCGCAGGCCAGCGTGAACCAGATGAAAGCCGCCGTGAAGCAGGCTCAGATTAATCTGGACTACACGGTCATCAAGGCTCCGTACAACGGGGTGGCCGGTGCGGCACAGGCATCTCAGGGAGACATGGTATCCCCCGCTACCCCCCTTGCCAACATCACTGCCGTCAACCCGATTCTGGTCAACTTCTCTGTTAACGGCAAGATGCTGCTGGATGCATTCCGTGACCACGGTAAACTTTCTACAGCTGAGACCGCCCCCCCCATCTACCTCATCACCGATGACGGAAAGGAATATCCCTATCCGGGCAAGTTCAAGGCCATGGAGAGCAAGGTGAGCGGAGACGGTACCATCAACTTTGAAGCCGAGTTCCCGAATCAGGATTTGACCCTGCGCGCGGGCATGTCCGTGCGCGTCAAACTGCCGCTGTCCGAGCATGAGGCTCTGCTGGTACCGCCGAGCGCCATCCGTCAGGTCATGCGCAACAACTTCATCATCGTGGTGGACCGAAACAGTATTCCTCACATGGTGCCGGTGACCGTCGGCAAGAGCTACCCCATCTCCGTACAGGAGGCAGACGGCTACCACTCTGAGCAGAAGCTCGTAGCCATCTCCGACTACGGCAGCACCAGACTGAGTGAGCTCTTCCGCCAATACGGCTATGACAAAGCCACGGAAGTGCCGGTAGTGGCAGACAAGGACAACGGCGTGCAAGCCATGAACATCTCCTCCGCCAACAGCCGACTGGGCAAGGATGAGAAGCCTGCAACCATAAAAACCACGGCATTCTCTTTCAAACCCGTAGCTGATGAGGCTATGATGAGCGAGCAGCAGGACAACAAAAAAGCTGCTTCGGATGCCAAAGCCACCCTGCCCCCCTTTGTGGTAAAAGTTCGTCCCATGATTCGGCAGGATGTGAAGGTGCAAAGCGAGTGGTTCGGCAAACTGCGCGGCGAGGAAGAAACGGACATCCGACCGCATGTGAGCGGCTTCCTCAAGAGCCAGAATTTCAAGGACGGCAGCATGGTGAAGAAAGGAGATGTACTCTTTACCATTGACCCCGCCCCCTATCAGGCCGAAGTGGAACAGGCTGAAGCCAACCTCTCTGCCGCAAAGGCTGCCCGCGAGCAGGCTGACGCGGAACTGGCAAAAAACACCGTCAATTATGAACGTCTGGAGCGCCTGAGCAAGGAAGCCCCCGGTGCCGTGTCTGACAAAAACGTGACAGATGCCGCCACCGCCGTCAAGACCGCCAAGGCAGCCCTGCTGAAGGCAGATGCCACCGTAGCACAGATGGAAGCAGCCCTGCAACTGGCACAAATCAATCTGGGCTACACCACCATTACCGCTCCGTTTGACGGTCGAATCGGTATCCGCAAGCCCTCCATTGGCGCACTGGTCTCCCCGCAGGATGCAGAACCGCTGGTCACGCTCTCCTCCGTCAATCCCATGCGGGTAGACTTTCAGGTGAGCGGTAAGAATGCCCTGAGCGGCTTCACCCGCTTCCGCAAGAACATGACAGCCGGTAACGGTCGCAAACGCGAGGATTTTGACCTGATTCTGAACGACGGCAGCACCTATCCCCACAAGGGCAGAATCATCAACTCCGACAACGCGCTGAACAAATCCACCGGCACGCTCACCGTCATCGGTCAGGTAGACAATGCCGAGGGGCTGCTGCGTTCCGGCATGCCTGTGCGTGTACGAGCCGGGATGCAGGGCGGAGAAAACTCCATTCTGGTACCGGCACGAGCCCCGCTGAATTCAAAAGGCAAGGATTTGCTGGTGCTGCTGCGCCCGGACAACACGCCGGACATGCTCCCCATCAGCAAGGGCGCGCTTGTCAATGTTCCGGTGAAGGAGGCTGACGGCAAGGAAGTGCTGCAGCCCATGCAGGTGGTGGACGTAGACCGCCCGTTGCTCAGCGCAGCCATTGCCGCCAAAGCCGGGGCACCGAGCACAGAGGCCATGGTGCTGGGCGGAGCCGGGGTAAAGGATTGGGGTGAGCTGCTGCTCAAGCAGAGCGGCGAGCCGGATTTCCGCACCCTGCTGGAAAAACAGAGCGGTGAAAAGTTCCCGGATGATGCCCCGCAACAGGCCCATGTGAAAGACTGGAAAGAGCTCTACCTGCGCAGGAGCGGTGCCCGCAGCTTCCGCGAGCTGGTGCTGGATAAGGCCGGCGCTAAGGATGAGCTGGATTTAATCGCCGCAGGACAGGGATTCAAGACCCCCATGGAAATGATGCTCAAAGGCATGGGCTACGACAGTCTGGAATCCGCCCGCGTGGTGGCGGAAGGCTCTCTGATGGCAGCACAGGCATACGGCGCCAATCTGGAAGCCGGAGCCCGTGTCAACAAGCTTACCCCGGTGGATTACCACTACAAGGCACCCACCACCGTGGTGGGTTCCGTAACTGCTGAATCTGAAAAGAAATAACCCCTTTATCCAGCTATGTCACCATTCTTCATCAAACACCCCATTATCGCGGCGGTTATCTCCATCGTCACCACCATGCTGGGTATCATCAGCATGCTGGCACTGCCCATCTCTCAATACCCGGACATTGCCCCCGTCACCATCTCCATGAGTGCCTCCTACCCGGGAGCAAACGCTCAGGAGGTGGCAGAATCCGTGGCAACCCCCATTGAGTTGCAGCTCTCCGGGCTGGAGGGTATGGACTACATGAACTCCACCTCCTCCAACAATGGTGCATGCAGCATCAACGTCGTCTTCGAACCCGGGACTGATGCCAACACGGCGCAGCAGCTCACCTACATGAAATACAGCCAGGCGACCTCCCAGCTGCCTGCCATGGTGTCCCAGATGGGTATCACCATCAAGCAGTCCTCCGGTCTGCCCATGATGCTGTATGCCATTGATTCCCCGCAGGGGTTCTTCTCCCCCATCGACCTGACAGGCTATGCCTACGTGAATCTGGTGGATCCGGTGAAGCGTGTACAGGGCGTGGGCGACGTGATGGTGTTCGGTGCCCGCTATGCCGTGCGTATCTGGCTTGATTCCGAAAAGATGGCTCAGAAAGGCATCTCTGTCAACGAGGTGTACAACGCCGTCAACAGCCAGAACACCATCAATCCCGGCGGCTCCGTGGGCGCAGAACCCATGCCGGACGGGCAGGAGTTCACCTATACCATCCGCAACTCAGGGCGCATGACCAGCGTGCCGGAGTTTGAGGACATCATCGTGCGCCAGACCGGTACTCAGGCCGTGAAGCTGCGCGACATCGCCACCGTGGAGCTGGGCACCCAGAGCTATTCCCTGGCCAGCCGGGTCAACGGCAAACCGGCCATCTGTCTTGCCATCTATCAGGGCGCGGAGGCTAACGCCATCGACACCGTTGACCGTCTCAAAGCCCTTTTTGCCGAGAAAGAAAAAACCATGCCGGAAGGCATGCGCGGCTTCGTCTCTCTGGACTCCACCATATCCGTGCGTGACTCTATTGAGGAAATCATCCACACGCTGTTTGAGGCTCTGGTGCTGGTGGCTCTGGTGGTGTTCGTCTTCCTGCAGGGGTGGCGCGCCACGCTCATTCCGCTCATTGCCGTGCCGGTGTCACTGGTAACCACCTTCTGTTTCTTCCCGATACTGGGCTTCTCGCTCAACACCATCTGTATGCTCGGCATGGTGCTGGCCATCGGTCTGGTGGTGGATGATGCCATCGTGGTGGTGGAAGCCGTGGAATCCCACATGGAGAACGGCATGACCGCCCGCCAGGCAACCTTTGCCGCCATGAAGGAAGTGAGCGGCCCCGTGATAGCCATTGCACTGGTGCTGGCGGCGGTGTTCCTGCCCTCCGTGCTGCTGCCGGGTATCACCGGCACGCTCTTCCAGCAGTTTGCCGTCACCATCGCCATCTCGATGCTGATATCCGCATTCAATGCGCTGACGCTGTCACCGGCGCTCTCAGCACTCCTGCTCAAACCGAAGAAAGAGCACAAATCACTGCTGACACCGCTCTACAACGTCTTCAACCGCAGCTATGATGCCGTGGCGACCAAATACTCCCAGTGCTGCCGCTTCCTCTGCCGCCACCTCATCATCTCTATCCCCCTGCTGGCACTTGTCTCTGCCGCCATTATCCCCGTGGCCAAGAAAGTGCCCGGCGGTTTCCTGCCGGCAGAAGACCAGGGCTTCCTCATCTGCGGTGTCATCATGAAGCCGGGTGTTTCTCTGCAGCGTGCCGCCGAGCAGGCGAGCGTGGTGGAGAAAGTGGTCATGAAAGACCCGGCGGTGGAGTACATGACCTCCATCATCGGCATGAACCTCATGATTGGGGTGCAGACCACCAACGCCGCCACCTTCTTCTTCACCCTCAAGCCGTATGCAGACCGTCCGCTGATGGCGAACGGCAAAATACCCACGGCAAACGATATTCAGCAGCGTATCAACGTTGCGCTGGCCATGGCGGGTGCAGACGGTGCCACCTTCGTAGTTTCCCCGCCTGCCATTCCCGGCGTGGGCACGGGTAACGACATCTCATTCGTGCTGGAAGACACGGCCGGTCAGGGTGTAGCGGCGCTCTATGAGCAGGTGGTGAAACTGGAAAAAGCGCTGAATGCCGATCCGGCCATTGCCAAAGCCTCTGACATGATGCTGCCGGAAGTGCCGCAGAAGAGCATCACCATCGACAAGGACAAGTGCCTTGCCATGGGGGTGGACTACGCCGGAGCCAACTCTCTTCTGCAATGCTTCAACGGTTCCCGATTCGTGAACTACTACACCGAGTTCGGCCAGCAGTGGCAGGTGTACCTTCAGGCTGCCGGTGAAGACCGCTTCAACACCGACCAGATTGCCAACTTCTATGTGACCAACGCCAAGGGTGAGCAGGTTCCGCTCAGCACCCTGGTCACCATTGCTGATATTGCCGACACGGAATTTGTGCAGCACAACAACAACTACAACTCCGGCAAAATCACCGTGGCTCCCGCAAAGGGCTACTCCACCGCTCAGGCCATGGAAGCCATTGAAAAGGTATTCAACAAGACCATGGATACCACCAAGTTCGCCATGGAATACATCGACATGAGCTTCCAGGAAAAGAAAGTGCAGGACGGTCTGGGGCTGGGCTCCATCTTTGCTCTCTCCGGCGTGTTTGCCTTCCTCATCATGGCGGCTCTGTATGAGAAATGGACGCTGCCGCTGGCCATCTTCCTGACCGTGCCCATCGCCGTGCTGGGGGCATTCGTCGGGCTGTGGATGTACGGAATTGAGCTGAACCTCTACGCCCAGATTGGTTTGGTGATGCTGGTGGGTCTTGCCGCCAAGAACGCGATTCTGATTGTGGAGTTTGCCGTGCTGCAGATGGAAAAGGGCATGAATCTGCTGGATGCCGCCGTAGAGGCCGCCCGCCTGCGACTGCGCCCGATTCTGATGACCTCCTTCGCCTTCATTCTGGGCTGCGTCCCGCTGCTCACGGCTGCGGGCTCCGGTGCATTGGCTCGCAACTCCATCGGCGTGGTGGTGGTCATCGGCATGACGATTGCCACGGCTGTGGGTGTGTTCTTCATCCCCTGCTCTTTCGTGTTCGTGATGAAGCTCTTCCGCTCCCGTATTGAAAAGGCTCACCACGGGGCTGACCCGGATGAGGTGTATGCCTACGCCCGGTTGGAGGAAAGCGAAAACACCGAGCAGAAGTAATCGTCACCCATTAATTTCATACGCGCCTCTTTCCCGCCGGTCCGGGAGAGAGGTGCTTTATATACGCGGCATACGGCAATTAAGCATGGACAAAAACCTCCGAACGTGGTATAGGAATAGACAGATGAAATTCCCCTGCATGTTGTTGTTTATCCTGCTAAGTACCGCAGTCTCTGCGGTATCGGGTCAGGATGTGCAGAAACCTCAGAAATGGGATATTGAAGGGCTATATGTACAGGCAAGAGCTACGCTGGAAGACCCGGAAAATACTCACGTGGAAGGAGTTCCAGTACTGCTGGAAGCCTGTGTGCGAGAGGGGCATGCTGAGGCGCTCAGTCTGCTGCTGGATGTCTATGAAGGTAAATTCAAAGGACTTCAGGCGCGTCCTGAAAAAGCATTCCAAACAGTAAAAGCAATCTCCGAAGCGCCGCCCCCGCTGTCAAAAAATGGGAAAAACATGCAGAAAGAGGCGAGCTTCCGTCAGGCTCTCTATCTGGAAAAAGGTATCGGTTGTACAAAAGATGAATATGCGGCCTATGAAAGCATGGAAAAAGCAGCAAAATTAGGACTGCTGAAAGCCAGAGTGGAACAATCCCGCTACCTGATGCGGGGATTTGGACACCAAAAGGATGAACAAAGGGCGTGGAAATTTCTCCACCTCGTAGCCAAACAAGCACCTGAGACACCCAATGTATTCTTCTATATGGGTACTATCTGCTACGAAGGTATCGGCAACCGCCCGGATCTGCGCAAGGCACGCAAACTCTTCTCTATGGGAGCAAAAATGGGAGATGCCAACTGTCTGAATAATTTGGCTGCCATGTATGAAAGGGGACAGGCCACGCCCCGCAGTGAAGAACTGGCACTGTTGCTGTACCGCAAGGCGGCCACCATGGGCAGTAGGGATGCTTCCTCCAACATGCAGCGTCTCGCCTTCAAAGTAGGACAGAAAACGGACCGTCAACTGGAGCGACCGGCTATTACACGAATTCGAAATGCAACCCACCGCCTGATTCTCGCGTTACCCTTTTCGGAACACACCCGCTCACGTATTCTGGCATGGACTCTTGATAGGAAGCGAAAACCATGATACAGGATAACGCCGCTCAAGCTCTGAAATACGCCGCATCGGCACTGGGATTTTCCGCTGTCGGTGTGTGCTCTGCTCAGGTACACCAAGGAAAATATCTTTCAGAATGGATTGCCGCCGGCATGCATGCCGATATGGCGTGGTTGGAAAGACATCTGCCTGCACGCCTCAACCCGGAACTGGTTTTGCCCGGAGTACGCAGCGTTATCATCCTCACCTACGAATACGCCGGACTTGATTCCCGCAGGCAGGCGGGACGCATTGCCCGCTACGCCCAGGGAGAAGATTACCACAAGCTGCTGGCAAGCAAGCTGGCAGATTTGGATGAAACCCTGCAATTCTACGGCGGTACGCAACGGTGTTTCACGGATTCCGGCCCGGTGAGCGAGCGTTTTTTTGCCATGCAGGCCGGATTGGGATGGATTGGACGCAACGGATTGCTGATTCGCCCGGGCAAGGGCTCGTACTGCTTTCTGGCCTCCATTCTGACCACACTGGAGCTTCCCGTATCCACGCCCATGAGCAATCATTGCGGCAAGTGCCACCGCTGTGAACAGGCCTGCCCCACGCAAGCCCTGAACAACGGTTGCTGTGATGCCCGCCGCTGCCTTTCCTACTGGACCATCGAGAGTAAACAATCGGATATGCCCCCGGACATTGCCACGGCGTTACGGGACAGGCTGTACGGATGTGACATCTGTCAGGAAGTGTGCCCATGGAATCAACTGCAACGAGGCAAAGCCCGCCGCGTCGATTCCCACCTGCTCATGCCGGCAACGCTGGCTCATACCCCATTACAAGAGCTGGAGATGCTCCAGGAAGAGGATTTCAACAGCTTCTTTGCTCAATCGCCCATCCGCCGCATCGGCGAAAAGCATCTGAAGCTCAACATCCGGCACCTCGAAACAGATTCTGAAAACGATTTTTGAACCGCAGCTCTTCTACTGACATCAGAATAACATACAAATGATTACACTTTTCACCATTCTCGCGCAATACGGTTATTACGGCAACGGGTACTCCACCCAAGCAGCTCACAGCGGCTATGATTCCATGACCGTCATCGGATTCCTGATTCTAGCCGTCACCGGCATCATCGGTTATGCAGTACAGCATGCGCTGCAGGCAAGCGTTCGCAGAAATTCAGCCATTCCCGCCCCCATGACAGGCGCAGACACCGCGCGGCTCATGCTCGCACAGAACGGGCTCAC
This sequence comes from Akkermansia sp., assembly GCA_045579245.1. Taxonomy (GTDB): domain Bacteria; phylum Verrucomicrobiota; class Verrucomicrobiia; order Verrucomicrobiales; family Akkermansiaceae; genus Akkermansia. The sequence goes on from JAZNLU010000110.1 coordinate 19,640, forward strand.
GGATGTGCAGGTCATCAGTACCCCCGGCCAGCTCACTGACCATTATAACCCGGTAGATAAAACGGTCAACCTCAGCGAAAATGTGTACAATTGTGCCACCGTCACCGCCATGGCCGTGGCCGCTCACGAATGCGGCCATGCCGTCCAGCATGCCCGGGCATATCCCTGGCTCAGCATGCGTTCCTCGCTGGTTCCCATGGTCAACATGGGCTCACGACTGGGACAGATTGTACTCATGGCGGGTTTGTTCATGGTGGCGCTGGGCGGAGGCACAACGGTAGCCTGGATAGGACTGGCCTTGTTCGGCACGACCACCCTTTTTGCGCTGGTCACCCTGCCGGTAGAGTTTGATGCTTCCCGCCGGGCGCTGGCCTGGCTGCAAAGCTCCGGGCTGGCAGACCGAGCCATGCATGGGCAAGCGGGTAACGCCCTGCACTGGGCCGCCATGACCTACGTTGCCGCAGCGCTTTCCTCCATCGCCATGCTGGTGTACTATGCTTTTTATCTGTTGAGCCACTCTCGCCGCGACTGACCCCCTCATGAACCGCAGAGAATTGCAGGAAAGCGTGCGGCAAGCTTTGGGAGGCACGGCCACGGCCATGGCGGCAGAGCTGGCCATAGAGGCCGTTGTCCGCGCCATTTCCGACGGATTGAAAGAAGACGGCTGCGTGCGGCTGGCGCATTTCGGCACATTTGAACAAAGCCGCAAACAGCCGCGCCGCCTCACGCTGCCACACAACGGAAAGCCCCTCACCCTGCCGGAGCGCACCGTCATCCGATTCCGCCCGGCTCCCTCAACCGTGGTCAAAAATCCGGGAGCAACCGATAATATACCGTCTAACTGAAATTTTGCGTTGCCGACCTGCGTATATTCTGATAGTATACACAGGTTGATGTACACCTCAACGCAGACAGATTCCGAAACACAGCTATCCGAGCTGGAAGAGCGAGCCACGATACTGGCAGAAGAGCTTTTCCGGGTTCGGGCGCTCATTGATTCGCTCCGAAGCAGCGAATCACACGTGAATTCTGCTTCTCCCAGCGGCCCGCAGATTTACCTGCAACCTCTCCGTCCGTATGATAGATTGCGCACCAAGTGGAATCTGGGTACGGGGCTGGAAATCCCACCCGCTCAAGTTCAGGAAACACCGTCGGCATCCGTCAGGGGCTTGACCTATCTGCGATTATTCGGACTGCTGGCAGACGGCGCTCCGTGGGAATGCCGTCTGGATTTTGAAGACATCTCCACCGGGGACGGCCTATACCTGGGGCGAGACTCAGAAATGTCCGATGTCGTGATACCCGATGCCGGGATTTCCCGATGCCATGTAAAAATCTGTCTTTCCGAACAAGGCGTGGAGGTCTGGGATCAGAATTCCACCAACGGTACCGCCATCAACGGAGAAGCATTCTCCCCCTATCACCCCTGTATGATTCTGCAAAGCGGAGACACGCTCACCCTGGGCGATGTCATCCTGCAGGCCGAAATCATCCGAAATACTTATTGAACAACAACAACCGACAGCCATGATGACTCGCAAAATACTTCTGAGCATTCTTCTCTCCGCTACCGGGATATTATCCGCCGCCGAAGAAACGCCTTCGGCCAACTACCTTTGGTACAGGCAACCGGCCGGCATTAACGCTGTATCCTTACCATGGGAGCCGACCTATGCGCCGATAGGCGTAGCCCCCATCCCCTCCGTTGACAAAAAGGGCAAGCCACTTCCAAAGCGCCTGATTTTCCATAACCTCCCTGCCAAACCGGCGAAAGACTACTGGGAATCCCAGACGCTTCCCGTGGGCAACGGCCGCATCGGCGGTACGATTTTCGGCGGCGACCACATCGACCGAGTCAATCTGAACGAAGTCAGTCTCTGGTCCGGCGGTCCCAATCTGCCCGGCAATGGCATCGGCTACAAATACGGGCCTTTATCCGGCAAGGATGAGTTCGGCAGCTACCAGCCCTTCGGCAACCTCTACGTGGAGTTCAAACTGCCGGAAGCTCAGTCGGAAAACTACACACGCAGTCTGGATTTGCGGGACGGCATTGCGCGGGTGAACTTCACCAACGGCGGGGTCACCCATTCCCGGGAATGTTTCGTGAGCGCACCGGATCAGGTACTGGTGTACACAGCCACGGCAGATAAGCCCAACAGCATCTCAGCCAACATTGCCCTGCTCCCGTATCACACGGCAGCACTCAGTGCCGGAGACAACGGCATCACCATGTTCGGCACCCTGAACAACGGGCAGCAATTTGAAGGCGTACTGAAGGTTCGCGTCAAAGGAGGCACTATCCGCAGGCACGGGAAAGCCGGCACACTGAACGTATCCTATACCGGCAAACACGATGATGCCGCATCCAATCGCCCGGATGCCATGCAGCCCTCATTTGATGCCGGGACTGCCCCCTATCTGGAGGTTAAAGATGCCACATCCATCGAAATCATCGTCACCATGGCTACAAATTACGCCATGGACTACACCAAAAACTGGATTGGAACATACCCGAAACTCCGCAACTCCTCCATCCTGAGAAAAATTGCAAAAAAATCCACGGAGAAAATACGGCAATCCCACATCAGCAATTATCAAAAGCTCTATGACAGGCTGGAACTGAAGCTCGGTAAAACAGCAGCAGATATTGCAGCCCTGCCCACAGATGAGCGTCTGGCAGCGTTCCGGAAGTCCCAAAACGACCCGGAACTGGTGGAAACGATTTATCAGTATGGGCGCTACATGCTCATCAGCGGTTCACGCCCCGGCAACCTGCCTGTCAACCTGCAGGGTATCTGGAACGACAAGGTACACGCGCCATGGGCATGTGATTACCACAACAACATCAACCTCCAGATGTGCTACTGGGGGGCAGAGGTCGCCAACCTGAGCGAGTGTCACCTGCCCTTCCTGAACTTCATCCGCGCCATGGAACAACCGCTCACGGAAATGACAAAAAAACATTTCGGTGAAAACATTGAGGGCTGGACCACCCGCATTTCCCAGAACCCCTGGGGCGGCGGCGGTTGGACCCACTGGAATCCGCCGGTGAATGCATGGTACGCTCTGCACCTGTGGGATCACTACACCTACACCCATAACAGGAAATACCTCAAAGAGCACGCTTACCCCATCCTGCGCAACATCTGCCGCTTCTGGGAAACCAGACTGAAGGAACTCGGGGAGGAAGGCGCGGGACTGACCAGCACTCCCAAGGACAGTAAAACGCCTCAGCCCCTCACAGCAGCAGAACACCCTGAACTCAGGGAACTCAAGAAAGGGACGCTGGTCTCTCCGGAAGGCTGGTCACACGAATGGGGTCCCGTGGAGGACGGCTGCGCCCACGACCAGCAGCTCATCCGCGAGCTCTTCGACATCACCGCCAAAGCAGCCGCCATTCTCAACACTGATTCCGCCTGGATTAAGGAACTGAAGAAAAAGCGCGCGCGCCTGGCTCCGGATCGCATCGGCAGCGGCGGCTACCTTCAGGAGTGGATTGTTGACCGCCCGAACATGCTCGCCGGACAGCGCCACACCTCGCACCTCATCGGCGTATTCCCCGGCTCCACCATCACCATGGACGGCACCCCCGATTTGGCTAAGGCCGCCATGAAGAGTCTGGAACTGCGCGGGCTGAGCGATGATAACCGCCGCAGCTGGACCTGGCCGTGGCGCACGGCGCTCTGGGCTCGTTTCCGCGAAAAGGAACAGGCATACAGCATGGTCTGCCACTATATCAACTACAACGTGCTGGACAATCTCTTCGGCAATCATCCTCCCATGCAGATGGACGGAACATTCGGCATGACGGCAGGCATCAGCGAAATGCTTATCCAGAGCCACGGTGACCGCATTATCCTCCTGCCGGCTCTACCGGAACAATGGGCTAACGGTTCTGTGAAAGGTATCCGAGCCCGCGGCAACATCTCCGTAACCATGTCCTGGGAAAACGGTCAGGTGACTTCCTACATACTCACCACCACGGATGAGAATCCCGAAAAGGTAACCGTGGTCGTCAATGGTCAGGAAACCACGATGACACCCGGAACTGTCCCCGGCAAAAACGTGAAAAAAAAGGCAAAAACAACGCCTTAAAAAGACGTGTCGCCGCATGCTTTTTGAGCGCAAGCCACTGACGCCGCAGGGGCGGATGCAGACTCTCGAAGCCATCTTCGAGCAGGTTGCGCGCCGCCCGGGTGAAACACCCGCAGCCGGGCGGGTTCCCCTGCGCGCGCTGGAGGCATATGGGGATTTTGAAACGCACCTGCGCTATGTGCTGGAAGCCAATGCCGCAAGAGCAGGCAAGGAAAGGCGCGCCACCATACGCCGCGTAGAACGGGCACTCAACACGCTGCCGGATGCCCTGCTGACAAGTCTCCCGGCAGGGCCGGAAAACAATTGGCTCTGTTTCTTCCGTCAGCTGGTACAGTTTCATCGCTTGCTGACGGAGGCGGAAATCGGTCTGGAGCAGGAAGATTACACCAACATCGTACTCAAAATGGTACAGCTGGCAGAAGCCGTATCGGAGAGCTCCTCCGTCACCGTCAACGCGGCTTCCATGTTTGCCCTGCTGCTGCTTCAGGTGGAGCTGCACCACCAGCGCCCGCGCAGCAGACGCAGCGCCCGCAGAAAAAAGAGCTCAGGGAAAAAAAGGAAAAAACTCACTCCCCGACAGAAGAAGCAGATTCCTGAGCAGGAGGAGGCTGAACAAAATTGAGCGTTTGCAAACAGCGGGCAGCCATCTCATTCCCCTGCTCCGCCGCACGCGCAAACCATTCCCGGGCCTCCGGGCGATTCATCGGCATCCCCAGCCCATGATACAAAACTATTGCCAATTTCAGCTGCGCCCGGGCATCCCCACTCTCCGCAGCTGCCTGCAGGCGGGCATTTGATTCCGCCAGAGCCACGCGCTTTTCCGATTCGCTCAGCTCGCGTTTCTTACCCTCTGCCCCAGCCGCAGGTCTGCGGCGCTGCGGCTCTGCCAGCACCCCGCATCCGCGCAACATCTGCGGCACCAGCATCAGCGCAGCCATGGCGTAAAAGACAATCATGCTCCACACCCCCACCGGGCGCGTCACCCGCCGCAGCAAAAACGGACGCCGCCGCACGGCTCCGGCATGGCGTTCATCCCCGGCACGGCGAGCCCGCCCATGACGAGCGGACACACGCACCCGCCGCTGCATGGAGGCCAGCTCCGGTGCATCCGCATAGCGGCGCATGCGCGCCATCCGTTCATCATAATCCCGGCGGCGGCTCTCATTCCCCAGCGTGCGGTATGCCTCTGCCACCAGCTTGAAGCGTTCCTCCGCCACCGGGTCACCCCCATTGCAATCCGGGTGAAAGCGGCGGGCCTGACGGTAGTATGCCTTCTTAATTTCTGCGGGGCGCGCCGTCGGCTCCACATCAAGTATTTGATAATAATCAGGACGCATCGGGTAAAAAAGAAAGATAACATTGTTCTGCGAATCGCCGCAGCGTCATCTGCGGGCTCCACCCCAAGCTCCGCAGGCGGGAACAATCCACACTGCGGTCAGATAACCCGCGGCGGGAAACCATCGCACTCTCAGCCGCCTGTGGGATTCCCGTCACCTCTGCCAGCATAGCATAAAGCGCATCCCGGCTCAAACTCTCACCGCTCACATTGTAGCAGGCAGAAGGAGCTGCTGCTGCCGGCAACAGGGCTGACACGGCATCCTCCACGCTCAGGTAGTTCAGCATGCGTTTTCCGCTACCCGGCAGGCAAGCGTCTCCTGCCAGATGCCGCCGCAGCACCTCGCAACGCCGCTCAGAGTACAAAGGAGACAACCGCAGCACCACCCCCCCGCGAACCAGCACGGCACGCTCCGTCTCCAGCAGCACACAAGCCCGCTCAGAAGGCTCTGCAGGCAAAGTTTCCTCTGTCACCACACCACGGACTGCCCCATACACGGAAACAGAAGAGCAAAACACGAGTCGCGCAGCAGGAACGGCGGCTTGCAACGCAGCCACCACCTCCGCATAGGTGCGGCGATACGCTGCTGCATCCCCGCCGCCCGTTGCCTGACAACAGTATACCACCTGCGGCGCAAGCAGGGACAATGCACGGCGCAACACCGGCTCCTCCGCAGCATTCCCCTCCACATCAGCCGGGGCTGCCGCATCCAGCGTCAGGACACCTGCACCATCTCTGCGCAGCTTCTCTGCCAGAGACTGCCCCAGCAGACCGTGACCTACAACCCAGCAATCAGGCAGGGGAGTTGCTACCTGCGGTGTTTCCATATTAACTCTGCCAATTCCAAATCTCCGGGCAGCGTAATCTTGAGATTGGCACCCACCTGTACCAGCTGCGTTGCCACGCCTATGCTTTCCACGGCGCTCACCTCATCGGTAACAACCAATCCCTGCTCAGCAACGTGCCGATAAGCTCTCTGCAACAGTTCCAAATTGAAAATCTGCGGCGTCTCCATCCCCCACAGGTGCTCCCGGCTCACCGGCTCCGGCAGAGAAAAGCCGCCGGCATCCGCCCGCTTGAGCGTATCCACTACCGGGTGAGCACAGGCGGCTGCCCCCGTCTCCTCCGCTGCCGCCAGACAGGCTCTGATTCCCTCCGGCGTGACCAGTGGGCGCGCTCCGTCATGCACCGCCACCATCCGCGTTTCCGCCGGCAGTGCTGCCATACCCGCCGCCACGGAATCCTGGCGCTCAGCTCCGCCATCCACCCGCACCACGGGCACCGGAAACTCGGCTGCGGCAAGCCCCGTTTCCTCCCAGCGGGTTTCCGGACACACCACCACCACCGCAGACGCGCCGGCAGCGACAAATGCATCCACACTGCGGCGCAGTACAGGAACCCCGTCCAGCATGGCGGCAAGCTTGTCAAATCCGGCACGGCGGGAACTTCCGGCTGCTACGATGACGGCACTGAACATGACTGCTGTTACAACGAGTTTGGAAAATCAGTTCAGGCGGGCTCCCACCAGACGGGAAAGCACCTTACCGGGGGCACGCCCCTCCGTGCGGGTCTGCATTTCCTTCATCACGCGTCCCATATCTTTTTTAGTCGCAGCCCCCAGCTCAGCAATCACAGCTTCCAGCACCGGCAGAATTTCCGCCTCCGTCATTTCTTTCGGCAGGAAAGAAGCCAGCACTTCCATCTCAGCACGCTCCTTGGCCACCTGGTCATCACGCCCGGCCTGAGCGTAGAGAGCGATAGCATCCTCACGCTGTTTTATCTGCTTACGCACCACGTTCTGAGCTTCGGTCAACGGCAGCTCCTCGTGCACATTGCCGCGTGCCACCTGTGCATTCTGCAGCGCGGCTTTCAGACCGCGCAGTGCCCCCAGTGCCACCGTATCCTTGCTGCGCATAGCAGTCTTCATTCCCTCCGTAATCTGCTCATAAATCGTACTCATAGTTCCCACATTCAAGCACATCTCCCCCCTGAACTCAAGCAACAATCCCGTCAATCCGCATTTTCGCCCCGCTTTCCGCATTGTCTTGACTTACCGTATTCGGTCTGCTACATTGACAGCATGAGAGATTACTTCAATCCGGCGGCACTCCTGGCAGTAGTGGGGCTGTTCGCATGGGGGATGGCTGACGGAGGAAATGCCGGTGTGTGGGCTCTGGCTATATGCGTGACTGCATTTGTGGTCAACGGCGCGCTGAGTTTGGCGCGGATGCTGGCACGCCGCCCGGCGCTCATGGGAGTTGTGTGGGCAGCGGCATACCTCATTCTGAGCACATGTGCATGGGTCATGCTCCAATCCCCGGAATCAGATGTGTATGAGGAAGAAAAAGCGGCTTTGCAGCTTCGGCTGACAGAGTGGAAGGAACAGGGCAAATCACCCTTCACCTCACCCCAACAGGAACAGGATTGCCTGGTAGTGCTCGCCGCCGGACTGGGAAAAAACAAGTTACTGCGGGAGCTACTGGAACTGCCGGAAGCTCGGCAGAACGCAGCTCTGCTGCAACTTGCCGCACAGGCTGCCGTGGAAAACGGTCAGAAACGCGCCCTGCAGCTTCTGTTGGAGCACGGGGTTCCTGCTGATTCATTTACAGAGGGAGCATCCCTGCTCAGCACTGCGGTCATCAACGGCAGGCGCGATATGGCTGAACTGCTGCTGAAGGGGGGAGCGCAGCCGAATGCACCCGATGCAGAGGGAATCCCTCCCATCATGCACGCTGTTATCAACGAGGATTTGTCAACCGCCCGGCTGCTCATGCAACACGGTGCCGATGCTGCACGCAAAGCACCGGACGGCAGAGATGCTCACAGCTGTTCCCGCTCGGAAGAAATGGACGGGATTCTGAACAAACGCCCCTAATACAGTTCACGTTTGGGTCATTAATCAACTATCTGTCTGAGATTTTTCTGCACCGGAATCCGCAACAACAAATGAGATGAATTTTCGAAATCAGGCAAGTGATAAGTAACACAACAACATATTTGGGTTCATATAATGGAGCGAACAAGCAGGGCAAACGCATTTGAGTAATGTCATACGCTCTCGAGATTCGAGCATCTGAAATTTGCACCGAATTTACACTGAAAGGATTATCGTAAAATCTTGTTTTCCTGCAGTTATAGCATTGTTATGCTATACTGAGTGGATGCATAGACATATTGACGAATTAGAGGCTGTCGAAAGGACGTAGTCAGAAAGGCAGTAAAGGAGAAAAAGGCATCTTATGTATTAGCAGTAAAGGATAACCAGAAAAGTTTGCACGAGCAGATACTCGAGACTGCTAAAATGGTACGCCCCGGCAATGTTTTTACAGAAGTGGACGCTGGTCATGGAAGGGTGGAGGAATGCGTATATCGGATATATCGGGATTTGAGTTTTGTCACAGGGATATGGAATTGGAAGAAACTTTCTGCTCTGGTAGTAGTGGAAAGCAAGCGCTACAATAAAAAGAAGCAGACGGAAAGCACAGAAAAACGTTGCTACATAACGAATTTACCCAAAGGGAGTAGCGCAACTATCGCCCATGCGATTCGTAATCGTTGGCAGGAATGAGAAAACACGCCGCATGGAATACACGAGTACCGGAGGAAATCCTCTTTAGTGCATTCGGCGCAAAAAACGAAACAGAGGTAAGTCAATAAGAAATCCCGACATCGAAATGCGTTTGCCCTGAGCGAACAAGCCTAGAGCTTGACAGTGCTATGTGATTTGGTAGAATAGCCGCGGTATGCGATTTGCCGTCATCATAGGCTA
>JAZNLU010000111.1:0-53822 GCA_045579245.1 Akkermansia sp.
CCATAGCTGCCTCACCTCGTGCGCTTTGGCCTTCTATTCGGTTCTTGTTCATCCTGTCTGTGTTTCGCCTCCGGCTTCCTTCCCACCCCACATTACTGTGACGCAGTTGCCTTTGGCTATTTGATTCCGCCCTGTCAGCGGCTCATTGGGGGCTTCCACCCCAGTTACGTGTCATGCCTGACGTACCAACAAACGCGCGCCGCGGTTATTACCACGGCGCGCGTCCAACTTACTACCTATGAAACTCAATCCTCTCTTTGGTGTGGGGCGGCGGCGCTCTCTCCTTCACCGTGCCCCGAAAGGACTGACATGGTACTGACTCCCCGGAACGGGGACTTGTTCAAGATTTTTTCCAACTGATAGAAAGGCTGCTCTATCAGTGCTTCTTCCAACCCGGCTTATGGCGAGTGACCAGCTCCTCTGCCACTTGCTCAATGCGAAGCCCCTTGGAGGCCAGCAGCACGATGAGATGGTAGAACATGTCGGAAGCCTCATAAAGCAGGCGTTCGTCCGTACCGTTGACGGCCTCAATACAGGCCTCCAGGGCCTCCTCACCCACTTTCTGCGCCATGCGGTTCACGCCATCGCGGAAGAGTGAGGTGGTGTAGGAACCCTCCGGCATCTCCTCACGGCGCTTGTTGATGAAATCCTGCAACTCGCTCAGGAACAAGAGAGGAGAACCCTCATTCACATCGCCCCAGCAGGTATCCGTGCCGGTATGGCAGACGGGACCGACGGGGTTCACCTGCACCAGCAGGGTGTCGTTATCACAATCCACGCGGATATCCACCAGCTCCAGGAAGTTGCCGCTGGTCTCGCCCTTCACCCACAGCTGCTGCCGGGAGCGGCTGAAAAAGGTCACCTTGCGCGTTGCCAGCGTCTGTTCATATGCCTCGCGGTTCATGTAGCCGAGCATCAGCACCTTGGCCGTGCGGGCATCCTGAATGATGGCCGGCACAAGGCCGCCGCTCTTCTCGAAATCGATGTTCATATGCTGTGTTAAAAGCTGTTGCGGGCTCAGTATAGCACATTTCGGCGTATTTGCCACCCTTTTTTCGGTCACATGGCTTTCACGGCGGTAAGCGCACGCGCCATGGCCGCCACCGTGGCATCAATATCTGCGTCCGTATGGGCGGTCGAGATGAAGCCGGTTTCGTAGGGCGAGGGTGCTACATAGACCCCCTGCTCCAGCATACTGTGGAAATAGGTGCGGAACATATCAAAGCTGCCGCTCATGGCAGAATCCAAATCATACACATCCTGCGTGGTGAAGAACAGGCAGTACATCGACCCGCTGCGCTTGAAGGTCAACGGCAAAGCGGCATCGTGCAGCACGCGCAGCACGCCCTCCTCCAGTCGGGCACCCAACTGTTCCAAACGGCTGTAACCGTCGCCGGCTTCCAGATACCGCAACTGCGCCAATCCCGCCGCCATGGCCACAGGATTACCGCTGAGGGTTCCGGCCTGATACACGCCACCCAGCGGGGAGACACACTCCATGATATCGCGCCGCCCGCCGAATGCACCCACCGGCAGGCCGCCTCCGATAATCTTGCCCAGCGTGGTCAAATCCGGCGTAATGCCGTGCTTGCCCTGCACCCCGGCGGGCGAGATGCGGAAACCGGTCATCACCTCATCAAAAATCAGCACCGTCCCCTCACGGGCGGTAATCTCACGCAGGAACTCCAGATACCCCGGCTTCGGCAGGTAGAAGCCGGCATTACCCGGGTAGGGTTCCACAATCACGGCGGCAATCTGCCCGGGATACTGAGCAAAAGCCGCCCGCACCGCCTCCGGGTTGTTATAGGGCAGCACCAGAGTGAGAGAGGCATACTCCTGCGGCACACCCACGCTGTCCGGCTCGCCGTGCGTGAGCGCGCCGCTCCCCGCCGCCACCAGCAGACCATCCGAATGCCCATGGTAGCACCCGGCAAACTTGATGATATATTTGCGCCCGGTATACCCACGCGCCAGACGGATGGCGCTCATGGTGGCCTCCGTACCGCTGTTGGTCATGCGTACCATCTCCACAGAGGGCAGCCAACGGCACACCGTCTCTGCCATCTCCACTTCAACCCGCGTGGGAATCCCATAACCCAGGCCATTGAGCGCTGACTCCCGCACAGCAGATATCACACACTCCGGAGCGTGTCCCAGAATCGCCGGCCCCCAGGTACCCACATAGTCGATGTACTCCCGGCCATCCTCATCCCACAGGCGTGCCCCCTCAGCTCGCGTCACAAAAAACGGTGCTCTCTCCAGCCGTCGAAACGCCCGCACCGGGGAATTCACCCCACCGGGTATCACCTTACAAGCCCTCTCAAAAAGTTCCTCAGAAATCGACATGCACCCAGTATACTACGCCACCGAAACATGAACAAGCCCAATTTTCTGCACACAGCCACAGAAAAAACTTGCCCAACGCCATAAGATAGGCTATTATGCCGCGCAGCACGTCACCGTGGCCTGCAACACACCGGATGGGTGGCAGAGCGGTTGAATGCAGCGGTCTTGAAAACCGCCGAGGGCTAATACCCTCCGTGGGTTCGAATCCCACCCCATCCGTTACTCCATGAGGTCTTGCCTGCAACCGGGTAAGACCTCATGTTTTTTATTCCGGTAACGCGAGCCAAAAAGCCTCAGCATCTCTCACCCCGCTCATGTTCAAATAGCGGGTTCGCAGCAATTCCGAACTTCGGTGTCCCATTTCAATCTGCAATGACTCCACATTGCGAAAGTAACACAAGTGGTAGCTGGCATATGTGTGGCGCAAAATATCCTGAACCCATGGATTATCCGGCACTTGCCAACCGGCTTTCCGGCGCACCTCTGCCCAATGCAAGCGCCAATTCCCCGGGCATATTTTCTCTTCCGGCAAACGTGGAGAGTGTTCCCGCAGGATTTGCAGGAGGGGGGCGTGAATGCACACACACCGCGAACCGCCGGTTTTGCTGTGCTGCGGGCGCAAAACGATTACCCTATCGCTCAGGTGAATCTGCCCCCATCTCATTCTCAACACTTCTGCAGGGCGTATCCCGGCATACAGCATCAGCCCCAGCGCCGGCAGACAAACACCGTTCCGGTAATCCCGGGCATGTTTAATCAGTGCCCTGATTTCATGCGGAGCCAGAATCGGTATCGTCTGCTCTTTCAGTCTCGGTGCCTGAAAATACTTCAGTGGATTTGTCCTGCACCAGCCGCAATGCATTGCCGTACAAAAAACGCTGCTCAGAGTAAGTCGCGCCTTGTACCTCTGGCGAGGCGTCACAAACGCCTGCTCAATCATCTCGCCGCACTGCTGTGGTGTCAGACTGCTGACTATCCTGCGTTCTGCTCCGGGGTTATATTTCAACAGTCTGTTCAGCAGATAACGGAAATCGCGCAGCGTTCGCGGCCGCAGATGCTGTCGCGCCGCCAATGCCGCCCGAATGGCCGTTTTCAGCGACACGCTCTTTTCTTCTTCCTGTAACACGCGATTCCCCGCTATCAGGCATTGCTGCACTCGCTGTAATTTATTGCCCCGTCCCCGCGCCCATAACAAGGCATCCCGTGCTATCATGGCTACATCCACTACATTCATCCCGGTGCGGCGCAATATCAGCAGCGCAGCAGTCTCCTGTTCTGTTATTTCATCAATCTGTTTCATCTTCTCTTGCGTACGGATTTATAACTCGTATGTCATTATATTAAAGTGCATGAATATCAAAGTGGTTCAATAACTGTGAATACATGCTCGGATAAGCATTCCGAAAGTCTCGGCAGGTGCTCTTAGCGCTCTCCACGGTTGATTTTTTACCCCTAACATACTTTATGCTTGCATACGAGTTATAAATCCGTATACTTGCCGATGGTTCAACCTCATCGGAGTCATGATTTTCAAGCGTATCGTTCTTTCAGTCACGGCAGTGGTATTTCTGTTTTCTTCCGTCACCTCCTGTACCTGGCGACAGATTATAGGCACTACAGGTGCTACAGTCGGTGTTTTTCTGGCTGCGGCCTGGATTAACGGTGAGAATCAGGAACGCAAAGAGAAAGGGGTACGTGAGTTGACCGATGAGGAAAAAAATCAGATTACAGTCACAGCCATAGCGATTGGTTACGCGCTGGGCGCAGAACTTGGCGGTGCCATCGGGGATTATGTTGCCAAAAAGCGGGAGGAATACCGCACCGAAACAGAGTATCTGAACGCACAGATATACGGGGTGAACAAATCCATCAGCAAGGCAGATGCGGAGCTTAAATGGCTCAACCAACAGAGTAGCGAAATCATAAAACAGGCCGACAATGTCCGCAAACTCCCCGGTGCAAGAAAAAAAGCTGCTGCAGAGCTGCAAAAATCTGCCCAAAAGCGACAGAACGACGTGGAAAAACTGGGCAAGCACCTGCGAGATGCCCGGGCCGATACCTTGCAAGCCTACAACAGCACCCGGGATCAGGAAAAGAAGAAACAGCTGAAGGCAAACCTCAAAGCGTTGGATGCTCGCATCTCAGCCACACGCAAGGTGCGTGACAACATTCTGGCTGCAAACAACGCCGTCTCTTACCTCTAACCCCCGCCTGCCTGCATGACCAGACTTCTCTCCACCTCTCTCCTGTTGCTCGCGCTCTCCTCCTGCATGTATCTCCTGCCGGAGGGGAGAGCCCTGCGGCATGCACAGGAAGAACACGCCCGAGTCATGGAAGAATACCAGCGGCGACAACAGGCACTTGCTGACAGAAAAGCGGATGTGAATCGACTTCGCCGCGAGCTGGCAGCCAAACAGCGCAGTGCGCAAGCGGCTTCCGCCAAACGGCGCAGCAGCTCCCCCGCCGTTACCCCGAACCATGATGCCGAAATCAACGCCTTGCAACAAGAACTTAGGCAAAAAGAAGCAGAACTCCGCACTCTTAACCAACAAATCAATTCCATCCATTAACAAACCATCATGAAAAGAACAACAACCATTACCGGTGCAAGCGCCGTCGCCATTGCCATAGCATGCATCCCTGACGCAGCTCAAGGTCAGACGGCAGCGGAAACAGCCGTCATGAATCTTCTTTCAGGCAAGACACCCATCACTGCGGAAGCTGCCATAATCAGCGATAAGAGCGAAGTTAAGCAGGAAGCAAAGGCCAAGGCCGAGCAGGAAGCTAAAGCCAAGGCTGAGCAGGAAGCAAAGGCCAAGGCTGAGCAGGAAGCTAAGGCCAAGGCTGAGAAGGAAGCTAAGGCCAAGGCTGAGCAGGAAGCTAAGGCCAAGGCTGAGCAGGAAGCTAAAGCCAAGGCTGAGCAGGAAGCAAAGGCCAAGGCTGAGCAGGAAGCAAAGGCCAAGGCTGAGCAGGAAGCTAAAGCCAAGGCTGAGCAGGAAGCTAAAGCCAAGGCTGAGCAGGAAGCTAAGGCCAAGGCAGAGCAGGAAGCAAAAGCCAAGGCAGAGCAGGAAGCAAAAGCCAAGGCAGAGCAGGAAGCAAAAGCCAAGGCTGAGCAGGAAGCTAAGGCCAAGGCTGAGCAGGAGGCTAAAGCCAAGGCTGAGCAGGAAGCTAAAATAAAAATCAGCGTTCCTTCCCCGGCAGAGCTGAGCATGCCGGAGCGTATTCTTTCCAAACCCGGGGTATTGCTGTACACCTCTGCAGGCGAGGAAAAATCAGAGAACTACCTGCCGAATTACTCCATTCTGGAAGTCATTTCACGGGAGAACGGCCGCATACAGGTGCAGACGCCCGGCGGCAAGGGGCTCAAAGGCTGGGTCAAGGAAGGAGACTGCCTCCCCTGGAAACACCAGATGGTCGTACAGTTTGCCAATCCGAACGGCCGTTCCCGCACCCTCTTCTTTGCCGGCAAGGAAGATGCCCTGCGCTATGCAGCCATGAATCCGAATGAGCGAGAGGTGGCTCTGCGCCCGGCCTACGAAAACATCGAGAAAAACCAGCCGGTTGCAGACAAGGCCATCGTGGCGTGCGAACCGGAAGGCTGGGCTACCATGAAGAGTAATTTCTACCTCATGCCCATTGTCGAGTTCACGGACGAACAGTCAGAGACGGCTTCAGAATTCAACATGTCCGCCATCAAGGTATCCGCCGTCACGGAAAACGCAGCCCGCTCCACAGAGCCGCTGACAGCCAAAAACATGACTCTGGATCTGGTCTTTGTCATGGATCTGTCCCGCAGCATGGGGCCCCTCAAAGACCAGGTGCTCAAGACCATCCGGCAGATAGCTGAGGCCACCTCCGGCAACCCGAACTTCAAGGATTCCATGATTCACTTCGGGCTCTGGGGCTACCGGGACGACATGAAAGCCTGCCCGGGCATTGAGTACCTCACCCATGACTACACCGCAGAGGGGCTTCAGCCCGCAGCCGAATTCGTCAAGACGCTGGAGCAGGCCAAGGAAACCCGCATCGACTCCGTGGACTACGCCGAGGACGTGCTGGCCGGCATGAAAGACGCCATTGAAAAGACCAGGTGGAGAGAAGGCGCTGCGCGTGCCATCATCCTCATCGGTGATGCCCCCGGTCGCGAACCCGGCAAGACAGACCCCTTCAGCCGCCGCAAGGATAAACCCGTGGGCACCGCCGCAGAAATGGGCACCAACGAAATCCGCGGGCTGGCAGATGAACACCGCGTCTCCGTGGGTACAGCCTATGTGAATGTTCCCCGTTACAAGGAGCACCTGCCCATCGCCCGCCAGCAGTTTGACGCCCTGGCCACCGGTGCAAACAAGCGCGCCACCGCCATCCTCAACATGGGGAAAGTCGGCGATTTTGACAATTTCGAACGCGAAGTCATCAGTTGGCTTACTGCCCAGACCATGGTTAGCAGCCAGGGTGGTGGTGAAATCAAAGCAGAGACAAAGGGTGAAAAATTTGCTCAGGCCCTCTTCCAGAACGCCCGCGTACACTGGATTTCAGAGGCGCACAAAGTGGGTGTGACGAATGAGATGAGCGGCTGGGTGCTGGACAAGGATTTGAAGGATCCGGCGCTGGATTCCGTGATACCCTGTGTACTGCTGAACCGCCAGCAGCTGGATTCCGTCCGCTCCATTCTGCAGAACGTGGTGGATGCGGGCATGAGCGCCAAGGGGAACTCCACCGCCTTCTTCACGGCACTTCAAACCATGGTGCTGACCGCCGGAAAGAATCCGGACATGCTCAGCGACATCAGCAAGCTGGCTGATTCCCGCTTTATCCCGACCTTCCTGAAGGATTTGCCCTACCGCAGTAAGGTACTGGCCATGACCAACGAATACTGGCAGAGCATGCAGCAGGATGAGCAGGATGAGTTCATCAGCAACGCGCAGAACAAGCTCAAATTCTACAAGGCCGTGTATGATAATCTGGACCTGTGGATGAAGCCGGATGAATCCTGCGATAAGAGCCAGATGCTCACCCCCATTCCGCTGGATCAACTGCCCTGATACACGCCAACGTCAACATGAGTTACGAAACGCTGTCAGCCTCCACCGTTCTCACCGCCCGCGAGCTCTCCCGCTTATATGCGGGGAGCGAGCGGAGCTTCCGGCTGCTTGTACCGGAACTGAACGTGGATGCCGGCAGCGTCAACATCATCATCGGTCGCAGCGGGTGCGGCAAATCCACCCTGCTGGACATGCTGGGCATCATCTCCCGCCCGGATTCAGCCCTGTCCTACCGCATCCGCCGCAACCCGTGTCAGTGGTTTGATGCCCTGCATGCCACCGCGCGGGAGGCAGAACACCTGCGCCGCACACAGCTGGGCTACATCCTGCAGACGGGGGGACTTCTCCCCTTTCTGAACGTAGAGGATAACGTCTCTCTGCCCCGGTGGCTCTGCGGCAGCCCCCGGGACGGCATCCGCGAGCTGATGGAGAGGCTGGAAATCGCCGGGCTGAGCCGACAGTACCCGGCACAGCTGAGCACCGGGCAGCGGCAGCGAGTCGCCATAGCCCGGGCTCTGGCTGCGGGGCCCCGCATTGTGCTGGCAGATGAACCGACCGGAGCGCTGGATCCGGAATCTGCCGGCATTGTCAGGGAGCTGTTGCTGGAGAGTGCGCGGGAACGCAACGTGGCGGTTCTCATCGTCACGCATGATGCAGAATTGTTCCGCAACGCCGCTGACCGCATATACGGATTTGATATCAGGGTGGAAGGCACCTGCGTCACCTCCACCCTCCGCCGCGAAAGCATCACTCTATGAGCCTTTGTCTGGTACTGAAACTGGTCTGGCAACAGCTGCGGCATGAATGGCTCGCCGCAGCCTGTCTCTGCATCGCCATGGCCGCAGCCCTGGTACCGGTGCTGATGATACTGGGGCTGAAGGAAGGCACCGTCCAGACCATGCGGCAGCGTCTGGCGGCAGATCCCGCCAATCTGGAAGTCCGCATGCCGATTTCCACCCACATCAGCTCTCAGGAGGTGGAGAGTATCAGCGCACTGCCCGGGGCAGGATTCTGCATTCCGTCCACACGCATTCTGGCCACCTCTGCCCATCTGGTCACGCCCGGCGGCAGTGAGGAGGTCAACCTCATTCCCACCGGGGCGGGTGACCCACTGCTGGCGCGGCATTCTCTCCCCATTCCGGGAGCCGGTGAAATTGTCCTGGGCTCTGCCACTGCAGAAAAGCTCGCTCTGAAGGTGGGTGGAGAGATGAGGCTGCGGCGCGGACGCATGGAAAGCGGGCGCACCCACTACTCTGAGCTTCCCTGCCGGGTCATCGGCATCCTGCCGGACAGCAGCGGGGTCGGCGCTCAGGTCTTCGTGCCGCTCTCACTCGTCATCGCCGTGGAAGAATATGCCGAGGGGGCTCGGCAATCACTCTCTGCAGAGGGAGAGCGTGGACTCACGCCCCCGGCCCCGGTCTACCACGGCATGTGGCTCAACAAACCGGCGCTGAAAGACAGCACACCGGATTACGTCTGGAACCGCGCCTGCCCCTTCATGGAACAGCGCCCCCCCACAGAGGACGAAATCCGCCGCAGCCTCGCACCGCAGGGGGCAGTCCTCTTCTTCAACACCGCCCAGCACAAATCGGCGGATAAACTCCGCCGCGCCTACCAATTGGCCGCACAGAACCGGGCAGAGTTCAGCCTGTGGAATCCCCCCGTCACCGCCACCCGGCAGACAAATGAAAACACCGCAGATTTCACCATAGACTGCCTCCCAGAACCGCTCAACCTCCACGCTGCCGCCCCGGCACTGCAAATCCGCTGCGGCAATGCCGCCGATGCCGGCACCCACACCCTGCTGCTGGCAGGCGGGAAAGGCAGCGTGCGCGTGGAAGCAGTGACAGACACCACTCTGCCGCCCGGCGCCTGGGCAGCCCCCGCCTCTGTGCTGGGTGTACTGCACGCCATCATCCAACGCGGGCTTTTCTGGAGCGAGGAACAGGGCGGCCTGACACAGCCGCACCGCTCCTTCTCCCGAGTCCGACTCTACGCCCGCGGGCTGGATGACGTGGAGCCGCTGGTACAGCAGCTCACCACCCGCGGCTACCACGCAGAGGGCAACATTGCCGGCATACGCCGTGTGCAGGAGCTCAACGCACGGCTGGAGGTACTCTTCACCCTGCTGGCCGGCATCTGCGTGGCAGGGGCCGCCGGTTCCCTGGCACTCAACCTCTTCAACGGGGCACTCAAACGCCGCCGCGACTACGCCATCCTGTCCACACTCGGGTTCTCCCGCATTACCCTCACCTGCTTTCCCATCTGTGAGTCTCTCATCCTCACCCTGAGCTCCATTCTGCTCAGCTTCACGCTCTTCCACGGACTGGCACACACCATCAGCGTGCTCTTTGCGGCAGAAATAGAGACAGGCGAAAACCTCTGCTACCTCTCCCCGGCAAACCACTTCCTGATACTGGCCTGCGGCATCGGCATTGCTCTGCCCGCAGCCATCTGCGCGGCCGTCACCGTCCTGCGCACCCAGCCCTCTACCGCTATCCGCGACATGTAATTCAACCCACACTCCTCCCCACCATGACTAAAGCCTCCCTTCTTGCGCTCTCTCTGATTGTCTGCGCTGCCGCCGCACAGGACGGCACACCCGCCGCACCGCCCATGGAGCTCCTGCTGCCGCAGGGGCAGAAAATGGTCTTCATCCCCGTAGAGATTTCTGATAACCCGAACATCTTTGCCTACCGCAGCTTCAATGCAGGCAGCGGTGACTACACCAACGAACCCGTCACCCGCGTCAACCTGGCCGGCACCGCCTTCAACGGCAAAAGATGGTACATCCCCTTCTGCGAGACAGAGGTCACCCGCGCCCAGTACGCCGCCGTCATGGGCGAACCCATGCCCCCGGAAAAAGAAGCCAACCTGCCCAAGGTCAACATCTCCGTGACCGATGCGCAGAACTTCCTCACCCGCCTCAACAAACTCATGGCCGGCAGTGAGGAGTTCGCCGGCGCCCTCATCCCCTACCGCAATGAAAAAACCCACTCTTTCTTCTTCCGGCTTCCCTCCCCCGTGGAGTGGGAATTCGCCGCCCGCGGCGGGGTGAATGTGGATGAAGGCACCTTTGACGCCGCCACCCCCTACCCCTCCAATGCCATCTCCCGCTACGAGGTCACCTTCACCGGCTCTCGCCACGTGGCCGCTCGCCCCGTCAAAGGCAGCCGCAAGCCCAACCCCGTCGGCCTCTACGACATGCTCGGCAACGTCTCTGAGCTGGCCAGCCCCATCTATTACTTCGACAGCAGCCTCGGCCGCTCCGGCGGCATCCTCACCTGCGGCGGCAACTTCCGCACAGAAAAAGCCACCCTCCACTCCTCTGACCGCTCGGAGTGCGTCCCCTACCGCGAAGACGGCTCCGAGTTCCGCAGCGAGCTGGTTGGCTTCCGTCCCGTGCTCGGCTCCGTCATCCGCCACCGCGAAATGTCCATGCAGGCCTTCTCCGACCAGTGGAAGGAATACGAGGAACTCCGCACCCCGCCGCCCCCCGTAGAGGCCGCCGGCGCTACCACAGAGGTCTGCCTGGAAGACCTGGCGCAGCAGGCTGAGGCGGAAAATGCCCGCCTCCGCAGCCGCGTGGAAGAGCTGGAAGCCGCCGCCCTCACCGCAGACACGGAAATGAAAGACAAGCTCGCCGCCATCCGCAAGCAGAGCACCGTGGTGGAAGCACAGCTCAAGCAATCACTCGCCCTTGTCCGCAAGAGCGAACAACTCAAGGCAGATGCCGCCCTCACCATGCTCAGCACCTCCGCCGCACACCTCTCCTACTACCTCAAGGCAGAGGCAGACCTCACTTCCCTTCTGGAACGCGAGGATACGGATGATGCCGCACGCTCCCTCATCCAACCCAAGCTGGAGCAATTCCGCTCCAACATTGCCGGTGCACGTCTCCACCTCTTCAAAGGCTGCAAACTCCTGGCAGATGTCCCCGCCGATATCGCGGATGCAGAGCTGAACCGCCACCTCTCCGAGCTCGCCGCCAAAGAACCCCGCCAGCAAGCCGCCCTCCGCCACGCCGCCGACTTCTTCTCCCAATACCGCGCCGCCGCCCAATTCCCGGATCCCGCGCAGCTCCTGCTCAACCTCCGCAACCTCTCCCCTGCCCAATAATCTCCCCATCCGCCATGAAAACTCTCTCCTTCCTCCTCCCCGTACTCTGGGCGCTCTGCTCCCTCACACAACCGGCATCGGCTCAAAGCAATAGCACCCCCACCACAAGTATTCTTACGGAAGATGAATATCATCAGAATACAGGAAATAAAAGGCTTGCTGCCTTACAGTTTAATGTCACCTTAAAGGATTGGAAAGCAATAATCGGAAAAAGCACAGATAACTCAATTACAACAATATCACAAACAGATGCAAACCAGTATCTGAAAGATGAATTATTTAACAACGGCTTGCTGGAAGATGTAAAAAATTTACGTTGTTGGCCTGAAGACAAAGACGGTTGGGATACCATCCTGAGTAAGAGAGCAATTATTCTGCGCACAACAGGTTCAGATCCTAACAACCCAGGCTTTGTCGCTTCATCAAGCTGTTATGATCACAAAATCAACAATCAAAATTGGCATCAAATTTTAACCGTCAATGTGACCAAAATGGCACAAAAAGAGCGCGGATGTTTTAATGATGCCAACACCAACAATACGGATGGCGGCCTCAAATCTTCTGATGCCAGTCTTCGAACAACCCTTGTGCACGAAATGGGGCATCAGTATGTTTTTGCTAACTATCCGGATTTGCATTTTCACAAGGGAAGCGACCCGGCACTCGTTGAAAAACTGGTCAAAATGTGCCAGGAAGCGTTTGCCGTCTATACTGAATACCGTTACTTGCAGCATCTGGCAAATAAAGGAACAATAAAAAACTTCAACTTTAAGGATTTTTTGGATGACGCCTATTCAAATGCCAAAGCAGTTCAAGCAGGAAATAAATACACATCACTATATGGTGTAGACCTGGCTTACATGTATTATTTCCTGTGCGGATTGGATTGGGATGGGGAACCGGACGAATCGGGCTGTCCGCCACTAGACTATAAGCAATTGGTGAACATTGCAAATGCTTGCGAAGCAATAAGAAATAACGATTTAAGTTTTGACTACGCACAAAACATTAAGATTCAGGAATCACCTTTACCGATCGAACTATTAACTAGTTACTTACCGTTTTTTACAAAAGTATGGTTAAAAATTACGTCTACCTTATCCCGCACTAACCGCATTTTTCAATTAAACAATCAATTGGCGGCCAAGTTCAAAATTGATGATTTTGCAGATTTACAGACCATTGCCGCAAAAACGCCAACAAATATGACAGTTGACCAGTATCGAGAAGAATATAAAAAAGTCAGTCCCGACATACGCAAGCGAACATTTCAGGTGATGCTGGAGTATTTATCCGCCAATCAGTATATGAAATAACGAACGGGCAATAAGGGCAAAAACATATTCTCGGCCATGAAAACATTTATCAGAAGCATCATGATAGCCGTCTGCGGGATAACAGCCGGCGTCACTGAAAATGCAAGCGGACAGGTACAGCTGTACCCATCGCAATGGGCGGAGCAGAATGCAGAAAGTTTCCTGCGATGGACGCATGGGAAGGTGACTTCGGAACTGGCGGTCATTTACGGCGGGCTGGAAAAGATATGGAAAGATCCGCAATTGGGCTACAATCTGAAGCAGATGCTGGTAAACACGAAATGGCAATGGAAAAGTGCCGCAGCTTTCAATCAAAGGCTTTTTGCTCCGGGCAGATCTTTTTGCTATGTGTATCCGCAGGAATATGCAGTGCATGCCGCCAACAGGGAAGCACTGGAGGCGCTGTTGAAGCTCCCGGAGGGAGAGAAAATAAACCGCGAGACCTCCGCGTTGCTCAGCGAAATATGCCGAGCCAACGGGGAATATGTCATCTGTCATTTGTTCGGGGATTTCAGACAATACTGGAGTGAAGAAGAACGGGAGAAGAGAGGGAAGCAGGAGACGGAACACCACTTGTACGATGCGGCGGGGCGGGTCAACCCGGTGGCGCTCTACGGCTTATACACGGAACACATGATGCTGCGGCGGGTCGGACAGGAATCCCGGGGATTCCATGAATGGGTGAAAACCCGGGCTGACCGGGACGGCGAGTTCCAAAAGCTGGCGGATGAAGCAGTCACCTACTACCCGCAGGAGGAAGAAGCTCTCATGAAAATGCTGTCGATGGAAGCCTCATGGTCTGCCATCTGGTGCATGGCACGGGATGGCATCATGACGGGGCTGAAAAAAGAGAGCCGCGGCAGCAACAAGCTCAACCGAGTCAACAGGCACATCAGGAACTTGAATTTCGAGCAGCTGCCGAAACCGCAGGCGGACTATATTCAGGCCAAATATGACATGAGCAAGGTGGCGGAGGGGTTGGAGATTCCGTCAGACAAGCAGGATGTCGTGCAGCGGCTGGCGGGAAAAATCACCACCCCGGCCAATGCAACGGCGCAGCGCGCCAACCGCGCCGAGCTGGAGAGGCAGAAGAGATTGCTCTACATTTGCGATATTTATCGGCAGTTCCTTGAGATAAAAGACGATGTGGAGGCGTGGCGGTTAAATCAGGATCCGGATACATACGAATACCATACCGATGAGCGCACCCGCAAGCTGATTAATGCAACCTATTTTGAAATGCTCTTAATCATGACGGAACAGGGGGAGGAGTACATAGATCTTGCTTCCAAAATCACCAATCAGGCAACAGGTGAGACACTGACCGGAGAGCTGAGCGAAATTGCCAAAGCCATGAATACCACCGGGTTCTTCATTAAAATGCTGGTTCATACATTCCACGACATTTTAATAACGGATAAAGCTGACCCGAAATTGGTAGCCGAAAATCGGGATCTGGTATTGCGCACCATGAAAGTAGGTATCGTCCTGGAGCAAATACGCCAGAGATTTGTAGGACATAATTATTACAATTCTGAACGATTGCGGTACATGTACTTTGTTGATCACAAGCTCAGGGAAAACTGGGATGTCCTTTCCCTGTACGCTATAGGTGCCGCCATTGAGGCCGCCAGGCAAGAAGGCATGCGTCATTACTAACCATTTATCCTGAATACACAAACAACATGAACAATCTGTACAAAATAACATTCGCGGTGCTGCCGGCGGTGGTTGGTCTGCCGCTGACAGCGGAAGCCGCACCCACGGAAGCCGAGAAGAAAGAGATTGATGCCGCCAAACAGAGGGATGATGCCCTCCTGCCGGTTGCCAAGGAACGCATCACCCGTGTGCTGATGGATGCCGGCGTCATCAGCCCCGAACGCGGGCAGGCCATCATTGATGCCCCGGTAGAAAACTCCGGGCGGAGCAATATACGCGTCCGCTATGAAGAGGAGCTGAAGTTCCTGACCTCAGCCGCACATCTGGTGAGCCTGCGGCAGGAAAACAGTAAAAAGAAAGACCCGGACACCGCAGCTGCACTTGAATATGTAGAAGAGGTAGCCAAAGCCATCGGCACGGCGGACTTACTGCTGCGCCTTGACAGCGACGGAAGTAATATCAGCATCATGACGGTCGACGCATGGGAGAACTGCGTACGGGTTTCCATGCTGAATCTGATGTTCAACAAGAATATCGATTACGACACGGCAGTGAGAAAATATGATGTAGCCGGGATTCTTCGGTATGCACTCTGGGACGAGCAGAAAAAGGTGTTCCGCTTCAATGGAAAACTTTTTGCTGCGGATTACGACCTGGATTCGCCGGAGGAGGAAGAGGGCTCCCCTGCCCCCACGGCGGATACTCCCATCACCTCCCCGTCTGCCGCCGGTGCTGAGCCGACGGGACAAACAACACCGCTTCGGGTTTACAACCCACCCAAAATGACAGAAGAAGAGCTGGAGAAAGCCAATTCTCACGGCATTGACGAGATTATGAAGGAGTGGAAAAAGCAGGGAATTCTCAAATTTTAACACATTTTCACCGACAACCACAAACAACTGATATGAAACCAACACTCGGAAAACTGAAATGGCTGATAGTGGCGGCGGCGTTTGCGCTGCCGCTCACGGTAACGGCGGCCCCGACACAAAATGACCGGGAGGCCGAAGCCATGCTGGAAGCCGCCAAAAAGAAGGATGACGCCATGCTGGCCACGTGCCGGAATCGCGTGGTCAACATGCTGGTAGAGACCGGCGTTATCACCCCCGAACGCGGCAAGGCAATCACAGAGGCCGCCGTGAAAAACTCCGGCAAGAGCAACATACGCGTGAAGTATGAGGACGGGAAACTCGTCTTTCTGACCTCTGCCGCCCACCTTGTCCGGCTGCAGCAGGAGAACAGCAAAGCGGAAAATCCGGATGCCGCCTTTGCCGAAAAGTATGTGGAGGCGGTAAGCAAGTCAATCGGCACGGCGGATATGCTGCTGCGGATGGGCGACAAATTGTCGAACATCAACAATGCCACCCTCGGCGGGTGGGAGGACTGTATCTGGATTGCCGTGCAGAACCTGATGCTGCAGAAAAACATCGACCGGGATACGGCGATGAAGACGGACAATATCCCCTTTATCCGCAACTACATCAGCTGGGATGAGGAACTGAAGATATTCCGTCTCAAGGAAAAGGAGTTTGCCAAAGATGCCGGGCTGAATATACCGCCGGATGCACCGCAACCCGTCCCGGGCGGTGCAGGCAAGCCGACGGGTACCGGCGCCGAAACTACCACCCCTTCCCCGGCTCCGCAGACACCGGAAACAAATCCTGACGATCCCTACGCCGACAAATACCCCGGCATTTCACCCGAAATCCGCAAGTTCTGGTACAATCTGAAGCCGCTGGAAAACAAGGAGGACACCACGGGATTCCACAACACGGTCAAGGCCATCAGCCGCCATCTGCAACCGACCATCACCCTGACGCCGGGGAATTCCTATGAAGCTATCCCCTTTGAACAACTCACCAAAGAACAGTCCCGTGAGGGTAAGAACTGGTACCGGGGAGCCACGGCAAAAGCACGCATCAGCCCGGAATATGTCCGCTTTTACCATGAGGTGATTGTGCCCAAATACGGTGCATTCATGAAAGCGCTGAGTACGGAAGTCTCTGTTACTCGCGACAAAGGAACGGTAAAATGCAGCCGCAATGACAGGATTTACAGCATTAGTTACAAAGGAAGCAGATACGCAGAAGGGCTTGAAGAAAGCCGAGATGACTCCTATTTTCTTTTGTTGACGGTGGATAACCCGGAAGCACTGTTCAACAAAAAGGCAGGGGAAGAGGTTGAAATCACCAGAACAGTGTACAGATTACCGGAGATTTTCACCAAATACTACACGAGAGCGGAAGGAATCGGACAGAGTATTTATGCCAACATGTATAATGCGGAGGGAATCCCTGTTGGTTCCACGGAAAATTCATTTGGCTGCCAAAAATTGACCTGGTTGAAAAACGGCTATGCAAAAGAACTCAGCTTTAGTAATATCTGTCTGAAAGATTCCGCCAAGGTTGCCGGAACGGAGTTTGATTTTATCAGCGGTGCAGAGAAAGCACGCCGAGCAAAAGCAGGCGAAAATCCGACCGCAGAACCGGCCGAGGACGGGCTCGAAATCGAACAGCCGGAAATTGCAGATGAGGGCACCTACGCCGGAATCCCCCGAAGCATGCAGGAATTCTGGGAAAATGTGGAGCTGCCGGAAAGCAAACAGGATCTGAATTGGTTCAAAAAGTTTACGGAAGATGTAGATAAATATACACAGCCTCAGTTTATTATCAAATACGCCAATCCTTACAAACAAGTGGCTTTTGAACGATTGAATTCCCGCGAGGCAGAGAGCAGCCCCTACTGGTTTGCAGATGCAACGGCCACGCTCGAAATCAGTCCGGAATATGCCCGCTTCTACCACGAGGTGATTATCCCGAAATATGACGAGGTACTTTCCTTCTTCGCAACAAACAGATATGAAAGCCAAGTACAGGGAAAACTGAATGACGACAAGTTGCAGTTCGACTTTGCCGATAGATACAAAGGCTTCTGGCTTTACCTCGCTGATGTGGATGATCCGGAAGCGCTCTTAAAGGCGAACGCGGGTGATATGGTAAAGGTCAACATAACAACCTACATCCTCCCCGAGGCATTCCGCTCATCCTTCCAGGATTCCGGCAGCAAAAGTATCGATTGCTATGCCCATGCGGTAGATATTTCCGGGCAGAAGATTTACACTTACCGCGAAGGGTTCTATGCGCACTGGGAGTGGCTCGTCAAAAAGATGCGAGTGCATCTCAACTTTGGCGCTTTCTACATCGTGAAGACGGAAAGCGGAGAACCGAAACAGGAATATGCCAAGACAATAGTCACGCTGCGGGATGAGTATGACACCTTCGGTCAACCGCGCCCGGAGCCGTCTGCCCCGATTTCGGAGAAAGCCGGGTATCTCGGCAATGTCCTCGGCGCCATCTTTTTAGGGCTCTGGGTTCTGAGTATCCCCTACATGGCCTGGATTCTGTACTGTGAAAAGAAACGCGCATGGAAAATGCTGGAGCTGCCGGAGGATTACACGGCACCGGAAAGCACTGTGTTCGAAATAGAGGGCTTGCGGAGCGAGTTTGACGCCATCCGCGACATCTGGTTCAACCTGGAGACCTCAGAAATAGAGGGTGAATTGTACTACCGCTTCATTCAGAAGAAAGAAATAGACGCATGCTACAAGGCGCTGGAGCCATTCAAGAGCATGACGGATCTGAGCAATGATGAAAAATATGTGCTCAATGAAGTGGGCGCGGCTCTGAACAATGCGCAGAAACGCGTGCTGGGCTGCGGGATGAAGCAGTTTGTCATCATCTGTCTCATCTGTGGTTTCGCCGGGCTTGTGACCATGTTTACGAGCTGTATTATACCCTTTGTGTATTATTTGTCCATGCTGACACCGGTGTATAAGGCGGCCAATGATGAACCATGGTATCTGGCAATTATGCACCGTCTGCTCTACGCGCTCGGCATCGGCATGTTTATAGCAGCAGCACAAACGGCCAGAGGAGATTACGATCCCGTTTATGTAGACAGACGCGGCAACTTGTATACGAATCTTGATGATAAACCGGCGGGCTGTTTTGTTGCCATGATGTGGCTGATGCTGGCACTTTTCCTTGCTCCGCTCCTTATCATGGCACAGTGCCTGATTCATTTCATCCGCAACTATATCAGCAACCGATAAATTAAACCCAACAACAATCAAACTCAATCACAATGACCAATACAATCAAATGGAGTGTGGGAGGAGGAGCAGGTCTGCTGCTCCTCCTGGGAGGCCTGGCCGTGTTCTATCCTGAAAAAACGGCCGAAGCAAAACAATCCATTGAGGCCGCCGGGGCCGTCGCGGTGGATAAAATCATCGCCTCCATGGAGGAACGGGTAGGCAAAACCCGCGTGGCGCTGGAACACTATAAAACCGCCTACAAGGCCAAGCGAGAATCTCTGGTGCAGCTTAAAACCCTGCACTCAGAGGCCAAACGCAAGGCGGCAGAAGCAACCGCCCGCGCCGCCGAGCTGAGAGTCGGCGGCAAGGAGGCGGCAGCGGCAGCCAAGGATGCGGAAAAAGCCATGTTTGAGGAACAGGCAGTCAAACTGGCGGATTCTGCAGCCAAAGCGGAAGCAGCCTACAAGGAGTTTGACCTGTTTTTCAAGCGAAAGAAAGTGGAGCTGGACACGCTGAGTGCCAAAACGGAAATGCTCAAGGGTGAGCTGACGGCGCTGAGCGGCGGAGACGCCGGTTTTGCCATGAAGCGGGCACGCGAACTGGAGGAAGAAGTGAAGAAGACCTGCAGCCGCCTGGATGCGGAGCTGCAGGTGCAGCAGCTTGATAATGAAATGGAATAAAACAGAACTATCACGACATGCTGAAAAAAATCATCATCTATAGCATAGCGGCGCTTCTCTTGCTGTTTGTCGGCACGATTATCTGCTCTGCGGAGTACAGGTCAGATGTCAAAATTCTCTGGTACTCGTTTGTGGGGGACAAAATCTCACGCATGGAGGCTCAGGTGGATCAGGGTACTCTGGCACTGGCGCGTTATGACCAGGCATATAACACAGCCTACAATAAGCTGACAGCCCTGATGGGGGCACAGGCAGATGCCGGGGTCGGAGTCAGACGCTTCCGGGAAGCCGCTGAAGCACAGCGGCAGGAAGGAAGGGAGGATCTGGCGCTCCGCAGTGAAGAGCAGGCCGCCTTTTTTGAATCCAAACAGGAGGCCGTTAAAAACAGCATCGAAAAACGTAAGACCAAACTGGAGGAACTCAAGAAGATTCGCGAGCGCGCCTATCAGGATGTCCGCTTTGCCCGCCAGCGCATTGCCATGATGCAGACGATGCGGGATTCTCTGGATGATGCCGGGATGCAGGATGTGCTGGATAAGGCGGAGCAGAACGTGGCCAATCTGCAAAGCAACTGTAACCGGCTGAATGCGGAGATTGATGTTCTGCTGATGCTGGACTGAACTGCCCGGATTCCTACATGCCATGACACTCATCGAAAACGAATTCTGGAATGCGGTCTTAGTACTGTTCGTGCTCTGCGCAGTTGTTGCCGCTATTTTGCGGGGAATTTATTTCCACATCAAGTCCGGTCAGGTAGTCGGGCCGGCGGAAGATGAATACCGCGACAAGGGCAACCACAGTTGCTCCATGGGCTGTGCCTTAGGTGCTATCTTTCTGTTTGTCAACCTGGGGGGCATACTGATGCTGACCGGCCCCATCCTTTTTCTGGGAGCAGATAAGGAGCGGGAACGCCGGGAAAAGGAAGCGGCTGTTGACATCAATCCGCTGACACAGGGTCCCGTCTCCATACTGGCAAAGGAAAAGCCCATGCTGTACGAGCACTATTGCGAACTGGGGCGGGTGATTGACTCTATCGAGGCTCTCCGCATGGAGGAGGAAGCCGCACGTGCCAATATGAGTAACCGGGATGCCCGGAATAGACTAAGCAAAAATATTGCCGGGTACAAAGCCGCGCTGAAACGGTATGGCGAACTCAGAAAAAATGTCGAAACACAGGCAGGTTATCTGTATTTTGCCAGATTCTTCTCCAATCTGGGCAGGCGCTTCAATGAAGAAGACCTGCTGAAGGACTTGAGCAAAACGGAACAGGAGCTTAAACAGGAGCTGCTCAACCGACCGAATAAGTAAGCGAGAAATATACTAAACTGATTAATCTCATGAAAGGATGGTTTCTTTTGTCCTGCGTTCTCTTTGTGCCGACAGCCGGGTATTATTTCCTCACCAAAGAGGACGAAGATGCGAGACACAAAGCACTGCCGGAGGCAGATGTATTCGTTACCAGTATTGAATTAGAGGATTTCGAGGAGTTCCTCTCATCGGGTAATGAGCTGGCAGAAAATGCCTACATCAGCAAGCTACCGTACCCCGGTATTCGGGAAAAAGCAGGTGAACTCAGAGAGCGCTACAACCGCAGAGCTCAGATGATTCGTATCATTGACACCCGCAAGCGCGAATTCAGCACCAGAAAGTTGATTAACCGTGACGTTGTGAATCGCGTCAACCGTAATCTTCAGGAGGAGAAAAAGAAAAATGCAGTCGTAAAGCAGCATTATGAAAAAATAATCAGCTTTGCAGAAATGCATGAAGCGGAAGCTCTTATTTCAAGGAACTCGGCCACAATGCAAAACAGGGTCAAAGAGTTGGAAAAAGAAAATGAGGCGCTGCTCAACACGCTGGATGCTCCGCTGAACTTCTGAACCTGCGCAACATGTGCGTTCATGCCCTCACCCCCGTTTCGCCGGAATGGCGGAGCGGGGGTGATGATGTTGTATCAGGGCTGCAGGCGCTCTATGCTCCAGGTGGAGTCGGGCTGCAGGGTGTACATGAAGCGGTCATGCACGCGGCCGGGGCCGCCCTGCCAGAACTCCACATGGTGCGGGACGATGCGGAAGCCGCCCCAGAAATCCGGCAGGGGTACCTGCCCTTCCGAGAATTTGTGCTTCAGCTCCTGCAATTTCATCATCAGCAGCTTGCGCGCGGAGATAACCTGGCTCTGGTGCGATACCCAGGCACCCAGCTGGCTCTCACGCGGGCGGGAGAGGAAGTATTTGAGGGTTTCAGCGCGCGAGATTTTCTCTGCGCGGCCATAGACGATAATCTGGCGCTCCAGCGTGACCCAGGGGAGCAGCATGCATATCTCCGGGTTGGCCTCCAGCTCACGTGCTTTGCGGCTGGTATAGTTGGTAAAGAAGACGTAGCCGCGGTCATCATAATACTTGAGCAGCACCGTGCGCAGGGAGGGGCGACCCTCCGGGGTGGCGGTGGCGATGCTGATGGCGTTCGGCTCCGGGATGCCGGCTTCCAGCGCCTGTTTGAACCAACGGTCAAACTGGACGAAGGGCGAGTCCGCCAAATCCCGGCGGTGCAGCGTGTCCTTGAGGTATTCCTCTCTGAATGCTGATAAGTCCATACCCGAACTATACCACCTCTCCTCCGCTTCCGCAAGCCAAAGAAATGCCCGCACCCCGGCATTTTGTCGGAGTTCGGGCAAAACGATGCACCTAAAATCAGCGGGGATAATGCCAGGTTAGCGGACAGACTCCGGCATTATACCGGGTTCAACGGTCATAAGCCTCTCCATACAACCGCAAGCATGATATGGTGGATTGAGCATGCGTGCTCACGAAGAAACGCGCGCGCCTGTCCAATCGCTCCCATAACGGATATCGGCTTCTGAATCAACGTGCTAGCAGCCGGCCTGCTCTCCTTCTCCTGCAACATATCCCCAATGTCACAAATCATCTCTTCCACACAACTAGTGTCTCGTTTAGCTAGTCCTACACAATACTCTCAACACGTAAGCATTTGTATTATAAAGAATAAATAAGCTTGCTTATTGTAATGAATTAACTCGTCAAGACACTAGGAATACACTTCATCATGTACGCATACGCTATCACTCGAAAAAAAACGGTCGGTGTAAACCACCGACCGTCGGACAAAATGATTAACAGAAAGACTTTTATTGTACTTTTTCCTCAGTAATTTCAGAGGAAACAGCATTAGCTTCCGGGGCACTTTCAGTACTTTTCTCACTGGCAGCACTCACCATGAGCTCACGCCCCATAAAAGGCTGTCCGTGAAGGATTTCCGCTGCGCGCTGAGCATCTTCCAGCTTACGCATTTCCACAAAAGCATAGCCTTTACTCTTGTATGTGCGGTTATTGTAAATGATTTCTACGCTGCGGACATCGCCGAATCCCTTGAAGAGGTCCTCCAGCTCAGCTTCTGTAGCCTCATAGGATAGATTACCCACGTAGAGACGGGCATTACGGGTGGGGGGAACGGAGGTAGCACGATGCCGCCGGGCTCCGGGATTGCCCCCGTTATTATTGGCCTCATGTTGACGTCCTTTGGCTATTCGAACGTTCTGCCGGGGCTGTTTACGATTTTTCCTGTCGGCATTCTCGCTCAAATTTGCCTTTTTCGCCTTTCCGAAGCCAAAAAAGCTGAGAATACGCTGTACAAGTGAGAGTTTTGTGGGTTTCCTATCATCCGGTCGTGGTACACGACGGTGATTCGGGCGTCTGTTGTTACGGCGGCGGCGGGCACCTTGCCCCTGCCTGCCCTGAGTATGATGTTCAGCCATATTTATTGTTTGATATTGTATCAGTAACAGTACTCTCCGAAATGCTTTACAAACGGCATCAAGCGGAGCGTAGGGAGAGGATGGAGACAGTAAGACTCGTACACCTGTGTGCCTAAGAGTACAACCTGTCACTTGATATGATACAACCGTGCATCAGCTCGGCAAGCAAAAACTGCGACATACATCAACAAAAGCAGTTTCGCAAATGACTGAACAGCTCAAGAATACGTAAAAAAAATTCATAAGCCAAGGGATGTCGGAATCTACCTATTCCCATGGGTATTTAGTGATTGACCTGAGCACGCAGGCGCAGGAGATGGTCACAAATGACCAGCCAAGCCATTGCTTCCACCACAGGGACAGCGCGAGGCAGGACACAGGCATCATGCCGGCCCTTACCACGGAGACGCACCTCATGAAAAGAGTCATCCACCGTGTCCTGTTCCAGCATCAGGGTCGCAGTGGGTTTGAACGCAAGCCGCAGATTAATGTCTTCTCCGTTGGAAATCCCCCCCTGAATACCACCGGAGCGGTTAGTGCGGGTGCGTACACGTTCCCCCTCCATACAAAAGGCATCATTGTGCTCACTGCCGCGGAATTGGGCAGCACTGAATCCGCTTCCCACCTCAAACCCCTTACATGCGGGAATACTGAGCATAGCATGCCCAAGAGTAGCCTCCAATTTATCAAAAACGGGATCCCCCAAACCGACAGGGCAATTGCGGATGGTACAGGCAACCACTCCGCCCAAAGAATCGCCTTGACTGCGGGCTGTGCGAATGGCTTCCGCCATCCGCTGGGCAGTGGCGGCATCTGCAGTGCGAACAATATTGGATTCCACCGTTTCGGGCTTCACATCTTCCGGCTTGACCGGGCAGACAATGCTGTGCACTCGCTCAACCCAACTGATAATGTCCACACCGGGACAAAGAGTCCGAACGACGGCACGTGCAACCGCACCTGCAGCAACACGACCGATAGTCTCCCGAGCACTGGCACGCCCGCCCCCGGCCCATGCGCGAATACCATATTTGGCATCGTAACAGTAATCCGCGTGAGAGGGACGGTAGATATGCTGCATCTCATCATAGGCAGAGGAGCGGTGGTCTTTGTTACGAACGGACAAAGCAATCGGCGTACCCAATGTCCAACCATCCAACACACCGCTCAGGATTTCTACTGCATCTTCCTCATTGCGTGGAGTAACAATATCACTCTGTCCCGGGCGTCGGCGATTCAGTGCCTGTTGAATCATTTCATGGGTAAGTGAAATACGCGGCGGGCAGCCGTCTATAACAACGCCGATACCCGGGCCGTGGGATTCGCCCCACGTGCTAATGCGAAAAATGTTGCCAAATGAGCTGGACATAATAACGTTTGGAAGTCAGGGAATGATAACGTATGGAAAGCCGGATGACAAGTTCCGATTGCGTGTTCAGCGGTATGAGCGGTAGAATTGCCAGTTGAGCCACCCCAAATATCCAATGATGAGGAAGTTGAACCAAGAACCGGAGATGATACTCCACAGCGCCAAAACTCCGCATAATATCATCCCGACGATACAAACAATTCTATTGTTGTTCAGAATGGTAGCCAACAGACGACCACCGTCCAGGGGTAGTATGGGCAACAGATTGAACACACTCCACCAAAAACAAATGATGAACAGGGCGGCATAGAGTTTGAACAGAGTCAGCGATATACCGCTGTGAAGCAGGAATTGAGCAGCTTCCGGTGATATACTCCCCGTGGGAAGAGTAAGCGACAGCTGAATACCAATACCCACCTGCCCCAGCTGAAGCCCAAAAAGCACACCTCCGATGATACCCAGCATTAGAGATGCCATGGGCCCTGCCAGTACTGTAATAAAATAACCCAAGCGAGATTCAGGTGCATACTCATGTTGGGTGACTCCACCCATGCCGGCGATTGTGATGACTGCCCGACCTCCGCCTAATTGACGTCCCACAAGAGCATGCCCGAACTCATGCACCAGCAGCGCAAGCATTCCGGCAACGACAAAGCAAAGCACCTGCACCAGAGATTCCTGATCGCTGATACCGAATCCTCCACCTATGATGGCCAGCACAATCCATGCCATTGGGTGGATAATCACCGGGATGCCCCAGAGTTGGAATTGAATGGTGCCTTTTGTCGATTGGTTGCTGTACATGCCTCGATTTGTACCTTGATTTGTGTCTCTTTGCAACCTAAATTCCACTTTTTTTTGACTTTTTATCAAAAAAAGCTTGCAAAAGAAAAAAAAAAGGAGTATTATTCGCCCGCACCCCGCAAAACGGGTAACCAAATCCGGCGTAGCTCAGTGGCAGAGCGGATGACTGTTAATCATTAGGTCGTTGGTTCGACCCCAACCGCCGGAGCGAGAAAAAGCCTCTCACATTAAGGTGTGGGAGGCTTTTTCAGTACTGCGCACATGTTACAACTTGCCATAAAAGAAGAGAGCTATAACATTTCCTGCAGCCCGGTAAACAATCCGAGAGCCACAGAAAAAATAGAGGTCAACACCAAAACTCCACGCCCGAAAAAAGAGAACGTCTATCGTCCCCGACAATTCCGCACCCAGATGTACAAATGTACCCTTTTTACAGCATGGTGGCAGGGAAAAATTCCCCGGTGGTGAGCAGATGGTGCAGCGTCAGCCCCGCCAGAAAGGCAGCTGCAAGCACGGCAATCACGTAGAGCGGCTTAATAAGCGTCACAATGGGGTTTTCCCGGACTATTTCAATCTCCGGGACGTGTGCCGCAGCATGGCGCAGGCTGCGCGTGCGCCCCACGGGTTTGCGCTTGAGCTGCACGGGCACCACCTCGGCACGAGTCACTTTGACTGTCCCGGGCTCTTCCTCGTCATCCGTTTCCTCGGGGGCTTCCTCTTCAGCGGCGACCAATTGTTCCGCATAGCTGAGCTGAGCCGCCCCGATACCGTAGGGCACGCCCTCCACAAGAGCCACGCAGTTGTGGGCGCTGCCGTTGGCAGTCACCATCAGCTCCGGGGTGCAGCCATGCAGCATATACATGTTCAGCTCCGCATTCCACAACAGTTCGCAATGCTGTGCAGCCACCCCTTCCGTGTCGGTAATGCGGATATCGCAGTCCTCCCCGCTGCCTATCAGGTACATGAACTCAGGATTGAGCTCATAGGCCAGAGGAGAACCGCTTGCGTCTGTGATATAAATGGCTGCCATGCTGTGCTCAGTATGCCAGAATTTGCACAAATTGCAACCTCAAAATGGCAGGGGGCGGCAGCGGGTGTTTTTTTATCGGCGGAAGTGACACGCTCTGTTAGTCAGCAAAGCATGAATTTTTATTGAAAAACAGAAAGATTTACGTTACTTTAAGCGTAGAGAATAAAGATATGTACCCACGTTGCTCTATATTTGCGTTTTTGCTGGCTGCCGGGGCTGCCGTCGCCCAGATGCCCGGGGGAATGGCATCTCATGTGCAGGCCGAGAAAGCCGTGAGCGGAAAAGACCGTATTGTGCGCAAAAGCATCGCGCATGCGGAGCCAATCCACACGGTGAATATCTCCGCTGCCGTGTCAGGATTCCTGCATGAGGTCAATTTCAAGGAAGGAAGCATGGTCAAGGCGGGGGATGTGCTCATGGAGATTGACCCCATTCGCTATCAGGCGGCTGAGCAGAAAGCCCGCGCGGCGGTAGCGCAGCTGGAGGCTCAGATTGTCTATGCCGCTAACCGCTATGCCCGCCTTTCCAAACTGGCAGAGCAGCAGGCAGCCTCCAAGGAGGACATGGAAAGCGCGCTCGCTACGCTGGAGGAGCTCAAGGCCAAGCGCGCCGCCGCCCAGGCCAATCTGGTGAAAGCTCAGAAAGATTTGAGCGATTGTACCATCAAGGCGGAAATCACCGGTCGTATCGGGCGTCTGAATTTCTCACAGGGAAACTACGTGAACGTGGGCGAAAAGCTGGCCACCATCACCCAGATTGACCCCATCTACATGCGCTTCCCGCTCAGTCAGACAGATGTGAACAGCATCTTCGGAGGCCCGGCGAAGATTGCGGATGTGTCCAAAGTGAACATCATCACGGCAAACGGAGTGCGCTATCCTTCTGAAGGAAAAGTCTCCATTGTGGACAACAAACTGACCGGGGACACGGACAGTTATACCCTCTGGGCGAAGTTTGATAACAAAGAGCATGTGTTGACCCCGCGCGGTATTGCTGCGCTGCACATTTCTCTGGCAGACACGGCAGAGGTGACCATGGTGCCGCTCACCGCTGTGCAGCATGATGCCGATGGTGCCTTTGTCCACGTGGTGGATGATAAGAATGTGGTTTCGCGCCGCAATGTCATCGCCGGGCCGATTCAGGGGCGCCTGCAATCCATCTACGAAGGCTTGCAGCCCGGGGAAATGGTGATTGCCGACGGTGCTCACAAGACGCGCGTGGGCGGTACGGTTATCCCGGTGGAAACCGTGAAGCAGGAGGAGGCAACCCCGCAGCCCGAGGCTCCGGAATCCGAACCGGTGGTCATGGTTAAAACCGACACGGTGAACGAAATGGAAGACCCCACGGTCATCATCTGTCAGGGGGCACGCACAGAAGCCATCAACACCGTGGAGCTGCGCCCGCTGGTGCAGGGCTTGCTGGCGGAACCCCAGTTCAAAGAGGGTGATATGGTGAAGAAGGGGGATGTGCTTTTCCGCATCGACCCCACCCGTTATCAAGCGCTGGTAGATGTCCGAAAATCCGAAATAGCGCAGCTCGATGTCCGCATTCAGGATGCGCTGGTGAAGCTCAACCGCCAGAAATACCTGCTGGACAGAAATGCCACCAGCAAGGATGAAGTGGAGAGTGCTCAGGCTACCTTTGATGATTTGCAGGCGGCGCGTCTGGCGGCCGTGGCGGACTTTACTATCGCGCTGGATGACCTTTCCCGCTGCACGATACATGCCGGCATGGATGCCCGTATCGGTCGTGTGAACTTCTCCGGTGGTAACTATATCACTGATACCAAGTCCCCGCTGGCTTCTCTGGTGCAAATCAGTCCTATCTATGTGCGCTTCTCCATGAGCGAGAACCGCATTCTCTCCGCCTTCGGCAACGTGGAGAAACTGATGAAAGAAGCGGAAATTTCGCTGGTGACCGCTTCCGGTAACGTGTACGGAGAAAAGGGGCACGTCTGCTTCTGTGATAATATCATCCGCACCGCCACCGATACCCAGAACATCTGGGCGTTCTTTGACAACAAGGACGGTCGGCTGAGCCCGGGCGGCGTGGTCACCATCCGCGTGAAACGCAAGCCGGAGTTCAAAGTACCCGCCGTGCCGGCGGAGGCCGTGCTGGTGGATACCGCCGGGCACTACGTATTTGTGGAGGAAGACGGGCATGCCCGCCGTCGGCAGGTCATCTGCGGCGGAACGACCGAGGATGGGCGCACCGCCATTCACCACGGTCTGACTCCCGGTGAGAAAGTCATCATCAACAACCTGGCCTCTCTGAGCGAGGGAACTCCTGTCCAACCCGAATAACCTTTCACGACGACTATGTTTTCCGAATTTTTCATTCACCGTCCCAAGTTTGCCTTTGTTGTCTCCATCGTGATGATGCTGGCGGGTCTTATCTGCCTGTCGCTCATGCCGGTGTCGGAATACCCGGAGGTGTCGCCGCCCACGATATCGGTGCGCATGACCTACGCCGGAGCCAGTGCGGAAGAATTGGCGCAGGTGGTGGCCGCCCCGGTGGAGGAACAGCTCATCGGTATGGATGACCTGGAGTATTTCTACTCCTCCTGTGCCAACAACGGCTCCTACTCGCTCACGCTCATTTTCGCCTCCGGCACCAATGATGACATGGCCATGGTGAACGTCTCCAACGCCATCAAGGCCGTGGAATCCAAGCTGCCGGCGGAAATCAAGCAGACCGGTTACAACGTCCGCAAGCGTTCCGGCGATATGCTCTGCTTCCTTAACTTCAGCTGCGATGAGAACAAGATGAGCATCCTGGAGCTCTCCAACTGGGTACGCATGAACGTGAAAGACCGTGTGTGCCAGGTGGACGGTATCTCCAGCGCGGATATCATCCCCAGCCGCAACTACGCCATGCGCGTGTGGATGAATACCACCCGCATGAGTGCCCTCAATATCACCCCTGCCGACATCAAATCCGCCATCAATGAGCAGAACATCCAGGCCGCGGCCGGTTCCGTGGGCTCGGAGGACGAGGAGTCCTACGCCACGTTCAAGGTGACGGCCACCGGGCGACTCAAGACCGTGGAGGAGTTCGGCAATATCATCGTCAAGCGTGGTCTGGACGGTCATGTGACCATGCTCAAGGATGTAGCCACCATTGAGTTGGGTGCGGAGCGGAATTCCGGTTACAGCCGCGTGAACGGCAAGGATTCCGTAGGTATGATTGTGTTCCGCAACAACGATGCGAACGCCGTTGCCACCGTGGGCGCGCTCCAGGACTGCATGAAGGAGATTGAGAAGAACTTCCCGGAAGGCATGGACTGGCGCATGGGCTATGACCCGACCCAGGCCATTTCCGCCACCATGGAGGAAATCGGTATCACGCTCGCATTGGCTCTCTTCCTTGTGATTCTGGTGACCTACCTCTTCCTGCAGGATTGGCGCGCCACGCTCATTCCCTCTCTGGCCATTCCGGTCTCGCTGCTGGGTGCGTTCATGATTATGTACCCGCTGGGCTATACCATCAACGTGCTGACCATGTTTGGCCTCATTCTGGTGATTGGTTCACTGGTGGATGATGCCATCGTAGTGGTGGAGAACGTGATGCGTATCATCCAGGAGGAGAAGCTCAGCCCGAAGGAAGCCACCATCAAGAGCATGAAGCAGATTACCGGTGCGGTGATTGCCACCACTCTGGTGACTCTGGCCGTGTATGTGCCCATCGCCTTCTACGGTGGTATGGTGGGTGTGATTTACACGCAGTTCTCCGTGACCATGTGTGTGGCACTCTGCATCTCTACGCTGAACGCCCTCACGCTGTCCCCGGCACTCTGCGCGCTCATCCTGCGTCCGGCAGGAGCAAGGCAAAGCCGCCTGAGCGTTTTGTTTGTGCCCTTTAACTGGTTCCTGGAGAAATCCCGCGCCATCTACCTGAAGGGGGCTTCCGTGCTGGTGAACAATGCCTGGCTCACCGTGCTGATGATTCTGCTGATTATCGGCGGTAACTATGTGTACTTCACCGGGGCTCCGGCATGGTGGAATGAAATCTTCCGCCCGACTCCCGCCGCGCCCTCCGACCCGGCCGCCGCCATGGCTGCCAGAATGAAAGCCGCGCAGAAACAGCAGGACAAGGGGCTGGATTTCCTTTCCCTCATCTCCCCGAAGATGATTAACGGCTCCTTCATCCCCACAGAGGATAAGGGGGCGCTCTTTGTCATGGTGAACATGGAGGGTACCGCCACCGCCAAGCAGCGCACGGATAAGGTGATGCGCCAGATTGAGGAGCGCGTGCTGAAGATTCCCGGTATCGACATGATTACCACCCAGAGCGGCTACAGCTTTGCCTCCGGTTCCGGTGAGAGCAACGGCATGATGATTGTGCTGCTCAAGCCATGGGAAGAACGCACCACGCCGGAGCTGAGCAACACCGCCATTGCCGCCGCTATCAATAAGGTCTGCGCAGATATCCCCCAGGCCTCCATCATGGCCGTGACCCCGCCCGCTATTCAGGGCTTGGGTATCACAGGCGGTATTTCCCTGGTGCTGACGGTTTCTGGAGAGGATGCCACACCGCTGCTGCTGGGCAACATGGTCAAGGAAATGCAGTCCCGCCTGCAGGCTCGCACAGACCTCGTTTCCATGGTGCGCAGTGAGTACAACGCGGAAAACCCCCAGATTTTCCTGGAGGTGAACCGCCAGAAAGCCCAGTCGCTCAACGTCCCGGTCAATACCATCTTCAGCACCCTGCAGAGCGTGATGGCCTCGTCCTACGTGAATGACTTCACACTGAACGGCTTCAACTTCAAGGTGATGATTCAGGGTAACACCCGCGACCGCCGCACGGCAGATGATATCCTCAACCAGATGGTACGTAACACCAAGGGAGAAATGGTGCCGCTCTCCGCTCTCTGCACGCTCTCCTACCGCATGGGACCGGCGTACTA
This sequence comes from Akkermansia sp., assembly GCA_045579245.1. Taxonomy (GTDB): domain Bacteria; phylum Verrucomicrobiota; class Verrucomicrobiia; order Verrucomicrobiales; family Akkermansiaceae; genus Akkermansia. The sequence continues at coordinate 31,134 of JAZNLU010000111.1, forward strand.
CGAGCGCTTCAACCAGTACATGAGTGCCAACATCACCGTGCAGAGTAAGGAGGGGGTCGGCTCCGGTCAGGTCATGAAGTTCATTGAGGACACCATTGCTGAAATTAACAAAGAAGAACGCGCCGCCGGGCGGGATCTCATCTGGGGCGCGGAGTGGAAAGACCTCTCTTACCAGGAGCGTCAGAATGAGGGTAAGCTGGCACCGCTCATCGCCATGGCTGTCATCTTCGCCTACCTCTTCCTGGTAGCGCAGTATGAGAGCTGGACCACGCCGGTGCCGGTCATGCTCTCCGTGACCGTGGCCACCATGGGCGCACTCATGGGTGCCCAGCTCTTCGGGCTGTCCATGTCCATCTATGTGCAGCTGGGTATCCTCATGCTTATTGGTCTTGCCGCCAAGAACGCCATTCTCATGGTGGAATTCAGCAAGGAGGATCATGAAACCGGAACCCGCATCCAGACAGCTGCCATCAACGGTGCCCGCCAACGCTTCCGTGCCGTGCTCATGACCGCCATTTCCTTCCTCTTCGGCGTATTCCCCATGGTGGTAGCCACCGGCTCCGGTGCCGCCAGCCGTGTGGAAATCGGCGTGACGACCTTCTTCGGCATGCTGCTGGCAACAGTATTCGGTATCTTCATGGTGCCGCCGCTCTACTCCATCTTTGCCCGTATGCGCGACTGGACCGCCGCCCGCCTGCGTCTGCGCCGCATCAATACGATTGCCCGCAACAAATAACTGCCGCGACAAAACCTCCTCACCCCCACGCTCCCATTCCTGCGGCGCGTGGGGGTGCTGCCAATCTCATTTAAACGCGATGCTCTTTTCGATCTTGGCAACCAAATCGCCTGCATGATTAACTTGCGTGGTAAGTTGCAAAGCATATTGTGCTGTACAAGACATTTAAATGTGCTATCATAACGCGCACGTTACAGAAAAGCCCGAATAAATCAACGCAACAAATAACAGGAAGGCTCAATGTGACATTTCTCACTTAAGAACTTATGTACACAACAAAAAAAATTCTTATTGCTCTCATTTCTCTGGTCGGTATAGGTTTCGCGGATACATCGGTGGAGTTTAGTTTCATGAGAGATGATGATACCTATTTTTCATTCGACGAAGAGTCTGATATTTTTTCTTTATCATACAGCTCTTTTGTTTTTGAAACAGGCGGAGAGTACGAAGACGGCTTCTTTGCTTTATGCGGGTATAATTCCTGGGACAATAATGTCGGTATTGGTGATTCCTTTAACCCAAATATCCAACTTCGTCATGGGGAAGATGATTACTGGACTGTCAATTTCAGCATTACCAATACGGGGGATGATGCTATTTTACTGACAACGCTGGAATTGGAAATGTTAGGAAAAGCATATACTGACGGAGGAGCTACTCTGATGAATACACCCATCAATGTTGTTACGGAATTGAGTATTGACGACGAGGTTCAGGTAAAAGACACCTTTTTGGGTTATCTGGAAGACAGAGGAATGTACGTATCCATTTATCATTATATTCCTGTAGTCACTACTTACGAGTTACCTCAAGTTATGCTGGATGCAGGAGAAAGTACAATCATCTCCCTGACTTTGTCCAATGCCGAAGATAAATATAACATCTACGCCGGCATTAACAAAGGAAGTATTGGCTACGAGGTATACCAAAGCATACCGGAACCGGCTACAACCACGCTGAGCCTGCTGGCTCTTGTCGGTCTGGCTACCCGCCGACGCCGTTAAAGAGAGTAGATATCAGGGTTTTAAACGCACCTATATCCCCCGCGCAATAGCGTCTCTGCTGCGCGGGGGATTTTACTTGCAAACGCTTCCGGCGGTTGCTATACTACCCCGGTAGAAACACAACAACTTTACTATCAGTATGAATCGGAAACAACAAGCGTTGGCAGGCGGGCTTTGTTTGGTCGCGTTGGCAGTAGTGCTGGTGGGTAGTGGCAGAATTCACAAACTGCTTCACAAGGCAGAGCAGGATCCGCAGAACACTACCTCTTCCGCTTCAGACAGGCAGGAGTGGGCTGCACGCATGGGAAATCCGCAGGCGATGCGGGAGACAGCTGCTGACTTATTTGGGCACTGGAAGCTGACTCAGGACGAAAAAGCACTGCAAGAGGCGGTAAAGCTCTGGCTTGCAGCCGCTGAAAAAGGGGACGCGGAGTCTCAGGCCGTGGTAGGCATCTTGTATGATGAGGGACTGGGGCTGCAGCAAGATGCAGAAAAGGCGGTGAAATGGTATCGCAAAGCGGCGGAACAGGATAATGCTTCGGCTCAATACAATCTCGCCCTGTGCCTGCACCTCGGCACGGGTACGGAAAAGAATGAGTCCGAAGCCGTGGTGTGGTTTCAGCGGGCCGCTGTACAGGGAGACCGGGATGCGCAGTATTATTTGGGCATTTGCCATGACTTTGGTTACGGCGTACCGCAAAATCACCGGGAGGCTGTAATATGGTATCGCAAAGCGGCGGAACGGGGAGAGCCCATGGCTCAGTATAATCTGGCATACTGCTACGAGTTCGGAGAGGGGGTGGAGCAGGACAGGGAAAAAGCCCGGGAGTGGTATGCCAAAGCAGCGGCTCAGGGCGATGAAAAGGCCCGGAAAGCGCTGCAGGAAATGGAAGAAGAATCTTCGGAATACGAAAAAGACCGGGGCGGAAAGTGACGGAGAATGAACTCTTAATCCGCACAAGAGAAACTTTCGAGAAATCAAGGTAGTCTGCCGCCTGCATTGTGGTTCACAACATGGTGTACCATTCCGGTTCCAACTCAGCATCCTCAAAAGAAAATTCACTTCTACGCAAAAGAATTGCCGCACCGCACACGTTCTCGCAGCTAAGTTTTGGACTTGAAAGCACATCTATGGATGTGTATAATGCACAACGGGCTGAACAAGAGGCTTACAACATGCACAAAAAAAAGAAGAAAGAAAAAAATGAGCGAACCGACACCATCCTCCCCCGAGAGGTTGGAGATTCTCCCTTTGAGGTGCTGGCTGTAATGTTTCTGGGTGCAGATTCTCTATCTATGATGGTAGCAGAAACACGAGGAGATGAATACCGGGTGTTGGATGTACTGTCTCAACCCTTGGAGTTGGCTCAAGATGTATTTAATAGAGGGGAATTGAGTCGCTACACCATGGATCGCTGCGTTCAAATCACCCGCGGATACAATGAACTACTGGCAGAATATCGTCTGGCGGGAGAAGTGAACGTGCGCCTGTTGGGAAGCAATATTCTGCTCAATATCCGCAATATGGATACTCTGGTAAACCGTATGCAGATTACATGCGGGCTTCAACTGGAAATCATGGACGATGGAGAAATGACTCGACTCCTCTACCTAAACGTCAAAAAATTGCTCAATAAACACCCGGAACTGGAGCGCAAGCGTGCATTGGTGCTGCATATAGGGCCGGGAAATACCCGTGTACTTGTGCTGGAAAAAGGGCGTATTGCCCACTACGGCAACTACCGTTTGGGCGCACACCGCACCGGTATCACCATTGCCCGAGCAGAGCCAAACTTAAGCGGCGGAGAGAGTGTATTGGTGCGCGAGCATATACGTGGCACTATTGAACAGATGCGGTACGATGTTGAAGACGCTCTGCCGCACGCACCGGACGCACTCATTATCTTTGGTCCGGACTTCCGCAGAGTTCTGGAAGGAGCTACTGGTAAAGCCTCCGTCACCACGACTCGACTGTCCCGACTGGCGGAACAAATCGCCGACACCCCCATGGAACAACGCGCCGCCCGCTTCCATGAGGACTACGCCAGCGTTTGTTACCTACTTCCCTGCGTACTCATCTTTCTGGCGGCGGCTCGTGAATTTAAGCCACGCACTATCATATGCCCTGCAGAAGAATATGACCATGCTTTCCTAAGCAGTGTACTGCCATCTGTCAGCAGAGATGATAGTGCCTTAGAGGATGAAGTTATTCATTTTTCCATGTTGCTTGCAAATCGCTATCGTGCCGATCTGGCACACAGCGATCACATTTTACAGCTTTCAGTGTCTCTCTTTGACCAACTACAAGATTTGCATAAACTCACACGACACGATCGGCTTCTGCTGAAAGTAGCAGCCATGCTGCATGAAATCGGCGGATACATCAGTCCAAAAAACCACCACCGGCACAGTCAATATATCATCCTCAATTCTGAAATCTTCGGTCTCTCACGGCAGGATGTTGAAATTGTGGGGTTGCTGGCACGCTATCACCGCCACGGTCCGCCAAACTCAGCGGACAGCAGTTATACCGAACTGGATTTACCCAACCGACTTCGGGTACAAAAACTGGCAGCACTGCTCCGGGTCGCGGAAGCCATGGAGCGCGCACATGCTCACCGCATCAGCTCCTTTACCGTTAGATTTAGTAATCGACGGCTGGAACTGCGAGTTCCCGAGGTTCAGGATCTCACGCTGGAAAACATGGGACTACGCACCAAAGGTGCCATGTTTGCGGACATTTTCGGATATGAAGCTGTACTGCTGCCCGGGCATTAAAGTTGCTACAGCCAAAATGGGGATAGCTTTCCGAAAAAAAGCAAGTACCATACTCGCAGCTATTCTAACTTCATCACGGGGCTTAACAGCGGCGAGTAAGGTTCACCTTGAGGCGTGCCCTGCTCTCGTTTCTGCTTAATGCTTTCGTGGTCCAACATTCCCGCCTTGAGCATTTGGCAAGAGCGCGTTTATCTTTGATGCTCAGTGCCGGCTTCGACAGTTGGATGCCGTGGTTGCCCTTTTCGAAAAACCTTTTCAATCAAGGTCTACAGCGCTTTTATAACCTTGCTCCGGTTATGATGCCTATTCCCCGGTGCACACTTGTTGCTTTTCGCTCGTTGTCATGCATGCTCAAGCTTGTAGCGGTGCGCTAGATTCTCGAGTATGCACTCCTCTCGGTTCAGTTCCTCCCCCGCCGTTGCTTCGAGTCCTCCCCACGGACACTCCCCCCTGCCAACCAAACACTTTGTGCTCGGAGATAATCAACCTCACAACCGTCGGCTGCTTTGTTGTTCAGATTCGGGATTCCGCATCACTGCGGCTCCGCGCAGATTTTCAACACAGTGCGCATATCGCGTCAGTCGCACCTAGCAAACGGGCGGCACAGGTGATTTCACCCGTGCCGCCCGACTATATATAGCTCAACTTACAATCAGAATCGCACCGCCGTACCGATATTAATATTACAGGAAGAAGCTCCGTCCATAAACTCAGCATTGGCGTTGGCGTTCACACTCCACTCAGGGGTAATATTGTACACCGCTCCGGCACTCAAACCAAGACCCACACGCCCGGGATTGGCAGCATCGCCGCGCACCCCATCTACAATCGGCGTAGGATTATCACGTACCATATCCCCCAGCAGGCGTGCTTCTGCCCGGAATCCAGCTCGACCAACGAGCTTGGTCACACCGGCACCGAGTTCTGCTCGCAGATTCGTCAGCTCACCGGAGGAATTGCCATCCACTTCATCATCGGAAGCAGAGAAATATTCCAGTCCGCCGAAGATATTGACTGAAAGCGTGTCAGAAACAGCAGTACTCCAATCCAAACGGGTGTTAATCTGAACGGCATCCTGCTCCCAACTCATGTCACCGGCATACTGAGCAGTTGGGGTGGATTCATACGTACCATACGCGGCATATGCGCTCAGAGTTAAAGCAGATTTCTCCGTGCCATAAAGACGCGTTGCTCCGTACACAGCCATATGTACACTATCCTGATCCATCTCCGTCTGATTCCCCTCCGTCTGCACCTCACCATAAAGCAAACCGGCCGCCATGCCTATGCAACTGTGGGTGCCCACCAGCATCTCCAATCCGATAGCACCGCCGGTGTGTGTGGCATCCGCTCCACGGTTCTCACCGGAAGCATCCACAGAAGCAAAGGATTGAATGCCGGATACCCAGAGAGAAACACCTTGTCCCACCGGCGCACCTGAGAACTTCTCACCGCGAATGGCATCCATAAAGGCATGAGATCCATGGAACATACCCCAAACAGATTGAGCCAACATATCATTGAGCTCAGCAGGGTCATAGTCCCACGTCGGATTAACAGATGTGCCGGGAGTAGCATGCTGCACGTTTTCTTCAAGACTAAGGATAATGCTGTTATCTTTCTGAGTAAGCTGCAATTCCTCCTCAGGTTTACCGTCTTCACCCAAAAGTACCAACTCTTCCATGCTTCCGTTCAAATTGTCAAACGTCATCAGCACAGAATCCTTCACACAATTCCCGGTCAACGTGATGGAGGTCGGTCCGGCGATGGTTAAATCACCCTCAATTGCAAGTCCGGTGTACATGCCTGTTCCAAGCTGATAATTAAACAGAACATTGCCTCCATTAAGTACCAGCGAACCGGTCATACTGCTACCGGCTGTCACCTCTAACGAGGAGCCTCCGGTCGTAGTCAGTTTGCCTATATAGCGCCCCCCATGCATTTCCATATGCTGCCCGGATACCAGTGAGATACCACCGGCAGCCTTCAGAATACCACCCATCAACGAAATGGAACCGGTTCCCAGAGATGACCCATTCTCAACAGTTAAAGAGCCTTTTTCAATGATGGTTCCACCGGTGTAGGTGTTGTTTTTGCCGCTCAGAATCACATTATCCTGACAGACCTTCAAGCTGGTGCTTCCCAACAAATCTACATTAATATTTCCCTGCCATGCTTCAATCGGAGTATCAATAATAGAGGCTGCCTGCGCCCGGGTCAAAGAATTCACACCGGAAAGACTGCCTCGATTGAGGCGAATACTGTTAGCTCTCATATGAGGACTAATCTTCAGATCTCCGCTAACTATTATATTTCCTTCGTACGCCGTGGCAATAAGTGCCCCGCCTGTAGCGTAGATATCATTCTTCACGGCGTGATTCGCCATATCAAGAGTACCGTTATTGAGGCTGATGCTTCCTGTGCCTAACGAATCCATCCCGCTTACGACTACGTCACCTCCATCAATGATAGTGCCTCCGCTGTAGGTGTTTGATTTGTTCATGACAAGCAATCCACCGTCTCTCTTCCGCAGAACGCCTTTCCCGACAATGGAACCTTCTCCAGACAGGATAAGCGACTCATCCCCGGAGATAAGCACATCAGCCGGTTCAACTTCTCCCTCAACCGTGATGGTTCCGCCTTGGGCAAACACAACAGTATCGGCAGCATGGAATCGGGAATCAGACAAGGTTTCTCCGGGTGCTCCTGTCCATTCAACATCAACACGATTGCCCCACACGCCTTCACCCTCTGTCCAGTAGAGAGTGGCAGGAGCTGCCGAAACTGTCAAAAGGATAAATGAACCACTCTTTGACACGCGGTTGGTATTACGCCCCTCCGTATAAAGTTCCAAATCCTCCAGATTTCCGGAGACACTGCCTACTCTCATCATGCGGTACGTACCATATTCAAGCCAGCAGGAAACATCCATGCGTGTATTACCATCAATAACCAAAGTCTCAGTCACTGTCAGAAGCCTATTGTGCAACTTCACCGTGCCGGACTGCAGAGTCAGGCTACCGTTCACCGTAGCAGACTCCAGCACATCCAGCGTGGCGTTCTCACCTACCGTCAGAGAACCGGAAACATCTCCACCATTTAGGCTGAGACTCTGTCCTGATATGGTTACACCCGACGGAGCGGAAAGGGTACCGCCATTGACTTCCACACTGCCCAAGCCCAGCGAATCAGGTGAGGTCACTTCCAACGTACCTTCTGTAATGGTTACCGTACCGGTGCCTATATTCTTACCGGACAGGACGGCTTTACCTGCACCCAGCTTGACAATAGACCCCGTACCCTGCAAATCGTTGGCAATGCTACCCTCTCTCAACTCAAGCTTCTGGCGCAGATTAAGCAAGCCACCGCTCAGATTACCACTCACCAGCGACAAACCACCCTGATAGGCATCGGCTCCGTTCAACACAGCCGTCCCCTGCACCTCGATGGCGTTGGACAACTCCGCACCACACAGATTGAGTGTACCTCCCTTGAGGCTCACCTTGCCGGTACCCAGAGCATCCGCATGTCCCACTGTCAGGATACCGGATTCCACTACTGTACCGCCGGTGTACGCATTAGCCATCTCCAGCTTCAGTTCACCGGTTCCCTGCATCGTCAGGGATGATGTTCCGACGATACTGCCACTGCCACCCAACACTATTGTACCGGCGTTATCAGCCTTCATCTCCGCAGGCTTCACATCCCCGACAACGGTGATATTCGCCGTGGTGCCCTCACCCTCTCCGGTAAAGCAAACACCGGCAAGATTCGTGGTGAGCACATCCTCCGATTCCCAGCGAGTGGAGGACCATTCACCGTCACCGATTTCCCACACCATGTACCCACCGGTGTAGTACCGCAGGCTCAACATATTGTTCTCATAAGACAGCACGCCCTGAGAGCAGGTGAAAAGCTCTGCGCCGCTAATCGTATTGCCGGTAAAACTCATCAAATGATACACGGAACCTACAACCGCCGTGCTATCATCTACCGTCACGGCTACTGTCGATTCCGGAGTGAACGTACCGTTAAAGGTCAGCATGACTGCATTTTCCACTTCCCCAAATGCAAAATTCAGAGTAGCCCCGCTCGCCATCGTCAGCGCATTGGTCACCGTCAGCTTGGTCGGATCCGTCACGCTGAATGTCGAATCCGCGGCAACGGAGGCTGAATTAAAGGTCAGCTCACAATCACCCACCGCAAGAGTACCGGCGTTCACGGTGCAAGCCCCGGCAGAGGTCACGGAAAGCCCCTTCAGAGAAACCTTCTCCGTACCGCTCTTGGTGAAAGAATCAACAGTCAGCGCCGCTCCCTCACCTCCGGTAAAGCTGTATGTTTTTGCCGTATTGTCGACCACCCAGTCACCGGTCTTCAATGCTCCGGCAACGGTTACATCCGCCGCTTCCGCAGAATCATCGAAGAGCACGTCGCGCTCAGGACGGTAGTATGCGTTGTAGTAATCATCAACGGCAAAAATTTTCCATCCGCTCTTGTCTGTCGGCAGCTTGTCCAGCGTATACTCACCGTCAGCCCACTTTCCGTCCTCACGCTTGCCGGTCCAGACAAGCACACTGTCAGCAGAATTGTAAGCCTCGTACTTCGCTTTCAACGCATCCGGGGTGTCAATCCACTCCAGCGTTTCCAAAATCACCGAGCATCCGGCATAGGGGCGGGTGCAAGCCTTGTCATAGTACAACAACCAGCTTTCCTCATCGATGTAATACTGCCCCTTTTTCAGATACACCTTGGTAACACCTTCAGAAGACAGCCCGTCATTGTCAATGAATATCAGGTATTCCAGTTCCCCGTTATCATCCGTACCAAATCCCAGACAGGTCAAAGCGTGAGCTATGTCCCCACCCACGCCGACGGAGCAAATACGGTTCTCTTCCGTAAGGAGCCACTCCGTACCGTTTTTGGTGTATCCAAACGCATCAGCCACCATGTTCAGGATATCTCCACGGCTCATGTGCCCACGAATCCACTCTGTGGAATGCCACTCCATCTGCACACCGTACCCCGCACCATAGCCGCCGGAATCTTTATTTTCCAGCACCGACCAGCCTTTCAAGGTGGGATTACCTTTCAGCGCGGGAGCATCTTCTTCCGAGAGGAGCGATGTATCACCGACAGGGTAGCCCTGCGGAAGCCCCCCGTTAAAATACCATTCATAGGCATAGATAGCGTTACCGCCGTCATCCGACCAGTTAATCACAAAATCAGTAATGACCTGGGTAAACTCAGAGTTATTCGTATCACCCAGCAGACTGCGGTCATAATTCAGCCCATACGGAAGCTCCTTATCACCTTTGTAAAACACACCATAATACGTCTGCCAATAGGTGATGGCATCCGCAGCCGCATGAGCCCAGCACATCATGGTATCCTCACTAAACTCCCTCCGGCAATCATAATCCGTCAAATCAATCTTACCCTGAGCGTTGGGTTTAACATACTGTGCCAGATTCCCGAGAAAATCCAAATTGCCGGTTTCCTCATACTTCGTCTGCAAAGCCCGCCAATTTGCGTAAGGCCCCTTAACGCTATGGAAAAAGCGCTCGGACTTATTGTAGTCGTCCAAGTTAATACCATCTGCCACATACAACGTCCCGGCCGAAGCCAGCGAACCGGAGAGGAGAGTAGAAGCAAGCATCACCGGGGCAGTAATAGCGCGCAATAACTTCTTTACGGAAAGTGAATTGAGTTTCATAAGATAAAAAAATGTTCAGTCGGGCTTTCAACCACTTCTGACATGCTAACATATTAACCCCGACAAGGCAAGCGGATTCTTCCCTTTTTTTTGCAAAAACAGCACAAAAAAAATAAGCTTAACATTCTTATGGTCAAATATAATCTTAACGGAAAATGCATCATCAGCAAATCCAAGCTCATAGGCATCCGGAATAACATACGTAGATGCAACTCAACAAACGCGTACACTGAAACATGAGATATCCGCAGTTGTTTCTTTAATATTGCAGTCTTCCATGGATAGGGCATGCCGCGCTATAAACAATAAAGAAATTCGCACAACACCGTACTTTCCCACTCCCATACACATTCCTAACTACCACCATATAACTATCTAAAATATTTAATATGTATGGTGCTCAATATAGAACAAAGCCGTTAATGATAAAATTCTTAACCGGAACCGCTTTTACGTAAAAACGCCGATGCCCTCCGCAGAGAGACATCGGCATTGAAAAAAGGACTGATAAAAGCTTTACCAGAAAATAACGTAGAGGGCAATGGTAGCCAGCACCACCAGCACGCCGAACACCTTGGCTCGGTTGGAGGTCTTCATCTCGATGATACCCTTGTTCTCCAGAATGACAGCCTCACCGCCGACAAGGTGGTTACGCAGGGTAAGCAGAGCACCGATACCGCAGACGCTCAGGAAGGAGAACGCCATGCGGTTGAGGAAGGATGCCTCAGGCAGGGTCAGCATGAAGACGGTGTATGCAACCGCACCCAGCAGGATACCCAGCCAGCCAAACACACGCGGGCATTTCGGCACAAAGAAGCCGAAGAGGAACACGGCGAGCACACCGGGGCTGAGGAATCCCTGGAACTCCTGAATGAAGGTGAAGATACCACCGAAAGCGGGGTTATCCAGGAAGGGAGCCATGGCGGTGGCAATGGCGGCGCAAACCAACACACCCACCTTACCCACAGCCACCAGCTGACCGGAGGATGCGGGCGAGCCCATCACTTCCTTGGCCTTGCCGTAAATATCCATGGTGAAGAGAGTGGAGGCAGAGTTGAGCATGGAGGCCAGAGAGCTGACCACAGCACCGAAAAGAGCTGCCAGCACGAACCATGCCCAGCCGGTGCCCGGCAGCAGATTACGCAGCAGGGTCGCAAAGGCGGAGTCATACTTGTATGCCACCAGAGCAGTGGTCACGCTGTACTCTGCGGTATTCTTACGGGCGGCATCAGTTGCCTCACCCTCCAGCTTAACCAGTTTTTCAGCCGCTTCGGCGCGCTTCTGTGTGTCCTCGGCGGGGATTGCGGACAGAGCAGCGGCCCCGGCACCGAAAGCAGTCACCACATCTGCCGGAGCAGCCACGGCAGCAAGGTTCTTCTGCATCAACGCCACGGCATCCTGCTCGGAATCCTTGCGAATGAGGCGGCTGGCAGCCACATTGTAAATAACTTTCTTGCCGCCGGCGGCAGCGGCTTCATCCGCAGCTTTCACAATGGCGGCAGCGGTCTTGTCCGCATCTCGGGACAGATCACCACGGTACAGGTTGTAGGCCAGAATACCGGGAATAATCACCACAAAGGGAATCAGCAGCTTCAGGAATGCGGCAAAGACCACACCCAGCTGACCTTCCTCCAGGCTCTTGGAAGCCAGCGTGCGCTGCATGATGTACTGGTTGAGTCCCCAGTAGAAGAAGTTGGGAATCCAAAGACCCAACAGGTAAACCGTCCAGGGCATCACGGGGTCGGTAGCTTCACGCATCATGTGCAGCTTACCGCCGATTCCGTTGATAGAGGAGTTGGCAGGACCCTCATTGAGCGTCCAGAGGCGGGAAAGGCCGTCACAGAACTGAGAGCCGGTACCTGCCATGGCTTCAGCCGTGGCACCGGAGGTAGCCGTGGCAGTATCCAGCACAGATTGAGGCACCGGATTCATGCCGCCCAGAGCAGTCACGGCAAAGTATGCCACCACGCCGCCGCCCACGATGAGAGCTGCACCCCAAATAAGGTCTGTCCACGCGCAGGCTTTCAGACCGCCCACATACACGTAGACAGTTGCAGCAGCGGCAATGATAAGGCAGCCGGAAAGCAGGGAAAGGTCAAAATAACCCGATACCACGGTGGCACCGGCATATATGACGGAAGCCGTGGGCACACCCACCAGAATGACCAGGTTCACGATAGCCATGACCACGCGGGAAACGCCGTTGTAACGTTCCTCCAGGAACTGGGGAATGGTGAACACACCGCGCTTGAGCAGCATGGGCAGGAAGGTAAATGCCACAATCACCAGCACGATGGCGGCAAGCCACTCATAACCGGCAATGGCAAGCCCCAGCCAGTCAGCTGCCTGACCGCTCATGCCCACGAACTGCTCCGTGGAAATATTAGCCGCCAGCAGGGAGAAGCCCACCAGCCACCAGCTCAGACCGCGGCCTGCCAGGAAATAGTCGGCTGCACCCTTCTCTTTCTTTTCCTCTGCGCTTTCACCGGAGTCCGAAGACTTCCAGATACCGAGGCCGATAACACCGACCACGACCACGCAGAACACTATCATCTCCCACAGCGGGAGCACATCTACAGAGCCCTGCGCCGCTTCTGCCTCCTGCGCCATGGCGGCACCGGACATGAGGGCGAGCGCTCCAATCAATGTCATGAGTTTCTTCATTAGTGTGTATATGTTTGTTGATTAAGAATTAATTATGCCTGCCAGAGCACCCGGGCACCGTCTCCGGGGCGGGTGATGAGGTAATCCGTCTCGATACCAAGGGCATTGCGGTAGGCCTCAATCATCTCCTGAGCGACCTGCTCCACATCGCTGCTCTTGACCAGCGCCACGATGCAGCCGCCGAAGCCGCCGCCCGTCATGCGGGCACCGTACACGGAAGCCGCAGAGGGAATCGTGTCGCTGAGACTTACCAGGGTATCTACCTCTGCACAGGAAACTTCAAAATCATCTTTCAGAGACGCGTGGGAGCCGCGCATGGCTACACCGGCAGCATCCCAATCACCCTTCTGCAGAGCTTCGGCAAAGGCTGCCACGCGAAGATTCTCACCAATGACATGGCGGGCTCGGCGGTAGCAGAGGTCGCCCAACTCGGCTTTCTTCTCTTCCAGCATGTCAAGCGTAGCCTCACGCAGAGAGGAAACGCCGAGGATGGCGCAGGCGTCCTCGCAATTCTTGCGACGGGCGGCATAACCACCATCAGCCAGAGAGTGTTTCACGGCAGAATCAATCACCAGCACGCTCACATCCGGGTCCATCATAGGGATGAGGCGATAGGAAAGATCCTTGCAGTCCAGCATGAGCGCATGGTCTTTCTTACCGTTGGCAGAGATGAACTGGTCCATGATACCGCAGGGCACGTTCACAAACTCATGCTCCGTAGCCTGGCCGATGAGCGCGCGTTCCGTCGGTGTGACCTCTGCCCTGCAGAGGGCGGCCAAAGCCGTGCAGGCAGACACCTCAAACGCAGCGCTGGAAGAAAGGCCGCCGCCGCGGGGCACATTGGAATCTATGAGCATATCCACCGCGGGAACCGTGATACCGCGGCGCTCCAGCATGCAGATAACGCCGCGCACATAGTTGCTCCAGAAAGGCTCACCGGGCTTGGTCACATCTGCCGGATCAATCTCAATCATCACATCACCGAGAGCACCAATCCAGCGGTGCTTGCCGGTGGGAGAGGGGGCAACCGCCACCACATTGATATTGTTGAGAGCCATCGGCAGCACAAACCCATTGTTATAGTCTGTATGTTCACCGATGAGATTTACTCTACCGGGAGAGGCTGCCACAACCGTCGGCTTGTGACCAAAATACTGTTCAAAGTACGGAGAAATGGTTTCCGCGCTGATTTCGCGTTGCTCTAAATCCATAGCAAAGAGCTTTTACCATAATCGTTACTAAAAGTAAACCATAAATTCACATATACCACCAGTTTGAATTACGTTTCGCGCTTTTCGTATCACAAGAGAGAAAATGAGCACCTGATAAAAAAAGCCGCCGGTCTCCGAATGGCAGAGACAGGCGACCTGTAAAAAGCATGGATGGAGTACTACCCGGCGGACGATTACTTCTTCTTGCAGGACTTCTTAGCGCAGGACTTCTTGACTTCCGTCTTAAAAGCAGAGGAAGGCTTGAACGACAGCGTGGAGGAAGCAGCAATCTTCAGCGTCTCACCAGTCTGGGGATTACGCCCCGTGCGTGCTGCACGGGTCTTCATCTCGAAAGTACCGAAACCCACGAGCTGAACCTTTTCCTTGCGGGCGGATTCACCGATTGCAGCCAACACAGCACTCAGAGCAATCTCTGCGCACTTCTTTGTGGCTCCTTCACCAAGCTTGGCCTGAATAACGTCAACAAGTTGAGTCTTGTTCATAGGACTCTATCTTAGCATGCTACGTTTTCATTTCAAGAGAAAAATGGGGCCTTTTGTGCATTTTTTCAAAAAAAGAGCATCCGCAGCCGTCTTTTAGGCTGCGGATGCTGCAAATAAAAGCAGTTAGGCAACTTGTTTCACCATTTCAGAGCGGAAACAGCCTCTTTCATCTCCCGTACAGCAGCCTCCAACCCGACAAAGACCGCACGGGAAATCAACGTGTGACCTATATTGAGCTCCGTCAAATGCGGGACATTAGTCAACTCTGCGAGATTGGCAATCTGAATACCGTGACCGGCATGAACCTCAAGTCCCAGCTCATGAGCCAGCTCAGCCGCAGCAGCCAAACGAGTCGTTTCCAGCGCGCGCTCTTTACCCTGCGTATTGGCAAAACGCCCTGTGTGCAGCTCAATCATGGGGGCTCCGACTGCGGCGCTCGCGCGTACCTGAGCCTCCTCCGGGTCAATAAACATGCTGACCCTGCTGCCGTTCTCCGCCAGCGCAGCCACCAGTGAACGAAGCTCGGACAAATGACCTACCACATCCAGACCACCCTCCGTAGTCACTTCCTGCCGCCGTTCCGGCACCAAGCAGACAAAATCCGGCTTAAGCGCCAACGCCACGTCCAACATGGCGGGCGTAGCTCCCATTTCCAGATTAAGAGGCAAATCAATCTCACGCCGCACGGCAAAAGCATCGGCATCCTGCATGTGGCGGCGATCTTCCCGCACGTGAAGGGTGATAGAATCTGCCCCGCCTGCTTTGGCTGCGCGAGCAGCCTCCAACACGGAGGGTTCAGCATTGTGAGCCTCCGGCATCCCGGCATAGCGAGCCTGCCGCAGGGTCGCTACATGGTCAATATTGACACCTAATAACATGATCTTACGGTTTGATGGATATGAAACAAAAAAGGGCTCCCGGTATACGACACCGGAAGCCCCCCATATGTTGAATTACCTTAGTGCAGGAAGTGGCGGGCACCGGTGAACACCATAGCAATACCGGCATCATCTGCAGCCTTAATTACTTCCTCATCGCGGATAGAGCCGCCGGGCTGAATGCAGGCGGTAGCGCCGGCATCAATCGCCGTCTGCAAACCGTCCGCAAAGGGGAAAAGGCCATCAGAAGCAATCACGCTGCCCTGCAGGCTCAACCCTGCCTGACCGGCCTTCCATACGGCAATTTTGGCAGAATCCACTCGACTCATCTGACCGGCACCGATACCGAGCGTGCCGTTTTTATCCGTAAAGACGATAGCGTTGGAATGTACCTGCTTGCACACGCGCCAGGCAAAGCGCATGGCCTCCAGCTCCTCAGCCGTGGGCTGCCGCTTAGTCACCACTTTGGCCTCCAAATTATCAAGCCCCATGACCTCAGCATCACGCTTCATGGTCATTAAACCGCCGGGAGCTGTACGCACCATCGGCGTCTTACAGAACTCCGCCCACGCTTCCATATCAATGCGCATCACGCGGCAGTTCTTTTTCTTCTGGAGGATAGCGCGTGCCTCCGGCTCATAATCGGGAGCGATAATCACATCCGTAAAGATGGCACCCACAATGCGGGCAAGCGCCTCCGTCATCGGGCGGTTCATGACAATCACACCACCAAAGGGAGCCTGAGTATCCGTTTGGTAAGCGCGCTTCCAAGCTTCCACCAAATCTTCATCATCCTGACCTACACCGCAGGGGTTAGTGTGCTTGAGAATACCGACGGTCGGGCGGCGGAAATTCATGATGAGCGAAGCGGCCGCATCCAAGTCCAAGATATTGGTATAGGAGAGTTCCTTGCCCTGCAATTGGGTGAAAATCTTCTCAAAGTTGCCATAGAGCATGCTGTCCTGATGGGGGTTATCACCATAGCGCAGCTCCTGGCAGAACGGCAGAGAGATGCTGAGATTGGCGCGGGTGCTGTCCTCCGCACGGTGTCCCAGATAGTTGGAAATAGCCGTATCGTAGGAGGAGGTGCGCATGAACACCTTGACCGCCAGTTTCTCACGCGTCTTGAGCGTGGTGCAGCCCTGGTGATTCTCCATTTCCTCCAGCACGGTGTCATAGTCAGCCGGGTCGGACACCACCGTCACGGCGCTGTAGTTCTTGGCAGCGGAGCGCAGCATAGAAGGGCCGCCGATGTCAATCTTCTCAATAGCCTCAGCCAGCGTCACGCCCTCCTTGGCAATCGTCTCCTCGAAAGGATAGAGATTCACGCAAACGAGGTCAATAGTGGGGATATTGTTATCCTGAGCCTGCTTCTGATGCTCCTCAAGGTCGCGGCGCTGGAGCAGACCTCCATGCACCTTGGGATGCAGGGTCTTGACGCGGCCATCAAACAGTTCCGGCGCACCGGTATAATCAGAAATCTCAGTCACGGGCAGCCCCAGCTCCAACAGGTAACGGCATGTACCGCCGGTGGAAATGAGCTGCACACCCTGGGCAACCAGCCCTTTGGCGAACTTGTCCAGCCCCGTCTTGTCCGATACGGACAGCAGAGCACGCTGAATTTTTAACGTTTCCATGTGTGAAATTGTTGAGGTTCTCCGACAAGCGGTAACGCACAGTACACTTTTTCTGCTCAAAAGGCAAGTCTAAAAACCGTCGGCAACAGGTTTTTGGCATAGATGTCCGAAAAGAAATTTAAAGAAAGAGGCGCATAGAGGAGCAAGCCTAAGAAAAAAACAAAAGTGTAGATTGAATTATTCATTACTAAGCACACAGTAGAACCACACAATCCCGGTTTGACTTGTTTGTGGATTTTTCGCACCACTCATCTGATTTTCATTGAAAATAAATCTCATTTATCCTACAATACCCTCGCTATGAACAAACTCCCCTTATCACTCGTACTCCTCATGGGAGCAAGCTGTTTTGCCGCAGCCGCAAATACGCCTACGGCTTCCCTATACTCCCTGACACGGCATTATGACGTCACACCGAATCAGGAAAAAGGCACCGGAGCACAAACGATGTTCCGCCTGTTTCGGAAACCGGCACCTCTGCTGTTAACCTGGCACATCAACACAACCGGTAAACAACAGGAAATCCTGAATGTAACACCGGATAACATCAGCATTACCGATGCAGCCGGTACCGCTCTGGAATGGAGTCTCACCGACGAGACTGCAACCCCGGACAATCTTGTTAATCTGGAAATTGAAACTCAACCCAAGGGTGATTGGATTGAAATAAAAGGCGCGATTAAAGTCTCACTTGCAGAACAAACCACCCGACAGCCGCAGCAAACTGTCAAATACGGAGAATCCGGAAAGCTGAATATTCCCGGCATGGAAATGTCCTATGAATGGGATAAGGGCGAAGATATCCGCTTCACCCTGCCCACAAAGGACAGACGAAAAGTGGCTGATATCCATTTCAAGACCCCTGAAGGCAAGAAAGTGCGCATCAGCTGCCAATATAACGGCACGGGCATGAAAGAAAGCTCATTCGGATACGATTTGGAAACAGACGCCAAAGAAATTTGCGTGGTAGTGGAGACCTACGGCGAACCCACCACGGTGAGCATTCCGCTCAACTCACGTATCGGCTTCAGCGGTGAACTGAAGCAGGACTAAGCGCTCTCTCCGCTCACGCAAAAAGCGGAGTGGAGAAATAGCGATCCGCAGAATCCGGCAGGATAACCACGATACTCCTGCCGGCATTCTCCGGGCGGCGGGCCAGCTGCTCAGCCGCCCACAGCGCCGCACCGGAGGATATACCCACCAGGATACCCTCTGTGCGCGCCAGCTCTTTTGCCGCCGAGATGGGGGACTCATTATCAACCGCCAACACCTCATCATACACTGCGGTGTCCAGCGTGTCCGGCACAAAATTGGCACCGATACCCTGAATAGCGTGCGGTCCGGGCTGCCCCCCGGAAAGAAGAGGAGAAGCCGCCGGCTCCACAGCCACCACACGCAGCCGGGGGAGATGCTCTTTCAAATAACGCCCCGTGCCGGAAAGCGTGCCGCCGGTACCCACACCGGCTACCAGAATATCCACCTGCCCCGCCGTATCACGCAGGATTTCCGGTCCGGTAGTGGCATAGTGCGCAGCGGGGTTGACGGGGTTGACAAACTGCCCTGCCTGAATGGCACCGGGAATGGATGCCTGCAGCTCTGCGGCTTTGTCCAGAGAACCTTTCATACCCAGAGCACCCGGGGTAAGTACCACCTCCGCCCCATAGGCACGCAGCATATTACGGCGCTCCACGCTCATGGTATCCGGCATCACGAAAATGGAGCGGTACCCGCGCGCAGCAGCCAAGGCAGCCAGCCCAATGCCTGTGTTGCCGCTGGTGGGTTCAATGATAGTGCCGCCGGGTTGCAGCAGCCCGCGCTGCTCCGCATCCTCTATGATGGCGCGTGCCACGCGGTCCTTCACCGAGCCGGCGGGGTTCAGGTACTCCAGTTTAAGCAAAAGCCGCACCGGCAGCTCACGGGCGGCGGCAAAGCGGCGGGCTTCCAGCAGCGGCGTGTTGCCCACCAATTCAGCAACAGAGGATGCAATCTTCATACGAATGTGAGGCGTTACAATCGGTTAAAAGCTTCAATCTCCGGTGGGAGAAGTACCACGGCGCAGTGCCTCGGCAAAAGAATCCGGCAGCCCCGTGCGGGCAATCTTGGGGCAGGTTTCCGCCACATCATAAGGCACGCGGCGCAGGTGCAGCGTATACGTCTCCGGGCAGAAAAGACCGTACGCCGCGCGCCAGTCCAAATCACGCGGCTGCCCCACGGACCCCGGGTTGATAAGAAAACGACTGTCTGCGGAGAGATGCAGCGTAAAATCCCCCTGATCATCATACTCCACGGGAATTTTTTCCACCGCACCGTGCCGCAGACGGAACACCGTGGCACGGTGTGTGTGACCAAAGAAACAGACGCGATTTTTCACCGCCGCAAAAACCTTGCGGGCATCATTCACATTAGCCACACGCCCCCAGCGCTTGGGAGCTTCCGGGGTGGCGTGAGAGAGAATAAAGCCCTGCCAGTCCGCGTGAGTGGGCAGAGAGCGCACCCAGCTCACCTGTTCGGCGGTAAGCATCCTGCGCGTAAGCTCCATCATACGCCGGTACAGGGTCACACCGAACACGGCGCGATCAAGCAGCGCCTCCTCATGATTGCCGCGAACCGCTGCCAACAAGTGCGGACGCACGAGGCTGAGACATTCCGACGGATTGCCGTTGAAGCCAATGTAATCCCCCAGCCCCAGGGCGCCATCCACCCCACGGCGGGTCATGTCAGCCAGCACGGCCTGCAAAGCCTCCTGGTTGGCGTGAATATCAGACAGCAGCGCTACAAGCACGGTATCAATCCTCCTGCAGTAAGCCCTTGAGCCTCTCCTTGAACTCGGGAATTCCCTGCCCCGTAGCAGCGGCTATCGGGATGATTTCCACCTTCGGGAAACGCTGCTGCAGCACCGCCAGATTCTCAGCTGAGGCTTCCTCATCCATCTTGTTGGCAAGAATCACCCACGGACGAGCCGCCAGCTCATCGGAATAAAGCTTAATCTCCTTGCGCAAGGTTTGAATTGCCTCCACGGGGTCATGCTCAAGACCGGTCATATCTACCACAAAGAGCAACAAGTGACAGCGCATGATGTGGCGCAGAAACTCATGCCCCAGCCCGCGGTTGTTGGATGCCCCCTCAATGATTCCGGGGATATCCGCCACGACGCAGCGGCTGAAGTCCTCAAACTGTACCACACCCACTATCGGCTGCAGTGTGGTGAACGGATAGCTGGCCACCTTCGGCGTGGCGTTGGAGATAGCTGTCAGCAGGGTGCTTTTACCGGCATTTGGATAGCCCACCAGACCGGCATCCGCAATACGCCGCAGCTCAAAGAAAAACACGCCTGATTCTGCCTCCGTGCCGTACTCAAACTCAATGGGAGCCTGATTCGTAGCCGTGCGGAAATGCCAGTTACCGCGCCCGCCCTTGCCGCCCTGACAGAGCACAAAGCGCTGCCCGGGCTCCGTGAGATCCGCTATCTGCTCCAGCTCTATGCCATCACCCTCACGTTCCAACCAAGTAGCCTCCTGCATGGTGGCGGCGTTGCTGCGGTACACGATGGTGCCGGGCGGTACTTTACCGATAACCGTTCTGCCGTCCTTACCGTGCTTGCGAGCATGCATACCGGGCTGACCGTCCGTGGCCAGCAGCTTGGGATCATAAAAATACGAACGCAAATCGTTTACTCCCGTGCTCACCTCCAGAATAACGCTGCCGCCGTCGCCGCCGTCACCGCCGTCGGGGCCGCCCCGAGGCACAAATTTCTCACGACGGAAACTGGCAAGACCGTTTCCTCCCTTACCCGCACGGGCAAAAATTCGGATGTTATCTACGAACATGCCCTAGAGCCTACCTTATTTCACACAGCAAATCAAGCCTTATCTCCTGCAGGAAAGCGACTCGGAGCATTTCCGGTGCAAATTTATCTTGCGCGGAGACGTGTATGGGTGATATGATGCGGGCAGAAAGCCATGCCATCCTCCCCTGACCATTCACACACGCCCCCTGCTGTTTCCTTTGCAGATGATATTCTGGCGGGCATTCAACAGGCAGCCCCCATCACCGGAGCTGAGGAGATTGAATGCGATATTGCCCCGCGGGAATTACCGGAAGGTACGGATTTGCACGGTTACCATATCCTCAAAGCACTGGGTGGCGGGGGATTCGGCGTTACCTATCTGGCGGAAGAAGATTATCTTGCCCGCCGCGTTGTTATCAAAGAAAGCTTCCCGGACACGCTCTGCTACCGCAAAAGTTCCACGCTGGACGTGTGTCTGAACAATGAGGAAACCGATGCAGCTACCTACGAGTGGGCAAGCAGAAACTTCCTGAAGGAAGCACGCGTGCTCGCAGCGCTGGATCACCCCTACATTGCCCGTGTCTACTCCTATTTCGAAGCACACAACACGGCTTACTACGTAACGGAACACATCGACGGACTCTCACTGGGAGATTTGGCGGCGGATTACGCCCGCTGCAATCGCCCCCTGACTCAGAATGCCCTGTTGGGACTTATGGTGCGTCTGCTGGATGCTCTGGACTATATGCACGCCAGACAACTCCTGCACCGCGATATCAAACCGGACAACATCCTCATCACCCGAACAGGGCTTCCCGTCCTCATCGATTTCGGAGCGGCACGCGAATCATACGGAGATTTAACCCCTAACTTTATAGAATCTCAGGGATTCACCCCGCCCGAGCAGCTCAAAGAAGGAGGTAAGCTTGGTCCTTGGAGCGATTTATACGCACTCGGTGCCACTTTATATTATGTCTTAAAAGGCACCAGTCTACCTGCGTGCCACCAGCGGGAGCTATACGATAAAGCTCAACCTCTGAGTGCCGACCCTAACTTATTGTCCCTATATACCCCAGCACTACTGAGAACCATAGATCGCGCCTGTTCTCCAGACATTGAAAAGCGCTACACCAATGCCTCCTCATGGTTAGCAGACCTTCACGAATCCAAACTAACTCCGGCATCCTGACTCAGCCTGTGTAAAAGCCCCCCAGCCGCAAGACGGTCGGTGAAAATGGCTCGCCGAGCTGGTAAACACGCATTGCCTCAAAAAAAAACGAACCCAACGAGGAATTGCCGTTTCGCGTGCGGTGATGAAGTTTTATGGTTGCCTCAAAATTATAAGCACTATAATACTTACATGTACTTAATGATGAGCGGAAAAGAAAAAGAAAGGTTCGTTTGAGGTCAAGACTTCTCTATGGTAAATGCACCTCACGTAGTCAGAAATCCGCAATCATTGATGACCTAATGCAATATATTGGCTATAAGTCAAGAAAGCATGCCATCACAGTGTTGACTCAAGGACTGCATAAACAAAAGCGCAAAAAGAGAGGGGTCGAAAGATTCTCGATGCCGAACAGGTGGATTTTCTGCGTGAAATATGGGCCGGTATGGGATATCCCTGTGCTAAGATGCAAGGGTAGAGGAACGAAATCGCCGGCTTGTACGAGAGGTTGTTGGGGATGAAAGACTCGACGATGAGCGATTTGTGTACCTGTTAAATCGGCTCTATAAATGGGTAAACTTGCAGCATAATCATTTTATAGCAAGTATGA